>NZ_JAMBOJ010000127.1 GCF_023715565.1 Cytobacillus firmus | reverse complement strand
GTACTGTGCGAAACGTTTCCTTATAAGTGTATAAACACGAAATAGGAGGATTGCTAAAAAGCAATCACAACTGATTAATTGAAACTTGGAATGAGGGCCGTCATGTTGAGCTGAAACGAGTTATCTGATACTCCTACATGCACGGAATGGTAGTAGCCCGAACGTGTATGAAGCTAGGTGAAGTCGGCTGAAATGTACCTAAGTTCTTAAACAGAATATGGTTCATGATAGGTCGGGATGCTATAAAATATCTAAGGTGAGAATGTCCAGATGGACTGACGAACTTGCGAATGTACAGGTCTAGAATCTAATACGCTCGAAAGACGTATGCTGTAAATGCAGTGTCAAACACCGAAAAGTACGACTAGTACATAGGAACCTCGGAATATCTAACTAATGAGGATATAGAATTGACAGGCTTAAAGTAAGCACCTACGGATATATGTAAAGCTAGGTTAATCGGAACGTTGTAAGTAAGAAACATCCACTATTAAAAGACTACTATCTGGATGGTGTCTATAAGATAAATAAACATCGAAGTGACTTTATTCTTGCGAAAGTAGGGATATAGTACCGATGAAACGTGTAACGAACGTGGAGGGATGGTCCCAAGTCTTATTCGTTGAAGGCAAATCAATTTAATGAAACTCACAGGGTCGAGTACGATGATGGGATTTTCCGCAAGGAAGGAGAAACAATCCATCGGTGAGTACAGCTTTACGGCATGCAGAATATTACAGTATGCAAGACATATTTGATGACCTTTACGAGCGAAGTAAAAACAATGCTACAAAGGGTTTAAGGCTATATGAACATATCATATCGAAAGACAATATCTTATTAGCCTTTCGAAACATCAAAGCGAATACAGGTTCAAAAACAGCTGGAACTGATGGCATCACGATTGATAAATATAAAATTGAAAACGTTGATGAATTTATTGAAGTAATTCGAAAAGCATTAAAGAATTATAAACCTCAAACGGTACGAAGAGTTGAAATACCTAAACCGAATGGAAAGAAAAGACCATTAGGAATTCCAACTATGAGAGATAGGTTAATACAACAGATGTTCAAACAAGTATTAGAACCAATTTGTGAGGCTAAATTTTATCACCATTCATACGGTTTCAGACTAAATAGGTCAACTCATCATGTAATGGCTAGATGTCAGTTCTTAGTCAATAATGTGAAGTTACATCATGTAGTAGACATTGATATAAAAGGTTTTTTTGACAATGTAAGCCATTCAAAATTAATTAAACAAATGTACAGTATAGGTATACGGGATAAAAGAGTATTAGCCATTGTTTCAAAAATGTTAAAGGCACCAATAAAAGGCATAGGTGTTCCAACTAAAGGAACTCCGCAAGGAGGTATCCTATCCCCCCTACTATCGAACATTGTTTTAAATGATTTAGATTGGTGGATAGCTAACCAATGGGAATGCTTAAAACTAAAACATTCTTATGCACCTAATAGTAAGACTAGAGCGTTAAAGAAAACGAATCTCAAACAAATGTATATCATCAGATATG
>NZ_JAMBOJ010000126.1 GCF_023715565.1 Cytobacillus firmus | reverse complement strand
AAAAAGCAGCTAATGAAAAACCTTCCAAAAGGTATTTGGAGGGTTATTTGGCGTGCCTTCCAAAGTATAACACGGAAGAAAAAAATTTTTAATAAGAAGTTCTTGACTCCTATTAGCTGGTTTAGTTTAATAAGCAAATCCTTAAATAAAAAAACTCGCAGTTTTTTTAATGCGAGTTTTCTTTGTTATAGCATTATGGTATAGCAACAATATTTACGAAAACAGCCTTAACAAAAGAGGTAGGTTAGTTCAATAAAGGTTACTAACCATTTGTAAATAGGTGGTAAAATCAAAGTAGTTGAGGAAGTATTCGAAAGGAGGTAATTCTTTGTTTTTATATCATATGGTCATTCACAATAATAACGGGGAATATATAAGTCCCCAAATGGTTTTAAAGGAAGGGTTAAATCATAAAACAGCAACAAGATGGTATTCAAGAGGTGCTAATTTCTTTCCACAACTAACAGAGCGTTTCAGACCCGTAAATATTCCTAAATGGATTGATTTTAAAGTTGCTTTTGGTGCAGATTTGGAACCATATGAAAAACCTTACTTTCGTTTTCCTGTTTCTAGTGATAAAATTCTAGTTTTTAACTTCGATATTTCAAGTGATTTATTTGCTTATATTGAAGCTATCCCTGACGGAGGGAAAGGGTATCTTGTTGAAGGATTACCTTCAAGGGAGGATTTAATGAAGGAGTATTGGGAAAGTATGACTACTCTGGCAGAGTATATGAAGCACAAGCCCTTTAATAATCCTGAAGTTTATATTTTTGAACCTGTCCCACCAAATTTGATCGAGTTTATACGTTAAATTCTTTTAAGGGAACGGAAAATAGGAAAGTATCTTCCGAAGAAAATTTTTACTTTGGTGTTCACTTAATCCCTTTAATTCTGCCGCTATTTAGCAGGCGGTTTTTTCTTATTCAACAAAAGGGGCAGGTTTGCTTAATTAGAATTAAGATTAATATTTTAATATAAGAGAAGGGATTTTTATGGAGGATAACACGTTTAAAATAGAACAAATAATGAATGCTTTGTCTAAATCTTGGTCTTTAGAATCAAGTTCAAAATGGAGTAAGTATAATCCTGCAAAGGGGCAATGTGGTGTAACCACATTAGTAGTAAATGATCTATTAGGTGGAGAAATTAAGAAAACTAAATTACCTGATGGATGGCATTTTTATAATATTATTAATGGAAGACGACACGACTTTACAGCTTCTCAATTTATAGAAGACATCTTATATATGGATATTCCTTCAAATAGAGAAGAAGCATATAAAGATACTAATGATAAACAGTATAATTATCTAAAACAGAATGTTTTAATCAATTTAGATACATTATTCATCTAATGGTGAGTTTTATTTCAAGAACAGCTGCCAAGTAAGGTGGCTTTTTCTTATTTAAGTAAAGGGCAGTTTAGTTGATGTAAACGCTAGAATAAAGTTGACAGTTTTCGCTTGATTAGATTTTACACTTTTGCTCTATCACCCTAAAACTTTAGTAAAATAGTTTGTGATGTTATTTTACTGGAGGTTAGGATTTTGGAGGAG
>NZ_JAMBOJ010000125.1 GCF_023715565.1 Cytobacillus firmus | reverse complement strand
GTAGAATCTGCGGAGCGAAATTTTTGAAGTAGTGGAAGGGGCCCCTTCCACTACTTCAAAAACATAGAGCTAAATAACTTGTTTTTCCTAGGAATGAATTTACACAAAATAGTGGACTTGACTAAAAATGGAGCGCGAGCGGCCCCAAACGGTGAGAATAGAGCCACTCAAGTGAAATAATCAAACACCAGCGGCCCTAAACAGGTGGAATAATACCGTTCAAACCGAATTACGGGGCACGAATGGCACTCAACGACAAAAATAGTGCGACTCAAATCAAACGATCAAGCTCCAATGGTCTTTAAAGAGAGAGAATTCTCTCTTTCTCTTTTACGTAAAGTTGTCAAAAAATTCAAATATCAAAAGGGGGAATCAGAATGAAAAAGAGTATTCAGATTGCCGGGGCCTTTATTGGGGTCATTGTCGGAGCAGGCTTTGCTTCGGGACAGGAAATTTTGCAGTTTTTTACTTCCTTCGGCTGGATGGGGTTAGCCGGAGCCGTGCTGGCGACCTTTTTCTTTGCCTTTCTCGGCATGAATTTAACGCAGCTTGGAAGCCGCCTTCAGACAGATTCCCATAAAGATGTGATTTACCATATTTGCGGAAAGTATCTTGGAATGGCTGTTGATTTCATCATTACATTCTTCCTTTTCGGGGTGGCCGTCGTCATGCTTGCCGGATCGGGATCGATTTTCGAAGAACAGTTCGGCATCCCGAGCATAGCTGGGAATATCATTATGGCGGTGTTTACGATTCTGACAGTATGTCTCAACATCCAAAAAGTCATCTCAATAATCAGCATGGTCACGCCATTTCTCCTGCTTATGGTGGTTATTATTTGCGGCTATGCTCTAAGTACGATGGAGGTGGACTTCTTAGAAGTTCAGAAATTGGTGGAAAGCGGGACGCCAGCCGCATCCAATTGGTTTATGGGCGGATTACTATATGTTTCTTACAATATTGCGGCTGGTGCAGCGATGCTTGCTGTCATGGGCGGCACAACAAAAGATGAAAAGCAGGCTGGCATGGGCGGCATCCTAGGCGGAGTTGGACTTGGTGTTCTGATTTTACTTATCAATGTAGCCATGCTGGTTAAAATGGATGTGGTGGAGGGATCCCCAATGCCAATCCTTGCTCTTGCAAATGAAATTTCTCCCGCATTTGGACTTTTAATGTTCGTCGTCCTGCTGGGCATGATCTACAACACAGCTGTTGGGATGCTATATGCCTTCACTGTAAGAATCGTAAAAAGAGAGAATCCTAAGTTCAACGCCTTTGTGGTATTATTTGGAGCTGCCGCTTTTGGCGCCAGTTTCATCGGCTTCATCACCTTGGTCGGAACGGTTTATCCTTTAATGGGGTACTTAGGATTTACACTGATAGCGGCGATTGTGTTTGCTTGGTTTAGGGGGAAGAGGAAGGCTGTTGGTAATATAGGTATCGGAGTTGGAGTTAAATCTTAATATCTTTAGAAAGATTCAAAAGGAAGAGGCTGGGACATAACTAGTTTCAAATAGTGAAAAAGATGAATTTGAGCACATTCAAATTCATCTTTTTCTATTTTTAGTAGTAAGAATTGCTATGCTCTCAGTGATTGGCAGTGAATTTCCTT
>NZ_JAMBOJ010000124.1 GCF_023715565.1 Cytobacillus firmus | reverse complement strand
CGCCAGCGTTCGTCCTGAGCCAGGATCAAACTCTCCATATAAGAGTTGATATAGCTCGATTGTCTTTTCGAAAAAGACTAATGATTTAAACGTTGACGTATTGTTCGTTCAGTTTTCAAAGATCAATTGCGCTTGTTATATTTTACCTAATCGCCCAGAAGCGACTTTATTAATATAACATGTGTTGATTTTATGTGTCAACACTTTTTTATAAGTTATCCGTCGTCTGTGAAAATGTTTTTCGTTCATATCGCAGCGACGGATATAAATATACCAAGGATTTAAATAAAGGTCAATAGCTTTTATAGTTTTTTTACGATAACTTTTTTTTGAGTTTGTAATACCTGTGATAAAGTCCCTGGCCTTTTGTTTCTATGTTTACTACTTCTATGAAATGCTTATCAATCAAATACTCAAGAAGCATGCTTAAGTCAACCGCATAAAGATGAAGTTCATCATGGTTCATTATATCATGAATGGACCATTCTTCTTTCTCTGCAAGCACATCGGCAAGATGGCTGATTCCTTGTTTCGTTCTCGAATGAATTAAAAATTCACTTGCAAGGAACAGCAGCTCCAGCCTTTTTTCCAGCGGCTCCTGGCTATTCACCAATTCCTCATAAAGCTTCATGATTTCAGGCTCAATCTGCTTTACCTGATTCCAGACAGTTACTTCCGGATGGAATCCATTTTCAATAACTGCAAGCCTGGCCAGATGATGAAGGGAATGAACAATATGGTTATAGGCATCAAAATAATGGCGATTTTCAAAGAAGGCTTTGCCATCCATATATCGTCTGATCAGCTTGGCAAACTCAAGACCCATTTTTAATTTTCGCCCATAGAACGGAAACTCTCTTAATTCCACCTTCAGGTTATGAATATATTCATTTCGATCAAATAAAACTTTTCCATTATAGAGCCAATCAAAGATTTTCCGGTTAGACCCCAGCAGAATCCATTCGCGAAGCTGCTTATCTGTCACGATATGAAGAGCCGCTTTTTTATCTTTATATGTGTAATGTTTAACAAATACAGATTCATCTGCATCCTCAACAAGGATCAGCAGTACAGCATCAAATGTATCAGTAGCAGGAATAGCCTTTTGCATTTTTTCGGTCATAATCACGCCCAGAGTGTTTGTCTGGCTTGCCCGTTCCTGGTATATAGGACGGAGAATATCTTCCATCATAATTCCTCCATTTTATTGATAGCGTATATCTTCGACAATTATAAATGAAATCCTTCCTAAAGGTGAGACATTTTTCGACACCATTCTATATTAATATTTATTTCAGCAAAAGGAGTATGGTATAGTTAGTTTTTAGGAGGGAGCAGTATGGCTAAGTACTCAAATAAAATCAATAAGATTCGCACATTTGCCCTTAGTTTAATTTTCATCGGATTTATCGTTATGTATCTCGGAATCTTCTTCAGAAATTCCGCTCTTCTCATGACAATATTTATGCTTCTCGGAATGCTCTTCATTCTTGCCAGCACCGGTGTTTATTTTTGGATCGGCATGCTTTCAACAAAAACCGTGCAGGTGGTTTGCCCGAATTGCGGAAAACACACAAAGATGCTTGGCCGCGTTGATATGTGCATGTACTGCAATGAACCTTTAACGCTTGATCCAAACCTTGAGGGCGCTGAATTTGATGAAAAATACAACAAAAAAAATACGAAGCAGAGCTGATTTATCTCTTGCTTCCATATCCAAGCTCTAAAATGACCGGCTTTCTTTTGGTCAAGCCCCCATATAGTGGAGATATTAAAAAACCGGAGCTGTTTCCTTTTGGAAATGGCTCCCTTTCGGTTTTATTTTAGTTATTTCATTCTTTTTATTTACTTGACATGGAGCCTCGTCACGC
>NZ_JAMBOJ010000123.1 GCF_023715565.1 Cytobacillus firmus | reverse complement strand
CCAGTAGAATCTGCGGAGCGAAATTTTTGAAGTAGTGGAAGGGGCCCCTTCCACTACTTCAAAAACATAGAGCTAAATAACTTGTTTTTCCTAGGAATGAATTTACACAAAATAGTGGACTTGACTAGCCAGGTTCTGACTCTAACCAGCTCCTTTTCCCTTTTGGTGTCAGAAGTTGAGCCAGGTTCTGACTCTAACCCGCTCTTTTTCTCTTTTTGTGTCAGAAGTTGATCCAGGTTCTGACTCTATGCAACCCTTTTGCATTTTTTGTGTCAGACCTCGATCCAGGTTCTGACTCTAACACCCGCTTTTCTCTTTCCTGAGCCCGAGGTCTTTCCCGCGTTTCAATCTATTAATCTCATTCCTCCTACACAAACTGCCCCACAGTTGCCCGCCCCGCCTTTACATGAAAAATATTTCAGAAAAGAAGGAATAAACTGAATTCTAAAGAAAGTATATTAGGTCGATAAAAAATCTTAGGAGGTTGCAGCATGAAGGTACTTGTATCATTCTTTAACCGCATTATGCAGCGGTATTTGCCGGATCCATTTTTGTTTGTCATTATCCTAACTTTTGCGGTTTTTGGATTGGGCTTGATTTTTACAGGTAATGGACCTTACCAGATGGTTCAGCACTGGGGAAATGGGTTTTGGGGTCTCCTGGCTTTTTCCATGCAGATGGTGCTGGTTTTAGTCACAGGACATGTGCTGGCCAGCAGCAGGCTGTTTAAAAAGGGGTTAGGTGCCCTGGCATCCTTGGCCAAATCACCAGGCCAGGCCATCCTGATTGTGTCATTCGTGTCGATGGTTGCAAGCTTAATTAACTGGGGGTTCGGTCTTGTAATCGGCGCCCTGTTTGCAAAAGAGCTTGCCAAAAAAGTGAAAAACGTGGATTATCGCTTGTTAATTGCAAGCGCTTACGGAGGGTTCGTTGTCTGGCACGGAGGAATTTCAGGCTCGATTCCATTGACGATTGCTACGCCTGGCCACTTTTCTGAAGATATGATTGGCGTCATTTCTACTGACCAGACGATTTTCGCCGGCTTCAATATTTTTATTGTTGTCGCCTTATTATTGGTTCTGCCGTTTGTAAACCGCTTTATGATGCCAGCGAAAGAGGAAACGATCGTGGTTGATCCCGCCCTTCTTCAAGATGACATCCAGGCAGCTGCACTCGAAAAAGAGGCGATGACACCTGCTGAACGCCTGGAAAACAGCCGCACCATTTCCTTGCTCGCGGGGATTCTTGGACTTGTGTTCTTATTTTATTATTTCGCATCAAATGGCTTTACTCTGAATCTTGATATCGTGAATTTCCTGTTCTTGTTCCTGGGGATTCTTTTCCACGGCACGCCAAAACAGTTCCTCGAAGCCGTTCTGAATGCGGTAAAAGGAGCCAGCGGAATCATTATTCAGTTCCCTTTTTATGCCGGAATCATGGGCATGATGACTGCCTCAGGGCTGGCAGCGGTGATGTCCGAAGCGTTTGTCAGCATCTCAAATGATTATACGTTCCATTTCTTCGCATTTTTAAGTGCGGGGCTTGTGAACTTCTTCGTTCCTTCAGGGGGAGGACAGTGGGCTGTTCAGGCTCCAATTATGCTTGAAGCGGCTCAGTCAATGGGAGCTTCCATACCCAAGACAGCCATGGCGGTCGCATGGGGGGATGCCTGGACTAACCTAATCCAGCCTTTCTGGGCGCTGCCGGCACTCGCTATTGCGGGGTTAAAGGCAAAGGACATCATGGGATTCTGCGTGCTGACTCTCCTCGTCAGCGGCGTGATCATTTCCATGGGCTTCTTATTTTTCTAAAACGAAAAGAGGCTGGGACAAAACCCACCTCTGAAATGAAAAAGCCGGTGACATTTTACGACGAGTAAAATGTCACCGGCTTTGATTGTTTTTGAGAAAAATAAGGACCACTTCTGATACAATTAAGTTAC
>NZ_JAMBOJ010000122.1 GCF_023715565.1 Cytobacillus firmus | reverse complement strand
AAACGAAATGGGTCTCGCGTTAATGGCAGTGAATTTAAGGAAATTCACTGCCAAAAAATAAGAATTTAAAGAATTAATACCCTGAAATAAGAGAAAGGTGAATTTGAGCGCACTCAAATTCACCTTTATTACTATCTGAAGCTAGTTTTGTCCCAGCCTCTTTTTAATGGCGAAGCTATTTACTCTTTATTTGTTCGCGGATACTTTCGAGCTCCTCAAGCGATAGTGAGCCAAGTGACTTCTTAATTTCTTCCTCGATTTGTTTCTTATTATTTTCCCTGTATTGGTCCCACCATTCCCGCAGTCCTTCCGTATTTGCAAGCAGATACTCGATATCGATTTCTTCTACCTCATCATCCGATAGATAATTTAAAACAGAGGCTAACATCCTATTTAGTTTGCTGATGTCATCCTCACTTTTTGTGATAGGGGTATTTGATGGTGCTTCAGTATCCTTCTTTGTCTCTTCCCCGCTGTCTGCTGATGCTGCTTTCCTTGGCATAAAATCAGCCCTTTCTAATACGATAAGAATTGCTCTTAGTATTGCCTCAAAAAAATAATAAAAAAACTGAACGATATCTATTAATAAGCGTCTAATAAGTAAAGTCATTAATTGGGGGACTCATAATGAAAGAACGTGAGGTCGAATTTAATACAGATGTAAAAATAAAGGGGACAGTGAGTTTTCCGAAGGAGTCAGAAGGAAAGCTTCCTCTTGTTATCATAATTCATGGTTCAGGCCCTGTTGACCGGGATGGCAATGCCAAGGTTATGCAGATGAATGCTTATAAGATGCTTGCTGAGTTTTTTACATCTGCCGGGGTGGCGGTTCTTAGATATGATAAGCGGGGAGCCGGTGTGAGCGGCGGTGATTTTTACCAAACGGGCATGTGGGATTTAGTTAACGATGGGATTGAAGCTGTCAAGGCGGCTCGCAATCTGCCGGAAATAGACCCTGAAAGAATATTTCTGCTGGGTCACAGTGAAGGATGTACTTTAATTCCTCCTATTAATAAGAAAGCGGAAGCTGCGGGTATTATCTTTCTTGCCGGTCATGCGGAAAATGTCAGGAATGCATCTGAGCTGCAAGTAAAATTGCTGGAAGAGGAAGTTAAAGAGATGAAGGGGTTTAATGGAGTTATTCTCCGTGCCTTAAAAGTTCATAAAACAGCTGCTTCCAAACAAAAGAAGATTTTCGATGAAATGATGGAATCGGAAGAGGCAGTAATGAAAAAAGGATTTACAAAGATCAATGCAAAATGGGCAAGAGAGCACTTTGAATATAATATGGAAGAAGATTTGGCTGCAATTACATGTCCCGTTCTTGCAATTACCGGTAATAAAGATGTTCAAGTGAACCCAGAGCATGTGCATCTTTTTGCTGAAAAAGTGAACGGCCCAGCTGAGTGCTATAATGTCCCGAATATGAACCATCTGCTTAGGGATCAGGAAGAGGAAACTTCTATGCTAAAGCTGAAGTCAATTTACAAAAGAAGTATTTCAAAGCCGCTGAGCACTGAAATGCTGGACTTATTGGAAGAGTGGGCGAAGAGGTATATTCTCTAAAGACGAAAAGATGCATGCGCATGGTTTTGAGAAAAATTATGGCGTATGCAATTTTTTTATAAAAAGTATTGACTTCAGGTTTTAAATTATTGTAAGATAGTTTTTGTCGCTAAGAGGTAATTGCTAAGCGGCGATGGGAAAAAGCTCTTATTTTTTTGAATGTCTTAAAGGAAAAGTGGAAAAAGTTGTTGACTTCGAAAAGAGAAGATGATAAGATGAATATCGTTGTCACTTCGAAAGAAGTTAGCACATTAGTTCTTTGAAAACTAAACAAAACAGAAACGTCAACGTTTAAATCATTAGTCTTTTTTGAAAAGACAATCGAGCTTAATCAACTCTTATATGGAGAGTTTGATCCTGGCTCAGGACGAACGCTGGCGGCGTGCCTAATACATGCAAGTCGAGCGG
>NZ_JAMBOJ010000121.1 GCF_023715565.1 Cytobacillus firmus | reverse complement strand
TGTAGACGTCAAGTCGAATTTTACACTTTTTGCTCATTTCCTTTTTACACTTCGGCTGAAAATATGCTTTTCCGATTTCTCATACGATGACTTTCCTCATCTTCTCTACCGTGAATGACTTCCACACGATGAAGTAATCTATCCAAAATTGCCGTCATAATGCCTTGATCCCCAATTAAATTGCCCCATTCATCCGGACTTTTATTTGAGGTCAGAATAATCGAACTTCGTTCGTATAAATGGTTAATTAAATGGAAGAATAGGTTCGCCTCTCTCTGATCCATCGCCATATACATCAAATCATCGATAATTACTAGGTCAGAACTTCTGATCCGTTTAAGTTGTACCTTTGATTTGTTCAGATATTCTTCCGTTTTTAAGAGTTGAATAAGTTCACCCATCGTGACGAAGTAAACATGGAATCCTCTGTGAACGGCTTCGAGCCCCAATCCAACTGCGATATACGTTTTACCAATACCGGGTGGGCCTAATAGTATTAAGTTGTACTGCTGCTCTAGCCAACTTAACTCTCTAAGTTGGGTTAACTGACGGGCAGTCAGAACGTTTTGGTCTTTTAGTTCAAATTCATCTAATGACTTCACGAAAGGGAAACGTGCCCATTTCATTCTTTTTTCTAGACTTTTCGCTTCACGTTTTGCTAATTCATACCGCGTAATAGACTCCAAAAACTCCAAGTATGTCCATGAAGCTTTTTCGGCTTCGCGAAGAAGCTGTGGTAGCTCCTCCGCGGTTTCTGCTAATCGTAACTGACGAAATTGATCCTGCAGTTCATTCACTGTTTTATGCATTATGCTCGCCCCCCTAAAATGCTAGTATACGTATTTAGGGATCGAGTAGAAGCCTTGATACTAGAATGTTTTGCTGGCTTGGCAGAAAGGGATTCTATCTCCTGTACTGGCTGTTGATTTGATGTATACAGGTGATGTGCAATGTCACGAAAATCGTTGGCACTAACCAATTTTTCTGTCATACACTTGGTCATAACCGAGTCAATAAACGCTGGATATTTTTGAACCACCTGCTGAATGATTGCGAACTGATCCCGTCGATATCTTGGGTATTCTTTACTGATCTTATCAAAATATGCAGCTGCCTGTTTCTGATCTTCAAAAGAGGAAATCAAAAGTTGTTTAAACTCTTCAATTCCTTTTGATCGATCACGTGTATGATTGCGATTTTGAATTAGCTTTCCTTTCTCTACACTGATGTCATGCTCAGCGATGATTTCACCTTCTGCTTGTTTTCGAATCACGAGCGTCTGTTGTTCTCTACCTTTAACTTCAATCAAAACAAGATTTTCAGAATTTGTTTGATAAGTCCCAAGTGGAACGGAATAACGGTTTGACTTATAACGGATTGTGTTGTCCTTACTTACACTTCTTGTTATACTTTGATTATTGGTACTTTCATATGAAAGTAATGAAGAGACTGGCTGTAAGTGTTGCTTTTCGAGGAGAAACACTTCTGCTGGTCTTTTTTTCGTTGTTTGATGAACCTGATGGTTCCCAGTTCGCTGGAGCCATTGTAATGCCCGATGATTCCAATCCCCTATGTCGCTAAACACTCGACTGTCTGCGAAATTACCTTTTATGTACTTCACCACATTTTCAATCATGCCCTTAGATTCCGGGTCAGCTCTTCTGCATAGGTGAATTTTAAACTTACGTTCATTCACATAACTTTGAAACTCAGCTGTTAAAAGCAGCTGGCCTGCATTCTCGCTGACTGTGATTAGATGATCCTGATCATATACGATTTCTTCGGTGCGTCCTCCATAAAATTGAAAAGCATTTTCATGACACCGGATTGCGTCTCTAGTAGTGAAAGGACGTGTCTGCCACTCCATGTATTTGTACCTTGAATGAGCCATGACAAACGCAATGAAGTACAGCTTAATCTCTTTGTTGTCAGTAGTCTTCTGCTTTGTTTCACCCCAATCTACCTGAAGTTGTTTGCCCATCGGTTGTTCGGGAACAGCTTCGTATTGACGAACAATTACTTTCTTCTCAATCTGATAAATTTCCCTGACTTCTTTTACATAAGATCTCACCGTACTTCCCC
>NZ_JAMBOJ010000120.1 GCF_023715565.1 Cytobacillus firmus | reverse complement strand
AAATGGCCTAGAAGATGACCTCGGAGAGGTCTATCATCATCTGAAAATGCTTCAAAGCCAATAAAATTCAAAAAAGAGGTCCGGAATGAGACTATTCCGAACCCCTTTTGTCTACAAACTGAAACTCCGGAAAATCCCGGAGTTTTTTCATTTTATTCAAATGTAATCTTATCAACTGTTTCCCTGTCCAGCTTCTTAATCACTTCAACGATCAGCTTAACAGCATTTTCATAGTCATCGCGGTGAAGCATGGCTGCATGGGAGTGGATATACCGTGTAGCGATGGTGATTGAAAGGGATGGAACTCCATTATGTGTAACATGAATGGCTCCTGAATCTGTTCCTCCGCCAGCGATAGCATCAAATTGATAAGGGATATTCAGTTCATCTGCCGTGTTTGTTACAAGGTCACGCAGGCCTTTGTGAGAGACCATTGATGCATCATAAAGGATGATTTGCGGCCCTTTGCCCATTTTACTCATGGCTTCTTTTTCAGAGATCCCAGGAGTGTCTCCTGCAATACCGACATCTACACCAAAAGCGATATCCGGTTCGATTTTTTGCGCAGAGGTACGTGCTCCGCGAAGACCAACCTCTTCCTGTACGGTTCCCACACCATAAACTTCATTTGGATGTTCTGCATCTTTCAACTGCTTAAGCACATCTATCGCAATAGCGCAGCCAATGCGATTATCCCACGCTTTAGCCAAAAGCATTTTTTCATTATTCATAACCGTAAACTCAAAATACGGAACCACCATGTCACCAGGATTTACTCCCCATTCTTTAGCCTCTTCACGGCTTGAAGCACCAATGTCAATGAACATATCTTTAATTTCAACAGGCTTTTTGCGAGCCTCCGGTGACAAGATATGCGGCGGTTTTGAACCAATTACTCCTGTAACATCTCCTTTCGATGTTACAATCGTCACGCGCTGTGCCAGCATAACCTGGGACCACCAGCCGCCAACCGTCTGGAAACGGATGAAACCTTTATCATCAATACTTGTTACCATAAATCCAACTTCATCCAAGTGACCGGCTACCATGACCTTCGGGCCGCCTTCTTTGCCCGTTTTTTTAGCAATCAGGCTTCCCAATCCATCTGTTGTTACTTCATCAGCATAGGCTGTTATGTATTTTTTCATTACCTCACGCGGTTCGCGCTCATTTCCCGGAATTCCTTTTGCATCTGTCAGGTCTTTAAGCATGGTTAACGTTTCGTCTAATTTAGCCATCATTTCGACTCCCTTAATATTTATTTAATCTTATTATACCGAACATCTGAATCAATATAAAGAATTATCAGACTGATAATCCCTCAGGCTGCAGGCGGAAAAATCGCTTAATATCCTTCAGCCTGCCTCTTAAAATTCACTTCATTTTTGTCTACATATGCTTTTTCTATATGCGAAGAGTTAAATCCAAGTATTTCCCCCAGCTGTAAATAGACTTCCATAAGCTCTTTATAATCCGTTAAAGAACGACTGGTCCTAAACTTTCCGATAGCTTCATAAACAGACAAGAACTGGTCATTCACTGAAACCGTCTTTTTCACCGAAACATCAAAGTCCTTTTCCCCGTAAAATCCGCATTCAATTCCAAGCGATAAAATGAAATGTATACCGTCTACAAACTCCTCCAATACTGTTTCCTGAGGGGAGGAGGGCTTAAGGCTCCAGAATTTAAAGCATCTTGTCTCATTAGCAAGCTCTCCCAATTCAACAAGCAGCGCCAGTATCTTGCGGTCAAATAAATCTTCTTCCTCTAAACCATGGTTTGATTCGATATGGCTGTCCAGCCCTTTTTGCATTTGAAATAGTTGCTGATAATTCATTTTCCACCGTCCTATATGAAATGATTAACTTACATTATAATGCCCATCAAAAAAATTATAACAAATCGCAAAAAAGTTGAAACTTTTTTTAAACTCATCCGTATAGTAAGGAAAATAATAATGGAGGGCTGGTTACTATGTGGCTCCTGCGTATGCTATTGTTTGCTCTGATTCTTTTTCTTATATACACCGCGGTAAAATATCTGCTCAATTCCAAGAGAAAGCTAGAGCTTGCCCACGAACAGAAACGATATTATTTTTGGGATGACCAGGAAAATGTCAGGAAAAACTTCCTGATTACGTATAAAGGGGTTTTATTTGAAGGTGAAAAGTATTTGGGTACCACTGATAATGCTTTTGATGTGGTCTCCATTTTCCTCTGGCCGCACAATACATCGGCCCTTAAAGGGATGGTAAGGGAGGATTTTCTTTTTATTGAAAGAAAGATAGGCGAGGTCTATCCTACTGCAAAAATTGACTGGAAAAGCCCTGTGAAAGAATTCATGCACAAAACAGCTTCTCCAGACGAGGAAATTAAAGATCATATTTAAAAAACGTTCGGCACCCCCGAACGTTTCAGTTTGTAGACAAAAGGGGTTCGGAATAGTCGCATTCCGGACCTCTTTTTTGAATTTTATTGGCTTTGAAGCATTTTCAGATGATGATAGACCTCTCCGAGGTCATCTTCTAGGCCATTTCTGGACCTTGCCAAGTCCAGTTGGCCATTTTTTTCAAAT
>NZ_JAMBOJ010000012.1 GCF_023715565.1 Cytobacillus firmus | reverse complement strand
CAACTGGACTTGGCAAGGTCCAGAAATGGCCTAGAAGATGACCTCGGAGAGGTCTATCATCATCTGAAAATGCTTCAAAGCCAATAAAATTCAAAAAAGAGGTCCGGAATGAGACTATTCCGAACCCTTTTGTCTACAAACTGAAGCGATGAAAAATTCATCGCTTTTTTTATATTATTGTCTAGCTCCAGCGCCGACGATTTTCTAATTATTTTGCTTCGTCTGTACCTACAATAACTAACTTGCCTTCATCCAATACTTTTTCATATTGTTCTGCCTCGACTGTTGTTAATCCAACAGATTCAAATTTAGATCTAAGCTCATCTCCGCGCTTTCTGAAAACATTTCCGACAGAATCGAATAAGCCCTGTTCCTTCATGCCGACTTCGCCTGTATCCGTAGCATCAGATAGGTGCTCGGAGCGATCCTTGTCATGTGCGAAGATATAGATGCTGTCCTTATTGAATCCCTGGCTTTGCAGCATTCCAATTGCATCAGTAGCTTGTACACCATTTTCAACAACTTCGATTTTATACATAATATAACATCCTCCTTAAAAGATTTAGCAGATTTATTTTGTAGGGCAGCTCTTCCTGCCCGTTCTATATATTACATATCCGCTCAGAGGTTTTTTAAACATGTATGCAAGAATGCTAGATTATGGCATGATAGCCATTGGGTATGAAAATAACATCTAACAAGAGGAGGGAGAGTTGGCAAATGAAGCGTATCTTTAGAAATGACTGGCAGGAAATTTTGGCAGAGGAATTCGAGAAACCCTATTATCTTCATCTTCATGATTTTTTAAAAAAGGGTTATGAGGAGCAGATCATTTATCCGAAGCAGGAGGATATATTCAATGCACTCCAGTATACAGCTTATAAAGATGTAAAGGCAGTGATATTGGGGCAGGACCCTTATCATGGACCGGGGCAGGCACATGGATTAAGCTTTTCGGTTAAGGCTGATGTAAAGCTGCCTCCTTCACTGAAAAATATATTCAAGGAAATGCAGGAGGATCTGGGCTTCAGCGTGCCAGATAATGGATATTTAATAAAATGGGCTCAGGAAGGGGTACTGCTCCTGAATACCGTTCTGACCGTCCGCAAAGGGCAGGCGCATTCGCATAAGGGGCAAGGATGGGAAACGTTTACCGACACGGTTATCCAAAAATTGAATGAGCGGGATCGGCCCATTGTTTTTATTTTATGGGGAAAACCGGCACAGGAAAAAAAAGTGCTAATTGACGACTCCAAACACTTTATCATAAAATCGCCGCATCCCAGCCCGTTTTCGGCCAGAAAAGGGTTCTTTGGGAGCAGGCCATTTTCAAAAACGAATGAGATCTTAAAGAAGCTTGGAGAGGAGCCGATTGACTGGCAAATTCCCAATCTCTAATTTGTTTCGCCATGTTTCACGTGAAACAAACCGTTTTTTGCAGGAAGTGCTCGAAATATGCTCTGTGATAAAGGAGAAAAGAAATGAGTTCACAGAAAATCGATTGTTTTAAGTGTAAATATTTCTATGTGACCTGGGATCGGAACCATCCAAAAGGCTGCAGGGCCTTTCAGTTTAAAACAAGTCAGCTGCCCTCTCTCGAAGTTTTCCGGGCATCAGGCAATCCCTGTTTGCGTTTTGAAAAGAAAACCTGATAAACTTGATATGCTGGTCATTCTGGCCGTTTTAAACAAGCAGTTTTCCTCCCTGAATGCCGGGGATGGGCAATGGCTGCTTTTTTATAGAAGGTTGTTTTCGCAAAGTTTGGTGCTATTTATATTATATTTACTGAGTTGATTGTAGTGGAAGGTGTTAGATCCTCGAAAATGCATTCACATTCTCTTCGTGCGGTGTTTACTCAAGGTAGCCTATTCAACGTCCTACGGGAGTAGCGGGACAGGTGAGATCCCACAGACTCTTAGCGTCGAGGAGGCTCACCGCCCGCCCCGTGGTTCGCTGAGCATCCTCTCACTGCAATCAACGGACAACATTGATAAGCGAAAAGCAACAATTTATACGAAAAGAGCCTTATAGAAAGAGGTGTAGAGGTTGAATATCTCTGTTCAAAAGCTATTAGGAAAGATGGAAAAGGAATTGCTGGAAGCGAAAAGCAGCTCTTCCGACGCAAGAATCAGAGAAAGAGTGCAGGCGATCAAGTCGTTATGCGAGCTGGTTTTGGATGAGTCGGATGCAGGAAATGTAGGTGCTGTTTCGTCTATTAGCCATACATACAATGCGCCGCCAGCAGCTCAGCCGGCAAATCTGCAGCCAAAGAAAATGCAGATGGATGATGAGGCGAATGGCGATTCATTGTTCGATTTTTAATAAAAGGATAAGAGGTGCAGGGGACTATGAAGCTATTCATTATCATTGGGGCAATTAATGCCTTTTTATCAGTCGCATTAGGGGCTTTCGGAGCTCATGGACTTGAAGGAAGAGTGGAGCCAAAGTATTTAGAGACATGGCAAACAGGTGTAACCTACCAGATGTTCCATGCAACGGGCCTTATAATCATAGGCGTTCTGCTTGGCAAGCTGCCGGCATCATCTTTATTATCGTGGTCAGGCTGGCTGATGGTGATCGGCATCATCCTATTCTCAGGAAGCCTATATGTGCTGACTTTAACGAAAATCAGCATACTTGGTGCCATCACACCGCTGGGAGGAGTCTCATTCCTTGCGGCCTGGGTACTGCTGATCATTGCTGCAGTGAAATATTTATAAAAGCAAAGGAGCTTTGACTTGGGGTCAAAGCTCCTTTTTGTTGTGGAAGGTGGCAATGTGCTGACGTTTTCAGCTGTCAGAAGAAAAGCCTTTCCAGTTATCTCGGCGGATACTGCGACAGTCCCTGTCCTCCACCAAATGGATATTCATATTCGATCTCCTCATCAAACGTCACATAGTCTAAGTAGATCATCGGAAGAAGGATACGCTGACCTGTTTGAGGATCGCTCAGAATCAAGTGGTCACGTCCGGCCGCTTCAATGAGACCTTTGAATATTTTGGCGTTCCATTCCGTGTTGTTCTCAAACGTAGCATAAACAGTCGCAAGTTTCCCTTTGTTCAGGCGTAGAATGTTTTCGATATAGGATTGTTCAAGGGGAAGCATTCCCGGAACAGATGGAGAAGCTGTCGTGCCACCCATTCCGCCGCCACCGCCTGCTCCACCTGGAAACATTCCGCCCGAGCCCGCACCTGGCATGGCTCCGCCTGTCTGTGCGGGTTGAAACTGAGGCTGGCCCTGAAAGTTCTGCGGCATTTGAGTGCCGTCGCTATAACGCTGCTGGTAACCATAATAAGGGTATTGACCATAATTTGATTGACTCAATTTAGTCCCTCCTAAGTATTAAAATCAGCATGTTCTATCCGCGTGTTTGAGAGTAGACTGTCGGACAGTCCTGCGGGTTGAATTTAAAATAGAAACTCACTATTTCATTACTATGTAGGGGCATGTTTTTTTATAACCGGAAGAAAAAGAAAAACTCCCAGCAGAAGCCGGGAGCTTTAATCCTTAAATGTGAAGGAACTGTTCTACTTTGTCCTCTTCGAGAATGTTTCCAACGAAGAAAGAGCCGAATTCGCCGTAGCGGGCACTTACTTCATCAAAGCGCATTTCATATACAAGCTTTTTAAATTGAAGAACATCGTCAGAGAAAAGGGTAACGCCCCATTCGTAATCATCGAAGCCAACAGAGCCTGTGATGATCTGTTTTACCTTGCCGGCATACTGGCGGCCGATCATGCCATGGCTGCGCATCATGTTGCGGCGGTCTTCCATCGGAAGCATGTACCAGTTATCATTCCCCTGGCGGCGCTTGTCCATCGGATAGAAGCAGACATGCTTCGCTTTTGGAAGCTCAGGGTAAAGGCGAGCAAGGATCTGCGGATTCTGGTATGGATCTTCTCCTGCCGGCAGATAGTTGCTCAGCTCGACCACAGACACATACGAATGAACCGGAATCGTGAATTCAGCTAATTTTGATTTGTTGAATTCGTTTTCAATTTCATTCAGCTCTTCCATAGTAGGCCTCAAGATCATCATCATAAAATCAGCTTTTTGGCCGACAATTGTATAAAGGGCATGACTGCCGTTTTTCTCTCTTTGTGTTGTGTTCCACTTGTCCACTAGGGCCATAAATTCGTGGATCGCTGCCTGGCGCTCTTCGCTGGGAACCATTTTCCAAGTTGTCCAATCAACTGTGCGGAAGTCATGTAAACAATACCAGCCATCAAGCGTTACTGCTGCTTCACTCATTAT
Source organism: Cytobacillus firmus (assembly GCF_023715565.1). Lineage (GTDB taxonomy): Bacteria > Bacillota > Bacilli > Bacillales > Cytobacillaceae > Cytobacillus > Cytobacillus firmus_C. Next base: position 90,250 of record NZ_JAMBOJ010000012.1, on the reverse strand, counting down.
AATCACTCCTAATATGTACTGAAAATCTCATCCCTACTATACCATAGTTTCTCCAATTAACATGTGTACAAAACTTGAAATGTTGGAAATCGTAGTGGTGACAGGTACCTATACCAGTTAGGCGAACTGGTATAGGTACCTGTCACCATCATTGAAAACCCGTTTACAAAGAGGAAATTATGGATATCTTAAAAAAGGTATGAAGCTGCGCCAGCAGAAGGTTATTTATTATTGGAAATTTACCGAAAACAAAAACATTTTAGTTGGAAACGCTAACAGTAGGTGAACTCCTTGAAATTCTTAGGATGAAGAGTATTCTAAGGGAGTATATAGGAGAAATTCTATTAATTTGAACGGAAAAAATTATGGCCGTAGGAGGAATTAGCATGAGTGACTTATTCACAGTATTGAAAGAAAAAGTAACAGGGCAGAATTTACGAATCGTTTTTCCGGAAGGACAGGATGAGCGTATTTTAGCGGCTGCAGGAAGATTGGCTGCGGAAAAAATCATCACTCCAATCCTGATTGGAAACATCGCCGAAATTGAAGCAAAAGCAAAAGACATGGATATCAGCCTGGATTCAGCTGAAATTTATGACCCAAGCAGCTTTTTAATGATGGATGAGCTTGTGGCTGCATTTGTTGAAAGACGTAAAGGCAAAGCGACAGAAGAAGATGCACGCCGGATCCTTCTGGATGAAAACTATTTCGGTACTATGCTTGTCTATGCGAATAAAGCAGATGGACTAGTGAGTGGTGCAGCGCATTCGACAGCTGATACGGTGCGCCCGGCACTTCAAATTATTAAAACGAAGGAAGGCGTGAGCAAAACGTCAGGTGTCTTCATCATGGTCCGTGACGATGAGAGATATGTTTTCGCCGATTGTGCCATCAACATCTCGCCTGACAGCCAGGACCTGGCGGAAATTGCGATTGAAAGTGCGAAGACAGCCAGAATGTTCGATATCGAACCGCGTGTAGCTATGCTGAGCTTCTCGACAAAAGGTTCTGCCAAGTCTCCTGAAACAGAAAAGGTTTCAGCGGCACTTGAAGCGGCAAAGGTTCGCGATCCGCTATTGATCATCGATGGGGAATTCCAATTTGATGCGGCATTTGTTCCATCTGTGGCAGAGAAAAAAGCTCCAGATTCACCAATCCAGGGGGACGCCAATGTATTTGTTTTCCCTAGCCTGGAAGCCGGCAACATCGGCTACAAAATTGCCCAGCGCCTTGGAAACTTCGAAGCAGTGGGGCCAATCCTTCAAGGCCTGAACCGCCCGGTCAATGACCTGTCCCGCGGCTGCAACGAGGAAGATGTCTATAAGCTTGCTTTAATTACAGCAGCTCAGGCTTTACATCAATAATAAACCATTTTAGAAGCCGGTCCCTTGTGACTGGCTTTTTTGCTATAATGTATCTGGATATGGCCATTGGCCGGTAAAGGTTCGAATATGGCCGATAAAAATGATCATTAAACAATAAAGCTGCAGTTTAGGCCAATAATCTAATTGATACTGCGATTACAATAGATAAATTCTGCCGGTTACCCGATATTATCGGCAAAAGGGGATCAAATAAAGATGAATTCGCAACAAGATTTGCTTTTTCAGGAAGAATGGCGGGTCATTGACCAGTCCGCTGCGGGAATCCACTTAAATGCCCTGCACTCATTTGGAATGGATGATACACTCTGTGCTTCTGTCGGAGCAGGCACGGCGCCTGCCACTGCTAGAACATGGGTGCATCATAATACAATCGTGCTTGGCATCCAGGATACGAGACTTCCTTTTCTGAATGAAGGCATTCATTTTCTAAGAAGCCAGGGGTATGAAGTGATCGTCCGAAACTCCGGCGGCCTTGCCGTTGTCCTGGATCAGGGGGTCCTTAATATTTCGCTGATTTTTCCTGAAAGGGAAAAGGGGATTGATATCAACCGCGGCTATGATGCGATGTGGCTCCTCATTCAGGAAATGTTTTCTGATTTTCATAAGGAAATAGAAGCCCGTGAAATTGTTGGTTCCTATTGCCCGGGAAGCTATGATTTAAGCATCGGGGGACAGAAGTTTGCCGGTATTTCGCAGAGGCGCCTCCGCAATGGCGTAGCTGTGCAAATCTATCTGTGTGTGGATGGAAGCGGAAGTGAGCGGGCCGACCTGATTGGCAAATTCTATTCACTTGCTAAAAAAGAGGAACAGACGAAATTCGAATACCCTGAAATTCAGCCCGCAGTCATGGCATCACTGTCGGAATTACTTGGGACAGAGCTGACGGTTCAGGATGTAATGCTCCGCTTTCTCCAGGCCTTAAAAAGGAAATCCGGCCGCCTTTATGCAGGGCAGCTGACAAATGGAGAGGCAGGCCTGTTTGAGGGCTATTCCCGCCGTGTAATGGAGCGGAATGAGAAAGTGCTTGGCAGCAAATAAATAAAAGAAGAGCCGCAGTCGTTATCGATCTGCGGCCCTCCTTGAAAGAAGGTGCTGCCATTTTCTCCTGCTCCCGGTGCCGGGAAATTCAGCGCCTTGTGAGCAAGGCGCTTCCGCTTTTTCTATTCAGCGACTCTCTCCAAATTGCCGTTGCGGTCCATTTTAAACTTGGATGCCGGCCTTTCTTCTTCATCAAACAGAACAAAATTGCGGGCTCTGTTCATGATTTTCATCAGTGTCTCGTAATCTTCCTGAATGGTTACCGTATTCTGCTCCAGCTTGGCGATTTTACTCTCAAGCTCTTCATTTTGGCTTCTGAGATCTGCATTTTCGCGCTTCAATCTTTCATTCTCATTCTTTAGTATATCAAGCTGAATACCCGAATGATTCAATGTTTGCAAGTATGCGATAACGGTATCCATATCCAGCTGTGCAGGTGCCGTGTTAACCGGCTCTGTATAGGTGTAGGATGGGACCGTTTCAGTCTGGACAGGGGCATCATCCTCTGTGCGCTCCTCGTAAAAATCTGCCGGTGACGGAGGTACGATCGCATTAGCCTGAACTGGAGCTGCTGTGACCTCCTGCATTGTCGGAACTGGCGGAGAGTATAAGAGTTTCTTCTTGCCGCCCTGATCCTTTCCTAGCATTCTTTGTCTCTGCTTGCGCTGTTTTTTTGCCAGTCCAAGCGCTTTTTCATATTGATGCCTCACCACGGCGTTCCAGCGGAATCCGCATGCCGCTGAGGTGCGATTCAGCTTGTCTCCGACTTCCTCAAATGCGTTTAACTGTGTGCTGCCTTCCCTTACATGCCGTAAAACAGTCTCTGCCAGCAATAAATCGTTTTCATCTGTCCAAGCGTCCTGACGTATTTTCATATAACCTCAACTCCCTAATTAATTACTTTTTGCTGTTGCCTTAGTTAAAGGATGGACAAACCTGGCAGATTTTATACAAAGGTGATTAAAAGGATAGTAGATTATTTTAAAATTATTTATTTTCACTAGATACGTATGGCAGTTTTGTGAAGTTTAGCAAGATTCACCACCCAAGTTAATGATTACAGCTTGCAATGAAAGTCGATAAGTTTTAAAATAGCCTGTAGCAGTTGGGCAGGGCAGTCCTTTATTTGGAATTTGGAATAGGAATGCCGTACAGCGGACATGCTTTATCGAAGAAGATAAGGCGCAAAAAGCGCCGTGACTATATAAAAGATTGACCGCAGAAAGGGTTGTACGAAGATGGCAAACGAATTTCGTGTTTGCGACGATTGTCAGGCAGTAAATCTGAAGACATTGGTACCGCGATTAAAAGAAATAGATCCAGAAGCAAAAATTGATGTCGGCTGCCAGTCCTATTGCGGACCAGGCCGCAAAAAAACATTTGCTTTCGTCAATAACCGTCCTCTTGCTGCACTGACGGAAGAGGAATTGATGGAGAAAATTAATAAAAAGCTGAAATAAAAAAAGCGTAAGGCGCCCGCCTATAAAGGAACGCAGACGTAAATCGCTGCGTTCTGTGGCAACGTCTGCATGACTCGCATCCTCCCAAAAGCTGTGGCTTTCGGTCGTGCGATGTTTATGCTGACGAAGCCTTCCTTGTCCTGCGGGCCTCAAGCATACGACGAGCTGATGGAGCTTAGAGCTGGACAGTTATCGACGTTCAAAATTCTATACATAGTCGTAAATAAAGATCACCCTGACTCCTGTCGTGAGGTGATTTTATTTTTTGCCTGAGTTTATGAATTAGCCCTGATTGGTAAATAGACTTAGGAGGCAATAATGTTTTTAGAAAAGTCGAAAAATATTTCTTGGCCAGATGATTGCTGTATCGCGGTTTCTGTCGAACAGTCATGAAAAACGGTGAATTTTGTGATGAATTGACACTCTAATCGGGATATAATAGGAATACGCCAGAAATTGGGAACAACAGGTTGGGATTACGTGAACACAGGAAAAGCGGAGGGTACGGAATGGCATATTCAGCGGAAAAGTTAAATGAGGAAAAGGTATTCAAAGACCCCGTTCATAGGTACATACACGTCAGGGACAGAGTCATCTGGGATTTAATCGGGACAAAAGAGTTCCAGCGCCTCAGAAGAATTAAGCAGCTCGGGACAACTTATTTAACCTTCCATGGTGCTGAACATAGCCGTTTTAATCACTCACTCGGAGTTTACGAGATTGTGCGCCGCATTTCCGATGATGTCTTTTTGGGAAGGCCGGAATGGGATGAAGAAGACCGCATCCTGACTTTATGTGCGGCACTTCTCCACGATTTGGGGCATGGTCCGTTCTCGCACTCTTTTGAAAAAGTATTCGACTTGGATCATGAGCATTATACGAGGGCGATCATTCTCGGAGACACTGAGGTCCATCATGTGCTTACAAGGGTCAGTGCCGATTTTCCGCAGAAAGTGGCGGATGTGATTGCCAAAACGTCTAAAAATAAGCTGGTCGTCAGCCTGATTTCCAGCCAGATTGATGCGGACCGGATGGATTATCTGCAGCGGGACGCTTATTTTACCGGTGTCAGCTATGGCCACTTTGATATGGAGCGGATTCTGCGTGTCATGAGACCGCGGGAAGACCAGGTCGTGATTAAGCAGAGCGGGATGCATGCTGTTGAGGATTACATAATGAGCCGCTATCAGATGTATTGGCAGGTGTATTTCCACCCGGTAACCCGCAGTGCAGAGGTCATCCTGACCAAAATCCTTCATCGCGCGAAGGATTTGCATGAACAGAAATACAAATTTAAATATGATCCGATCCATTTTTATTCTTTATTCAATGGGGAAATCACTCTTGAGGATTATATAAAGCTTGATGAAGCTATTATTCTTTATTATTTTCAGATGTGGCAGGAGGAAGAAGACCCGATTTTGAAGGATCTTTGCTGCCGCTTTATGGACAGGAATTTATATAAATACGTCGAATTCGACCCAGCGAAAGAATACAAGAAGCTGGCAGAGCTGTCGGCATTGTTTATAAAGGCAGGCATGGATCCTGAATACTATCTGGTCGTCGATTCTTCATCAGATTTGCCTTATGATTTCTACCGTCCGGGCGAGGAAGAAGAAAGATTGCCGATTCATCTGCTGCTGAAAAATGGGGATATCCGCGAGCTTTCCCGTGAATCAGAGATCGTAGATGCCATTTCCGGAAAACGCCGAACGGATCATAAGCTGTACTTTCCGGCTGATTTTATTGCAGACGACAGCAAAAAGCCAAACATTAAAAAGCAGATTAAAATGCTGCTGGAAATCGATTAGAACATAGATACGGGAAAAAATGGAGTAGGAGATGAAGAGTTTTGTTAAAGGATCACGCCAAACTAATGCACGCCATTGCAGTCTCTGAAGAAATCGTGGGACGGAAAAAGCTGCAGAAAATGATTTATATCGCCAAAAACATCGCCTTTCCCTTTCAGGAAAGATTTCAATTTCACTTTTACGGGCCATATTCGGAAGAATTGACACTAAGGGTCGAAGAGCTCTGCAACATGGGATTCTTAAATGAAGTTAAGGAAAAAAAGGGCGGCTACTATCAGTATAGGTACACGCTCACTGAAACCGGCAAGGAATTTTTGGGAATCAACGAAGTCGAGATGCCGAGCCTCCAGGACTGCCTGCTCGATATGAACGGCCAGAATGCAAGATTCCTTGAACTCGTCTCAACAGTCCTTTATTTCAATGACCTGCCAAAAGAAGAAGTGAAAGAAAAAGTCTTTACCCTAAAAAGCAAACAGCGCTACACGGATGAAGAAGTGGAACAGGCGTATCAATATATTGAAAGCTTAAGAGAAAAAGCCGGGCTGCATTGAGCGCCCGGCTTTGTTTTTTGGTGAGGATATTAAATAGCATAGAAATCAGGTTGTTTGAGGAGCGCAGAAATTTGGGCTGAGTGCACAGAAAAAAATTTATGCGCACAGAAATCGGGGTAAGCGCATAGAAAAAATGTTATGCGCACAGAAATTTGCGTTAAACGCACAGAATCTTTTTTATCCGAAAATAAAAACGTGCTATGAGTAAATAAATTTAATTATCTGCAAGTAAAATCGGGCTACCATGGAAATAACCTATCCCCATATGCAAAAAAAGTAAACTCCATTACAGAAAACTATCTCTTTTTCTGAAATTCTACTGATCGCTGAGGTGTTTTACGCTGATAGCATAGTGATTTTTGGTCATTTCTACAATGGATACGACGATATGTCTTCAGGTGCTCCTATAGTTGCGCTGAATGCCAATATTTCAAGAGAAATGGGCAGCATTAAGTGCTAGGCACTGGTATTTTGAGCATAGTATCTCTGAGCGCACAGAAATCCGGCTGAGCGCACAGAAAAAATGTTATGCGCACAGAAATCCGGCTAAGCGCACAGAAAAAATGTTATGCGCACAGAAATTCGGCTAAGCGCACAGAAAAAATGTTATGCGCACAGAAATCCGGCTAAGCGCACAGAAAAAATGTTATGCGCACAGAAATTCGGCTAAGCGCACAGAAAAAATGTTATGCGCACAGAAATTCCGGCTATCCGCACAGAATCTATTTATCCGAAAGTAAAATGCGCTCAAAAAGGCAGTCCCCCTAAAGGAAACTGCCTTTTTGAGCGCATTTCTACTCGTCGCTTAAGCGTTTTCCGCCGACAGCATAATGATTTTTGGTCATTTCTTCGATAAATACGACGATTTTATCTTCGGGTGCTCCAGTTGTTTCGCTGACGGCTGCTGTTACTTTTTCAGCAAGCGCTTTTTTTTGTTCCTCCGTACGGCCTTCAAGCATTTTCACGGTTACGTATGGCATTTCTTTTCCTCCTCATAATGTATGCTTGTTTGTATTTTTCCACTTTTTCCTGCAATGTGCAAGCTTGATTCCCTTTGACCAGGCGTTCATGTATACTTTTAGGTAAATAGAACGGCTTTTCCTACATAGTATGTATAAATAAAGCCTGGCTTTTTTAGCCGGCAGGAGAGGGAGTTTTGGCTTTTGGAACAATTTTTGGCGTTTTCTCTGAGGGAGATTCCCTATGTGGCGGTAACATTGATGATTGCCTTTACGGTTCATGAATTTGCCCACGCCTATATGGCTTATAAGTTTGGCGATCCCACTGCAAAAAACCAGGGAAGGTTAACGTTAAATCCCATGCAGCATTTGGATCCGATTGGGACAATCCTGATTTTTATTGCCGGTTTCGGATGGGCCAGGCCTGTACCGGTCAACCGCTTCTTTTTTAAAAATCCAAGGCTTGCCGGGATTTCAGTCTCCATTGCAGGGCCGATTTCCAATCTGGTGATGGCTGTTCTGGGCTTTTTCATCTGGTATGCCCTTGCCGGAACAGGGCTCGCAGCTTCGTTTCCAGCGTTTGTGGCGGATTTCCTGAATATCTTTATTCAGCTGAATTTAGTGCTGTTTGTATTCAACCTGCTGCCGTTTCCGCCGCTTGATGGCTACAGAATTATCGAGGATTTGGCACCGGCCCATATTCGCCCGAAAATGACCAGGTTTGAGGCATACGGCTCCGTTATTTTTCTGATCCTTGTCATTACCCCGCTGGATCAATACACCATCCAGCCGATTTTTAACACGGTATTGCCGGTTTTGGCGAGCGGCCTAAATGATTTTTTCTATGAATTATTTATGACATAATAGTAAGATCACACTACTTGGATAGGAGGACGTGAAGATGGAAGAAAAAAAGAAAAAGAAAGTCGATTTTAATATTATCAAGAGCGACCCGACAGATGGGCATGGCGGATTCGGGGTCGGAACTCTTAGCCTTGATAATGTGACACCGGTCATCATCGATGTGGATGCCGCGGAGGCGTCTATTGAAGTGGGTGCCATGCATGCGCGCAGTCCAGTGGAAAAAGGCATCAAGTTTTTGAAAAGCAAAGAGGAAGTGCCCAACGGTAAGCCGTACTGGCTAATTTGGATTACTATTGACCGCAAAGAGGGAGGCGCCTACTATGCAGGCGTTACGGCCTGTGAAATGACGGTTGACAGGGAGATTCGCCGGGGCTACAAATCACTTCCCGAGCATGTGAACCGCATGGATAAATCGATTAAAAGACATATCATTGTGGATCATATGGACGAAAAATCTAAAAAAGTGCTGGCCGATTTCCTGAAAAACCATGATGCTGGCATGTGGGAAAGATCGGCGGAACAGCTAAAAACAGATTTACAAGCCATTTAGAAAAAAAGTCTGATTTTGTGACGAAATTGTGACATTTTTTTGACGTGATTTTCTAACTACTTGTACAATTCACTTAAAAAAAGTAAACTAATTAACAGTGTGAAGGCACAGTATAGCACTAGGACACGAAAAACCCCGGGATTCGGACCCCGGGGTTTTTCATTTTAATAGAGGAAAGTGACAGGTACCTATACCAGTTGAGTGAAGTGGTATAGGTACCTGTCACCACCGTCAACCGTCAACTGTCACCACCGTCAACCGTCAACTGTCACCACCGTCAACCGTCAACTGTCACCACCGGAACAACTTCTTATACCAAGGTGTCTTCGGCTTCGTTTCAGGCTGCTCTGACTTTTCCTCTTTTTTGTGGTTCAGGTGGTCTGTACAGTATTCCGCAGGTTCTGTACCTTCTGCGAAGTAGGTAAGGCGCTTGACGGGGCAGTTTTCCCCGGCTATTTTTCCGTTTGCGGGGTCGATGTAGACGCCCACTGTGCCTTTGGGTGCTTTGAATTCCTTTGCCGGCTTCCCTTTATGGGCTTGTTCCATGAACCGGATCCAAATGTTTTTTGCATACGTTTTTTCAACGGTTTTTGTAATAACCTGGCCTTTGTCATAGCCGGTCCATACTGCGGTAACCAGCTGCGGTGTAAAGCCGGCCATCCAGCTGTCCGTTTCGGTTGAGCCTGACTTGCCGGCATAGGGGCGGGTCATATCATTGATAACGGTGCTTCCCGTTACCTGGGCATATCCGTTCAGCTTCCGGTCAAAGGTTCCCGTCATCATATGAGTCATGACGAAGGCGAGATCAGGCTTCAGAACCTTCATCTGGAAAGGCTCCTGCTCGTAGATGACTTCGCCTTTATGGTTTTCTACACGCTTAATCAGCACCGGTGATACCTTTTTCCCGCCATTGGCAAACATGCTGTAGGCGTTCGCCAGCTCAATGACTCTCATACCCGATGTGCCGAGTGCCAGCGACGGAACCTTCGCCATTTTAGAAGTGATGCCAAATTTCTTGGCTGTATTGACAAGCGTCTCTTCTCCTAAAAATAAATGGGTCTTCACCGCATACACATTGTCAGATAAAGCCAGTGCTTGGGCTAATGTGATCTCGGCATCCGCATATTTGCTGTTGAAATTATGCGGTGTGTAGTCTGGTGTGCCGTCTTCAAAGCGGAATGTCGTCTGCTCACTTCGGATGGGAGTGGACGGGGTGAATCCCTGCTCCAATGCCGCGTAATAAAGCAGCGGCTTGATCGTCGATCCGGGCTGCCTGACGGCTTGGACTGCCCTGTTAAAGGGACTCTCCTCATAATCCCTGCCGCCGACCATCGCTTTCACATATCCGTTCTTCGGATTCATGGCCACAATCCCGACTTGAATCTCCGAATCTTTAGAAATCATCTTCTCCACTGTTTCTTCCGCGATTTCCTGTTCCTTAAGATCTAAAGTGGTATAAACCTTTAATCCGCCTAATTCAATGGTCCGGTCATCCAGCTTCAGCTGCGTTTTAAGTGCATTGCGGACCGCATCCTGGAAATAGGGGGCTGTTTTCGTCCGAGGGTGCATGTGCTCGCCGACAAGTTCAAGCTCCTCCGCCGCAGCAAGATCCGCCTCCTTTTGGCTGACCATCCCGTTCTTCACCATTGTTTGCAGAATCACTCTCTGACGCTGTTCAGCTTTTTCCGCTGATGCAAATGGCGAATAAATGCCTGGCCCCTTGGGGATTCCGGCTAAAATGGACGCCTCAGTTAAAGAAAGGTCCTTGGCATCCTTCCCGAAATAAAACTGGCTTGCTGCCTGTGCTCCATAAGCTCCATTGCCGTAATAAATTGTATTAATATAGCCTTCAAGGATTTCCTTCTTCGTATAATTCATCTCAAGCCTGATCGTATAAAAGGCTTCAAGCAGCTTCCGCTTCCAAGTTTTTTCGTGCTCGAGAAACAGATTGCGGGCATATTGCTGGGTGATGGTGCTGGCGCCTTGAACCTTCGCCATTGCCTTAAGGTCAGCGAGAGCGGCACCGGCAATTCTTTTATAATCAAAACCATTGTGCTCGTAAAAATTTTTATCCTCAATCGAAACCGTCGCATCAACCAAATGCGGGCTGATATCATCAAGAGGTGCCCAGTAACGCTTTTGCCCGTTGTGGCTTTCTCCGATCACCGTACCATCATCCGAGAAAAATAAAGTCGACTGCGGAACAGCGAGCGGCGGCGGTCCCAGGATTTTGGCATATACCAGAATGCCCCCAATCATCACAGCGGCCAAAGCCATTCCTATTAAGCTAATAATGAGAATTGCACGCAAGTATTTCATTGTTTTCCTGAAACGCTGATCGGTCATTAATTCCAAGTGTGGCACCCCCTGAATCTTTCTAAGTGCAATGTGAAAAACAAAATAAGCATAAGTACATAACTTTAGTATTGAAAAAAGAGTCCGATTTTAAACATCTTATCTATTAAAAATCGAAATTTTTCTTGCAATTTTGCTAGATTCATCTATACTTTTTCTGTGTTTGTTATTTACATGTTAGGGAAGTATAAAAGATGAAAATGCCTTTTGCTGCTCTTTAGTGATAATTCATTTTTTTTATGGAAGGAATGATTCAAGAATGGGACTTTGGTTTACAGAAAAACAAACAGAGAACTTTGGCATTACGATGAAGGTGAAGCGCACTTTACATACAGAACAGACAGAATTCCAGAAGCTTGATATGGTGGAAACAGAAGAGTGGGGCAATATGCTTCTTCTTGATGACATGGTTATGACTTCAATTAAGGATGAGTTTGTGTACCATGAAATGGTTGCGCACATTCCTTTGTTCACACATCCAAACCCTGAGAACGTACTTGTAGTAGGCGGAGGGGACGGAGGCGTTATTCGTGAAGTCCTTAAGCACCCAAGTGTGAAAAAAGCGACTCTTGTAGATATCGACGGAAAGGTTATTGAGTACTCAAAGAAATTCCTTCCTGAGATTGCAGGCAAGCTTGATGACCCGCGCGTTGATGTGCAGGTAGGCGATGGCTTCATGCATATTGCGGAAAGCGAAAATGAGTATGATGTAATCATGGTTGATTCTACTGAGCCGGTAGGACCTGCGGTAAATCTATTTACGAAAGGCTTCTATGCTGGAATCTCTAAAGCTCTAAAAGAAGACGGCATCTTTGTGGCCCAGTCTGACAACCCTTGGTTTAAAGCGGACCTTATCCGGAACGTGCAGCGCGATGTGAAAGAAATTTTCCCGATCACACGTCTTTACACTGCCAACATTCCTACATACCCAAGCGGCATGTGGGCATTCACAATCGGCTCTAAAAAATACGATCCACTAGAAGTAAGCGAAGACCGCTTCCATGAGATCGAAACAAAATACTACACAAAAGAATTGCATAAAGCGGCATTTGTATTGCCGAAGTTTGTTGCAGATTTAGTGAAGTAATTGAGAGGCTGCTGCTTTATTGGAGCAGCCTTCCTGAATACATAAAAAGTGAGGGATGACCTTGGTTCGTTTTGATGAAGCCTATTCAGGCAATGTGTTTATTAAAAGCCATCCTAGTTATGAAGAAAGTGAAGCGGTCATTTATGGCATGCCGATGGACTGGACGGTCAGCTATCGTCCGGGCTCCCGATTTGGCCCTGCCCGCATCCGCGAGGTGTCTATCGGGCTTGAAGAGTACAGCCCATACCTTGATCGTGAGCTTGAAGAGGTAAAATATTATGATGCCGGCGATATTCCGCTTCCATTCGGAAATCCGCAGAAAAGCATCGATATGATTGAAGAGTTTATCGATCAGCTGCTGGATGAGGGTAAATTCCCGCTTGGCATGGGTGGAGAGCATCTCGTTTCTTGGCCTGTCATCAAAGCGATGTACAAAAAATACCCGGATCTGGCGATTATCCACATGGATGCCCATACAGATCTTCGTGTGGATTATGAAGGGGAGCCATTATCCCACTCAACCCCAATCCGCAAAGCAGCTGACCTGATTGGGCCAGGCAATGTCTATTCTTTTGGCATCCGTTCTGGCATGAAGGAAGAATTTCAGTGGGCAAAGGAAGTTGGCATGCACATCTCGAAATTCGAAGTGCATCAGCCATTGAAAGAGATTCTGCCTAAACTTGCCGGACGTCCGGTCTATGTGACAATTGATATTGATGTGTTAGACCCTGCCCATGCGCCGGGTACTGGAACAGTGGACGCAGGCGGCATCACACCAAGAGAGCTTCTTGCTTCTATTCATGAAATTGCCCATTCAGATGTAAACGTTGTGGGAGCTGACCTTGTCGAGGTCGCGCCAATCTATGACCCATCTGAACAAACGGCCAATACAGCGAGCAAACTGATCCGGGAAATGATTCTTGGATGGGTGAATAAAAAGTAATGTGAAGACTGCAAAAAACGGGGACCTCGGTCTCCGGTTTTTTTTGTGCATGAAACTCTTACCCCTATTTTCCCGTATGAAAGGAAAAGGGGGGATTTGTTATGTATGAACATAAATTTGTTAAAGTGGATTTATCATCCTTTAAGCTGACGCCGGCTGAAGATTACCATGAAATTGTCAGGGAGCATGAAAAAGATGGGTGGGAGCTGGTACAGATTTTTGCGCCAGGCATAAGGGGATATGGAAACCCATCTTTTTATGAACTGATTTTTAAACGGCAAATTTCCGGGTTTTAAAATATGGGATTCGTCTCTGGATTGGAAAGCGATATAGTAGGGGTGGAACATACGGTTTCATCCTTTTTTTTATTCGACAAATTTCGGGCGGTACCTGTCACCATCTCAATCCTTTTTTTATTCGACAAAATTCGGGTGGTACCTGTCACCTTCTTGCACTTTCCCCATCAAGTATTTATACTTATATAGTTATATATGATGAAAAGGATGTGTTGCCGTTGTCCAGTCGCTCAGCGGAACAAATGCCTGTGAAGATTAGTGTGAAGACAGATATTCGCAGTGGAGGCAGCAAAGAGACTTTTGAATTGACTGCTTTTGGCCGATACTATATAAAAGATTCCGCCGGTTTCCTTCAGTATGACGAAGTGATGGAACAGGGAACAGTAAAGACGATTATAAAAATGTCCGATGCAGACGGGCTGATTTTACGAAGCGGCGCTGTGAAAATGAGGCTCCCTTTCAGAATGAATAAAAAGCTCCGCGGCAGCTACGAGACGCCGTACGGAGTGTTTGAGATGGGTACGGTGACCAAGCGGATGGTCCATCAATATGATGGCGAATCCGGCGAAGGTTCGATTGATATTTTATACGACCTGAAAATGCAGGGATCCCAGGCAGGTACATACCATTTGGCGATTACGTTTGAGGAGGAGAACAATGAACATAGTTGAACAGGTGCAAGGCAAATTAAAGCAGGAAATTAAGGATGCGGTTGTGAAAGCCGGTTTGGCAGCGGAAGAGCAGATTCCCGATGTGATTCTGGAAATCCCGAAGGAAAAGTCGCATGGCGATTATTCCACTAATATGGCGATGCAGCTGGCGCGAGTGGCAAAAAAAGCGCCAAGAATGATTGCGGAAGAGCTTATAGCTTCTTTTGACAGCTCAAAAGCTTCCATCGAAAAAATTGAAATCGCCGGACCCGGCTTTATCAATTTTTACATGAATAACTCATATCTGACTGACCTGATTCCGGCCGTTCTGGAAGCAGGAGATCAGTACGGAGAAACAACAGTCGGCAACAATCAGAAGATCCAGGTGGAGTTTGTTTCCGCTAACCCGACAGGGGATCTGCATCTTGGACATGCCCGCGGCGCAGCTGTCGGCGACTCCCTATGCAACATTTTAGACAAAGCCGGCTATGACGTTTCCCGTGAGTACTATATCAATGATGCCGGAAACCAGATCAACAATCTGGCTCTATCAGTTGAAGCCCGCTATTTCCAGGCTCTTGGCTTAGAGAAGGAAATGCCTGCAGACGGCTACCATGGCGAAGATATCATCGGCATCGGCAAAAAGCTTGCTGAGGAGCACGGCGAAAAATATGTAAATGCGGATGAAAAAGAGCGTTTTGACTTTTTCCGTGACTACGGTCTGAAATATGAAATGGCGAAGCTGAAGCAGGATCTTGAAGATTTCCGCGTTCCATTCGATGTCTGGTATTCGGAAACATCCCTTTACCATAACGGCAAAATCGATACAGCCCTTCAGGCATTAAAGGATAACGGCCACATTTACGAGGAAGAGGGTGCCACATGGTTCCGTTCCACCACTTTCGGTGATGACAAAGACCGTGTCCTTATTAAAAATGACGGTTCTTACACGTATCTGACTCCAGATATCGCTTACCATAAAGACAAGCTTGAAAGAGGCTTTGAAAAGCTGATCAACATTTGGGGCGCTGATCACCATGGCTACATTCCGCGTATGAAGGCGGCCATCCAGGCGCTTGGCTATGACCGTGATGCACTTGAAGTCGAGATCATCCAGCTTGTACATCTGTACAAAAACGGCGAAAAAATGAAGATGAGCAAACGTACCGGCAAAGCGGTAACAATGCGTGACCTTGTAGAAGAAGTAGGACTGGACGCAACACGCTATTTCTTCGCGATGAGAAGCGCTGATACACATCTTGATTTTGACCTTGATCTGGCTGTATCCCAATCCAATGAAAACCCTGTATACTATGCTCAGTATGCACATGCGCGTATTTCCAGCATCCTGCGCCAGGGTGAAGAGCAGGGCATGTCTGCTGGAGCGGCAGATTACTCCCTGATTTCTGCGGAAAAGGAAATCGACGTTCTGAAGAAAATCGGCGAATTCCCGCAGGCTGTCGGCGAAGCAGCGCAAAAGCGCATGCCGCACAGAATTACAAACTATATTTATGAACTGGCTTCATCTTTCCACAGCTTCTATAATGCTGAAAAAGTATTGGATGCGGAAAACCCGGAAAGAACGAAAGCACGTCTGGCACTGATCAAAGCAGTTCAGACTACTTTGAAGAACTCTCTAAAATTAATCGGCGTATCTGCTCCGGAAAAAATGTAATGCTTGAAGCTGGCACTTATTGGTGCCGGCTTTTTTCATGTTTTAGACGAAAATGGGGAAGCTAAAGCGGATACAGTGAAACTGGTAAAAGCATAGTAAGCCATTTTAGGAGGATCTTATGAAAATCGTTCTTTTATCCATTCTTACAGGATTCGTAGTCGGGTTCGTCTTTGCTTTCATGAAGCTGCCGATTCCCGCACCGCCCGCACTGCCTGGCATTATGGGGATTGTTGGTATTTATCTCGGGTTTAAAGCATATGAAGTGGTACTGCCCTGGCTGCAGGGGATATTGAGATAAGGGTGTCCACGTGAACTGTGGGCATCCTATTTGCCTAATTATGAACTTTGCAAATAGATCCCGGATATTTGCAAATAAACCAGGGAAATCAGCAAATAGATCCGAATTATTTGCAAATAAACCTCGAAAATAGCAAATAGATTCGGAAAACTGCAAACACACATGTTAAAAATGCAAACAATCCCCGCAACGCATACAAACTGAAATCCAGACAGCAAACCAATAACTAAAGAGCAACTCTTAAAAATAGTCCGCAAATCAGCAGCAAAATCATTAATTTAGGATCTAACCTGGTCAAAACCGCCAAAAAACACTGCATGTTACATCCGGACGGGCATATCATGGTAAAAACCTTTCCGGAAAGGACATGCCTGCCCATGAAGCCACAATTTGCAGCGTCACTTTACGCAACCATTTCGATTAGTTTTTGGGGAGTCTCTTTTGTCTCCACGAAAGCGGTTTTGGATAAGCTGGACCCTTATACATTAATCATGCTCCGGTTTGCGATCGGAGCCGCTTTCCTGCTCCTTGTGCTCCTCCTGAAAAAATATCCGCTCCAGATTCCGCTTAAATATATTCCTCATTTAATTGTTCTCGGTGTACTAGGCGTTTTCATCCATCAGGTCATCCAGGTTACAGCCTTAGAGACGATAGACGCCTCCTCTGCGGGATGGATTATTTCTTTTTCACCTGTTTTCACCGTGCTTCTCTCCATGATCTTTCTTCATGAAAAATTGACATTCCTGAAGACAGTGGGCATTATAACTGCCATTTCCGGTGTGCTCATGGTAACGGGAGCGAGGAGCGGCCAGACGCTTGGATTTGCTATGAATATTGGATATATCCTCATGATTCTAAGTACATTGAATTGGGCCGTGTATTCCATCCTGGTAAAAAAACTGCATATTAAACTGCCGTCCCTAGTGGTCACTTTTTATATGAGTCTGCTTGGCTGCATGCTGACAATTCCCTTTTTATTGAGAGATAGAGGCTGGGAGAAATTCCATCTATTATCTGGTTCAGAATGGGCCCATATCCTGTTTCTGGGCATATTTGTTTCAGGAATCGGCTATTGGTACTGGTCCAAGGCGCTCGAGGTTTTGGAAGCCTCAAAGGTATCCATGTTTATCTACATGGAGCCGTTGTTTACCTTTATTGCGGCCATTCTTCTGCTTCGTGAAAAAATTTTCTTCATAAGCATCATGGGCGGGATCATAATTATGTTGGGAGTGATCATGGTGAATGGTCAGCTGAAATATTTTTCATGGAGGAAACGATAATTGCGATCTAAAAAAATGCGCAGCATGGTGGCCGGAGGAGCAGAGACAGAAGGTGAGTGAGATTCAGTTAAAATAAAAAGGCGTTCCGCTACTGGAACGCCTTCGCTATTTCCACTCGACCTCCGCTCCGCCGATTCTTTTCACTCCGCGGATACTGCTGATATCCTCTGTCAGCTTAAGCGCAGCCTTGTCCTTGGCTTTTGCCTCGATCATAAAATCGATATCCCGGTTAAAGGTTTTCAGCACGTCGAGAAGGGGCCGGATAAAATCCAGGTCCACATAATCGGCATGGGACCGAAAGGCCTTTTCCGATTTGGGCGAGGAGATATGAATTTTCGGCTTAAGTCCTGTTTTGTCCCATGTCTGAATAATCTTCGGAAGAATTTCTTCCAGCGGACGGGTGCAGAGGTTCGCCATATGGTGGTGATAATCGAATACTAGAGGGATGTTTTCCTTCTGGCAGGCCAGGAGGGTTTCATCCGCGTTATAGGTTTTATCATCATTCTCGAGTGTCATTTGCTCTTTGACATGAGACGGCAACATCTTCAGGTTTCCATGGAACCGGTCAATGGTTGAGAGCTTATCCCCGTAAGCCCCGCCAATATGGATATTGATGACGCTTTTCTTTTCAACACCCATGGCCTCAAACATCCGGTAATGGTATTCCATATCTTTAACAGCATTTTGGGTCACATCCTCGCGCGGAGAAGTGAATAGAGTGAATTGATTGGGGTGAAAGCTGACGCGGAGGTCATGTTTTTTAATCAAATCACCAATCTCAAGCCATTTATCCTTAAAAGGTGTGACAAAATCCCATAAAACCTCCGGGTGTGTGGCCAAAGGGACGATGGAGCTAGAGAGCCGATACAGCTGAATTTCATGTGCTATATTGAAATAAAGCATTCTTAATGTGTTTTGCAGATTCACTGCAGTGACGGCCCTCAGTTTTTCCAGCCTCTCTTCCTCAGGCAGCTGCTGGTAGCGCGTAAAAGTTAATGTCCGTGCAGGAGATGCCTCCCACAAGCTGATAGCATGGGAAACATACCCCAGTCTGATTTTCAATTTGCAGCACCTTCTTTTTACCGGTCTAGATTGGTCCGCTTTTCTACAGGAAGCTTGCCACAGACCGGGCAAGCATTTCTTTAAATGTCCTTAAAGGATCCGGCCGGTTTAATTCTTTTAGCGTCAATCTCTTGGCATCCAGTATGTCTTTATCTAAAACTGCCTTGATCTCTTTAATGAACTCTTTGTCATAAATAAAGCAATTGATTTCATAATTTAAGAACAGGCTCCGCTTATCAAAATTGGCTGTTCCGATATCACAGATATCATCATCGATCATAATGGCCTTTGCATGGTAAAAGCCCTTTTTGTACTCATACACATAAGCTCCTTCTCTAATCAGGGCTCTCAGATAATGATAAGAGGCTTCTTTCACCAGAATATGATCGATTAGGGATGGTACGAGGAGCTTGACTGTAACACCGCGTTCAAGGGCATGGAGTAAATCCTTATAAAGCCTTTTGCTCGGAATAAAATAAGGGGTGCCTATCGTAATGCCCGTTTTCGCATTCCGTATTAAGGATGAGAAGGTTTCTTCCAGGAAAGCCCCCTTATAAGCCGAAAACTGCTGACGATAAAGACCCGCATGAAGATCAGGAAAATAGACACTGTTAGCAAGCAAGTCAGTCTTCGTTGCTTTATACCAATCAGTCAAAAACTCTCTTTGCAGATCCTGCACACCCTCGCCCTTAAATTTTAAATGATAGTCACGCCAAGGAGTCAGCTTTTTATCCTCATTAATGTATTCTTTGCCGATATTAAAACCGCCGGTGTAACCGATTTTCCCATCAATCACTGCAATTTTCCGATGGTTTCTGGCATGAAAAGAATAAAAGAGAAAAGGGAGCTTTGGCACATGTGCAAACGAAAACTTGATGCCGCTGCTCTTCAGTTTCTTAACGGTTTTTCTTTTGATGGTAAAGCTTCCGGCCCAATCCAGGAGAAGACGGACTTCCACTCCTTCTTTTGCTTTACCCATTAATATGGTTAAAAACTCCTTGCTTATTTTATCTTCCTTCACAATATAAAATAAAACATGAATGTGCTTTTGCGCTTTTTTAAGTTCGGAGAATAAATCATCAAACAAAGCAGGGCCGTTGGCAAACAGCTCCATGTCAGACTGCCGGATAGGGCATACGGTCCGCTCCAGCTTTTTCAAATGGCTTTTCCGGCCCCATGTAAAATCGATATAGAGCCATAGGAATATGACAAGTAAAACGGCCATAATGATATTCCAGACAGTCATCGAGTTCTACCTCCCAAAAGGATTTTCCTGTTAGTATTTCCTGCCGTGCTATTTCTATCATCAATTCTTTCCAAATTGGAAGGACTTTTCCTCTCTGAAAAGAAATTAATAAATGGAAATAATAAAATTTTTCGAACAAGTTTTACGAAAAATGGTTGACTGAATGCTCATTCATAATATAATGAGAATAAGAGTAAATTCAGAAAATTATACTGTTTTTAAAATTTTCTAAGATGAGGAAAGGAGCACCATGCCCATGAACGGTTTATTATGGATCAATTTAATTGCATTCCTTCTTGTAACCGCTTACGCTGTCAGCCTTTTTGTCTATGTTGTGAAGACGCGGATTGATTATATTAAGCTTGGCAAAAAAGTGGAGTTTGACGGGAAGGTGAAAGAGCGCCTTGAAAAGATCTGGGTCAATGTTTTTGGCCAGAAGAAGCTTTTAAAGGATAAGAAGAGCGGGATTATTCACGTAATGTTTTTCTATGGCTTCATTCTTGTCCAATTTGGAGCGATTGATTTTATTATCAAAGGAATTAAGCCGGGTGCACACCTGCCGCTTGGACCTTTATATCCCGGGTTCACCTTTTTCCAGGAAATTGTGACCCTTATGATCCTGGTTGCGGTCATGTGGGCTTTCCACCGTCGATATGTGGAAAAGCTTGTCCGCTTAAAGCGCGGATTCAAATCAGGTCTCGTCCTTATTTTTATCGGAGGGCTTATGCTATCCGTCCTGCTTGGCAATGGAATGGGCATGATCTGGCATGGCCATGAAGGAACCTGGACAGAGCCTGTTGCGTCCCTGATTGCCGGCGGATTCTCATGGATGGGCGAAACAGCCTCCATTGCTGTCTTTTATATCGCATGGTGGATTCACTTATTATTCTTGCTTGCATTCCTGGTGTATGTGCCTCAATCCAAGCACGCTCACTTAATCGCCGGACCGGCCAACGTATATTTTAACCGTCTGGACAATCCGGGGAAATTAAAGGCAATCGATTTTGAAGATGAAACACAGGAAAGCTTTGGTGTCGGAAAGATTGAAGATTTTACACAGCATCAGATGATTGACTTCTATGCTTGTGTGGAATGCGGACGCTGTACCAATATGTGTCCGGCAACCGGCACTGGAAAGATGCTTTCGCCGATGGATTTAATCTTGAAATTGCGTGATCATTTAACAAATCACGGTGCTGTTGTCACATCTAAGCAGCCGTGGGTTCCGACATTTGCTTTTTCCAACACGAAAGGCAATCAGCTTGCGCTTGCTGCTGCCGGCCAAGGTGCAGAAGAAGCTGCGGCTGGTCTGGCATACAGCCCAAGCCTGATTGGCGAAGTCATTACAGAAGAAGAAATCTGGGCTTGTACGACTTGCCGAAACTGTGAAGACCAATGTCCGGTAATGAATGAGCATGTTGATAAAATTATCGATCTGCGCCGCTACCTTGTGTTAACAGAAGGGAAGATGGATGCGGACGCACAGCGTGCCATGACCAATATCGAGCGCCAGGGCAATCCTTGGGGACTGAACCGCAAGGAGCGCGAGGACTGGAGAGAAGCACGTGAAGATGTTCATGTGCCGACAGTGAAGGAAATGAAAAAGGCGGGCGAAGAGTTTGAATACTTATTCTGGGTTGGCTCCATGGGCTCTTATGACAACCGCAGTCAGAAGATCGCTCTTTCCTTTGCGAAACTGATGAATGAGGCCGGCGTCAAGTTCGCCATCCTTGGCAACAAGGAGAAGAACTCCGGTGACACGCCAAGACGTCTTGGAAACGAGTTCCTGTTCCAGGAGCTTGCCGCTAAGAACATTGAAGAGTTTGAGAAAAATGAAGTGAAGAAGATTGTCACGATTGATCCTCATGCCTACAATATTTTCAAAAATGAGTATCCGGATTTCGGATTAGAGGCAGAGGTTTATCACCATACTGAAGTTCTTGCCCAGCTTGTGGAAGAAGGCAAGCTGAAGCCGCAATATGCAGTGGAAGAAACGATTACCTTCCATGATTCCTGCTATCTTGGACGCTACAACGAGGTGTATGATCCTCCGCGTGAAATCCTTAAAAGCATCCCGGGCGTCAAGCTTGTGGAAATGGAAAGAAACCGCGAAACCGGCATGTGCTGCGGAGCGGGCGGCGGCCTGATGTGGATGGAAGAAGAAACCGGACATCGCGTAAATGTTTCACGCACAGAGCAGGCATTGGCAGTCAATCCATCCGTAATCAGTTCAGGATGTCCATACTGCTTAACCATGCTGTCTGATGGGACGAAAGCGAAAGAAGTGGAAGAACAGGTTCATACGTACGATGTTGCTGAAATTCTGGAAAAGTCCGTTATAGGTGAAAGCCGGAAGGTAGCATCCTAATATCTTGAAAGTGGAAATTGAAGCACCACCAAAATTCCTGTAATGCATTTTGACGAAAAATGTTTTTGCCTGAATTTTGTGTAAAGTGTTTCAATTTCTGCTGTTTTTCTAGTAAAATAGAAAATGATAAAGCGCTTACAATTTTTCTGGGTGACTGAAGATCCGATAAATCCTTTTTTCGCCGTCCTTTCGAGCGAGCGTTCAGTCAATGACCAGCACCTTCACAAACAGTTACCTTCAACTAGACCTGCAACATAGACTCTATTTTTTTCTAATTAATTTTTCGAACATTTTAAATTAATAGTACAAAGGAGCGATTCTTTATGGGGAAAACCGTAATTCTTAGCGGAGTAAGAACACCTTTTGGAAAATTTGCAGGAGGTCTTAGCAGCTTTACCGCTTCTGACCTTGGCGGATTTGCAATAAAAGAAGCGCTGAACCGTGCCGGCGTTAACCCCGAGGATGTCGACGAAGTGATCCTCGGCACCGTTCTCCAGGGAGGACAGGGGCAAATCCCTTCACGCCAGGCTGCCCGAAAAGCAGGCTTGCCATGGGAAGTGAAAACGGAAACGATCAATAAAGTGTGTGCTTCCGGCATGCGAAGCGTCACTTTAGGAGATCAGATCATCAGGGCAGGTGACGAGGAAATCATCGTAGCTGGCGGCATGGAGTCCATGAGCAACGCGCCATACATTCTGCCAAAAGCACGCTGGGGCCTGCGCATGGGTGATTCAACGGTTAAGGATTTAATGGTCCACGACGGATTAAGCTGCAGCTTCACAGGCGTCCATATGGGAACATACGGAAACTCGACAGCGAAAGAATTCGAAATCAGCCGTGAAGAGCAGGACAATTGGGCGATGAGAAGCCATGAACGTGCACTTGCTGCAATCGAATCCGGCAAACTGGCAGAAGAAATTGTTTCAGTGGAAGTTCCGCAGCGAAAAGGGGATCCGGTCGTTGTTTCTCAGGATGAGTCTCCCCGTAAAGACACTTCTTTAGAAAAGCTCGCCAAGCTCGGATCTGTTTTTAACTCCGACGGAACGATCACTGCCGGGAATGCGCCTGGCGTCAACGACGGTGCAGCGGCATTGGTATTGATGAGCGAAGAGCGTGCAGAACGAGAAGGCAAAAAACCGGAAGCTTATATTCTCGGCCATACAGCTCTTGCGGTGGAAGCGAAGGATTTCCCGCAGACACCTGGCCTTGTCATAAATGCTCTGTTGAAAAAGACAGGAAAAACCCTGGAAGAGATTGATCTATTCGAAATAAATGAGGCATTTGCAGCCGTTGCTCTTACAAGCGGAAAAATTGCCGGTCTTGATGAAGAAAAAGTAAACGTCAATGGCGGGGCTGTGGCACTCGGCCATCCAATCGGCGCGAGCGGAGCAAGAATCATTCTGACTCTGATGCACGAGTTGAAGCGCCGTGGAGGCGGAATCGGCATCGCGGCCATCTGCAGCGGCGGCGGCCAGGGCGATGCGGTGATGATTGAGGTTCCAAAGCAATAGTGAATAAGGATTAGCGATAACACGATTCGAGCCAAAACTTTAGTGGCCAGAAATGCAAATATAGTACAACCGCAAACCCAAGAACGGAGGATACAAAATGAACGTAAAAAACATTATGGTAATCGGTGCTGGACAAATGGGTTCAGGAATCGCACAGGTATGTGCACAGGCAGGCTATAGCGTCATCTTAAACGACTTAAAGCCGGAGTTTGTGGAACGCGGTCTTGGCGTGATAAAGAAAAATCTTTCCCGCCAGGTGGAAAAAGAGCGCATGACAGCGGGCGAGATGGAAGCAGTACTGAAAAATGTAACCGCTTCAAGTGATCTTCAGGACGCCAAAAACGTAGAGCTCGTCATCGAAGCCGCGGTTGAAAACATGGAGATCAAAACGAAGCTCTTCAGCCAGCTTGATGAAATTGCACCAGAGCATGCGATTCTGGCAAGTAATACGTCATCCCTTCCGATTACAGAAATAGCAGCCGCAACCAAACGCCCGGAAAAAGTGATCGGCATGCATTTTATGAACCCGGTGCCCGTGATGAAGCTTGTAGAAATCATCCGCGGTCTGGCAACAGCTGACGAAGTATACCAAACGATCGAAGACATCACGAAGACACTCAAAAAAGTGCCGGTAGAAGTAAATGACTTCCCAGGATTTGTATCCAACCGCATCCTGATGCCAATGATCAATGAAGCAATCTTCACGCTTTACGAGGGGGTCGCGACTAAAGAGGCCATTGATGAAGTGATGAAGCTTGGCATGAACCATCCAATGGGACCGCTGACTTTGGCTGACTTCATTGGCCTGGACACATGCCTGTATATTATGGAAACCCTGCATGAAGGTTTTGGTGATGATAAATACCGCCCATGCCCGCTGTTAAGAAAATATGTAAAAGCCGGCTGGCTTGGCAAGAAGACAGGCAGAGGCTTCTACGTTTACGAATAAACCATTAGGCCTTGGCTAACTGAAGCCTGGGCAGCATCGGAGGGTATACAAATGAACCTGAGATTTACAGAAGAGCAGGAAATGATGAGAAAAATGGTGCGGGATTTTGCTCAGGCAGAAATCGCCCCTTTTGTTGAAAAAATGGAGCAAGGCGAGTTTCCTAGGGAGATTCTTCGCAAAATGGGCGAACTTGGCCTAATGGGGATTCCGATTCCTGAAAAATACGGCGGATCGGAAATGGACTTTATCTCTTACATTATCGCTATCCATGAACTGTCACGCGTAAGTGCGACGGTCGGCGTTATTTTATCGGTTCACACATCGGTTGGAACAAACCCGATCCTTTATTTCGGGACGGAAGAACAAAAGCAGAAATATATTCCGAAGCTTGCTTCAGGCGAGTATCTCGGTGCTTTTTGCCTCACGGAGCCGAGCGCAGGCTCGGATGCCGGAAGCTTAAAGTCCCGTGCGGTTAAAGATGGAAATCATTACGTTATCAATGGCTCAAAAGTATTTATTACAAATGCCGGCGAAGCTGACGTTTATATCGTTTTTGCTTCCACAAATCCGGAGCTGGGCACCAAAGGCATCTCCGCTTTCATTGTCGAGAAGGATACACCAGGTCTTGTATTTGGGAAAGATGAGCACAAAATGGGTCTGCGCGGCTCCAGAACTCTGCAGCTGACATTTGAAGATATGCGGATTCCGGCTGAAAATCTCCTCGGCACTGAAGGAGAGGGCTTCAAGATTGCAATGGCTAATCTCGATGCCGGAAGGATCGGGATTGCTTCACAGGCACTTGGAATCGCAGAAGCAGCTTTTGAAGCAGCCGCGAGTTACGCCAAGGAACGTGTACAGTTCGGCAAGCCGATCGCCGCGCAGCAGGGTGTCGGATTTAAGCTTGCAGACATGGCAACAAGTGTAGAAGCTTCAAAACTATTAATCTATCGCGCAGCAGACATGCGCCAGCGCGGCATCAAGTGTGGACTTGAAGCCTCCATGGCAAAGCTGTTTGCATCCAAAACGGCAGTGGACGTAACAACAGAGGCCATCCAGGTATTCGGCGGATACGGCTACACAGAAGATTACCCGGTTGAGCGTTACTTCCGCGATGCAAAAATTACTGAAATCTATGAAGGTACAAGCGAAATTCAGCGGATTGTCATCAGCAAACAGCTGTAAAGTTATGATATTTGTTTCTGAGAGTGTTTACTACGTCTAACTTTTAAATGCAGAGATGATCTTCGCTGTGGGCACTTGATCCTCCGAAAATGATGACGCATTTCGTTCAGTCGAGGAAGCTGATATCAATGTCCTGCGGGAGGAGAGGGAAGTGTGAGACACCGCACGCGAAGCGGAGGAGGCTCGCATTCCTCCCCGCGGGTTCGCTGCAGTCAACGGGCAAAATTATAAAGCTTTTTAACATATTAAAGAATCCATATAAAGCGAGGGACCTACAATGAATTTCCAATTAAGTGAAGAGCATGAAATGATCAGAAAAATGGTGCGCGATTTCGCCAGGAACGAAGTGGCGCCGACAGCAGCTGAGCGTGACGAAGAAGAGCGCTTTGACAGAGAGATTTTCGATAAAATGGCGGAACTTGGATTAACCGGTATTCCGTGGCCTGAAGAATACGGCGGAATCGGCAGTGACTACCTGGCTTACTGTATCGCAGTTGAAGAGCTTTCAAGAGTCTGCGCCTCTACAGGTGTAACTCTTTCCGCCCATACGTCCCTTGCAGGTTGGCCGATCTTCAAGTTCGGAAACGAAGAGCAAAAGCAAAAGTACTTAAAGCCGATGGCACAAGGTGAAAAAATCGGCGCATACGGCCTTACTGAGCCGGGCAGCGGATCTGATGCCGGCGGAATGAGAACAACAGCCCGCCTTGAAGGTGACCATTACGTCTTAAACGGCAGCAAAATTTTCATCACAAACGGCGGAATTGCCGATATCTATGTCGTGTTTGCCTTAACAGATCCATCCTCCAAGCATAAGGGTACAACCGCGTTCATCGTGGAAGCAGGATTTGAAGGCTTCTCTGTCGGCAAGAAGGAAAAGAAACTGGGAATCCGTTCCTCACCGACAACTGAGATTATTTTCGAAGAGTGCAAGGTTCCGGTTGAGAATGTGCTTGGCAATGTAGGCGAGGGCTTCAAAGTTGCCATGATGACACTCGATGGCGGCCGCAACGGCATCGCTGCCCAGGCAGTCGGAATCGCTCAGGGTGCATTGGATGCTTCCATCGAATATGCCAAAGAACGCCAGCAATTTGGCAAGCCAATCGCTGCCCAGCAGGGAATCGGCTTTAAACTGGCAGACATGGCAACAAGCATCGAAGCTTCCAGACTCTTAACTTACCAGGCAGCATGGCTGGAATCAGAAGGACTTCCATACGGAAAAGAATCGGCTATGTCCAAACTTCTTGCCGGCGACACTGCCATGAAAGTAACAACAGACGCCGTTCAAATCTTTGGCGGCTACGGATATACAAAGGACTACCCGGTAGAACGCTATATGCGCGACGCCAAAATCACGCAAATCTACGAAGGCACACAGGAAATCCAGAGACTCGTAATCTCTCGTATGGTAACGAAATAATACGTCTGAATGACGGGAGGCGGTAGGTAACAATGAAAAAACGGGAAGTGCAGGCTTCTGTTAAAGATGAGCGTCTTGTCAAAAAAAGACGCGATCAGATGATTAAAGGTGCCGTCACCCTTTTTATCCAAAAAGGGTTCCATCGTACAACAACTAGAGAGATCGCAAAGGCATCTGGTTTTAGTATTGGAACGCTTTATGAATACATCCGGACAAAAGAGGACGTCCTGTACCTGGTTTGCGACAGCATATATGACCAGGTAGCCGAGCGGCTGCAAAAGGGCCTTGATACGAAACAGGGCACACTTGAAAGCCTGAAACAAGGCATCGCCGATTACTTCAAAGTGGTCGACGAAATGCAGGATGAAGTGCTTGTCATGTACCAGGAAGTAAAGGCGCTGACAAAAGACGCCCTTCCATATGTGCTCAAAAAAGAAATTGAAATGGTTGGCATGTTCGAGCATGTCATTACTCTTTGCGTGGAGAACGGGGAACTGGACCTGCCGGAGGAAAAAATCAAAATGATCGCCCATAACATTTTTGTCCAGGGGCAAATGTGGGCATTCCGCCGCTGGTCCCTGCAGAAAATGTACAGCATCGACGAGTATATCCAGCTGCAGACCAATCTTCTTTTTCAGGGAATAAAGGATTCAGGCAAGGTCTCGGAAAAAGCTTAAGAATAGTGCGCAGGGCTTGGCCTTGCGTTTACGGACAAGGAGGAGAACGATGAGCAATCCAGAAGTCTATAAGCCGAAAAATCATATTCGTTTTGTGACGGCTTCCAGTCTATTTGACGGACATGATGCTTCCATCAACATTATGCGCCGCATCATTCAGGCAAGCGGGGCAGAGGTCATCCACCTCGGGCATAACCGTTCAGTGGAGGAAGTTGTAAATGCTGCCATCCAGGAGGATGTGCAGGGAATCGCCATTTCATCTTATCAGGGTGGACATGTGGAGTACTTCAAATATATGTATGATCTTCTGAAGGAAAGAGGCGCATCCCACATCCGCATTTATGGCGGCGGAGGCGGTGTCATCATCCCGAAGGAAATCAAAGAATTGCATGATTACGGAATCGCGAGGATTTTCTCGCCGGAAGACGGCCGCCAATACGGTCTTCAGGGCATGATTAATCAAATGATTAAGGATTGTGATTTCCCGACATTTACAGCTGAAGCATCCGAGCAGATTGAAAATCTCCAGGACGGGGAAACCAATGCCATCGCCAAGCTGATTACACTGGCTGAGCATCAGGTAACCGTAGGCAAGGAAGCGGCAGCAGCGCTTGAGCCAGTTATGAAGAAAGTGAAATCACTCGAAAAGCAGGTTCCGGTTGTGGGGATTACAGGAACGGGCGGTGCCGGAAAAAGCTCGCTGACAGATGAGCTGATCCGCCGTTTCATTAATGAAATTCCTGAGAAAAAGGTCGCGATTCTTTCAGTGGATCCGACAAAGCAAAAAACGGGCGGTGCGCTTCTTGGCGACCGTATCCGCATGAACGCCATCTTTAATCCGCGTGTCTACATGCGAAGCCTGGCAACAAGAAATTCCCGCAGCGAGCTGTCGCTTGCGATTCAGGATGCTATTTCTGTTGTTAAAGCAGCCGGTTTTGATTTGATTATTGTGGAAACAAGCGGCATTGGGCAGGGAGATGCCGGCATTACCGAAATTTGTGATGCTTCGATGTATGTCATGACAAGTGAATTCGGGGCGCCATCCCAGCTTGAAAAAATTGATATGATCGATTATGCAGATTTAATCGTCATTAATAAATTTGAACGCAAAGGCTCAGAGGATGCGATGCGCCAGGTGCAAAAGCAGTACCAGCGCAGCCGGATGCTTTTTGAAAAAGAGCTTGAAGACATGCCTGTCTACGGAACCATTGCGAGCCAGTTTAATGACCCGGGCACAAACGCGGTGTTTGCGGCACTGGTTGAAACGATTAATGAAAAAGCAGGTACAGATTGGAAAACAAGTTTTACAAAAAGCGCAAAAGTTGAAAAGCAGAATGTCATTATTCCAAATGAACAGCGCTATTATCTCCGCGAGGTATCCGAAACCGTCCGCGGCTATCATAAAAAAGCCGAAGAGCAGGCAGATCTTGCCCGCAAACTGTTTCAGCTTGAGGGAGCACTGCTTGCTGTAAAAGAACAAGAAGGAAATGAAGAAGTCATTGCCTCTCTTGAAGCCATTAAATCTGCTGCAGAAGAAAAGCTGACGGCTGAAACAAAGAACATTCTTGCAGGCTGGGAAGACCTGAAGGAAAAATACTCAGGAGAGCGATTTGTAACAAAAATCCGCGATAAAGAAATTGTGACGGTTTTAAAGACAAAAAGCTTATCCGGTCTGTCCATTCCAAAAGTGGCACTGCCTAAGTACAAGGATTATGGAGAAATCATCCGCTGGGTATACAGAGAAAATGTACCGGGTTCATTCCCTTACACAGCCGGTGTTTTCCCATTCAAACGCGAGGGTGAAGATCCAAAAAGACAGTTTGCCGGAGAGGGTACGCCTGAACGGACAAACCGCCGCTTCCATTATCTATCCAAAGATGATGCTGCAAAGCGTTTAAGCACAGCCTTTGATTCTGTCACCCTTTACGGAGAAGATCCTGACTACCGCCCGGATATTTACGGAAAAGTCGGGGAGAGCGGTGTCAGCATCTGTACACTGGACGATATGAAGAAGCTGTATGCCGGTTTTGACCTGTGCCATCCATCTACATCTGTATCCATGACGATTAATGGGCCTGCGCCGATTATTTTGGCGATGTTCATGAATACGGCGATCGAACAGCAGGTTGAGGCAAAAGAGCAGGAGCTTGATCGTGTGCTGACAGTTGAAGAGTTCACCGAAGTCAGGGCGCAGACGCTGCAGACGGTACGCGGGACGGTTCAGGCTGATATTTTAAAAGAGGACCAGGGACAGAATACTTGTATCTTCTCGACAGAGTTCGCTTTGAGGATGATGGGGGATATTCAGCAGTATTTCATTGACCACAAGGTCCGCAATTACTACTCGGTATCCATTTCCGGCTACCATATCGCGGAAGCGGGAGCGAACCCGATTTCACAGCTTGCCTTTACACTGGCAAATGGCTTTACGTATGTGGAGTACTATTTGAGCAGAGGCATGAACATCAATGATTTTGCACCAAACCTGTCATTCTTCTTCTCGAATGGACTGGATCCGGAGTACACGGTGCTCGGCCGTGTGGCCCGCCGCATCTGGGCAACGGTTATGAGAGATAAATACGGTGCAAACGAGAGAAGCCAGAAGCTGAAATACCATATCCAGACCTCAGGCCGTTCCCTGCATGCACAGGAAATCGATTTTAACGATATCCGCACAACACTGCAGGCGTTAATGGCGCTTCAGGATAACTGTAACTCGCTTCATACGAATGCGTATGATGAAGCCATCACGACACCGACGGAAGAATCTGTCCGCCGGGCAATGGCCATCCAGATGATCATTACAAAAGAGCATGGCTTATCGAAAAATGAAAATCCGCTTCAGGGTGCATTTATCGTGGATGAGCTGACAGATCTTGTGGAAGAGCAGGTGCTGAGAGAGTTCGAACGCATCAATGACCGCGGAGGGGTTCTCGGTGCCATGGAAACGCAATACCAGCGCGGCAAAATCCAGGATGAGTCCATGTATTATGAAATGAAAAAGCATACTGGGGAGCTTCCGATCATCGGGGTCAACACATACTTGAATCCTAATCCTCCATCAGAGGATGAAATGAACAACATGGAGCTTGCAAGGGCAACGAAGGAAGAGAAAGAAACACAAATCCGTAACCTGCGCAGCTTCCAGGAGCGCAACAAAGAAAAATCGGAAGAGGCACTGAACCAATTGAAGGAAGCAGCAGTCAGCGGCGAAAACATCTTCGCCGAGCTGATGGAAACCGTCAAAGTGGCAAGCCTCGGCCAAATCACCCGTGCATTATACGAAGTGGGCGGGCAGTACCGGAGGAATATGTAAAAACAGGGCCTGCAGCAGCAGGCCCTTGTTTTCTGCACTATTATTTAACATAGAAGTAATATAAAATACATCCATATCCTATATAATGGAATCAATACATAGCAGTCCACTTCGGGAAACCTGAGGATGTGAAAATATGAAAAAATTCTTGCTCTACGCAGCCATGCTTGCCGCTGGTGCAGGTGTATATTTTTTATACGGAAAACAGCTGGGAGCCATAGCATTCTTCCTGCTCTCCATCTTCTTCACCTGGCTCGCCTATAAAAAATGGGACCGGCCGCTGAGGGGCAGGAGAAAACAGAGGGCAGATTAGCATCTTTTTAGCGGATAATAAAAAAAGTTATTGTCTTGCAAAAACAATAAAATGTATTCTGCTGAGTTTGAGCGGAGGGCACTTGATCCTCGAAAATGCTGCCGCATTTCCTTGGTGCATTGATTATTCGATGAAGCCTATTTAATGTCCTGCACGAGGCTCCCGTTTCTCCCAGCGGAAAGCAAGTACCCGTAGCGGAAATTAACGGACATCATTCAAAGCTCTATTAAATCGCATAAAAATACTCAGAACAGCAGATATAACTGGCATAAACCGTAAAAATTTGTTTATAATGAAGAATATGCCTTCTTGCAGGCTGTCCACATGCATGTGCAGGGCCCTGCGGAAATTCAACTTATATAGTTTTAATTAGCGCGCTTATGAGCGTTTACATAGGGAAAGGAAGTGCTGATATTGGGTTTGGAACAGTTCTCAAAAGAAGAATTGCAGGAAATGTCATTAATCGAAGTGGCTTATGAACTTCTGACAAGCAAAAAAGAACCAATGGCCTTTAATGACATCATGAATCAAGTAGCTAAACTTAAAAACCTTTCAGAGGAACAAGTCAAGGGGAAAATTGCGCAGTTCTATACAGATTTAAATATAGATGGCCATTTCATTGGATTGGGCGATAACCGCTGGGGTCTTCGTTCATGGTATCCGGTTGACCAATATGAAGAAGAAGTCGTAACCGTAATCAAGCCTAAGAAAAAGAAAAAGGCGAAGAAAAAGGCTGACGACGATCTCGACCTTGAAGATTATGATGAACTGGATGAAGAGGATATCGACTACGATGATATCGACGGATTCGAAGATGATGATCTGACTGAAGACGATGATGACGATCTTCTCGACGATGACGATGATCTTGAAGATGATGACGATTTCGAAGATGATGATATTGTGGAAAAAGAAGAAGAATTCGACCTTGTCGATGAAGATGAAGAGCTGGAGGAAGATGAAAGCGAAGAAGACGAAGAAGAAGATTTATAACCTTGACTTTTCGTTTCAGGGCTTGTAGAATACTTTTTGGGCTCCTTAAAAAAGGACGATTCGTTTAGACGCTAATAGCGCTCCCTTACTTACTTAAGTAAGAGGAGCGCTTTTTATTTTTTTTACAGGCCATGTGCCTTTTTAAAAGAGCTAAACCATCCCTTTGCGATAAGCTTCCGCTGAAAAGGCAGAGGCTGAACAATAGAATTTTTATCATCAAGTCTTTAAACCGGCATCATTATGCACAAACTGATATCAAGGGGGAATTTTTCATGACTAAGTATATTTTTGTTACGGGCGGAGTTGTTTCGTCACTGGGAAAAGGAATTACGGCAGCATCACTTGGCCGCCTGCTGAAAAACAGAGGGTTAACTGTTACAATTCAGAAATTCGATCCTTACATAAATGTGGATCCGGGAACCATGAGCCCGTACCAGCATGGTGAAGTGTTTGTAACAGGTGACGGCGCAGAGACGGACCTGGACTTAGGCCACTATGAGCGCTTTGTTGATATTAACCTGACAAAGTACAGCAGTGTAACAACTGGTAAAATTTACTCAACAGTTCTTAGAAAAGAGCGCCGCGGCGACTATAACGGCGGAACGGTGCAGGTTATCCCGCATATCACAAATGAAATCAAGGATAAAGTATTCCGTGCAGGCCATGAAACGAATTCTGATGTGGTTATCACAGAAATCGGCGGAACAGTAGGGGATATTGAGTCACTACCATTCCTTGAAGCGATTCGCCAGATTAAGAGTGATATCGGCCGCGATAACGTAATGTACATTCACTGTACACTGGTTCCTTACATCAAGGCAGCAGGTGAAATGAAAACAAAGCCGACACAGCACAGTGTTAAAGAACTAAGAAGCCTTGGCATTCAGCCAAATGTCATCGTTCTTCGTACGGAAATGCCAATTTCCCAGGATATGAAGGACAAAATTGCGCTATTCTGTGATATCGATAAAGAAGCTGTTATTGAAGCAGCAGATGCGGATACTTTATATTCTGTGCCGCTATCCCTTCAGGATCAGAAGCTTGATGAAATCGTCTGCAGGCATTTGAAACTGGATTGCGGAGAAGCAGAGATGACCGAGTGGAAACAGCTGGTTGATAAGGTTCTAAACCTTTCTAAAAAAACCAAGATCGGCCTTGTCGGTAAATATGTTGAATTGCAGGATGCTTACATTTCTGTTGTCGAAGCCTTAAAACATGCAGGTTATGCCTATGATTCTGATATTGAAATCAAATGGATCAACTCTGAAGAAGTGGACAGCACGAACGTGAATGAACTGCTTCAGGACGTGGACGGTATCCTGGTTCCGGGCGGATTTGGCGACCGCGGCATCGAAGGGAAGATCCTTGCCATTCAGTATGCGCGCGAAAACAAAAAGCCATTCTTTGGCATCTGCCTGGGCATGCAGCTGGCTTCGATTGAATTTGCAAGAAACGTACTGGGTCTTGAAGGGGCGCACTCAGCAGAAATTGCTCCTGAAACACCGCATCCAATAATCGACCTTTTGCCTGAGCAAAAGGATATTGAAGATTTAGGCGGAACTCTAAGACTTGGTTTGCAGGCTTGCAAATTGAATGAAGATACAAAAGCCTTTGAGGCATACCAGGATGAAGTGGTATATGAGCGTCATCGCCATCGCTATGAGTTCAATAACCATTACCGTCAGGATATGGAAAAAGCAGGCTTTGTCTTCTCCGGTACAAGCCCGGACGGCCGACTGGTGGAAATCATCGAAGTCAAGGATCACCCTTGGTTCGTCGCTTCACAGTTCCATCCTGAATTTATCTCAAGACCAACCCGGCCTCAGCCATTATTCCGTGAATTTGTCGGGGCATCATTGAAGTTCAGCGAAAAACTATAATATGCGAAAAATCCCTCCGGATGCGGAGGGATTTTTTGTTTGTGGAGCACGAAGTATTTGTACAGTTAAAACTTGCAAAAGCTACTCAAACTCCGCCATTATCTCATCAATCGTAAACTTAATTCCATAATACACAAACAAAGCGGCCATCGTGGCCGGATAACCGAAGCGATTGCCCTCTTCATCAGGCAGAAGGCCTTTCGCAAGCTTTAAATCTATATGAACATCAGCCAAATCGGCCAGACTGCCGCCACTTTCAGTTCTTAAAGTGCTTACTGCCACAAACGGAATTCCTTTTTCAGATAAAGATTTTGCCATAGCGGCTGCGTCTTCGTCATCCGAATATCTTGAAAAGATGATGACCCGGTCAGTTTCTGATACTTCCGACTCCTTTTCCAAAACCGCTGCATCTCTAAGCGGCTCCTGGCTTTGAACGGCTTCATAGCCGATTGAAGTCATTTCTTTAGTTCCGTAAATATATATTTTTCCATCACCGGCAGCAGCCTGGGCCAATAGGCGGGCGCTGTCCTCTATGGAAAATTCCTCTTTTTCCTGAAGTCTTTTAAATAAGCCTGTCAGCTGGGTAGAAAACATCTTCAGCAAATCCGTTCACTCCTTCATCTTTTCCTGCGGTTCTATTATAGAGAATAGGGAAGGAAAGGTAAAATAATCAAAGGTAATTGCTAAATTAAGAAGGAATAATCATCTTTCACAGAGAAATTAGCTGTAGGAGAATGTATAGTTAAGTGACCTGCAGTCATAATTCAGTATGGTTTTAAACCTAAGTGCTTTTAATACGACAGAAAGAGGTGGCTTGATGAAAGGGAAAATTTTAATCGTAGATGATCAGTTCGGAATCCGTATTTTACTTAATGAGGTACTGCAGAAGGAAGGGTACGACACGTACCAGGCTGCCAATGGAGTCCAGGCTCTCGACATTGTTTCCAAGCATTCGCCTGATCTTGTTCTTCTTGATATGAAAATACCGGGAATGGACGGGATTGAAATTTTAAAAAGAATGAGAGTAGTGGATAAAGATATCCGCGTTATTATCATGACCGCTTACGGTGAACTCGATATGATTCAGGAAGCAAAGGATCTGGGTGCTCTTACTCACTTTGCGAAGCCATTCGATATCGATGACATCAGGGCGGCAGTAAAAAAATATTTGCTAGTCCCTAACTCATAATAAACCAAAAATATCCGTTTTTAACCTGAAATTCCAACACGGGAAAAATGATAGCGTTTGCTTTATGACATTTCATAAAAACGCGCTGGAATAATGGCTTTTCTAAGTCCTTTTTGGTATGATAACAGATGAATTCCAAAGGGTCGTCTCAGTTTAGCGGACTATTGTGAGGGTACATATTCGATAGTGTTAAGGGGAAAACTTTAACAGTATTTAGTCTGCCTGAACTTAAACGATTATCAATAAGGAGGAAGAAAAAATGCCTTTAGTTTCTATGACTGAAATGCTTAATAAAGCAAAATCAGAAGGCTATGCAGTAGGTCAATTTAACTTAAACAACCTTGAGTTCACTCAAGCGATCCTGCAGGCGGCAGAAGAAGAAAAATCACCGGTTATCCTTGGTGTTTCCGAAGGTGCTGCACGCTACATGGGCGGTTTTAAAACGGTTGTAAAAATGGTTGAAGGGCTGCTTGAAGATTATAAAATTACCGTTCCAGTGGCTATCCACTTAGACCACGGTTCAAGTTTTGATAAATGTAAAGAGGCAATCGATGCCGGATTCACATCCGTAATGATCGATGCTTCCCATGATCCATTTGAACAAAATGTGGAGACTACTTCAAAAGTAGTTGAATATGCACATTCAAAAGGCGTTTCAGTTGAAGCAGAGTTAGGAACTGTCGGAGGACAGGAAGACGATGTTATTGCTGATGGCGTGATTTATGCTGATGCAAAAGAATGTGAAGAGCTGGTTAAGCGTACAGGCATCGACTGCCTTGCTCCGGCCCTTGGTTCTGTTCATGGACCATACAAAGGTGAGCCAAACCTTGGCTTTGCTGAAATGGAAGAGATCGGAAGCCTTACAGGTGTTCCTCTGGTTCTTCATGGCGGTACTGGAATCCCGACAAAGGATATCCAAAAATCCGTTTCTTTAGGAACTGCTAAAATCAATGTAAACACTGAAAACCAAATTGCTTCAGCAAAACGCGTTCGCGAAGTATTGGCAGCAGATACAGAAGTATACGATCCGCGCAAATACTTAGGACCTGCACGTGAAGCGATTAAAGAAACAGTAATCGGCAAAATGCGCGAATTTGGTTCTTCAAACAAAGCATAATCAAATAACTGCAAGAGAAAACCGCTTCTAGAAATAGGGGCGGTTTGTCTTATTTATTGACCTGGCCCAAATGTAAGGCTTTACAGAATCACAGCTTTATTTGATAATACATAGATATTAGAATATTTAATAAGGTGGGATTTTTTATGAAGTTTTTCATCGATACAGCAAACATGGACGAAATTAAAGAAGCATACGCCCTTGGGGTAGTTGCCGGAGTAACTACCAACCCCTCATTGGTGGCAAAAGAAAAGAATGTATCCTTCCCTGACCGTCTTCGTGAAATCACGGAATTGGTGCCGGGCTCAGTAAGTGCCGAGGTCATTGCACTTGATGCGGAAGGCATGATTAAAGAAGGAAGAGAGCTTGCAGCGATTGCACCGAACATCACAATCAAGGTGCCAATGACGCCGGATGGCCTGAAAGCAGTAAGCGTCTTTTCAAAAGAAGGCATTAAAACCAATGTAACGCTGATCTTCAGTGCAAACCAGGCGCTTCTTGCTGCAAGAGCAGGTGCTTCATACGTTTCTCCATTTCTTGGACGTTTGGACGATATTGGCCATAACGGTCTTGATCTAATCTCCACAATCGCAGAAATCTTCGCGATCCATGACATTGATGCAGAAATCATCGCGGCTTCCATCAGACATCCGCAGCATGTGACGGATGCAGCCTTAAGAGGAGCTCATATCGCGACAGTTCCTTATAAAGTCATCCAGCAATTATTCAACCACCCTCTTACAGATAAGGGAATCGAAGCGTTCCTCGCAGACTGGAACTCAAGAGGATAGATAGCTTACTTCGGTAAAAAAACTCTAGGAAACTGGCTTTGTTTCGGTGCTGAATCGGATCAAAGCCAGCCCCATTACTTGTACCCCGGTTTTTAGTGCTTCTTTCTTAATTTGAACTTTTTTTGAATACAATACATGAGATTTGATTTTTCGTGTAAACTATAAGATAAAGATAATGTCGGAATCTGCAAAAAATACATGGAAAATTGTTCCTTTTTCAACTTGCAATGTTGAAAAATGCAGATACATGATAATATGAAAGTGCATATTTTCCCGAAGACTATTTTTCCGATATTAAAAAAAGACAAGCCTACTGGGTTTCTTATAGAAGCTATGGCTATTTTCTGCTGAAGTTGGTTAGAAAAGTAGTGTGTAGCTTTTGCTGTAAGGGCTATCAATTTTTTGAAGATTGATGTCGAATTCCAGCATATGTGTTTAACAACGGCTTAGAAGGGAGTTACAAATGGAAAAGCTAATGATTGCAGGTGGATAC
The DNA here is from genome assembly GCF_023715565.1 of Cytobacillus firmus. GTDB lineage: Bacteria > Bacillota > Bacilli > Bacillales > Cytobacillaceae > Cytobacillus > Cytobacillus firmus_C. The sequence goes on along the minus strand of NZ_JAMBOJ010000012.1, from coordinate 52,544 downwards.
CCTTTAAAAGGGACTGTCCGGATCAGCGGGGCGAAGAATAGTGCCGTCGCACTAATTCCAGCCACCATTTTAGCGGAATCGCCTGTAACAATTGAAGGTTTGCCGGATATTTCGGATGTACAAATTCTAAAAGATTTGCTTGAAGAAATAGGGGGCACTGTTGAATTCTCTGAAAATGATATGACAGTTGATCCCTCTTCCATGATTTCCATGCCTTTGCCGAACGGAAAAGTAAAAAAACTGCGTGCTTCCTATTATTTAATGGGAGCGATGCTTGGCCGATTTAAAAAAGCGGTTATTGGACTTCCAGGAGGATGCCATCTTGGGCCAAGGCCGATCGACCAGCATATAAAAGGGTTTGAAGCTCTTGGCGCACGCGTGACCAATGAGCAGGGAGCCATTTACCTTCGTGCCGATGAACTGCGCGGAGCCCGTATTTATCTCGATGTTGTCAGTGTGGGAGCAACCATCAATATAATGCTTGCCGCTGTTAGGGCGAAAGGCAGAACCATTATCGAAAATGCCGCAAAAGAGCCTGAAATCATTGATGTTGCTACGCTTTTGACCAATATGGGCGCGAAAATCAAGGGTGCCGGCACAGATGTGATCCGCATTGATGGCGTGGACCATCTGCATGGGTGCCAGCATACGATCATCCCGGACCGGATTGAAGCGGGAACGTATATGATTGTTGGTGCAGCGGCTGGAGAAGGCGTGCTGATTGACAATGTCATTCCGCATCACCTTGAGTCCTTAATTGCCAAGCTGCGCGAAATGGGCGTTCAGATTGAATCGAACGACGACCAGGTATTTGTCGGGCCAGCTGAGAAAATGAAAGCTGTGGACATTAAAACCCTTGTCTATCCAGGCTTCCCTACAGATCTTCAGCAGCCTCTGACTTCTCTGTTAACAGGTGCAGAGGGGACAAGCATGGTCACTGATACTATTTATAGTGCCCGCTTCAAGCATATTGATGAGCTGCGCAGAATGAATGCCAACATTAAAGTGGAAGGGCGCTCTGCGATCATCAATGGGCCTGTTCAGCTTCAGGGTGCTAAAGTAAAGGCGAGCGATTTGCGCGCCGGCGCAGCACTGGTAATTGCCGGCTTAATGGCGGAGGGAGTTACCGAAGTTACAGGCTTAGAACATATCGACAGAGGCTACAGCCACCTGGTTGAAAAGCTGAATGGACTTGGTGCTACAATCTGGCGCGAAGAAATGAGCAAAGAAGAAATGGAACAAATGAAGAACGCATAAATAGAACACCATTGAATATTAACAGCTGACTGATCATACTTGGGCCAATGCTAAAGGGGATCAGCAGACAAATATAAATTAAGGCAGGCTTGCGGTACCGGGGGTAAGAAGCCGGTCCGCATTTGCCATGCTGCCAGCCTTAGAATCCGGGGAGGAAAAATCGATGGAAAGAAGTTTGTCAATGGAATTAGTTCGTGTAACTGAAGGTGCCGCTTTAGCATCAGCACGCTGGATGGGCCGCGGATTAAAGGATGAAGCGGATGATGCCGCTACTTCTGCAATGAGAGATGTATTCGATACGGTGCCAATGAAGGGGACAGTCGTTATCGGGGAAGGCGAAATGGATGAAGCGCCAATGCTTTATATCGGGGAAAAGCTTGGAACTGGCTACGGTCCACGCGTGGATGTCGCTGTTGATCCGCTTGAAGGAACTAACATCGTAGCATCCGGCGGCTGGAATGCATTAGCTGTTCTTGCGGTAGCTGACCATGGAAATCTTCTGCACGCTCCGGATATGTATATGGACAAAATTGCAGTCGGCCCTGAAGCCGTCGGTCAAATTGATATCAACGCTTCTGTTTTGGATAATTTGAAAGCGGTAGCAAAGGCCAAAAACAAGGATATCCAGGATGTTGTGGCGACAGTGCTTAACCGTGAGCGCCATGAACACATCATCAGCCAGCTTCGAGAAGCAGGTGCCAGAATTAAATTAATCAACGATGGCGACGTGGCTGGAGCCATTAATACTGCCTTTGATGAAACAGGTGTCGATATTTTGTTCGGATCCGGCGGTGCACCGGAAGGCGTGCTGGCAGCTGTTGCCCTAAAGTGCCTTGGCGGGGAAATTCAGGGGAAACTTCTTCCGCAAAATGACGCAGAGGCTGAGCGCTGCTTGAAGATGGGCCTTAATATTAATAAAGTCCTTCTTATGGAAGATCTGGTCAAAGGCGATGACGCGATTTTTGCTGCAACAGGCGTAACAGATGGGGAGCTTTTGAAAGGCGTACAGTTCAAAGGTTCATACGGTTCAACTCATTCAATTGTTATGCGTGCGAAATCAGGAACAGTCCGCTTTGTCGAGGGGCGCCATAGTCTGAATAAAAAGCCTAATCTTGTTATTAAATAAATATAAATAAACAGATAGAAAATGAGTGCTGGCCGAACTGGGCCAGCCCGCTCATTTTCATTTCCTTCCTGCTATATTTTCCATATCAAATTTTGTTATTGATTAATTTTCCCATTAAGGGTTAAAATAGAGATTGTTTTTCATGGAATAGGTTACCTCATAATTTTAACCGAAAACGGACAGCAAACCGTTCCATTCCTCGAAATCTTTAATTAAGAACATAATGATAGAATCTTCAGCTATTTTCAGTGCCTCAAAGTATCTTTCCCTTTCCTTTCATATAAAGTCCAATCATTTGAACAGCTGCATATGGAGGAAATAATTGAAAATTTCAAAAGTGTGGTGTAAAAATGGGTTTAAATATTTCAAGTTTAGAAAATATGAAGCTTAAAGAGCTTTATGAACTTGCCCGTGAATATAAAGTTTCTTATTACAGCAAGTTATCGAAAAAAGAGTTAATCTTTGCCATCCTGAAGGCGAGAGCAGAGCAGGAGGGCTACTTCTTCATGGAAGGTGTCCTGGAGATCATTCAGTCTGAAGGGTTTGGTTTCCTTCGTCCAATCAACTATTCACCAAGCTCAGAGGATATTTATATTTCCGCTTCCCAGATCCGCCGTTTCGATTTGAGAAACGGAGATAAGGTTTCAGGAAAAGTCCGTCCTCCAAAAGAAAATGAGCGTTATTTCGGCCTTCTGCAGGTTGAAGCTGTGAATGGCGATGATCCCGAATCAGCAAAAGAGCGTGTTCACTTTCCTGGACTGACACCACTTTATCCAAACCGCCATATGAAATTGGAGACAGGTACAAGACAGCTGTCTACAAGAATTATGGACCTGCTTGCACCGGTTGGATTCGGGCAGCGTGGTCTGATTGTCGCTCCTCCAAAAGCAGGTAAGACTATGCTTTTAAAAGAAATTGCCAATAGCGTAACAACCAACCACCCGGAAGCGGAACTGATCGTGCTATTGATTGACGAGCGCCCGGAAGAGGTAACAGACATCGAGCGTTCAGTTGCAGGAGATGTAGTCAGCTCCACATTTGATGAAGTGCCGGAAAACCACATTAAAGTGGCCGAGCTTGTGCTTGAACGTGCAATGCGTCTCGTTGAGCATAAGCGTGATGTTGTAATTCTGATGGACAGCATTACAAGGCTGGCAAGAGCGTATAACCTGGTTATTCCTCCAAGCGGCAGAACCCTGTCCGGCGGTATTGACCCGGCTGCATTCCACCGGCCAAAGCGTTTCTTCGGTGCTGCCCGAAACATTGAAGAGGGCGGAAGCTTAACGATTCTGGCAACTGCACTCGTTGACACGGGTTCACGGATGGATGATGTCATTTATGAAGAGTTCAAAGGGACAGGCAATATGGAGCTGCACCTTGACCGCTCACTGGCTGAAAGAAGAATCTTCCCGGCCATCGACATCCGCCGCTCCGGCACGCGTAAAGAGGAACTTCTTATTCAGAAGGATCACCTGGACAAGCTGTGGGCAATCCGCAAGTCCATGTCCGATTCACCGGACTTCGCCGAAAAACTGCTTCGCAAGCTAAGACAGACAAAATCAAACGAAGAATTCTTCGCCAACCTTGCTGAAGAGATGAAGGCTAAGCGTTAATAAAATTTAGTGAAACTTTCGTTTTTTAATAATGCTGTTTATGTTAAATTTATTCTCTCCAGGAATCTTAATTAGTTGGAGCGGATGGTACTTGACTCCCGCGAAAAGCAAGTGCCTGCAGCGGAAATCAACGACAGCGTTAATAAACAAAATTCCATCTGGAAATTCCAGGATGCAGAATTCAATTATTGCAAAAAACACATGGACTTGTTATAATGATGACAGTGTGTTTTTGAAGTTTACGGCAATTCATGATTGCCCGTAATATATAACTCTGTTTCGAATGATTCAGGGCGGAAGGAGATGAAAAGAATGAAATCAGGAATTCATCCTAACTATAAAAAAGCAATGGTGAAATGTGCTTGCGGTAACGAGTTCGAAACCGGTTCTGTTCAAGAAGAGATCCGCGTTGAAACTTGCTCTGAGTGCCACCCATTCTATACTGGACGTCAGAAATTCGCTGAAGCCGGCGGACGTGTTGACCGTTTCAATAAGAAATACGGCATTAAGTCAGAACAAAAATAATAAACAACAAAAACAGGCAAGTTAACTTTCTTGCCTGTTTTTTATTGCAAAATAAGCCGTTATGAAGAATTATTCAGGGACCTTTTTGTTTTGAAAAAGCGCGAGTGCACATTAACAGCTCAACCCCTTTCTTCATACAAATAGTCAAAGCAAGGCATTCTATTAGTTAGAACGAGGAAGGAGAGGCCGTTCATGTACGTTATGAATCATCACGGATGGGTGGAAGTCATTTGCGGCAGCATGTTCTCCGGCAAATCAGAAGAACTGATTCGCCGTGTGCGCAGAGCTCAGTTCGCCAAACAGCAAATTGCTGTATTTAAACCGCAGATTGATAACCGATATGGTGATGAAGCTGTCGTTTCACATAATGGAACTTCGGTCATAGCTAAACCCCTGACCCAGTCTACCGATATTTTTAAATACATTACACCTGAAATTGATTTGATTGCTATTGATGAAGTGCAATTTTTTGATGATGAAATTGTCAAAGTCATTCAGCACCTGGCTGACAGCGGACATCGTGTTATCGCTGCCGGTCTTGATCAGGACTTCCGCGGGGAGCCGTTTGGCCAAATGCCTGCCATCATGGCGATAGCAGAATTGGTTACAAAGCTTCAAGCCGTCTGTGCCGTTTGCGGATCACCTGCAAGCCGTACACAGCGCCTGATCAATGGAAATCCAGCTTCATATGATGACCCGGTTATTTTAGTTGGCGCCTCAGAAGCCTATGAACCGCGCTGCCGCCATCATCATGAAGTACCCAAATCACCCAATGTTTTAGAAAAACAGAAGACAACCGAGTTTTTATCATAAATTTATACTTAACGATCTCTCTGCCCTGGCGTGTTCCGGGCAGTTTTTTTGTTTTGCAAAAAGCGATGAAAAGCGGATTGAGTCCAAACCTGTGCCAACTTCAGGCACAAAAAGTAAAAATGCGGTTGTTTGAGTCCGAACCTGGTTCAACTTCAGACACAAAAAGCAAAAATGAGGTAGGTTGAGACCGACATAAAAAGCAAAAATGAGGTAGTTTGAGTCCAAGCCCGGGCCAACTTCAGACACAAAAAGCAAAAATCCTGTGATTTGAGTCCGAACCCGGAGAGATTTTGGACAAAATACTAAGAAAAATGCTTACCAAAGCTTCAGCCAAATCAAAAATCAACGCCTTCTACCCCCAGGCTCTGCCTTATTTTGGACCGCACAATCCTTCTTATAGCGGACATGCTATAAAAAGGAGGTGTAAAGAATGAAAAAACTGAGTATGTTCCTTCTGCTGCTCACATTGATGGCTGGCTGTGCCAATAATCAGGCGACTGAGAGTGAGTATGACCATGAGAGCCGGGATGGAGTTTCATTCATCAATAACGATCTGGACCGCACAGAAGACAATGATACATTGGACCGGACGATGAGCGGTGATCAGAATCCGAACTTTATCAACTTTGACGGCAAGCGCGTGGATAATCAGGATGATATCGACCAGGCCCGCAAAGTGGTTGCTGCTCATGAGGGATACCGCCCGGGAGCTGTTTGGATCAATGGGGAGGATATGTGGGTGACTGCATACCGGAAAGGCAATATGACCCATCAGGAAAAGATCGATTCACAGGCTCAATTGCATAAAGCCCTGATTAAAGCTCTTCCGACTTATCATATTGAAGTGAAGGTTCAGGAAGACCGCACGTAAAATGCCCTGCTTACCCAGGGCATTTTTTTTACGCAGCACTTCTTTTTAAAATAGACTTGTTCGAGGTCACATAACTGTGCAGCACCATGCCAACAATGACAAGGGCCATTCCTGTTAACGAAATTCCGGATGGCATCGGGCTTGCCAGCAGCGCCACTTCACCAAGAACAGCAAAAAGAACCTCGAGAGATTGAGTTGCTTCCACTGCCCCGAGTTTTTGCATATTGCCCCGGACAAGGTCTGTTGCTGCAAAAAACAACACCGTGGCAATAACTCCGGAAAAGAGAGCGACTAACCCGGATTGAGTGACCTGGCTGAAACTGGGCCATCCGCTTGTTGCCATGGCTGCGACTGAGAGGAGGAACCAAAAAGGAAGACTGGCAATCGTCATTCCGAGTACACGCTGGTAAGCGTCAAGCCGATTCTCACAAACATCCATCATTTTGCGGTTGCCTAACGGATAGGCAAAGGAGGCGATAATCAGGGGAATGATGACAAGCAGCGTATCCCGCAAAGATATGGAAGATGCGTGCTCCACCTGCATAACCGCAACGCCAAGAAGAATGACCAGGCTCATCATCATTCCGCGAAAAGGAATTTTTCCTCTTACTTTCACCGTTCCATTTCCGGTTTCAAACGCAACGAAAAAAAGCGGTGCAAGCAGGGAACCGGAGATAATCGTAATCTGCCAGGTTCCGGCAATCAGCCAGCCGGGTCCATAGGCCGCCGCAAAACATAATGGTGCGTAAAATAAGCCAAAGCCTACAAAGCTCCAAAGCAGCCATGGCCATGGGGACTTTTTCATTTCAATAAATAAGGGCCGCAAATTCCCCCTGAATGCCACGATGGCACCCAACAGAGGTATCATGAAAAAATAGCGGAGAGATGCGCTCCATAGCCAGCTCCCGCCATCTATTTCCATTGCCCGGTTTAAAACAAATGTGAAAGCAAAGAAGAAGGCGGAGAAAATGCCTAATACGATGGCTTTCATACGGTTCACCTCATTTTCCAGTGCGGAGTCAATTGATAAAATCAATATATAGGATATAACCACCCCAGGCAATTATTTTTCTGAAAATTCCCGGACAAAAAGAAAGCCATGAATCGTTTTGACTGTAACTTTCAGCTATACTATAATTAGAATGTTATGGAATAACGTCTGTAAATAAATTTAACTATACTCCGCTGGGAAATCCCGCGGTTATTGGATAAAAAATTGAGGTGAATGGCTGTGTTTGATCGTCTTCAATCTGTCGAGGACCGTTATGAAAGATTAAATGAGCTTTTGAGCGATCCGGAAATTGTCAATGATCCGAAAAAGCTTCGCGAATATTCAAAAGAACAGTCCGGTATTCAGGAAACTGTTGACACATACCGTGAATATAAAGAAGTGAAAGAGCAGTATCAGGATGCGCGTGCCATGCTTGAAGAGAAGCTCGATGCAGAAATGCGCGAAATGGTTAAAGAAGAGCTGGGTGAACTTGAGGAAAGAAAAGATGATCTGGAAGCGCGTCTGAAAATCCTTCTTATTCCAAAAGACCCAAATGATGATAAAAACGTTATTATGGAAATTCGCGGTGCTGCCGGCGGTGATGAAGCTGCCTTATTTGCAGGTGATCTATACCGCATGTACAGCCGATTTGCTGAGACGCAGGGCTGGAAGATCGATGTTATTGAAACCAGCTCAACGGGTGTAGGCGGCTATAAGGAAATCATTTTCATGATCAACGGAAATGGCGCATATTCCAAGCTTAAGTTTGAAAATGGCGCACACCGTGTTCAGCGTGTACCGGAAACTGAATCTGGCGGGCGCATTCACACTTCTACGGCAACGGTTGCGGTTCTTCCTGAAGCAGAAGAAGTGGAAATCGACATTCATGAGAAAGATATCCGTGTGGATACATTTGCTTCAAGCGGACCGGGCGGACAGAGTGTTAATACGACGATGTCAGCTGTTCGTCTGACTCACTTGCCGACAGGCACGGTTGTATCCTGTCAGGATGAAAAGTCACAAATCAAGAATAAAGAAAAAGCGATGAAGGTTCTTCGTGCCCGTGTGTATGACAAGTTCCAGCGGGAAGCACAGGCGGAATATGACCAGCAGCGTAAATCAGCAGTTGGTACCGGAGACCGTTCTGAGCGTATCCGTACGTACAACTTCCCTCAAAACCGTGTAACCGATCACCGCATCGGTTTAACAATCCAAAAGCTGGATCAGATCCTTCAAGGCAAGCTTGATGAGGTTATTGACGCGCTGATCGTGGAAGAGCAATCTGCCAAGCTGGATAGTGCATCCAATGAGTAATTCAACGATGAAAGTATATGAAGCCCTCAACTGGGCTTCTTCTTTTTTAAAGAAGGCCGATCGCGATGAAAATGCCGGTGAGCTGCTATTGCAGCATTTTATGAAGATGAGCAGGGCAAGCTTTCTGGCTAATCTGCGCGAAGAAGTGAATCCGGAAGTTCTGTCTGAATTTCAGCGTGCAGTACAGGCACACGCAGCGGGCCAGCCTGTTCAGTATATCATCGGTACTGAGGAGTTTTACGGGCGCACCTTCCGGGTGAATGAGGATGTGCTTATTCCAAGGCCGGAAACAGAAGAACTCGTTTATAACGCTCTGCAGAAAATCAACAAGATTTTCGGCTCTGTGGATGGTCTTGAAATGGCGGACATCGGCACCGGGAGCGGAGCGATTGCTGTTACGATGAAGCTCGAGAAACCGGAATTAATTGTCACGGCCACAGATATCTATGGTCCGACCCTTGAGCTAGCTCAAAAAAATGCAGAACAGAATGGCGCGGAAATCGAATTTTTCCAGGGAGACCTTCTCCAGCCCCTTATCTCAAAAGGGAAGAAGTTCGATATCATTTTATCAAACCCCCCCTATATACCGGAAAGGGACATCGAGTGGATGTCAGATGTAGTCACCAGGCATGAGCCGCATCGTGCTCTTTTTGCAGGGGAAGAGGGGCTGGATCTGTACCAGCGCTTTATGGCGGAGCTGCCAGCCGTCATCAAAGACCGTGCTCTCATCGGCTTCGAAGTAGGAGCTGGCCAAAGTGCAGCAGTTTCTGCACTCCTGCAAAAAGCTTTTCCAGGGGCCAACATCGAAACCATCTATGATATCAACGGCAAAGACCGGATGGTTTTTGCGGAAATCGGGTGACAGGCACCACCCGAATTTTGTCGAAAAGATAAATTAATAGAAACTAGAAAAATATTAATTTTACTAGTTTAAGATTCTGCCATCCTGTCCACACTGTGGATAGTGAAGGGGTGGTGGCAGAAATGATGAACACAAAGACGATTGTGAAATTATATGTACTGATTTTATCCTTAGGAACTATATTAAGTTTATATATACCGCAAACAGAAGTGACAGCAGATGAACCGATGGTCATACCAAATGAGGCGATCAGGCTTCGCATTCTGGCCAATAGCGACAAGGAAGAGGACCAGGCGGTTAAAAGAAAAGTAAGGGACGCAGTAAATGCAGAAATCACAGAGTGGGTGGCAGTGCTGACTTCCATCGAAGATGCCCGCGAGCTTATCCAGTCCAGATTGCCTGAGATTCAGAAGATTGCCGAACAAGTAGCAGCTGAAGAAGGAGCGAACCAAAGTGTAAATGCCGACTTTGGAATAGTCAGCTTCCCGACGAAATTATACGGACAATTCTTATATCCTGCTGGAGAATACGAAGCGATCCTTATCACTCTTGGCGAAGGAAAAGGCGCCAACTGGTGGTGCGTGCTATTCCCTCCGCTATGCTTCCTTGACTTCTCAAACGGTGTAGCTGTAAGTGAAGGATTTGAAGAAGGAGAAAAGAAGGGAGTTGTACAAGCAGAAGAAATCGCGGCTGACACAGACTCCGAAAAAGAAACCCCTCCGGTTTATACTGAGGACGATGAAGAACCAGTAGAAGTAAAGTTCTTTTTAGTAGAAATTTGGGAAAAAATCTTTGGTTAAGCCCTGCTGCAGAGCGGGGTTTTTCTTTTAATGGTGATTTATGGGTGTGCCTGGAGTCGGCTTTGGACAGAAGTAGCCTGGAAAAGGAGATTCAGAGTTAGAACCCCATCCAAAACCCCACCCCTTTTTAGAATCATTTTAAAAAATGGAAATCAAATTACAAGTAAGACAACCATATAACATCTTTCTTTCATGCGTTTGATTCTCCCGATAACGGATATGTAAAGGAGTGTAACAACAAAACACAAACAAAAAGGAGATGAAAGATTATGGCTAAAAACAACAATAGTAACAACAATAAAATGTCTCGTGAGGAACGAGGACGCATGGGTGGAGAAGCAACAAGCCGCAACCATGATAAGGAATTCTATCAGGAAATCGGCTCCAAAGGCGGAGAAGCAACAGCTGACAACCATGACAAAGACTTCTACCAGGAAATAGGCCAAAAGGGCGGAGAAGCGACGGCGGAAAATCATGACAAGGACTTTTATCAGGAGATTGGCCAAAAGGGCGGAGAAGCAACAGCTGATAATCATGACAAGGAATTCTACCAGGAAATAGGGAAAAAAGGCGGAGAAGCAACTAGTGAAAATCATGACCGTGATTTCTACGAAGAAATCGGCCGAAAAGGCGGCAACTCGAACAACTAAACCTGCCGCAGAAAAAATATATATGATAGTAATATAAACACGGCAGCCGCATCAGACAGCTGCCGTGTTTTGTGTTTAGTTCATAGTGTTTTGTAAGGGTGCTTCCGCTTTTCCGAAAATCTAGTTCTACTTTTTCTATTTTTTCATATTCATAGAGTGAAAATAAGAAAATGGGGTGAAGAAATGGAAACAGGTGTAGTGAGATGTGCTCATGCTTCAGATGTGGAGAATCTGGCATCATTTCTGGAATCGGCAAACTTAAGTACGGATGGGATAAAGGAAGCAATTGAATATTTTTTAATTATGGAGAATGATTCCGGGGACATTAAGGCTACCCTGGGAATTGAACCCCATGGAAAGGCCGGTCTTTTAAGATCGCTTGTGATGACATCAACAGCAACTGAAAAAGATTTATTTATTTTGTTTGAGCAAATATTAATGCTGGCCAGGGATCGGGGCATGGAGGCTTTGTACCTCGCATCCAATAAACGAAATTCGCTTGCCTTTTTCAGCCTGCTTGGTTTCAAACAGGAAGAAACAGCAAGCTTGCCGGAAGTATTGTTCGAATCAGAGCATGTTAAACACATCCTGACTGTGGATAACTCTTTCTTTTTAAAATTATCTATGTGAATTGTGGGTATCTTGCCAAAGTTATACACAAATCGGTCTTATTTATGCACAATTTGTGGATAAGACTTGAGTTATCCAGCTTCTTCTACTATACTTTCCAAAGGAATGTTCAAAAAAATGTCGAAAACATAGGAATTTTGACAGCAAAAAAACATTTTTTATGAAGGTGGATAACAATGATTACAAAAAGATGGTCGGTGGATAACAGTGTGGATAAAGAAGATAGTTATACACAGTGTTCACAGGCTGCCGATCTGCTGAAAGATAATGAAGTGGTCGCTTTTCCAACAGAAACCGTATATGGATTAGGCGGAAATGCGAAAAATGATGAAGCAGTCAAAAAAATATTCGAGGCAAAAGGACGTCCGAGTGATAATCCACTGATAATCCACATTGCTGACAGAGCTCAGTTGGACGCTTTTATAACGGAAGTACCGCAAAAGGCGCAGACACTGATGGAACGATTTTGGCCGGGACCGCTAACACTTATTTTTATTCATAAGGAGGGCGTTCTTTCCAAATATGCCACAGCAGGTTTATCCACAGTAGCTGTGAGAATGCCGAATCATCCTGTTGCCCTGGCGCTACTGAAAAAAACTGGGCTGCCCATTGCGGCTCCAAGTGCGAACCGGTCTGGAAAGCCAAGTCCGACAACGGCTAACCATGTCTGGGAAGATCTGAAAGGAAGAATTGCCGGATTAGTGGACGGAGGTCCGACCGGTGTTGGTGTGGAATCAACCGTGGTGGATTGTACGGGAGAAGTGCCGGTTATCCTAAGGCCGGGCGGCATTACAAGAGAACAGCTGGAAGAGATTGTGGGAGAGGTCAGTGTTGACCCGGCATTAACGGATGAAAGTCAGGCGCCGAAATCTCCGGGCATGAAGTACCGTCACTATGCACCGGATGCACCTCTTTATTTAGTAGAAGGAACAAGAGAGGATATCCAGCAACTTGTTGAGAATAAGAAGCAGGAAGGTCTTTCAGTCGGCGTTCTGACGACAGTGGAAAACCGGGAATTCTATCAAGCTGATTATGTGTATGCCTGCGGACAGCGTGAAAAACTTGAGACCGTGGCAAGCTCTCTCTATGAAGCGTTAAGATATTTTAATACAACAGATGCTGATGTTATATTCTGCGAGATGTTTCCGGGGGAAGGCGTCGGTCATGCTATCATGAACCGTCTGATGAAAGCAGCTGGACACAGGATCATTAGTAGATAATAAAGAAACCGTTTCTTCAGGAAGCGGTTTTTTGTTTTGTGAAAAGGCAATGGGATTCTAAATCCTCATGGACGTGCATATGCTGAATTAGCAAGTCCAAGGAGGCGGAAAAATGTCAGTAATGATTGGAGAAATTTTAACACTGGCTTTAATGGCATTCGCATTGGGGATGGATGCCTTTTCAGTAGGTCTTGGCATGGGGATGTACAAACTCCGCCTCAGACAAATAGCTAAAATCGGCATAACCATTGGACTTTTTCATGTATGGATGCCTTTATTGGGAATGATAGCAGGCAGATTCCTTTCAAATACATTTGGGGCTATTGCCGGATATGCCGGCGGGGGACTGCTCCTTTTATTAGGTGTGCAGATGATTTGGTCAAGCTTCAGAGATGAAGAAGACAGCTTAATTACGCCAGTGGGTATGGGGCTGCTGATTTTTGCACTGAGCGTCAGCCTGGATAGTTTTTCAGTTGGCCTAAGCCTTGGAATCTACGGAGCTAAAACATTCCTGGTGCTCATCTTCTTCGGAGCGGGGGCGACCATCCTCACATGGGCCGGCCTCCTCACTGGCAGAAAAGTCCAAAGCTGGATCGGCTCCTACAGCGAAGCTCTCGGTGGCGCCATCCTCCTCGCTTTTGGGGTCAAGCTTTTAATAGGGTGACAGGCACCGCCCGAATTTTGTCGAATGGACCCGGGTGTTTAAATGTTAATATTTTGTGAAAAATGAAAAGGGTAGAGGCTGCCCTTTTTCTTTTTTTGCTTGTGAGCTATAGGTGTTATAGGAAAATTGTCTTATAATGTAAGAAGTTGGATAAAGTTTATTAAGTTTAAACCGATATAAAAAGAGGGAGAGATTCTATGGCAAATGTATTATTTGTTTGTACGGGAAATACGTGCAGAAGCCCAATGGCAGAAGCCATTTTGAAAAGCAGATCGATTCCCGGTGTGGATGTGAAGTCGGCTGGCGTATTTGCAGCAGACGGCAGTGAAGCATCCACAAATACGAAAAGTGTGCTGGATGAGCATGGAATTCCGCTTCAGCATCAATCGTCCAGTATGCGAGAAGATTTAATAGAATGGGCCAACTATATTTTAACGATGACAGCCGGCCACAAAAATACAGTCCTGTCCATGTTTCCTGAAGCAGAGGGCAAAACCTTCACATTAAAAGAGTTTGCTGGTGCCGCGGGAGATATTATTGATCCATATGGGGGACCTGTTGAGGTATATAGAAGCACATTTAAAGATCTGACAGAAGCAATTGATCAAATTTTGGATCGCATAAAGAGACAAGATTAATCAGGGGGAGACTATCATGGGGGAGAAAAGGGTCTATAAGTTTGGCCTTAGAAAAAAACTTGTTTTATTCATCACGTTGATAGCCATCATTACATACACAACAAGTGCTGGATTTCTCTATTTTTTATATCCAAGCATAGAAGGGATGCTTCCATTTGGAGAGGCTGTTTTTACTATATTAACCTTAGGAATGGGGGTTTTCTGGTCAGGGGTTCTAGCCTTTTTTGCGGCAGGCTTTATCATCAAACCATTGCAGAAACTTGAAAAAACGGCACTCATGGCTGCAAACGGCGATATCGGCCAGGATGCAGAGCTTGCCACGTCGGATGATGAAATCCGGTCATTGGGCATTGCATTTAACCATATGCTTTCCAATTTAAGAGATATGGTTCAAAACATTGACGAGAACTTTAGAGAAACAAATGAAAAAGTCATTGCCATGTCCTCTGAGTCCTCTGCAGCTGCAGAACAGGCAGATGCAATTGCCAGAACGATCAGCGAGATTTCCCAGGGAGCAGATAGCTCTGCTGTTTCTATTCAGTCAACAGCTGAATCTATGGAAGACGTCCTGCGCATTGCACAGGAAGTTCAGGATACAGCAAAAGCCTCACAAAATGTTTCCGGTGAAATGGTTCAGGACCTGATGGAATCAAAAAAGGTGATCCATTCACTTATTTCCGGCATAGAAAAACTGGCTCAGGATAATGAGGAATCACTTCAGACAGTAAAGCGTCTCGAGCAAAACGCTGTAAAGGTAGAGCAAATAATCCAGCTCGTAGGTGACATTGCCGCACAGACAAACCTTCTCGCGTTAAATGCCTCTATTGAAGCAGCCCGCGCGGGGGATCATGGCAAGGGGTTTGCCGTGGTCGCTGAAGAAGTCCGGAAGCTTGCAGATGAAAGTGCGCAGGCTGTTCAGGGCATCTCAGAACTGATAAAAAACATTCAGGAAGAGGTTCGCAATGTTGTCACGCAAATCTCTTATCAGGTGGAGACTGCGAATAATGAAGTGAAAAAAGGCACGAAAACAAATGAAGTGATAGAAGAGATGGCGAAAGTCGTCAATGAAATGGCTGCTTCGGTGTCTGCCATTTCGGGGCTGGTAGATAACCAAATGGAAGGCATCCAGCATACATCCACCCAATCCCAGGAAGTCGCAGCCATTGCGGAAGAAACATCAGCAGGCGCACAGGAGGTTTCAGCTGCCACTCAGCAACAGACAGCTGTCATCGGCAATGTAGAAAAGCTCGCCATCGAGCTAAAAGAGCAGGCAGAAAAATTAAATAGCACTATTACTAAATTTAAACTATAAGGGAGCCCGAAATGCGGCTCCCTTTCTTTATATTTTCAAGGTTTTGTGTCAAAATAAGAGCATAATGTCAAAATAAAGCGGCTTCAAACTGGAGGGTTTCATTATGAAAATTGCAATCGCATCAGACCATGGCGGACTTAATCTCCGCGAAGAAATAAAAGGCTTAATGGATGAAATGGGCATTGAATATGAAGATTTCGGCTGTGAGTGCGAAGCCTCAGTAGATTATCCTGATTATGCATTGCCAGTTGCCGAAAAGGTTGCAGGCGGAGAATTCGATAAGGGCATCCTGATATGCGGAACCGGAATCGGAATGAGCATCTCTGCCAACAAAGTAAAGGGAATCCGCTGTGCCCTGGTGCATGATGTATTCAGTGCAAAAGCAACCCGTGAACATAATGACAGTAATATCCTTGCGATGGGTGAACGAGTAATTGGCCCCGGCCTGGCCCGTGAAATTGCAAAAGTTTGGCTTTCAACAGATTTTGAAGGCGGCCGCCATGAAAACCGTGTCGGAAAGATCACCGCTTACGAAACGAAGTAAACTTTCGAAAGGGTGAGCTTTTTGATCGATCAATGGAAAAAAGAATTGGATACCATCATTCGTGAATTTAGCGAACAAGTACCTTTAAATGAAAAGCATATTCTTGCCGTGGGCTGCAGCACAAGTGAAGTCGCCGGGAAACGAATAGGCACAGCCGGAACGGAACAAGTGGCTGAAATGATTTTCGAGCGTCTGAACAAGCTTCGCCAGGACACAGGGGTTGCTCTGGCCTTTCAATGCTGTGAGCATTTGAATAGGGCATTAGTCGTTGAGCGGGCAGTTGCTGAGGCAAAAAATCTGGATGAAGTCGCCGTCATCCCTCACCGCAAGGCCGGCGGCGCGATGGCGACATACGCCTATGAACACTTCGAGGATCCTGTCATGGTGGAGTTTATCAAGGCAGATGCCGGCATTGATATCGGCGACACACTGATCGGCATGCACCTAAAGCATGTCGCTGTTCCAATCCGCGTCTCCCAAAAATCAGTCGGCGAGGCGCACGTCACCCTCGCTAAAACCAGGCCAAAACTCATCGGCGGGGCCCGGGCGATATATGAGCGAAAACCTGATAACGAATCTTGCAGATAGTTATTATTATTTTACTGCCCTGATCGCCATTTTGGGTGACAGGTACCTATACCACTTCAGCTAACTGGTATAGGTGCCTGTCACCTTTTTTTATTAAACGTGTAACATTCAAGAAGGAAGAACGTGTGTACAGTGCAGCCAGTGAGAAAGGGGGAAGAAGCAGTTAAAGGAGAGAAGGCGGGATCGGCTGGATGCATGCCAGACCGCTTTATTACTATAAAAAAAGGAATCTTAAAGCTAACAGGCCTTGACCATCTGAAAGAACGTCACAATACCTGAAGAAAATTGGATTCATTGTCTATGGAGCGGTAGTTACCGGCCCGGTAAAGGAACTATTAAAACGTAAAAACAACGAAAAACAAGTCCGTGCTCCATACCTTGGGGAGATGGATTATTGGAACTGGGATTAAAAGGATGGTGACAGGTACCTATACCACTTTAGCAAACTGGTATAGGTGCCTGTCACTTTTATAAAAAACGTGCTAAAATAAAAAAGAATTTTCACAAAAAGATCGATACATAGGAATGGCAAGTCCATAGAGGCTTGTTTTCATTAAAAGTGTGTTGGAGAAAAGGGAGGATTCTTATGAAGCATTTAGCACAGCAGGATGAGCAGGTTTTGAAGTCGATTCAGGAAGAATTAGGACGCCAGAGGTCAAAGATTGAATTAATCGCTTCTGAAAACTTTGTCAGTGAAGCGGTAATGGAAGCACAGGGTTCTGTTTTAACAAACAAGTATGCTGAAGGCTATCCGGGACGCCGCTATTATGGCGGATGTGAGCATGTGGATGTCGTCGAAGATTTAGCCCGTGACCGCGCGAAAGCAATTTTCGGTGCAGAGCATGTGAATGTACAGCCGCATTCAGGTGCACAGGCAAACATGGCCGTATACTTCACTGTGTTAGAGCAGGGAGACACGGTTCTTGGCATGAATCTATCCCATGGGGGACATTTAACGCACGGAAGCCCTGTTAACTTCAGCGGCGTGCAGTACAATTTCGTTGAATATGGCGTGGATAAAGAAACACACCGCATTGATTACGAAGATGTCCTTGAAAAAGCCCGCACATCTAAGCCGAAATTAATTGTAGCGGGTGCAAGTGCCTATCCGCGTGAAATTGACTTCAAACGTTTCCGTGAGATTGCCGATGAAGTCGGTGCTATGCTGATGGTTGATATGGCACACATTGCAGGCCTTGTAGCTGCTGGCCTTCATCAGAATCCGGTTCCATTTGCGGACTTTGTTACAACTACTACTCACAAAACATTGCGCGGACCGCGCGGCGGCATGATTCTCTGCAAAGAAGAATATGCTAAGAAAATTGATAAATCCATTTTCCCTGGAATCCAGGGCGGTCCTTTAATGCACGTCATTGCGGCAAAAGCGGTTGCCTTCGGTGAAGCCCTTCAGGATGATTTCAAAACCTATGCAGGCAATATCATTTCGAATGCTAAAAATCTTGCTGAAGCATTAAAGGCTGAAGGAATTGACCTTGTATCACAAGGTACAGACAACCATCTGCTGCTGGTTGACCTCCGCTCCCTTGGCCTGACAGGGAAAGTAGCTGAGAAAGTACTTGATGAGGTTGGCATAACAGTCAACAAAAACACCATTCCATTCGATCCGGAAAGCCCATTCGTGACAAGCGGTGTCCGCATCGGTACAGCGGCTGTTACGTCCCGCGGATTTGGCGAAAAAGAAATGAAGGAAATTGCATCCATTATTGCCTTCACACTTAAAAATCATGAAGATGAAGGGAAGCTTCAAGAAGCGGCACAGCGCGTCGAAGCCCTAACAGGTAGCTTCACTTTATATCCGGAATATTAATCAATCAGCCGGTCTCAGCTTGAGACCGGTTTTTATGTGGTAACATAAGAAAATTTTGGACTTTGTGAAACTGTCTAGCTCCCGGTTCTAAGCCAATCCTTCCATGTCGCCAATAAACGCCCGACTTCCGCTGTTGTTATAATAATGACTTTTCTTTTACAAATACGAATCATAGTTGCCGATGGAATTGTTTTTCTGTAAAATTAGACGAAGTGTGGTTCGACTAATCTGCATAATGAAAAGGAGAGATACTCATGGCAAAGGTTTACGTTTTTGATCATCCATTAATTCAGCATAAGCTTACATACATTCGTGAAAAGAGTACGGGAACAAAGGAATTCCGCGAGCTTGTCGATGAAGTGGCAACACTGATGGCATTCGAAATTACCCGTGACATGCCTTTAGAAGAAATCACAATTGATACACCAGTCAGCACGATGAAGTCTAATGTTCTTGCAGGAAAGAAGCTGGGAATCATCCCAATTCTGCGCGCAGGTATTGGAATGGTTGACGGCATCCTGAAGCTGATTCCAGCTGCAAAAGTGGGCCATATCGGCTTATACCGCGACCCGGAAACCCTGCAGCCGGTTGAATACTATGTGAAGCTTCCAAGTGATGTGGAAGAAAGAGATTTCATCGTCGTTGACCCTATGCTTGCAACAGGCGGTTCTGCGATTGAAGCCATCCACTCTCTCAAAAAGCGCGGAGGGAAAAACATTAAATTCATGTGCCTGATCGCTGCTCCTGAAGGGGTAGAAGCTGTGAAAGAAGCTCACCCTGACGTTGATATTTACATTGCAGCATTAGACGAAAAATTGAACGAAAAAGGCTACATTGTCCCTGGTTTGGGCGATGCTGGCGACCGTTTATTCGGAACGAAATAATATCAGCAGCGAACAGACAAAGAGATTGAAAACATCTTTTAATAAAGGAAGGTGCTCGACATGGATCGTCCGATTAAAGTAATGACGATTTTCGGAACAAGGCCAGAAGCCATTAAAATGGCCCCTCTTGTTCTTGAACTTCAAAAACACCCTGAGCATTTTGAATCGATTGTGACCGTGACGGCACAGCATCGCGAAATGCTTGATCAAGTATTAAATATTTTTAAAGTCACACCCGATTATGACCTGAATATCATGAAAGACCGCCAGACACTGGTGGATGTGACTACACGCGGACTTGAGGGTCTTGATAAGATCATGAAGGAAGTAAAGCCTGATATCGTGCTTGTTCACGGTGATACCACTACAACGTTTATTGCAAGTCTTGCCGCTTTCTATAACCAGATTGTCGTCGGCCATGTGGAAGCGGGACTGCGTACATGGAATAAATACTCTCCATTCCCTGAGGAAATGAACCGACAGCTTACAGGTGTCATGGCTGATCTGCACTTCTCGCCAACATCCAAGTCAGCTGAAAACCTCTTAAATGAGAATAAAAAGAGCGAAAGTATTTTCATCACTGGTAACACGGCAATAGATGCGCTTAAAACAACAGTTAAAGATACGTATCATCATGATGTCCTTGAGAAGATCGGCGAGGACCGCCTTGTGCTGCTGACTGCGCATCGCCGTGAAAACTTGGGCGAACCAATGCGCAACATGTTCAAGGCTATTAAAAGGCTGGTGGATGAACAGAAAGATATACAAGTCGTATATCCCGTTCATATGAACCCGGCTGTACGGGAAATCGCATCAGAAATCCTTGGCAGCGATAGCCGCATTCATCTGATTGAGCCGCTTGACGTTATTGATTTCCATAACTTTGCTTCAAGAGCACATCTGATTCTGACCGATTCAGGCGGAGTTCAGGAAGAAGCACCATCTCTTGGTGTGCCTGTCCTTGTTCTGCGTGACACTACGGAAAGACCAGAAGGAATTGAAGCCGGAACCCTTAAGCTTGCCGGCATTGAGGAACAGCCAATTTATGAATTGGCAACAGAACTTCTGACCGATAAGGCAGCTTATGAAAAAATGGCTAAAGCTGTCAACCCATATGGAGACGGAAATGCTTCCAGAAGAATTTGCGAGGCCATCCGCTATCATTTTAAACAGACGAATAATCGTCCGGAAGAATATAAACCGCAAAACTAATCGAATTGCACCTCTTTTAAAAAGGGGTGCATTTTCTGTTCCTTTTCTAAAAAGGGGAGGGGAGAAGCGGGCCACATTACCTGAAAAACATCATGGTTGATATGTTGGTGGGTGGATGGTTGAAGGTGAACCGGGAAATCTATTTTATTTTTATGTTAAAAGGCTCTTTCCCCGCCACGCTGGAAAAGTTATGATAGAGTATAGAAGATATGAAAGGTAGATTTGAACACGGTTAACATGTTGATGGTTGGATGGTTATTTACAAAATGTTAATATATCAACGTTTCTAGTGATTTTAGAGTGATCAAATGATGTACTTATGGTTAAAGGAATGGCGGCGGAAATGACCGTGGTGGTTTTGTTGGTGGTTAGGTGGTTAGTCATTGGTAGTGCCCGGCTGGAGCTGGGTGATCGGCAAGATACCAAGAAAGGTGCTGAAGGACGTTGGCAAATCAGTATTTGACAATGAAGGAGCTTAAAGAGGCACTTCCGGACATACCTGAGAATAGCTTAAAGCGTTATTTGCAGGAGCATGCAGAATACATAAATTATCGGAAGGAGCATAATCGCTATAAAATCCAGGCTTCCGAAATTGAAAAGCTTAAATTTATCCGTAAATTATATTCAGATGGGCTGAAAAAAGAGGAAGTCACAGCAAAGCTTGAGGATGCAGGAATTCCGGTTATCATAACAGTGGAAGATGAGGAAGAAAGCAGCTCGACATCCCTTATGAATGTGAATTCTGAACTGACAGATATGAAAAAGCTTGTCAGCTTCCTCGTGCAGCAAAACGAACAATCCCGTTTAACCCAGAATAAAATCAGGGAACAAAACAAACAGTTGATACATGAGGTGCAAGAACTCAAACTCACAATTGAAGATTTACGAAATGCCCATGCCCAAGGCTATGAAAAAGAGAGCGAAAAAGTTACATCTCTTTATGAAAAACTGATGGCGACACAACAGTCTGTAGAAGAAGTAGCCGGTGCATTAGAGGCTGAAAAAAGCAAAAGCATCTGGCAGAAGATATTTGGAAAGTAAAGGAATGCCCAAATTGTAAGATTAACGTTTAGACTGCTGTCTGCGGGGTATTGGCATAATGATTTTATATACCCGGGAGGTCGAATAAATGAGAGCATTAGCCGTTTTAGAAGGAGCATTGATTGTCTGGATCATCATGCTTGTGGGTTCATTAATGGGAACCTTCATGTCTGAAGGTTTCATCGCCCTGGTATTTAAACTGGCAGAAGGAAAAGGAATCCTGCTTACAGTATTATTAATAATAGCGACCCTGGCGGATATGTGGAGAGATAGAAAGCGGGACCATCTAATTCAAAAAGGAAAACTGGAACCGAATCAGCTGTTTTAATACATAAAGGGACAAAGCCATCATTCATTTGATGGTTTTTTTATAATCTGAAAGTACTGTTTTCTGAAAATACTAAAAACTAGGTTGATAATAAATTAAAAGATAGATAGTATTAATTATACAGAATATTGTATATTGTTCAGTTTTTAAAAAGGAGATGAAGTTTTGAAAAGATTAAGGTTATTGTTAATCCTACTCGCTTTAGTCATAAGTTCTGCAGCTTTTTCTGGGAATATGGTAAATGCCAAAGAACGGCCCGGCCAGAAATTGAGTCATGGACACCCGAAAAAGGCTGGCTTTGATCCTGAGCAATTGAAGGGTATTGATAAAGCAGTTATGGAGGCTATTGAGGATGGTGTTACACCGGGTGCGGTAGTACTTGTAGCTAAGGATGGAAAGATTGTCAAAGAGGAAGCGTATGGATATGCACAAAAGTATGATATGGGGGAATTGCTCGAGAACCCCAGAAAAATGAAAAAGAAAACAATGTTCGACCTTGCTTCCGTTACGAAGGTGATGGGAACAACCCAGGGCATTATGAAACTTGTCAGTGACGGGCAACTTTCGGTCAATGACAGGGTATCAGATTTTATTCCACAATTTGCTCAGCACGGAAAAGAAAATATTACTGTAGCTGACCTGCTGACACACACCTCAGGACTGACTCCATGGAAGCCGACATACCTTTACGCTGATAATTCGGAAGAGGTTCTGAATTATATAAATCAGCTGCCGCTTGAATATCCGACTGGCACGGACAGAAGATATAGCGATTTTAGCTTTATGATGCTGGGTTTTTTAATCGAAGAGATCAGCGGACAGAAATTGGATGAGTACTTAGAAGAAAATATTTATAAACCCTTAAAAATGCACGATACGATGTTTACTCCACCAGACAATTTCAAGAAAAAAATTGCTGCTACGTCATGGGGGAATCCTTATGAGTATAAAATGATTGATGATCCTGATTTCGGTTACTATGTTGAAGAAAGCCCTGATATGTTTAACTACTGGAGAAACTACACTTTAGTGGGAGAAGTTAATGATGGAAATAGCTTCTATGGCAATAAAGGTGTTGCGGGCCATGCAGGCTTATTTTCAACAGCAAGGGACCTTGCTGTATTGGGCCAGACCATGTTAAATGGCGGAACATATGGAAAAGCTAAGTTGTATGAAAAAGAAGTGATTGATCTCTTTACTTCTCCTCAGCGCTTTGGCCAGGGATATGGCTGGGAACTGGATAAAAGCTGGTACATGGGAGATCGCTATTCTGACAAAGCCTTTGGCCATACTGGTTTTACCGGAACGCAGGTTATTATTGATCCAAAGGAAAACCTTCAGATTATCCTGCTGACGAATAAACAAAACAATGGACCTTTGCCAAGCGGATCATACCCAAGCACAGGTGCTCTTTCTAAAAAAGTAGCCAATATTGTTTATGAATCCTTGAACTAGCTGTATTTATATAATGATTTACGCATACAAGGCTTCTATTCAGCCCACCCTAAAACAAAAAGAGGGTGGGTTTTCTAATGAAAAAATTCTTTCACATCATAACGATACTAGTTTTATTCTTGATTCAAACTCCGGTTTCAGCCCGAACACTTTCACACCCTCCTATACCGAAAGAGTCACCTGATATTGAGAAAGTGGCCATTGTAGTACTAAAAGAACCAAATAATAAACAGGAAATCAAACAAATAATAGAGCAAAATCCTGAGCTGAAAATCAGGCAAACATTCAATCAGGCATTAATTGGCTTTTCCGTTAAAGGAAAGCCATCCGCCTTGCAAAGCCTGCAAAAGCTGGATTCAATCTCTTCTGTTTCACCGGTAAATACCTATCATGTTCATTCCGATGACAATATCAAGCTCATTGGCGGCCTGAATGCGAGAGGCTATTATGATGAAAATAATCAGCGCCTCACTGGCAAGGGGGTGAAAGTAGGTGTCATTGACACCGGCATTGATTATAATCATCCCGACTTGCGAAGAAGCTATGGCGGCGGTCGCGATTTGGTGGATAATGATAGTGATCCGATGGAAACGAAGGCAGCCGAGGGACAAGGCACACTGCACGGCACTCACGTCGCGGGCATCATTGCGGCAAATGGCAGGATCCAGGGGGTCGCACCGGAAGCAACCATCATCGCCTACAGGGCTCTCGGCCCGGGCGGAAGCGGAACAACAGAACAGGTGATAGCGGCCATCGAACAGGCCATAAAGGATAAAGTGGATGTATTAAACCTTTCATTGGGAAATAACGTAAACGGGCCTGACCTTCCGATAAGCATGGCCTTGAATAAAGCGGTTGAAAAAGGAATCACCGCTGTCACTTCTTCAGGTAATTCTGGCCCGAATATCTGGACCGTCGGATCACCGGGAACAGCATCGAAAGCCATTTCTGTCGGAGCCTCTACACCAACATTAAAGGTGCCATTTTTAAGTATAAATGGACGTGAAATCCGCCTTGATCTGCTGCAGGGTTCAAAGGATTGGGAATTCGACCGCTCCTACGAAGTGATTGATGGAGGAATTGGGCATCCGGATGAATTGAAGAATGTGGAAGGGAAAATAGTCTTAATCGAGAGAGGGGAGTTGACGTTTACAGATAAAGCTGTCCATGCACTGGAGGCAGGAGCAGAGGGAGTCATTATCTATAACAATACAAAAGGCAAGTTCTTTGGCAATCTGGACAGCGAGGTTCCCATTCCAGTCGCAGCGCTTTCAATGGAAGAAGGAGAGGACCTCAAGAAGCTCATGAAGAAAGGAAGGCTCCTTGCCCGGACTAATATAATAGAAGAAAGGGACATACTGGCTGACTTCAGCTCACGAGGACCTGTTACATCCACATGGGAAATTAAACCGGATGTTGTGGCACCGGGAGTTGCCATAAATAGCACCATTCCCGGAGGATACCTGCCGCTTCAGGGAACAAGCATGGCCGCTCCGCATGTAGCCGGTGCCTGTGCGATCCTCAAACAGGCTCATCCCGAGTGGGGGCCGGAAAAAATCAAGGCAGCACTCATGAATACCGCTAAACTTATTAAGAACACAGATGGACAAATCTATAGAACGTATGAGCAGGGGGCCGGCCGAATACAGCTTGAACAGGCGCTGAAAGCAGAAACGCTTGTCTTCCCGGCGTCCATGCAATTCGGGAAGTTCCAGATTGCAGACAGGCTGCATGATCACAGCAGTTTTATAACGGTTGAAAATATAAGTGAAAAAACGCAGACTTATTCCTTTTCCGTGCCCTATAAGGAGCAGGGCATCAATTGGGAAATGCCTATGACGTTTCAATTGAACCCGGGCGAAAAGAAAGAGGCTGAAATTAAAATGTCTGCTGATCCAACCCTTTTAAAGAAAAAGATCCATGACGGCTACGTTCTATTGAAAGCAGGTGCAGAGAGAATTCATATTCCATATCTGTATGTGCTGGAAGAGCCGGATTACCCAAGGGTGATGGGATTCGGAATCGGCAAAGGAGATAAGCCTGGAACGTATCGCTATGAGGTGTACCTGCCTGGAGGGGCGGAAGAATTCGGAATTGCGATGTTTGATTCGGAAAGTCTCCGGTTCATGGGATTTCTGGATTGGAAAAGAAATGCCGGAAAGGGTCAGCTGCTGCAGGAAATTCCTGCTGAAAAGCTGCCTGGGCCGGGGCTGTATCTGGCGAAAGTGTTTGCTAAAAAAGCCGGCAGGGAAGACTGGATCGAAACATATCTATTTGTAAGGCCAGATGGCCAGCTGGGAGACCCGGAGTCTTCAGCAGATCAAAAGGAAGTATTAAAGTAAAAAAATAAAGCGTTTTCAGGGGCGACGCAGAAACTCGCTCCTTTTTCAATAGAATTACGAAAATTAAATGTGATAAATATGTGAACGTACCATATTTTTACCTTTTTGTTTGTGAACTTTTTCACTCCAAACGCATTGACATTGACAAAGCCCTATTGTATGCTTACAAAGGGTAAAAGATGATAGGGTTTTCAAAATATTTTTGCAGACATATTTCCCACTTCTGCATGATGTTTATATGTTTAATTATGGCCTCAAACCCTCTTACCATTCTCTTTAAGGGAGGATGCGTTTTTATGCGTCAAAAAGACCGCAACCCATTTAAGGCGATGGCCTTAATGTCCGCCATTCTTTCCCAGTTAGTAGGTTCCACGCTCATTGGCATTTTCGCCGGAAGATGGCTTGACAGCAAGGCAGCAACTGAGCCTTTATTCCTTTTAATCGGCTTGTTCATTGGGCTGGGGGCAGGGATATATGCCATGCTACGCCTAATCCAACATTTTTTCACAGGAGAATGAACATCATGCCGGAAATCAAAGCAACTTTTCAAAGACAGCGGAAATACATATTCCTATTGTTGTCTCTTTATGTTCTCGGCTGGGGTTTTACACCTTATCAATCTATTTTTCTTGGCTTGATTTTTGGTACAGGCTTAAGTCTGTTCAATTTGTGGCTGATTTCACGAAAGGCGCTGCAATTTGGAGAGGCGGTCGAGAGAGGCGAGAAGGTGCGTTCACTTGGAACGGTATCCAGAATGGCTACAGCAGTATTTGCTGTGATGATCGCTCTGGAATACCCTGATAAGCTGCATCTGATCAGTGTGGTATTTGGATTAATGACATCCTATATTGTCATTATGATAGATTATTTTCTTCAATCTTTTCAATTACGTAAACAGCGGGAAGAGAGGTGAACACTATTGCATCATGAAGCTCCTATAGTGAAATTTTTAGGATTGAATTTTAACTTATCAAACGTACTGATGATCACAGTAGCAAGTGCTATTGTATTCATTATTGCTTTACTTTCAACCCGTCGATTGGCCATGAAACCAACGGGGATGCAAAACTTCTTCGAGTGGGTAATGGATTTTGTTAAGAATATCATTAACAGTACGATGGACTGGAAGACAGGCGGAAGATTCCATATCCTTGGATTAACCCTGATCATGTACATTTTTGTTTCAAACATGCTCGGACTTCCGTTCGCGATCACTTATGATCACACTTTATGGTGGAAATCGCCAACAGCCGATCCTGTTATCACCTTAACATTAGCGGCAACGGTAGTCGGGCTTTCGCATTACTATGGCGTAAAGCTTAAAGGAGTAGGAGAATACGGCCGGGATTTTATCAGGCCAATGCCTTTCTTGTTCCCATTGAAAATTATTGAAGAGTTTGCAAACACTCTGACATTAGGACTTCGTCTATACGGTAACATCTACGCGGGTGAAATCCTGCTGACGTTGCTTGTCGGAGGACTCGCAAGTGCCGGTGTAGGCGGAATGCTTGCCGCAGTTATACCAACACTTGTATGGCAGGGATTCTCAATATTTGTCGGATCTATCCAGGCATTCATTTTCTGTATGTTAACAATGGTTTATATGGCACACAAAGTGAGCCAGGACCATTAATATATACCTGTTCATTTCATGGACAAAACATTTTAAACAAATAAATTTTCATACAATTTAAGGAGGAACTCAATAATGGGTCTTTTAGCAGCAGCAATTGCAATCGGTTTAGCAGCACTAGGTGCCGGTATCGGTAACGGTCTTATCGTTTCAAAAACAGTAGAAGGTATGGCTCGCCAGCCAGAAGCTCGCGGTATGCTTCAAACTACAATGTTCATCGGGGTAGCACTAGTTGAGGCCGTTCCGATCATTGGCGTTGTTATCGCGTTCATGGTTATCGGCGGTTAATTAATACTGTACCAATCGTTCAAAAATGGCGAAGATCATTCCATGAACCTTCGCCATTCCTTTATGTTTTTAACTGTAAAACTAAATCGGAATCATGCATATGACTCCGTTTCATAAGTGGGACAACTCTTGAAGGGAGTGAATCGAGGGTGTTAACAAACAGTCTAGTATTAGGCGCTGCAGGCAGCGGTTTTAACGGCGGGGACATCTTGTTCCAGTTGTTCATGTTCATTATCTTGTTGGCATTGCTGAAAAAATTCGCGTGGGGTCCGTTAATGGGCATTATGCAGCAGCGTGAAGAGCACATTGCCGGTGAAATCCAAGCGGCTGAAGAAAGCCGTACAGAAGCAAAGAAGCTTTTAGAAGAGCAAAGAAATCTTTTAAAAGAAGCACGTACTGAAGCGCAGGGACTTATCGAAAATGCGAAGAAACAAGGCGATGTGCAGCGTGAGGAGATCATTGCGGCTGCCCGCACTGAGTCTGAGCGCATTAAGGAATCTGCCAAGCTTGAAATCGAGCAGCAGAAAGAACAGGCGGTTGCCGCTATCCGCGCGCAAGTCGCTTCATTGTCTGTCCTAATTGCTTCCAAGGTTATCGAGAAGGAACTAAGTGCAGCTGATCAGGAAAAGCTGATCAATGAATACATTCAAGAGGCAGGAGAAAAGCGATGACGGGCTCCACAGTAGCAAAGCGCTACGCGTTGGCTCTTTTCCAGCTTGCGAATGAACACCAGCTTCTTGACCAAATGGAAGAAGAGCTTCGTGCAGTGAAAGAAGTAGTAAACCATAACTCAGATTTAAAGTCTGTTTTGAAATCTCCAAAGCTTTCCATTGAGAAGAAAAAAGAGATTTTAAAAGAAGCATTTGCATCTGTGAACACGTTTGTTCTAAACACGTTAATGATATTAATTGAACGCCACCGTGAAGATCATATCTCTGATGTGGCAGATCATTTTATAAGCCTGGCGAATGACAAAAAAGGTATCGCGGATGCAAAGGTATATACTGTCCGTCCGCTATCTGAAGCAGAGAAGGAAGCATTATCTGTGTCATTTGCAGCTAAGGTTGGGAAAAAATCACTTCGTATTGACAATATAGTTGATACTAACTTGCTCGGCGGCATCAAGCTTCGAATCGGAAACCGGATTTTCGACGGCAGCTTGCGCGGGAAGCTAGAGCGTCTTGAACGTCAATTGTTAGGCTAAGATTCGTAGATAGGGGTGAAACTCATGAGCATCAATGCTGAAGAAATCAGTGCGCTGATAAAAAAGCAAATCGAAAACTATCAGTCGGAAATTCAAGTGAGTGATGTAGGTACGGTTATCTCTGTTGGTGACGGTATCGCTCGTGCTCATGGCCTCGACAATGTCATGGCTGGAGAACTTGTTGAATTTTCAAACGGCGTTATGGGGATGGCACAAAACCTTGAAGAAAATAACGTCGGTATTATCATTTTAGGACCATTTACAGAAATCCGTGAAGGCGATGAAGTACGCCGTACGGGCCGCATCATGGAGGTACCGGTTGGTGAAGAACTAATTGGCCGCGTAGTAAACCCTCTTGGACAGCCAGTAGATGGCATGGGACCAATTAACACAACTAAATCACGTCCGATTGAAAGCCAGGCACCAGGTGTTATGGATCGTAAATCCGTACACGAGCCGCTTCAAACAGGAATCAAGGCGATTGACGCACTTGTGCCAATCGGCCGCGGACAGCGTGAGTTAATCATCGGTGACCGTCAAACAGGTAAAACATCCGTTGCAATCGATACAATCCTGAACCAAAAAGATCAGGATATGGTATGTATCTATGTGGCAATCGGACAAAAAGAATCTACAGTTCGTAATGCAGTAGAAACACTTCGTAAGCAAGGTGCCCTTGATTACACAATCGTAGTTACAGCATCTGCATCGCAGCCTGCTCCAATGCTATACCTGGCTCCTTATGCCGGTGTAACAATGGGTGAAGAGTTCATGTACAACGGCAAACACGTTCTTGTTGTGTATGATGACTTAACAAAGCAAGCTTCTGCTTACCGTGAGCTTTCATTGCTATTGCGCCGTCCTCCAGGCCGTGAAGCATATCCAGGGGACGTATTCTACTTGCACAGCCGCTTATTAGAGCGCGCTGCAAAGCTAAGCGATGCGAAAGGTGCAGGTTCAATCACTGCTCTTCCATTTATCGAAACACAAGCAGGCGATGTTTCGGCTTACATTCCGACCAACGTTATCTCAATCACTGACGGACAAATTTTCCTTCAGTCTGACCTATTCTTCTCCGGTGTACGTCCGGCGATCAACGCAGGTCTTTCTGTATCACGTGTAGGTGGATCTGCACAGATCAAAGCAATGAAAAAGGTTGCAGGTACACTGCGTCTTGACCTTGCTTCATACCGTGAACTTGAATCATTTGCCCAGTTCGGTTCTGACCTTGATAAAGCAACACAGGCTAAACTTAACCGTGGTGCCCGTACAGTAGAGGTTCTAAAGCAGGATCTTAACAAGCCGTTAAAAGTTGAGAAGCAGGTTGCAATCCTTTACGCTCTTACTCGCGGCTTCTTAGATGACATTCCTGTACAGGATATTCGTCGTTTCGAATCTGAATTCCTTTCATGGTTAGACCATAACCGCAAAGATTTGTTAGACCATATCGTGACTACAAAAGAACTTCCTTCTGATGACGATATGGCATCTGCGATTAACGACTTTAAGAAAACTTTCGCAGTATCCGAATAATAGAGCATGCAAATAAGGTTAGGGGTTTAATCCCCTCCCTTTGCTTCTCTTGTTAGGGTCTGACAAACTTTGAAAAAGGGTGGTGAGAACCTGTGGCATCATTACGCGATATAAAAAATCGTATTACTTCTACGAAGAAAACGAGTCAAATTACAAAAGCAATGCAGATGGTATCGGCTGCGAAAATGAATAAGGCGGAAATGAATGCAAGATCTTTCGTGCCTTATATGGAGAAAATCCAGGAAGTTACGGCAAGCATCGCTTTGGGAAGCAAAGATGTCTCACATCCAATGCTGACCAGCCGCCCAGTCAAGAAAACTGGTTACCTTGTAATCACTTCTGACCGCGGACTTGCGGGAGCTTATAACAGTAACGTCCTGCGAAATGTCTACCAGACAATTCAAAAGCGCCATAAATCACCGGATGAGTATGCAATCATTGCAATCGGACGTGTAGGCCGTGACTTTTTCAGAAAGCGCAATATGAACGTCATTCTGGATATTGTTGCTGTTGCGGACCAGCCTGCATTTGCTGAAATCAAGGATATTGCCAGCAAAACAGTTGGCATGTTCGCTGATGAGACATTTGACGAATTATATATGTACTACAGCCATTATGTCAGCGCGATTCAACAGGATGTAACAGAGAAGAAGCTTCTTCCGCTTACGGATATCTCCAGTTCGGCAAAGCTTACATCTTATGAGTTTGAACCTTCCGCTGAAGAAATTTTAAAAGTATTGCTGCCTCAATATGCTGAAAGCTTGATTTATGGAGCTCTATTAGACAGTAAGGCAAGTGAACATGCTGCAAGGATGACAGCGATGCAGAATGCAACGGATAATGCTAAAGAGCTTATCAATTCGTTAAGCCTAAGCTACAACCGTGCACGTCAGGCAGCCATCACGCAGGAAATTACCGAAATCGTCGGCGGAGCAGCCGCGTTAGAATAAAAAAACTTGGATTTATACTCTAATGAGAGTAGTCCAGCTACAGCGCCTAGCCCTCGAGTCATAAGCCGATCCCTTCAGGAAGGTAAGAACGCCTTCCTGCAGGGCTTGTCTTATGCTTGTCGGGGCTGACCGAGGCGCTTCCGCATTCGTAATTAGGAGGGAAAAAGATGAACAAAGGACGCGTTCTTCAAGTTATGGGTCCGGTTGTTGACGTAAAGTTCGAAAGCGGCCAGCTTCCTGAGATCTATAATGCATTGACTGTTACTAACCCAGCGCGTAACGAATCTGAAGTTGACATCAACTTAACTCTTGAAGTTGCCCTTCATTTAGGTGATGATACAGTCCGTACAATTGCAATGTCTTCTACTGACGGCTTACAGCGCGGAAGTGAAGTTATTGACACTGGTGCTCCTATCTCTGTACCAGTAGGTGATGTAACACTTGGACGTGTATTCAACGTGCTTGGAGAATCAATCGACTTAGATCCAGCAATTGCTGCAGATGCCCGTCGTGATTCTATCCACAGAGAGGCTCCTAAGTTTGAGCAGCTTTCTACTGAAGTAGAAATTCTTGAAACTGGAATTAAGGTAGTAGACCTTCTTGCTCCATACATTAAAGGTGGTAAGATCGGTCTGTTCGGTGGTGCCGGTGTAGGTAAAACCGTTTTAATCCAGGAATTGATCAATAACATCGCTCAGGAGCACGGCGGTATTTCTGTATTCGCCGGTGTTGGTGAGCGTACGCGTGAAGGTAATGACCTTTATCATGAAATGACAGATTCAGGCGTTATCAAGAAAACAGCGATGGTATTTGGCCAGATGAACGAGCCGCCGGGAGCGCGTATGCGTGTTGCCCTGACTGGCTTGACTATGGCTGAATTCTTCCGTGATGATCAGGGCCAGGACGTTCTTTTCTTCATGGATAACATCTTCCGTTTCACTCAGGCAGGTTCAGAGGTATCAGCCCTATTAGGCCGTATGCCATCTGCCGTTGGTTACCAGCCGACACTTGCTACTGAAATGGGTAAATTACAGGAACGTATCACATCTACTAACGTAGGTTCTGTTACGTCCATCCAGGCGATTTACGTACCAGCCGATGACTATACGGATCCGGCTCCGGCTACAACTTTCGCCCACTTAGATGCAACAACTAACCTTGAGCGTAAGCTTTCTGAGATGGGTATCTACCCTGCGGTGGATCCACTTGCCTCCACTTCCCGTGCATTGTCACCGGAAATCGTTGGCGAAGAGCACTACTCAGTTGCACGCCAAGTACAGCAAACATTACAGCGTTACAGAGAACTTCAGGATATCATTGCGATCCTTGGTATGGATGAGCTTTCTGATGAAGACAAGCTAATCGTAGCACGTGCGCGCCGTATCCAGTTCTTCTTATCTCAAAACTTCCACGTTGCTGAGCAGTTTACTGGCCAGCCAGGTTCATACGTACCTGTTAAAGAAACAGTTAAAGGCTTCAAGGATATTCTTGAAGGCAAGTACGACCACCTGCCAGAAGATGCATTCCGACTTGTCGGCCGAATCGAAGAAGTAATCGAGAGTGCAAAGAAAATGGGCGTAGAGGTCTAATTCTGGACCAGGAGGGTAAAAAATGAAGACGATTAAAGTCAGTGTTGTTACTCCCGATGGCCCGGTGTATGAATCAGATGTGGAAATGGTAAGCACAAAAGCTCAGAGCGGTGAGCTTGGAATTTTACCTGGACACATTCCAATGGTTGCACCGTTACAAATTGGAGCCGTTCGTTTAAAAAACGGCGGAAAAACTGATTTCGTCGCAGTAAGCGGCGGATTCCTAGAAGTCCGTCCGGAGCAGGTAACGATTTTAGCGCAATCTGCTGAACAGGCAGATGAAATTGATGTAGAGCGTGCTGTTCGTGCCAAGCAGCGTGCTGAACAGCGCATGAATGAGCAGAAGCGTGAAAACATTGATTTCCGTCGTGCAGAGCTTGCACTTCAGCGTGCGATCAACCGTATCGAAGTTTCGGAAAGAAAGTACTAATAACAATTCACAACACCTCCTGGCTGGGCTGGGGGGTGTTTTTTTGTTGTATAAAAAATTTAAAATTGAATAATGTGAATAACTCTTGGAAGAGTATCTGCATCCAGCTCCAGCACCTACCCCCCTCGTAAGCTTGTCTAGTTGCGGCTCCCAGGGACTCGGGGGCATAAGCTGTTTCCTTTCAGAAGAAAATACACCTTCTTACTGGAACCGTCTTATGCCTCTGGACAGTCATCTCTACATTTCGGGCATTCCACCCAGAAAGGTAAAGAACACCTTTCAGAGCTCCTCGTCTTGTGCTTGACGGGGGTGAACAAGGCGCTCTGCATTTGATTCAGAAATATTTACCACCCGAGTTTTAAGAAAATTGCCCCAAAAAAGAGATAAATCACTCGAATTCTTTTATATAGGCCTTTACAATAGAAGAGAGTAAACCTTTAAAGGTTACTCTCTTTTTTAAAGCTATATCATGCAAGTCTATTTGAATAAAAGGAGGAGCCGAAATGCTGGAGTTTGATACAAATATAGACCAATACGCTACGATCAAAGTCATCGGAGTCGGCGGCGGGGGGAATAACGCTGTTAATCGGATGATCGAACATGGAGTTGAGGGAGTAGAGTTTATTGCTGTTAATACAGATGGACAAGCTCTAAATCAATCAAAGGCAGAAGTAACCATGCAAATCGGTGCAGCCTTAACAAGGGGCCTGGGTGCTGGGGCAAATCCTGAAGTGGGCAGAAAAGCAGCTGAGGAAAGTGAAAGTCAGCTTCGTGAAGTGCTGAAGGGTGCTGACATGGTCTTCGTTACTGCCGGAATGGGCGGAGGAACCGGAACGGGTGCAGCTCCTGCTATTGCACGAATTGCACGTGAAGTGGGTGCACTGACCATTGGTGTCGTAACCCGTCCTTTCAAATTTGAAGGACGCAAGCGTGCAGCCAATGCGGATGCAGGCATCGAAGCCATGAAAAAAGCTGTGGATACGCTCATTATTATTCCAAATGATCGCTTATTGGAGATTATTGATAAGAAAACACCTATGCTTGAAGCATTTATGGAAGCAGATAATGTTCTTCGCCAGGGCGTTCAGGGCATTTCAGACCTGATTGCTGTTCCTGGTTTAATCAATCTTGACTTTGCTGATGTCAAAACAGTAATGTCTCATAAAGGAACTGCACTGATGGGGATCGGGATTGCTACTGGGGAGGACCGTGCAGCTGAAGCAGCCCGTAAAGCCATTTCTAGCCCGCTGCTTGAAACGTCCATCAACGGAGCCCGTGGCGTCATCATGAACATTACAGGCGGAGCAAATATCAGCCTATATGAAGTTCAGGAGGCTGCAGATATTGT
Source organism: Cytobacillus firmus (assembly GCF_023715565.1). Classification (GTDB taxonomy): domain Bacteria; phylum Bacillota; class Bacilli; order Bacillales; family Cytobacillaceae; genus Cytobacillus; species Cytobacillus firmus_C. The sequence continues at coordinate 18,061 of NZ_JAMBOJ010000012.1, read as the reverse complement.
TGCTTCTGCTTCAGATGAAGAAGTGAATATGATTTTTGGTTCAGTCATTAATGATTCATTAAAGGAAGAAATTCTTGTAACGGTTATCGCTACAGGCTTCAATGAACAAGAGGAGTTAAGGGTGAAACCGAGTACAAGACCATCTGTAGAAAAAGAATATGATCATACATATCATTATGCAGAAGAACCAAGCCGTCGCCGGTCGGTCAGAGAGCCCCGGGAATATCGGGAACCGGTGCAGGATAACTATCGTGTGCAGGCTGACCCGCAGGAAGAGTCACTTGATACACCGGCCTTCCTTAGAAACCGAAGAAGACGCTAATGATAGAAACAGGCTGCCACAAAGAGGGCAGCCTGTTTTATTAGGTGAATTTTATGAATGGTTGATATGTTGGTGGGTGAGTGGTTGATGCTGATACATGAAGAAAGGACAGGCATTTGCCTGTCCTTCATCTATTTTAATACTTTGTCTGGTCATATAAGGTTAACTGATCCAAATTCTTATGCACGGTTATGAGCTTTTTAAGAAGGCTCATGAACTTTTGTTTATCTTCAAAAGGAGTCACATCCAGCTCCCTTTTCAGCTCATTGCTTTTTGTAACGAGCTCATCGAATTTTTGAATAGCTTGGCAGTTGTTTTTAGTCATAGTAATTCTCCTAATCTAAGCTCTTAATATAACTTTATCACAAAAATAAATTTCAAAGAAAACATCTATGTTTCATTTATATTAAAAAGGAATCACCAGCTTAACTATTTAGTTAAAATTGTCAGAATTTGTTGAAACTTGGAGAATAGAGTCATATAGTATCAACATGCTTAGAAAAGCGGAAGCACTGGAGCTAGACAGTTATCGACGTACAAAATTAGATATTTGGTCTTAATAAAAGACAAGGTTTGAGAATTCCAGGGGGTGATTTCCTTGTCGACTGTATTATTTGGAACAATAGAATATTATGAAAGAGAATTAATCATCTATTTTACAAATAATTATATAAGCAACAAGGATGATGCCACCATTCAAGTATTCCTTATGCTAGAATCTGAGATATTCAATGTGTTCTTATTTGACGAAGCGTTCCGGATTCGATGTATGAAGAATCTATTAAAAGCTTTTTGCCGGGTATCTGAAACAAACTTGATCAAGTAGCAGCCTGTAAATGGATAGAGGAATTGAAATAAGAGGTCTCTGCGGTGAGAGACCTCCTTTGTTTAATTTAGAATAGTAACCTTTACATCTTTTCTTCCCCACTGCAGTGCATCCTGTTCTCCAGGAATAAATACATCAATTTCATGTCCGTTAATTCCGCCGCCTATATCCTCGGCTGTTGCATAGCCATATCCTTCTACAAATACTTTAGAACCTAAAGGAATCACGTCCGGATCAACTGCAATTACTTTTTCATCCGGATTATCGATAAGATTGACGCCTGTTTTTGTAATGCCGATGCATCCTTGGCAGCTCGCTGTATAGGCAGTTGCAGTGACAGTCAGAACTTTGCCTTCCTTTTCTGCCGGCTTATTGGTGTTGGCTGCTTTTACGACAGTCTTAGGATTAGAAGCTTCTTTTTTAATTGATTCATTTTTATAAATGATTAGCTCTAATCCAGGTTTGATGAAATCGGATTGAAGCTGATTCCACTTCTTAAGGTTGCGTACATTTATGTTGTATTTTTTTGCAATATTCCAGAGAGTATCACCGGATTCTACTATGTAGATTTCTTCAGGTGAGACATCAAGCTTATCTTTTGGGTGAATCAAATCTCCGGTTAGTCCATTCCAGTTTTTAATATCCTGAACAGACACTTCATGTTTTTGTGCTATAGACCATAGGGTATCCCCTTTATTTACAGTTACTTCTTCTGCATATGCGCTTGCACCTGCTGTGCTCCAGATGATTAAGCTCGCGAGCAGATAATAAAAATATTTTTTCATGTTAAACCTCCTATTAGCTTGGTTGACAATTATTATGCTAGCACAGAAAATTTTGAGAAAAAGAACAGGGAGGTAATAATTAAATTACGCAGATTTCAGGAAAATAACGCAAAAATGGCAAACCATCATAATGGTCATGCTATATGGACATAAAGTATGATAAATAGTCATATTTGATATATTTGGACCTTAATATGGTTTTAAAAGAAAGTTTTTCCTATAAGGTGTATTACAAAAAATTACTCCGGGGTGTTACATATCTCACTGACAAAGAAGAAAGTTTGTTTATTAATGGTAGATGAATATAAAGATAAATTTAATGGATATTAACAGGGGGCAAGCTCATATAATCTTAGGAAGTTGTTAATCGCGGGTTTGTAAATTCCCAATTCTCTTCCGGAGAACCTGATTTTTGAGCCCATCAATAATTTCCAATAATAGTCTTAGGTTGTGTCGACACATGGGAGAGTAGGGTGTATAATGGTTACGGTTACATGTTTAAATGTTGTGAAAATTTTCAGCATTGGAGGGGATGGGCATGGAGCTTTGGAATTTATACCAGAATAACTATTTGATAGTTTTCGTGTTTTTGTGCCTGGGGGTATTGCTGCCTGTGGTGGCTTTGTTTTTGGGGAAGCTTTTGCGGCCCTATAAGCCATATGATACGAAGTATACCACATATGAGAGCGGGATTGAGCCATTCCATGATTCTAGGGTGCAGTTCAATGTCCGCTATTATATTTTTGCCCTGATGTTTGTCATTTTTGATGTGGAAACAGTATTTTTGTATCCGTGGGCTGTGGCATATGAGAAGCTTGGTATTTTTGCATTGATTGAGATGCTGATTTTTGTATTTATGCTAATAATTGGACTTGTTTATGCATGGAAAAAGAAGGTGCTGAAATGGATTTAAAGCTGGATAATATTACACCGGAAGAAATGGAAGAACTGCAGCGCAATGTGTTTATGGCAACTTTGGAACAAATTAAAGCGTGGGCGCGGAGCAATTCATTGTGGCCAATGACCTTCGGGCTTGCTTGCTGTGCCATTGAAATGATGGGTGTGGGTTCATCGCATTACGATCTGGACCGTTTTGGTTCTTTTTTTCGTACATCTCCCCGCCAGTCTGATGTCATGATTGTTTCAGGGACAGTAACAAAGAAAATGGCTCCTATTGTCCGCCGCCTTTATGATCAAATGCCTGAACCTAAATGGGTGATCGCGATGGGCTCCTGTGCAACTGCGGGTGGGCCATATGTGAAATCGTACTCAGTTGTTAAAGGGGTCGACCAGATAGTCCCTGTTGATGTATACATACCAGGATGCCCGCCCAACCCGGCAGCATTGATTTATGGAATTAACAAGTTAAAAGAGAAAATCCGTTATGAGGCTAAGACTGGGAAGAAGGTGATCTAACCTATGAGCGGAGAAAAGGATCTTGAACAGCTGAAAAAAGAGGCTGCAGCAAAAGCGAAGGCAGCCGCCCTGGCTAAAATGAAAGCGAAAGAGCAGGGAGAAACAAAGGAAGAGACACCTGCAGAAGACATGGATATGGCGAAGCAAAAGGCAGCCGCAGCAGCAAAAGCAAAGGCAGCCGCCCTGGCTAAAATGAAAGCGAAAGAGCAGGGAGAAACAAAGGAAGAGACACCTGCAGAAGACATGGATATGGCGAAGCAAAAGGCAGCCGCAGCAGCAAAAGCAAAGGCAGCCGCATTGGCGAAGCTGAAAGCGAAAGAACAGGGAGAAACAAAGGAAGAGACACCTGGGGAAGACATGGATATGGCGAAGCAAAAGGCAGCCGCAGCCGCGAAAGCGAAGGCAGCCGCCCTGGCTAAAATGAAAGCGAAAGAACAGGGAGAAACAAAGGAAGAGACATCTGCAGAAGATATGGATCTAGCGAAACAAAAAGCCGCCGCAGCCGCGAAGGCAAAGGCAGCCGCCCTGGCGAAGCTGAAAGCGAAAGAGCAGGGAGAAACAAAGGAAGAGACACCTGCAGAAGACATGGATATGGCGAAGCAAAAGGCAGCCGCAGCCGCGAAAGCCAAAGCTGCTGCAGCTGCAAAGGCTAAAGCAGCAGCTCAAGCAAAACAAAGTGGCGGGGATGATGAAAAGGCAAAAGCGATTGCAGCTGCCAAGGCAAAGGCCGCCGCTGCTGCCAAAGCAAAATTAGCCGCAGCAGGCAAAGCAGACGGATCAGCTGATGACGAAAAGGCAAAGGCAATCGCAGCAGCGAAAGCAAAGGCCAAAGCCGCCGCAGCCGCGAAGGCTAAAGCTGCCGGAAGCAAGGCTGACGCTGAACCAGCAGCAGAAAAAGCTCCATCTGTTAATCAGCCTTACCTTGATAAATATGTAAAGGTAATTGAAAAGAACCTGGGATCTGATGTTCTTGAAGAGTACTATATTAATAATCTCTCCAAGGAAGTGCCGACTTTGGTTGCCAGAGCTGAATCATATTTTAAATTGGCAGAATTCCTGAAATATAATGAACAGCTTGGCTTTGATTATCTGTCAGAGCTTCATGGCACCGATTTTGAGACCCACATGGAAGTGTATGCTCACTTATACTCATACAAAAACCGTCAATCAGTTGCACTCAAGGTTAAAATCGAACGCGATGAGCCGGTAATTGATTCACTGCAGCCGTTATGGGCAGGAGCCGATTGGCCGGAATGTGAAGCGTATGATTTGCTGGGCATCCGATTCAGGGGACACCCGAATTTATATCGGATTATGCTGGGGGAAGACTGGATCGGTCATCCGCTGCGAAAAGACTATGAACCGTACGATGTGGAGGTGTAACCAATGCTGCGAACAGAAGAAATGCTATTGAATGTTGGGCCTCAGCATCCAAGTACGCACGGTGTGTTTCGCCTTGTTCTGAAAATTGACGGGGAGATCATCAAAGAGGCGAAACCGGTCATCGGCTACTTGCACCGCGGAACGGAGAAACTGGCTGAAAACCTGCAGTATACGCAAATTATTCCTTATACAGACCGAATGGACTATCTTGCCGCTATGACGAATAATTATATCCTTGTCCATGCAGTAGAAACGATGATGGATTTGAAAATTCCGGATCGGGCTGAATATCTGAGGATAATCACCATGGAGCTAGGCCGGATTGCCAGCCATCTCGTATGGTGGGGTACATATTTACTGGATATTGGGGCAACAAGCCCATTCCTTTATGCATTCAGAGAGCGTGAAATGATCATCAATATGCTGAATGAGATATCCGGAGGCCGCTTAACGTTTAACTATATGCGTGTCGGCGGTGTAAAATGGGATGCTCCTGAAGGCTGGATTGATAAAGTAAGAGAGTTTGTTCCATATATGCGGGAACAGCTCAAAGGCTATCATCAGCTGGTAACCGGAAATGAAATTTTCATGAATCGTGTCAAAGGGGTAGGAAAGTATACGAAAGAGGATGCTTTAAACTACTCGTTAAGCGGTGCAAATCTGCGCTGTACAGGTGTAAATTGGGATCTTCGCAAAGATGAGCCATACTCCATCTATGACCGCTTTGATTTCGATGTCGCGGTTCAGGACGGCGGGGATGCTTGGGCCAGGTATCATGTGCGCATGCAGGAAATTGAAGAATCACTAAAAATCCTAGAACAAGCGGTGGAGCAATTCCCGGCAGAAGGTGATATTCTGGCAAGAGTGCCGAAAATCATCAAAGCGCCAAAAGGGGAAGCATTTGTCAGAATCGAATCTCCAAGGGGAGAAATCGGCTGCTATATCGCGAGTGATGGAAAGAAGGAGCCATACCGGATGAAATTCCGGAGGCCATCATTCTATAATCTTCAGATTCTCCCAAAATTGCTTGAAGGCGAAAACATTGCGAACTTGATTGCTATTTTAGGGGCAATTGATATTGTCCTTGGGGAGGTGGACGGTTAATGGTAGAAGAACTTCTCCATTCCGAAGCAGGTCTGCTGAATTTCGGTATTTTCTTCTTGCTTGCCACCGTTTTACTATTAGTTGTTCTGGGGTTTGTTACTTACGCTATTCTGGCGGAGCGTAAAGTGATGGGATTTATGCAGCTGCGCCACGGGCCGAATCAGGTCGGCGGACGTTGGGGGCTGCTGCAGACTGTTGCGGACGTATTAAAGCTTCTTTTAAAAGAAGACACCATTCCTAAGCTTGCAGACAGGCCGCTGTTTATTCTTGCACCGGTTATTGCGTTTGCACCGGCATTCATGGTGCTGGCGACAATTCCATTTACAGATAAACTGCAGTTTGCTGATATTGGAGTTGGATTGCTGTACTACATCGCCATTTCCGGGCTGACAACAGTCGGTATTGTAACCGGAGCATGGGCTTCCAATAATAAATATGCATTGCTTGGCGGAATGCGTGCCGCTGCACAGATGATTTCCTATGAGATTCCACTCGTTATGTCTGTATTAGGAATTATCCTTTTAACCGGCAGTCTAAATCTGAATGAAATCGTGGAAGCTCAAAAAAATGGCTGGTTCATTATTTGGCAGCCTATTGCTTTCATCGTATTCCTGATTGCTTCTACGGCGGAGCTGAACCGTGTCCCATTTGACTTGCCTGAAGCAGAATCAGAACTGGTCGCCGGTTTCCATGTTGAATATTCCGGCTTCCGCTGGGCGTTCTTCATGCTTGCGGAATATGTATACTTCTTTGCCATGGCTTCATTGACAACCGTATTATTTCTTGGCGGGTGGCTTCCACTGCCGTTCCTGGAGTTCATTCCGGGCGCCGTCTGGTTTGCGCTTAAATTTACGGCTGTAATCTTTGCTTTAGTCTGGTTTCGTGTTACATTCCCGCGCCTCCGTGCAGACCAGCTCATGGAATTTGGCTGGAAGGTTCTGCTGCCGGTAGCACTTGCGAATATTTTCTTAACAGCTTTGCTGAAAGAGTGGCTTAATATATTTTAATTGAGGATCGGCAATTTCTGAAATTGTCCAGCTTCAGGCGCCATCGGCTCTCAGGTCTAAGCCAATCCGGCCAAAAGGTTAAAGAACAACCTTTCAGCCGGCTCGTCTTATGCTTGAGGCTCGCAGGAGGCGGGTCATGCAGACGTTGCCACAGGACGTGGCGGTCTTAGTCTGCGTTCCTTAATAAGCGGGCGCCTTCCGCATTTCTTACAAGGGGTGAAAAACATGCTTGGTTTAGCGAAAGGATTATCGTATACCCTTAAAAACCTGACACGCCAAAAGGTAACCTATGACTACCCAAATGAGCCGCTTCCGCTTCCGGACCGGTTCAGGGGAATTCAAAAGTTTTACCCTGAAAAGTGTATTGTCTGCAATCAGTGTGCAAATATTTGTCCAACCGATTGTATCGAGCTGACAGGGAAAAAGCATCCGGACCCTGCCAAAAAGGGGAAGATCATTGATACCTATGATATCAACTTCGAAATTTGTATCCTTTGCGACTTGTGTACAGAGGTCTGCCCAACCGAAGCGATTATCATGACCAATAATTTTGAACTGGCGGAATATAGCCGCGATGAGCTGTTTAAAAACCTTGAGTGGCTCGATGAAAATGATGAAAATATACGGAAGGTGAATAAAGCATGACGTTTTCAGGTGAGTTTTTAGCGTTTATGTCTCTAGCTTTAGTTGCGGTCATCGGCGGCGTGCTTTTATTGAACCTTACCAAAGTTGTGCATATGGTTGTCGCCCTTGTATTTACATTTGTCAGCATCGCCGGAATTTATGTGCTGCTTTCTGCTGAATTCCTGGCTGCGGTCCAGATTTTGATTTACTCTGGTGCGATAACCATCGTCATGCTGTTCGGAATCATGCTGACGCGCCATAACGACACAAGCGAGCCCAATACCGGCCGCTGGCGTAAGCTGTTAGTATTCGTGGGGGTTCTCGGTTTTGCATTCGCGGTCTACATCGGAATATATAACCTCGATTTGCCGTCAGCGCCGAATGACCTTCATGTCAATAATACAGAGCAAATCGGAATTGAACTGTACTCAAAATTCATTATTCCGTTTGAAGTAACCTCTGTCCTCTTATTGGTCGCTTTGATTGGTTCCATTGTTCTGGCCAAAAAAGACGATGAAAAGGAGGCGGAAAAGGAATGAGTACAGTTCCCGTTCAAGCGTACCTGGCATTGGCTTTAATCCTCTTTTGCATCGGTCTGTATGGTGCCTTGACTAAGCGCAATACTGTGATTGTCCTGATCTCAATCGAACTGATGCTGAATGCGGTTAATATTAATCTTGTGGCATTCAGCAAATATGGCATCACACCGTCCATTACCGGACAGATTTTTACGCTATTTGTCATTGCGGTTGCTGCAGCAGAAGTGGCCGTAGGTATAGCAATCCTGATTTCACTTTACCGTAACAAAAAGAGCGTTAACATTGATGAAATGGATGCCATGAAACACTAAAGACACTGTGAAAAATGCAGCCGGACTGGCTGAGAATAGAGAAATGAAAAGGCGGCCTTAAGTGGCTCCCGCCTTAAAGGACCTGTTCATAAGGTCCCAATCTGGCACGCCGTGCTAAGGGGTGTGTTCAAAAAAGGGGATTGTGATAATGATGGAGAATGCATGGATCATACCGCTTTTCCCGCTTTTATCGTTTTTGTTCCTTATTTTATTCGGCAAACGGCTAAAAGAAGCGAGTGCTTATATCGGGATTTTGTTTACCCTGGCATCGCTTGTCTATTCCTTATTGGTGCTGGTTGACCGTTTTTCGGCACCAACTTATAAAGCAGAAGGCGTTTGGCTGACTATAGGGGATGTTCAGTTAACAGCGGGTTTTGAAGTTAATCAGTTAAATGCACTGATGCTGGTGATTGTTTCACTTGTCAGTTTCCTGGTACATATGTATTCAAAAGGCTATATGCAGGGGGATGATCGTTTTCCTGTATTCTATGCCTATTTAGGGTTATTTACATTTGCCATGCTGGGCCTTGTTATCTCGCCTAATCTGCTTCAGACGTATTTCTTCTGGGAGCTTGTCGGACTTGGATCCTTCCTGCTGATCGGTTTCTATTTTTACAAAGAGGAAGCAAAGGCTGCGGCTAAAAAGGCATTTATCATGACCCGTATCGGAGACGTCGGTCTTTTGATCGGAATGATTCTATTATTCTGGCAGGCTGGCAGCTTCGAGTATGATGAAATTTTTGCAGCAGTTGAAGCAGGTGCCATTTCTGGCACAATGATTACGTTAACGGCGATTCTTATTTTTGTAGGGGCTGTCGGTAAATCGGGCCAATTCCCGCTCCACACCTGGCTTCCTGACGCGATGGAAGGGCCAACGCCGGTCTCCGCATTAATCCATGCAGCGACAATGGTAGCGGCAGGTGTGTACTTAGTGGCTGCGCTATTCCCGCTTTTTGCGGCAAGTGAGACAGCACTGATGACCATTGCTGTCATTGGGGCCTTCACAGCCATCTTTGCAGCAAGCATTGGCCTGGTTCAAAAGGATATTAAGCGGGTTCTCGCTTATTCAACCGTCAGCCAGCTTGGATATATGATGCTGGCATTGGGATCAGCAGGATATGTAGCTGGTGTCTTCCATTTAATGACGCACGCCTTTTTCAAGGCTTTGCTGTTCCTTGCAGCAGGAAGTGTCATCCATGCCGTTCATACACAGAACATTGAACATATGGGAGGCCTATGGAAGAAGCTGCGCGTGACAGGTCCTCTATTCCTGATCGGAACACTGGCGATCAGCGGAGTGCCGTTATTTTCCGGATTCTTCAGTAAAGATGAAATTTTAATTGCTGCGTGGGCACATGGGAACACGGCGCTTTTCTGGCTCGCAGTAATTGCCGCGTTCTTCACGGCATTTTATATGTTCCGCCTGTTCTTCATGGTTTTCGCTGGTGAAGCAAGAAGTGATATGAAGAATGTACACGAATCACCAAGTGTCATGACACTGCCGATGGTGGTGCTTGGGGTGCTGGCTGTAGTAGCTGGATATGTGAATACACCATGGTTTGGAACATTCCTTGGTGATTGGCTCGTGGAAGATAACCATGCTCTGGGCCATGGCCATATTGAAGGGCCAGCATGGATTATGATTGTCGCAACGGCTGTATCACTGCTTGGAATTTTCCTTGCATGGCTAATGTACGGCAAACGCTCGCTATCACGCGATTGGCTGACAAGCAGAATGCCGCTTTCATACAACGTTCTGTACAATAAATACTATATCGATGAATTCTATTCGCTGACCGTTGTGAATGGGGCGAAATTCATCAGTTCATTCCTACGATTCCTGGAAGTATTCCTGGTTGAAGGTCTTGTTAAGAGCGTAACTGGAGTTGCGTCTGCACTCGGAAAACTTGGTTCGAAAATCCATAACGGCCAGATTCAGACTTATGGAACAGTTGCGTTTGTCGGCCTTGCTATTTTAGTGGTCATCTATGCGTTTACAGGGGGGTACTTAAAATGAACTTAGCTTATTTTCTATCCATTTTAGTTTTCTCCCCGCTGCTTGGTATTTTAGTGTTATCTTTCCTGCCGAGAACGCAGGAATCATTGATCAAGACAGTTGGCTTTCTGGCCACACTTCCTGCGCTGGTATTGGCGCTGATCGCCTATTTTCAATACCGGGCAGGTGCAGATTTGGAACAGCTGAATGAAAAAGCAAGCTGGATTCAGTTTGGCGATGCCGGCCAGCTTGGAAATCTTTTTTCCATTGATTATGAATTGGGGCTGGATGGATTCTCCCTGATCATGATTGTCCTGACAGCTGTACTTTCAACACTTGCAGCGATTGCTTCTATTCATATTAAAAAAGAATGGAAGGGCTACTTCATGCTGTTTTTGCTTCTTGAAGTCGGCATGCTGGGTGTATTTGCCGCTGAAAACCTGATTCTTTTCTTTATTTTCTTTGAAATCACATTAATTCCGACCTTCTTCCTGATCGGGAAATGGGGTTACTATGAAAAGGAAAATGCTGCATACAGCTTCCTGATCTATAACGGACTTGGATCTGCTGTTCTGCTGATTGTCATTATGGTGCTGTTTGCCCGTACTGGCACAGCCAATATTGATGCTTTGATGGCTGCAATGAACGCAGATAATCCGCAGCTTGTTGCGCCAATCTCTGAAAATATGAAAATGGGCATGCTGATTGCGCTTTTAATTGCATTTGGTGTGAAGCTTCCGATTTTCCCTCTTCACAGCTGGATGGTGAGGGTCCACGTACAAGCTCCGCCATCAATCGTTATGCTGCATGCTGGAGTGCTCTTGAAAATAGGAGCTTTCGGTTTAATCCGCTTCGGAATGGGGATATTTCCTGAGCAATTCCAAAGCCTTGCTGTATGGCTGGCAGTGCTTGGAGTTGTGAATTTACTGTATGGAGCGTTCCTGGCATTTGTTCAGACCGATTTCAAAATGGTGCTTGCCTATTCTTCTATTTCCCACATGGGAATCGTTTTAATCGGGTTAGGTGCATTAAATGAGGCAGGAATACAGGGGGCGATTTTCCAGGTGGTTTCTCATGGGTTAATCGCAGCACTATTATTCTTCCTTGTCGGTGTTCTTTATGAACGCTTTCAAACCTCCAATATTCAAAATCTCGGTGGTTTGGCAAAGGGGATGCCGATTACGGCAGGCTTCCTTCTTGCAGGTGCAATGGCCTCCCTTGGCCTTCCTGGCATGTCAGGGTTTGTGAGTGAATTTATGGCCTTCCTTGGCCTGTTTAAAGAAATGCCGATTCTCGCTGCAGTCGGTACAATCGGAATCATTATGACAGCTGTTTACCTGCTTCGCGCGGTACTAGGTATCACATATGGCAAAGCGCATCGGGACTTTGCCGGCATAACGGATATGAAAAAGTTTGAGTTCGTGCCTGTCCTGGTCTTAGTCGGCTTAATTGTCCTGATTGGTGTTTATCCAAGTGTGCTGAGCGAACCGCTGACCTCAACACTTGAAACGATCATGCTTGGGATAGGAGGGTGATGAAGGATGGATCTCGAAACATTATTATCGTATGAATGGGGCATAATGACGCCGGAGTTCATCATCCTTGGTGTTGCGACCGCTCTTTCACTAATGGATTTGTTTATGCCGAAATCCCAAAGCCGGAAAATTCTCGGCTGGGTCGGCTTTGCCGGAATAATCGCGGCTCTCGTTTCTTTACTGGGCCATATTGGGCATAGTCCGGAGTCCATTTTATTTGACACGTTCAGGCTTGATTCCTTTGCAAAAGCTTTTAAGCTTCTGCTCTTAATTGGATCAGCTATGGTGCTGCTGATTGCCATTGGCTATGAGCCGAATGAAGGATTGGAAGAATTCAGGGGAGAATTTTTCTATCTGTTCATGGCTGCATTACTTGGGGCAATGATCATGTCTTCAAGCGGAGATTTAATTACATTGTTTGTGGGACTTGAGCTTCTTTCCATTTCGTCCTACATTCTGGCAGGCATGAGAAAAAGAAATCTGCATTCAAACGAATCTGCCATGAAATATGTGATCAACGGCAGTATTGCCACAGCAATCACGTTGTTCGGAATGAGTTATGTATACGGTTTAACTGGAACGACGAATTTAAAGGAAATGTCCGGATTTTTGACATCCATCTATAACGAACAGCATATTTACCTGTTAGGCCTTGCATTCTTTATGATTGTAGTGGGACTTTCTTTTAAACTGGCAACAGCGCCATTCCATATGTGGGCGCCGGATGTGTATCAGGGGGCTCCAACACCTGTAACAGCCTTTTTAAGTGTCGTTTCTAAAACTGCAGGGTTCATCATCATTATCCGCATCCTGTTCTCAATCTTTGCGAACGCACCATCCGGTGATGTACAGGGGCTTCCAATGATTCTGGCACTTCAGGATTACATTGCCTTCCTTGCAGGAGCCACGATGATTATTGGGAATCTGATTGCGCTAAGACAGCGCAATATCAAGCGTTTGTTTGCCTATTCAAGCATTGCTCAGGCCGGTTACCTGCTGGTCGTGATTGCTAGCATGTCACTGTTCATGTTTGATACGCTCTGGTTTTACCTTGGAGCCTACTTATTCATGAACCTTGGCGCTTTCGCAATCATCCAGCATGTGACACATAAATCAGGTTCAGAAGATATCGGCCAATTTGCCGGGCTTTACCGCCGCGCACCGTTCCTGGCCATCGCCATGGCCATCTTCCTGCTTTCACTTGCAGGCATTCCGGGGACAGCCGGTTTTATTGGCAAACTGAATATTTTCATGGGTGCATTAGTGCCGAATGAAGGCCATTATGTACTGGTATCGATTATGATCGCGACCACAGTCGTTTCATATTTCTACTATTTCGGTGTCATGGTGCAAATGTTCTTCAGACCGGCCGCTGATACAGGAAAAGTTAAGATTCCGGCGGCTTTAACAGCTGTTATCGGCATCAGCCTGGCAGCCACCATCCTGTTCGGAATTGCACCAAATATCGCATTTGACTTCCTGCAGGGCAATTTCAATCAGTTTACTGATTTTTTTCAATAAGCATATATAATAATGTAGTTATTTTTTTCTAAACAAACATAGGTTTTTCCACAGAGTTGGATGGATCGGAGGCCACTTGATCCTCGACAATGCTAACGCAATTTCTTCGTGCGGTGCTTATTCGTGGAACTTATTCAATGTCCTGCGGGAGATTCCACAGGCGAAGCCGGGGAGCTCTGTTCCTCTCCGCGGAAAGCACGTGGCTGCAGCGGTCAGGATTATTAAAGAAAAAGGGACAAAAGGGGTATTCATAGGAGGGGGGAATTTCCCCTTCTTTTTGTTTGCCTTTCTTTAAATTTCGTGTTTTTTCGACAATTCGATATAATGGACTTATAAATTGCGAAAAATAAAGAAACTTAATTTTCAAAAAATATTCAGTCATGAAACTTACCTGATAGTATTAACGTCAAATGGTATTGTAGCGCACAAAGCAGGTAAGCGAAATGGCAATGAATTAAAGGAGGGAAGAAGATGATATCAGGATTTGGGCAGCAGGCACTCATCAGTATTATGTCTCATCTGGTGTTTATTGCGCTGGCATGGTGGGCGCTTCAGGCATTGCGGTTTGAAACCCTATTGAAGGCGAATCATGTTTTTCAGGCACGTGTATTGTATGTTCTGCTTTCAATTGTAATTGGATCAGCCGTCAGCAACTTCTTTCTCGACTATCTTTTATGGTCCCAGCAGCTTCCGCTTATACTTCAGCACATCACCTTTTTTTAGCGCTGCATATGATAGCCAAATTTTTTATAAATATAGGTCTTCATACATGTTTTCAATTTGACAGTTATTGAGTAAAATTTTTTTGTTGCTTGTTTTCCAGCATACATACTATCATGTGAAATGATTTTCAAAGTATGCATAAAAAGGCAGAAAAAGCATCGAAATTAACAGTGATTTTACACCCTTTTCAGTTTGTCAAAAAGTGACGACAATTCCCAAGTATGCTCACTCTATCCTTGGTAACAATGGTACTAAGGGGAGGGGTTTACAGATGAAAAAATCATTCAGTACTTTATCTATTATTGCCATTATTGGTTTCATGATGATAAACATTGGGAATAAGACGACTGTAGCCAAAGGGGAGCTTGACCTGTTAACGATGGCCTCGGTTTTACAGGACGAGAATATCTTAATCAAAGATTGGACTTTGCATGCGAGAGAAAAAATGGAAAACCAGAACCTTCAGGAAGTAATAGCATTCACCAAAGATCTGCAGTCGAAATATCCTGATTGGGAATGGAATTTTCATAAAACAGAAAAATCCTGGGAAGCAAAAGCTATTTATAAGCAGACAGATGCTCAGTCAGAAGCAATAAAAATTTTATCAACCCCCACAAAAGGTCAAGTTCAGACGTATCTGATTTATGAGGCCAAAGGTCAGGGGTGGAAACAAGATCAGAGCAAACTGGCTGCAGAACTAAATAGTAAGATTTCTGACATTTTTCGAGGAAATGCCACAATTTTCTCTTGTATCCAGGGTGAGTTCAATGGTAAGATTAATAAGTCTTTGCCTGATATTGCAAATCAACTACTGGACGCTTTTAATGCGACAGAAATAGAGTCATTAAAAGAAGACCATTTTATTTCAACATCAGCACATTCACCTGTTTTTGGTGAGTTGATTGAGACAAATGGCAATGAAATGAACATGCAGCTTGGATTACGGACAAATGGAATGGGCGCCAAGACAAACATAGTTATTGGCACACCCATCATAACGATTGAATATTAATATAGAGAAATTGGACGCGGAGGGGAATACACTTTGGATAAAATCATCGTCCGCGGCGGAAAAAGGTTAAGCGGTTCTGTGAAAGTTGAAGGAGCAAAAAACGCTGTTTTACCGGTTATCGCCGCAACATTGTTAGCAAGTGATGGCAAAAGCGTAATTCGTGATGTCCCAACACTCTCCGATGTATATACTATTAATGAAGTATTACGCTATTTAAACGCCGAAGTGGAGTTTGAAAATAATACAGTAACAGTAAATGCATCTCGAGAGTTGAAGGTAGAAGCACCATTTGAATATGTACGCAAAATGCGTGCTTCAGTTTTAGTCATGGGATCTTTATTAGCAAGAAATGGCCGTGCCCGTGTGGCATTGCCAGGGGGCTGCGCAATCGGTTCCCGCCCGATCGATCAGCATTTAAAAGGCTTTGAAGCGATGGGTGCGAAAGTAAAGGTTGGTAATGGCTTTATTGAAGCGGAAGCACCGGAAGGCCGCTTGCACGGAGCAAAAATCTATCTCGATTTCCCTAGCGTTGGTGCTACGGAGAACATTATGATGGCTGCAACACTAGCCAAAGGCACAACAGTTTTGGAAAACGTAGCAAAGGAACCTGAAATTGTAGACCTGGCTAACTTCCTTAATAAAATGGGTGCCAAGGTCAAGGGAGCAGGAACGGGCACGATCCGCATTGAAGGTGTGGACGTACTGTTCGGTGCAGAACACAACATCATCCCTGACCGCATTGAAGCAGGAACTTTCATGGTGGCAGCTGCCATTACAGGCGGAGACGTCCTAGTAAAAGGTGCTGTTATGGAGCATTCTGCTTCATTAATAGCCAAGATGGAAGAAATGGGTGTTACCTTCATTGAAGAAGCTGAAGGCATCCGAGTTATGGGTCCAGACAAGTTGAAGGCTGTTGATATTAAAACAATGCCTCATCCTGGATTCCCGACAGACATGCAATCACAAATGATGGCCCTATTGCTTCACGCTCAGGGTACAAGTGTGATTACAGAAACAGTATTCGAAAACCGTTTCATGCATGTGGAGGAATTCCGCCGTATGAACGCCGATGTTAAAATTGAAGGCCGTTCTGTAATCATGAACGGACCAAGCAATCTGCAGGGCGCAGAAGTAGCTGCCACAGATCTTCGTGCTGCCGCAGCTTTAATCCTTACTGGATTAGTGGCAGATGGTGTAACACGCGTGACAGAACTGAAGCATCTTGACCGCGGATATGTAGACTTCCACGAAAAGCTTGCAGGCCTTGGAGCAGATATTGAACGTATTACAGAAGTGGAAGAAGCACCTGTTAACAACGGTCTTGTTTCTGACATGAACGCATAAGTAATGCAATCAAGGGCGGCTGCATTAGAGTCGTCATAATAGTCACCTTACGTGCATATTCAACTGAAACCGCAGAATCGAGCTGTCAGAGGACTGACAAATCGATTCTGCGGTTTTTGCTATTGCTGCTTTTTCGATCGAGCGCTCAATCAACTTAGTTTCCGCACACAAATAATTTTATCCGCATATAAATCTTGCCCAACCGCACACAAAAAAACTTATCCGCACACAAATTGGCCTTATCCGCACACAAAAAGAAATCTGTATGGATTCCCTGTTAAAAATGCTGGAAATCACTGCTTTAAATTAAGTAAGGACCAGCAAATTTACCCTTTATCTGCACCTTCACCGAACTTATGAAGCAAATATTAATCTATTGTCATATTAGCTTGTCCATAGCCATAAACATGAATTGAGTTCGAATTATTTATTTGCTATGGAGGCTTAAAACATGACAAAATTCAAACCTTTCATCGTACTAGCCGCACTGTTATTTGCCGTCACACTCATCGTTCCCTCCCTGCTTGTTATTCCTTTTACAGAAGGAAATGTCAGCGGGAAGCTTGGCGAGGAACTTAAGACTGATGCAAAGAAGGAGACGGCGGCAGAAATTCCTCAAGGGCCAGCCATAGAGGTAGGAGTCTACCGCCTTGCACAGAAGAAGGTGGAAACGGTACCGCTAGAAGATTATATTGTCGGAGTGGTAGCATCGGAAATGCCGGCCGAGTTTGAAGAAGAAGCATTAAAGGCGCAGGCATTGGCGGCAAGAACCTTTATCGTGAAACAAATGATGAACAAAGATAGCGTGGAACTTCCTGAAGGGGCACTAGTGTATGATACCGTAACCCACCAGGTTTATAAAAATGATGAGGAACTGAGGCAGCAGTGGAAAAAGGATTATAAGTGGAAAATCGAAAAGGTAAGAGAAGCCGTTAGTGAAACGAGAGGCCAGATCCTTACCTTTGACGGCTCGCCGATAACAGCTTCCTTCTTTTCAACAAGCAACGGCTTTACCGAAAATTCCGAAGCCATCTGGCCAAATTCCGTTCCTTATTTAAAGAGTGTAGAAAGCAAATGGGACCTTCAGTCGCCGAAGTTTAACGGCAGAGAGGTGATCTCTGTACAGGATTTTGAAAGGAAATTGGGCGTGAAGCTTCCAAATGACAGCACTATCGGCAAAGTGACTGAGCGAACAGCCGGCCAGCGGGTTTCCAAAGTGGATATTAACGGGAAAATAGTCAGCGGAAAAGACATTCGAGAGAAACTGGGCCTTAAATCCACAGACTTTACCTGGGAGCGCAAAGGTGGCAATATCATCATCAACACCCAGGGCTATGGCCACGGAGTCGGTATGAGCCAATACGGAGCAAATGGCATGGCAGCTGAAGGAAAGAACTACAAAGAAATCGTTACCCATTATTATAAAGGAGTGGAAATTGCAGCTTCTGACCAACTGCTGACAAAAGTAACGGCTAAAAAATAAACGAAAGGGGCTGGGACAAAACTAGCTTCAGATAGTAAGAAAGGTGAATTTGAGTGCGCTCAAATTCACCTTTCTCTTATTTCAGGGTATTAATTCTTTAAATTCTTATTTTTTGGCAGTGAATTTCCTT
>NZ_JAMBOJ010000119.1 GCF_023715565.1 Cytobacillus firmus | reverse complement strand
ATCCCGTTGAATTGGATTATGTTTAGAAAGCATATTAATCACCTCAAGCATTGTATTACTTCTATTTTAAATCAAAAAAGACTCCCGACAAGTACGATTTTCATCGAGTTTGTCGACAGTCTGAAGCTGCTGAATAGATCAGCAGCTTATTTCTTGCTTACGCCTGGCTTGTCGTCATAACCAGCAGTGAAAATAGCAGCAAGGAAAGCAACCATTACACCGATAATAATAATTGTACCCATGTATATGTAATCCTCCTTTAGAGTTATCTCAATAGACATGCTTGTAAATATAAGCTTATTATAGCCCAAAAATGAATAACTGTGAATGAAAAGTATGGAGTTTTTTTTACAGTTAGAATCCTTCATCAAAGTATTCGTAACAATTAATTCCCGTAAAAAGTACAAACCAAACTCTTCATAGTTTACGCATGTTCGATTGCCGGTGCGCATAGAGTATATTAATCGTCTCTGATAATGCGACAGGGGGAGGTCCATATGGATATTCTAAAAAAAATTGAGATGTACAGACACGAGGAAGAAAAACTTAAATGGGAAGGGACTTTTGGAGAGTATTTAGAAATTGTCAAAGAGAAGCCATGGGTTGCCCAGTCAGCACATTCGCGGGTATATAATATGATTAAGGATGCCGGTGTCGAAGAAGTGAAAGGCCAAAAACGATACCAATTTTTCAGCAACCAGCTCTTTGGATTAGAGGAAGCATTAGAAAGGCTGGTAGAAGAGTATTTTCACCCTGCTGCCAAACGTCTTGATGTCCGTAAAAGGATCCTTTTATTAATGGGTCCGGTCAGCGGAGGTAAATCAACCTTAGTGACAATGCTTAAGAGAGGTTTGGAGCAATATTCCCACGCTGAAAGGGGCGCGGTCTATGCTATTAAAGGCTGCCCAATGCATGAAGACCCTCTTCATTTAATTCCGCATCACCTCCGCAAGGACTTTTATGACGAGTATGGAATAAGAATTGAAGGAAACCTGTCGCCACTGAATAGTATGCGTCTCGAACAGGAGTATGGCGGCCGCATAGAAGATGTTTTAATTGAACGAATCCTTTTCTCAGAAGACCGCAGGGTGGGGATTGGTACTTTCAGCCCTTCAGATCCAAAATCCCAGGATATTGCTGATCTGACTGGAAGCATTGATTTTTCAACGATTGCTGAATATGGTTCAGAATCCGATCCTCGTGCCTATCGCTTCGACGGGGAACTGAATAAAGCAAACCGAGGTATGATGGAATTCCAGGAAATGCTAAAGTGTGATGAGAAGTTTTTATGGCATTTATTGTCCCTGACTCAGGAAGGCAACTTTAAAGCCGGCCGCTTCGCCCTGATTTCGGCAGATGAGCTAATTGTCGCTCATACAAATGAAACAGAGTATCGGTCATTCATTTCCAATAAAAAGAATGAAGCTTTGCATTCCAGGATCATTGTGATGCCAATCCCATATAATTTAAAGGTTTCAGAGGAAGAGAAGATTTACGATAAAATGATCCGTGAAAGCGATGTTTCCAATGTTCACATTGCACCGCATACTTTAAGAGTGGCAGCGATGTTTACGATTTTAACCCGCATGAAGGATCCGAAAAAAGGCGATATTGATTTAGTTAAGAAAATGCGTTTGTATGATGGAGAGAGCGTTGAAGGGTATAACAGGGCAGATGTGGAAGAATTGAAAAAAGAGCATGCAGATGAGGGCATGAGCGGCATTGATCCGCGTTATGTTATCAACAGGATCTCTTCGACAATCATTCGTAAAAATATCACAAGCATAAATGCGCTGGATGTGCTGCGATCGCTTAAAGAAGGGTTGGATCAGCATCCATCCATTACTCCAGAACTTAAGGAAAGATACCTGAATTTTATTTCTCTGGCCCGCAAAGAGTATGATGATATCGCCAAGAAAGAAGTCCAAAAGGCTTTTGTTTACTCCTATGAAGAATCTGCGAAAACGCTTATGGAGAACTATCTTGATAATGTTGAAGCATACTGCAATAAAGCAAAGCTGCGCGATCCATTAACCGGTGAGGAAATCAGTCCGGATGAAAAGCTGATGCGCTCAATTGAAGAGCAGATCGGCATTTCCGAGAATGCGAAGAAAGCATTCAGGGAGGAAATTCTCATCCGTATCTCCGCTTATGCCAGAAAAGGCAAGCGCTTTGATTATAATTCGCATGACCGCCTGCGTGAAGCCATCCAGAAGAAACTCTTCGCTGACCTGAAGGATGTCGTGAAAATCACAACATCTTCAAAAACGCCGGATGAGCAGCAGCTGAAGAAGGTGAATGAGGTAGTAGCACGTCTAATCGACGAACATGGCTATAACTCCACATCTGCAAACGAACTGCTCCGCTATGTGGGAAGCTTGCTGAATCGATAAATGATAAGCCTGGCAGTGCTGCCAGGCTTATTTTTTAGTATGTAATTAATAGATTTAATAAATATAAAAAAGAGGCTTCGAAAAGCCTCTTTCAGACTGTCGACAAACTCGATGAAAATCGTACTTGTCGGGAGTCTTTTTTGATTTAAAATAGAAGTAATACAATGCTTGAGGTGATTAATATGCTTTCTAAACATAATCCAATTCAACGGGA
>NZ_JAMBOJ010000118.1 GCF_023715565.1 Cytobacillus firmus | reverse complement strand
GTTTAAATCGCAAGCGATTTAGAACCTCCTTTTTTATTATTAAATCAATGTTTGTTTCACTTTATTATTACAATCAGCATACCAATTTGCTCACCATTTAGGAGAAGCACATAAATTTATGTGCTATTGCTAATTTGCGTGTTAATTGTAGTGCTAATTGGGTATACTAATTGAATGACCAATTTTGCACTGAAAGGATAATGGAAATTGAAGTTCATCAAGCCAAAGAACAATAATGCTGCTAATGTAGATTGGCTCATATCAGAGCGTGTACGAACCGTCGTTAAAACCTATGCAGAATTCACAGAGTACAGCGAGAGTGAAGTGGTTGATATATTTCTGCTAAATATTTTAGATGATAAAGATTTTATAAAATGGATTGAAGGTAGAAGAAACAACAAAAGGATTGTTAAGCAGCTTCAAATCGAAGATATTGTGGAGAGCGATAAAATTGGCTAAATTAAAAAGATTGGCTACGAAGGAAGATAATCTGGTTTTAGTTTCATCCCCTGTTTTGATGGAAGAAATATCTGAGCGGACAAATGATTATCATTTATTAACTCCAAAACAATTCGGAACAAAATACAAGGATTTATTATTCAAACCAGTAGATTTCTCCTGGAACGGTATTACGCATCAAATTCAATATAATTACTGTGCCAATCCTTTTTGTAAATGGCACGGTCTTCCTCAAGAAAAGTTCGATTCTAAAGGAAAACCTAGCCGATATAGACTATCAGGTACTGGGAATGACAAAAAATTAAGGTGTAATCCTGACCCGATACATTTGACAACAGGTGTGGCTTTAGATTGTCATAATACTACCTTATCTAATTGGTCCATCGCTCAAGAAATCGAAAGATTGATAAGAGTAAACGGCGTTCAAGACAAAGTTCCTGAGTATAAATTTCATAAAGATGGATGTGCTGCGTATGATTGTACTCCCTTTGAGGAACCAAGTGCATTCTATAAGCAGGGAAAAAGCAGCACTGGTACACAACGTTGGCAATGTAAAACTTGCAAGAAAAAGACCACTCTAACACCGAATCGGAAACAATCTATCACTTACAATCAAAAGCGAAGTGATGTTCTCCATCTATTTACAAAATTGTTGTTAAGTCGAACTCCTATAACAAGAACTTGCGAAATACTAGAAATTGGACGAGGAACTTATTACGACAAATTGGAATTTATTTATCGAAGATGTTTGGAGTTTTTGGAACGACACGAAACCAAACCTCTTCAGAATAAACAATTCAAAGAGATGTGGATTAATACTGATAAAATGACCTATTTTCTTAACAATGTCCGTAAAAAGGGAATGGGTGGGAGTGACTATGATGATTTAGAAGAAAGCAATTTCCCAACGAATGTCGTGGTTAGTGCAGATGTCTTTTCTCGATATGTGTTCCGTTCGGATGTGGCATATGATTGGGATATTAACTTAGGCGATATAGCACTTGATACTATTCTTCTTAAAGAAGACCATTTAAATGAATTTGCCAAAAAATATGCCAGATTCCCAAAGTATTCACACTATCCGATGCCGCCATCTAGGAATGATACTCAAACAGAAGCGGAATACAGAAATGAATTGGAATTAATCGAACGCAGAGAAAAATATATTGATGGGCTACACATCAATTCAACATATACAACTATCGCCCACTTTTGGCTAATCAAACAGATAGTACAGGCTTCTGAATGGCGTTTTATTACCGATGAAGACAACTCCTTAATGACCTCTCTACATCGTGTATTTGCCAAAGAATTTCGTTTATCCGATGCGTATCATTTCCTGTGTCAAACCGATAAAACAAAAACTAGAAAACAGGCTCGTAACGAATTTATCCAGGCACGAACCGATTTAATCAATTGGGGAATTAACTCTGGATATGATACAAGGTCATTACGGAAACTTGCGTTTCTTAAACTTGAAGAATTGTTCCATCATCATCAATTTCATAAGGTGGTCCGTTTGGGTTCGGACAACCATTATGAATATGCCGACAATCCGATTGAGCATCCACTTGCGACGATTGATAGAGGATTCCGCTGGGTGGATTGTACATCCGATTTATCCTCACTTGAACCTAATGACATTGCCAATCTAATTTTAAATGTGAATGATAATGCGACCAATACCTTTATTCAACATATCCGCAGAAAGCTATCTATTTTAGAAAGACCGTTAACCACTGCTCGTGGCGAAGGAAAGAGTTACATTTACTCAAACTTTAACCCGAAGTATGCACAAATGGCTCTAACTATCCTACGAACATACTACAACTTTTGTTTGCCGTTTAAAACGAAAGATGAAGTGGGCACACCTGCTCAGCGTTTAGGTATCGCAAACAAGGTTTTTGACTTAAGAGATATAATCTATTTACGGTAATTTTAGAGACCGAATTAGCTAAAAGTGATTTGATTTGATAAACAATAATAATTAGGGAAGGATAAGGACTAAATTTGAATATGAGGTGATTTTTTGGTTAAACAATACTTAATCTTATTAGGATTTTTCGTATTTGCTTTTACTCCAATGCAAACAGTTGAAGCGGAAACTGTTCCAAAAGTAGAAGATTCGTATGTCACAACAGAAGATATTGTTTCAGACCTTGTATTTCCAACTATTGATAAAAGAGTGATAAAAGAGTATGGAGGCGATGACCTATTTGACTGGCAATGGCAAAGAATCGTCGGTATAAAGTACAATGACAATCATTCTTATGATGTTGCCGTTAGAGTTAATATTCCTTCCAAAAATAATGATAATGTTAAAGAAGATTTAGTTAAGGTAAGAGTATCCCCATCCTGTGACAGTGGAAAGATTAATAAGCAGAAATGTACTCACGGTTTAAAAATAGAAATAGTTGAATACAAACATTTGTCCAAATAAGGGTTATTAAAAACTATGCCAGTTTGGGTATTAAAAG
>NZ_JAMBOJ010000117.1 GCF_023715565.1 Cytobacillus firmus | reverse complement strand
TCTTTTTGCAGGTTTCCACTGACTATTTGCATGTTTGCTTGTTCTATTTGCAAGTTGCCGGCTTCTATTTGCAAACTCTTTGTTTATTTGCTAGGTTCCAGCAGTTATTTGTAAATTTGATTGCTCTGTTTGCAGGTTTCCAACGACTATTTGCAAATTTAATTGTCTATTTGCAAGTTGCCGGCTGCCATTTGCAAACTCTTTGTTTATTCGCAAGTTTCCAGCTGCTATTTGCATGTTTGATTGCTCTTTTTGCAGGTTTCCAACGACTATTTGCATGTTTGATTGTTCTATTTGCAAGTTGCCGGCTTCTATTTGCAAACTCTTTGTTATTTGCAAGTTCCCAGCTTCTATTTGCATGTTTGATTGCTCTTTTTGCAGGTTTCCACTGACTATTTGCATGTTTGCTTATTCTATTTGCAAGTTGCCGGCTTCTATTTGCAAACTCTTTGTTTATTTGCTAGGTTCCAGCAGTTATTTGTAAATTTGATTGCTCTTTTTGCAGGTTTCCAACGACTATTTGCAGGTTGATCGATCTATTTGCAAGTTGCTGGCCACTATTTGCAAACTCTTTGTTTATTTGCTAGGTTCCAGCAGTTATTTGTAAATTTGATTGCTCTTTTTGCAGGTTTCCAACGACTATTTGCATGTTTGATTGTTCTATTTGCAAGTTGCCGGCTTCTATTTGCAAACTCTTTGTTATTTGCAAGTTCCCAGCTTCTATTTGCATGTTTGATTGCTCTTTTTGCAAGTTTCCAACGACTATTTGCATGTTGATCGATCTATTTGCAAATTTCCGGCTCCTATTTGCATGTTCTTTGTTTATTCGCAAGTTTCCAGCTGCTATTTGTAAATTTGATTGCTCTTTTTGCAGGTTTCCAACGACTATTTGCAGGTTTGATTGTTCTATTTGCAAGTTGCCGGCTTCTATTTGCAAACTCTTTTACTATTTGCCAGTTTCCAGCTGCTATTTGCATGTTTGATTGCTCTTTTTGCAAGTTGCCGGCTTCTATTTGCAAACTCTTTGTTATTTGCCAGTTTCCAGCTGCTATTTGCATGTTTGATTGCTCTTTTTGCAGGTTTCCAACGACTATTTGCAGGTTGATCGATCTATTTGCAAGTTCCCACGGCCTATTTGCAAATCCACCATCCAGCCCAAAGCATGGTCTTTAAGCAGACGCTGCTCCCGGTCCCATACAGAAACTTGGATTGAATTATTCAATTTTTTCCATAGACACCTTCAACAGATCTCTAAAAAGCTCATTCAATTCCTTATTCTTCTGCCCCTTCAGCCATTCCACCTGGTTTATGGGCAGGTTTAATTTAAGTGTGATTTTTTCTTTCGGCATCTCGACCATTCGAATCGCTTCCAGCGTGATGCCAGCTTCAATATCGGGAAAGTCTGGCTGATCCTCTCTTATTCTCTGGAGCCCTTCATAGGTCTCTTCCGGGTCCACTTCGCACACTAAGCTCAGCCGGGGCAGCTTTCCAGGCACAACTTTTAGAAACATAAAAGAGCTGATCTGCCCGCCGTCTTCCAATTCTATTTCTGTGATTAAGCTTTCCCTGTCTTGATATTTTCTTAGAGTCACTTCGCTTACAATCATGTCTACTTCCAATGTACTTCCGGAAGACGATTCAAAGATATAGATAGAACTGCTAAATATATAGATTTCTTCCCCATCAAGATTTATTGATTTTATAGCAGACATTCTTGTTCCTCCATAAAATTCTTCAAAACTATTTTTTATATTCTCTATTAATTTACCACACAAAACCCAGCTCTACTACGATTGCCTCAAGCTGCGCTTATAGCATTACAAATTTCCCCTTTATGTTCCAATAACTACTAAATAAATAGGATATTCCCCCGATAACAATAGTATGACATGCCACTAGTTTTTGAAATTCATATAAAAAGGAGGAAAGGATCTTTCCTAATCAGTAGGCTTTTAGCTGTTCATATATTAAATGCACACTTCATCTTTATCAGGCATACAAATTACTAACAATGACAGGGAGTTGTCTACATGAATAAACTGCGCATCTGCTCATTCGCATTGATTGCCCTGCTGATCACAGCTTTCTTTTTCCTGCCAAGCACGCAGGCATCCGATAAGGTTCATACCGTTTCGTCCGGCGATACCGTACAGTCCATCGCCGCCAAATATATGATATCACCAGTTCAGCTTATGAAGCACAATGGATTGCCTGATGAAAACCTATATCCTGGCCAAAAGCTGCAAATCAATTCTAATACTTATAAAAGTGCACAATATCAATGGTATGAACGGGGCCGGCAAATTGCAAGCTACGCCAAAACGTTTGACGGTTTTAAGAAGGAGATGGGCGAAGAGTCTCCTGAAAAAGGCTTTGATTCCAGCGGCCTGATTTATTGGACCCTCTCACAGCAAGGCATCCCTCTGGATCGCACGACCAATGAAGGATTTTACAAGCTGGGAATGGATACAGCCTCCCCAAAAGCCGGGGATCTGATATTCTTTGTAAAAAAGGATAAGACCGGAGAAGTAACGGAAGTGATGACGGGCGGAATATACCTTGGGGATCATCAGTTTGTCCATTCCGGATATGGATCTTCTGCTGTTAAAGTAAAGTCTGTGTCTGACAATTGGTTTAAAGACTACAGTTACGTCTTTAAAACCTTCACACCCAAGGGGGAACATATTGTTCAAAACGGGGAGACATTAAGCAGTGTTGCAGCAAGATATAATAAGTCGGCGGCTGCTGTAAAAAAGCTAAATGGCCTTCCGTCTGACACCATCCTTGAAGGGCAATTTTTGCAGGTATATAATGAGCGGCTATTCCCTTTCTATTCTGAAGAGGATGTTGCTTATGATAAGGCCAACGATGTTATCAAGTATGTCTACACATTTAGAGGTTATGAATATGCATGGGGTGAGGAGAGCCCTGAAAAAGGCTTTGATTGCAGCGGTCTTCTTTACTATGTTATGAAGCAGCATGACTTGCCGATCACGCGGGAATCTGCAGCATCCTATTCAAGAATGCTTGATGTAACTTCTGAGCCGAAAACCGGGGATTTCATATTCTTTGAAAATACAGGCTCCCGTACAGGCGTTACACATGTTGGCATCTATCTGGGTGATGGGTATTTCATGAATACAACAGAGAGAGCCGGCGTGCACATCTCTCACTTATCATCATCCTTCTTTACTGAAAAATTTCACAGTTACGGGGACATCAGCTCTCTTATTCAATAAGTTCCAAAAAAGACTGCCTAATCTCACTTAACGGGTTCGGTTGACAGGGAGAAAACGTCAAAAAGTAAAACAAATAGTAAACAAAAAGGGCAGCTAATTAGCTGCCCTTTTAATACCCAAACTGGCATAGTTTTTAATAACCCTTATTTGGACAAATGTTTGTATTCAACTATTTCTATTTTTAAACCGTGAGTACATTTCTGCTTATTAATCTTTCCACTGTCACAGGAT
>NZ_JAMBOJ010000116.1 GCF_023715565.1 Cytobacillus firmus | reverse complement strand
TTAAGGAAATTCACTGCCAATCACTGAGAGCATAGCAATTCTTACTACTAAAAATAGAAAAAGATGAATTTGAATGTGCTCAAATTCATCTTTTTCACTATTTGAAACTAGTTATGTCCCAGCTTCTTTTAGTTCACTCCTATGCTTTCCTAAAGTAAGATAATTTTCCTTCTTTTTATCTATCACAGCCTCAGATATTTTGATTGACAACTTTGGTTCCCTCCATTAAAGTTAACTACGTTAATAGTTAAGTAGTTGAACAGTTAAATGATAGAATAATCACAATGTGAGGTGAATATATAAGTGAGTGTGCCAGACATTAAGGATTTGGTCGACCGGTATATTGCCGTTTCTTTTTCTGTTGAGAAAAAGGCTGCGTCCCTTGTGAAAGATCAGATTGGCAGCGATCTGACCAATGATCAGCATTTTACTCTGAGGTACATAAATCAGGCAGGTTCCTGTACTTCATCAGAGCTTGCGGAAGTGTTCGATGTAAAAAAGAGTGCGATTACAGCAATGATTACGCGCATGTGGGAAAAGGGTCTGGTTCAGCGGACACGTGATGAAAATGATCGCAGGGTAGTCTATCTGACACTTACCGAAAAAGGGAATGAACTGTACGTGAAAGCAGAAGAAAAAATTCATATCCTTGTAGAATCGTTTATAAATAAATTTGATCAAACCGAAATCCAGCAGTTCATCGAAACATTTGAGAAATTGGATAAAGTACTATCGCAGACTAACGGGCAGTAAGGACTAACAATCAGCGGAAGAAAATTCCCGCTGTTTGGAGTTTCACTTTATCAGAAAACAAAGCGGGGGATAAAATAGTGTATTCAATTATTAAAAGAAAATGGCTTGTCATTGCCGTCTGGATCGCAGTGGCTGCCGGCTTGTTTATGGCAGCTCCGAACATGGCAGATCTGGTCCGTGATAAAGGGCAGATTACTGTTCCTGACGAGTATTCATCCACACTTGCCGGGAATATCATGCAGGAAGTGCAGAAACAGGAAGGCGGCGGGGATGAGACCCAGATTGCCCTTGTTTTTCATAATGATAAAAAGCTCACAGGAAATGAAATCAAAGAAGCGGAGAAAGCTATACGGACGCTTGAGGACAAAAGCTCAGAAATGGGAATCACTGATATACTTACCCATTTTAATGAAGAAAGCTTAAAAGAACAGCTTGTTTCAGAGGATGGCAAGTCGATTCTTGCTTCTGTCAATGTAAGCTGGAACGATCGTGAGCCAGCAGAGCTGAGTGAAGAGCTTTATTCAGCTATTGATGATGCTAAGGTAGATCACTATTATACGAGTGAATGGCTGATCAATGAAGATCTCATGAACAGTTCTCAGGAAGGACTGAAAAAGACGGAAGGAATCACAGTCGTCTTTATTCTGGTTGTGTTGCTGCTGGTTTTCCGATCAGTGGTTGCCCCAATTATCCCGCTCCTGACAGTGGGATTCACTTATCTTGCTTCACAATCCATTGTGGCATTTTTAGTGGATAGACTGGATTTTCCTATTTCGAACTATACCCAAATTTTCCTTGTAGCAATTCTGTTTGGGATTGGAACAGACTATTGTATCCTGCTGCTTAGCCGTTTTAAAGAAGAGCTTTCCTATAATGAAAGCACTGCGGACGCCATTGTGGCAACATACCGTAATGCGGGGCGCACAGTAATTTTCAGCGGCCTGGCTGTTATGATTGGCTTTGCTGCAATTGGCTTCTCGCAGTTTATTCTTTACCAGTCAGCAGCAGCTGTTGCCATAGGTGTAGCGATTCTCTTAATTGCTTTATTTACCATTGTGCCCTTCTTTATGGCGGTGCTTGGACAGAAGATTTTCTGGCCTTCGAAAAAGAGTGCCGAGCATGGTGAAAGCAAGCTATGGGGTACGGTCGGCCGATTCTCGCTGGCGCGTCCATTCCTGGCATTGCTTATCGTGGCAGCTGTTTGTGTGCCATTCCTGGTAACCTATGACGGAGATCTTTCCTACAACTCCCTTGAGGAAATCGGCGGGGATGTTAATTCCATTAAGGCTTTTAATGCCATAGCTGACAGCTTTGGGCCTGGAGAATCCATGCCAACGCAGATTGTCTTGAAAAACAGTGAGGAAATGGATTCAGCAGAATATGTAGGCCTGGCGGAGAAAATTAGCCGGGAGGTTGAAAAAGTAGATTTGGTGGATACAGTTCGTTCTGTTACAAGACCAACTGGGGAGCCAATCGAAGACTTCTTTGTTG
Source organism: Cytobacillus firmus (assembly GCF_023715565.1). Lineage (GTDB taxonomy): Bacteria > Bacillota > Bacilli > Bacillales > Cytobacillaceae > Cytobacillus > Cytobacillus firmus_C. The sequence goes on along the minus strand of NZ_JAMBOJ010000116.1, from coordinate 1,873 downwards.
CCAAACAAGCTGAAACGCTTGAAGAAGGGCTGGGGGAAGGAAAAGATGGACTGAACAAAATTTCTGATGGTTTGAATGAAGCAAGCAGCGAACTGTCCAAATCAGAACCCGAACTGCAGAATGCCACAAAAGGAATCAATGATTTGATTTCAGGCACCAATGAAATAAAGTCAGGCCTTGGTGAAATTCAGACAAACCTGGCAAAAATCGAAGATGGTATTCGTCAGGGATCAGCAGGTTCAGATCAAATTAAAGAGGGGTTGGAAAAATCCAAGGCTGGTGCCGAAGAGCTTCTTGCCGGTTATCAGCAGCTGCTAATTGGATATCAGTCAGCAGAAGAAGCCATTCCTTCTTTAATGGCGGGCTATAAAGAAATCCAGACGAACTTAAATCAGTTGTCGGATGGCATCAGACAGGCAAATGATGCACTGTTTGGCTATGTTGAAACCAAGGACCCTGAGTTCGCCCAAGATCCTCAATACCAAGCTATCAAAGGTCAAGTAGCCGGCCTTCAGCAGCAGCTTCCGAAAGTTTCAGAAGGTATCAATGCTGCTAATAGGGGGTTAACACAGCTGCAAAACGGCTTGTCGGAGGCAAATAAAAACTTCGGAACCGCCATATCCGGCCAAAAGGAATTAGCTGCCGGGCTCCAGCAGCTGATCAAAGGAATCGAAGCCCAGCAGGCAGGACTTAATCAGCTTGCTGACGGTCAGGGGCAAATCGTTAATAATTTTCCAAAGCTGACAAATGGTTTAGCCGGAATCAGTGGCGGGCAGGAGCAGCTTCTTGCCGGATTTGGCGACCTCGGAGGACAAATAAGCCAGCTGACAGATGGCCTTGGCCAGAGTGCAGATGGACTTGAGCAGGTATCTGAAGGACTTGGTTCTGCACAAGAATACCTGGCAGGTCTTTCGAAATCGGATAATATGGATGGTTTCTATCTGCCGCCTGAGGTTCTGGAGGATGAAGAGTTCGCCCAAGTGTTTGATGTCTACTTGTCAGAGGATCGCAAAGTTATGACGATGGATGTCGTTCTTGAAGCAAATCCGTATTCAAACGAAGCCATTGACCAGGTCGATGACATTAAGGAAGCTGTGGATAGAGCAACAAAGGGGACGAAGCTTGAAAATGCGGTTGTCGCAGTAGGCGGGATTACAAGTACCAATGCTGATTTGAGCACAATGTCAGATAAGGATTACTCCCGTACAGTCGTATTAATGCTTCTGGGCATTTCGATCATTCTAGTGTTCCTTTTCAGGTCTATCATCATGCCAATCTATTTAATTGGTTCACTGATTTTAACCTATTATACGAGCATGGCAATGAACGAAGCGATTTTCGTAAACCTGCTTGGATACACGGGCATCAGCTGGGCGGTTCCATTTTTTGCATTTGTTATTTTAGTCGCGCTTGGCGTTGACTACAGCATTTTCTTAATGGACCGTTTTAATGAATATCGTGACCTTTCTATCGCAGATGCCATGCTGTTATCCATGAAAAAGATGGGGACGGTTATTATTTCAGCTGCGGTAATTCTCGGAGGAACATTCGCGGCAATGATGCCATCCGGAATGCTGTCTTTATTGCAGATCGCGTCTATTGTTCTGATTGGATTAATGCTTTACGCACTGATTGTGCTGCCGTTATTCATTCCAGTTATGGTCAAGAACTTTGGCCAGGCAAACTGGTGGCCGTTTAAAAGAAGTACAAATTAACTTAAAATGAGACTGCCTTTACGGCAGTCTCATTTCAGTTTGTAGACAAAAGGGGTTCGGAATAGTCTCATTCCGGACCTCTTTTTTGAATTTTATTGGCTTTGAAGCATTTTCAGATGATGATAGACCTCTCCGAGGTCATCTTCTAGGCCATTTCT
>NZ_JAMBOJ010000115.1 GCF_023715565.1 Cytobacillus firmus | reverse complement strand
TCCCGTTGAATTGGATTATGTTTAGAAAGCATATTAATCACCTCAAGCATTGTATTACTTCTATTTTAAATCAAAAAAGACTCCCGACAAGTACGATTTTCATCGAGTTTGTCGACAGTCTGAAATCGGCACCCATTTACAGGTGCCGATTTTTTTAGTCTTTAATATCTCTTTTTTTTGGTATGGCTTCTTCTTTAAACGATTTAGCCAGGGATAGAACGATCAGTAGCATAATGACGGTAAAAGGAAGTGCAGCTATAATAGAAGCTCTTTGGAGTGCTTCTAGTCCCCCTGTCCATAAAAGGATAGCTGCAGAAGCAGATTGGATAATGCCCCATATGAATTTCACTTTCCCAGGAGGATTTAGACTTCCGTTTGTCGTTTGCATCCCAAGAACAAAGGTAGCTGAATCTGCAGAAGTTATAAAGAATGTACTGATTAAGAATATAGCTAATAAACTTAGAACTGTGCTGAGAGGGAAGTTATCAAACACGGTGAACAGTGCAACTTCCATTCCCTGCTTGTCGATTGTTTCCATAATAGGCTTGGCCTCGAAAAATTCAAGGTATATTCCTGTCCCTCCAAAAACTGAGAACCAAAGTGCTCCAAAGAGGGTTGGAACAGCAAGCACACCAATGATGAATTCTCTTATAGTCCTTCCGCGGGAGATTCTTGCTATGAATGTACCAACAAATGGAGCCCAGGCAATCCACCAGGCCCAATAAAAGATTGTCCAATCCTGAAACCATGTCAGCTCCTGATCAAAAGGACTAAGCCTGAAGCTCATGGAAGGAAGATTTTGAAGATAGGAGCCAATTGTTGTTGTAAATAGATCCATAATAAAATTTGTAGGCCCTACAAAAAGCAGAAATAACAATAATGAGAGAGCTAAAAAAATATTTAAATTACTTAAATACTTTATCCCTTTATTTAAGCCGCTTTGTGCTGAAGCCATAAACAAGACGGTCACAACTACAATAATAATTAATTGAGTGGTAAAGTTATTGCCGATGCCGGAAAATGTTTCAGAAAGTCCGCCGGATATTTGAATTGCTCCGAGACCTAAGGATGTCGCAACACCAAAAACAGTAGCGAATACGGCTATAAAGTCAATTAATACACCAAGCGGACCATCTACCTTGCTCCCCAAGATAGGCCTCAATATGGAGCTGATTACTCCCGGTGCCCCTTTTCGGAACTGGAAATAAGCGAGTGCAAGCCCGATGACTGCATATATAGCCCATGGGTGAAGCCCCCAGTGGAAGAAGGAGTACCTCAGGGCAGCTCTTGCTGCTTCAGGTGTCTGCCCCTCAAGAAACGGTGGCGCATAGTAGTGAAACATTGGTTCCGAGACTCCCCAAAAAACCAGGCCAATTCCCATTCCTGCACTGAAAAGCATGGCAAACCAGCTTAAGTAGCTATATTCTGGCCTGTCTGTATCCTTACCCAAACGGATATTTCCGTACTTGCTGAAAGCTAACAGGATTGAAAAAATCAAAAAGATAGAAGCTGATAAAAGGTAAAACCAGCCGAATTTTTCCAATATGAACCCTTGAACAGATGCTGTAACAGCATCAAGATTGCCTTTTGGCAGTATGGACTTCGGAACAAGTCCCCATAAAATAAATATTGCAGTGAATAAGACTGAAACCGTAAAAACGGGTGTCAGTTTCTTCATCAAATCCCTCCAGTCGTAATAGGTAAACCTAAGTAAGTAATTCTGTAAAACTTCCAATCCTCTAAATGCAGGCATTAAATATCCTGCTTTCCTGATAGTGTTTGCTTGATTTTTTAAGCAAATGGAGCTCAAAAGGGGAGAGCAGTTTCCTGGAAACAGACTTTGAAGTAAAATCAAAAGAATGGAGAAATCCAATCTGATTTTTAAAGTTTACTTTTAATGTTCAAACCAAGACTGTTTCGGGTAAAATCAGTAGGTAATAATAAGAATTCCTGAGGGGAACTACTTTTTTAAAAGGCCATGTTACATACTAACACTAATGAAAGGGAGTTTAAAGAAATATGCATTAAGGAGGTAACAATGAGAAAAGCTATTATTTTTATTTGTATTACTTTCGTTATAAACCTGACAGCATGTATGGATTTATCAGCTGATGAAGATAAGCAATCAGATTTTGAAAAAGAAGAAGAAAATAACTTGGCTGTTCATTCTAATATTCCTTCAGCTAAAACTGAAAAACCCCAAGCTGATGCCGGTGAAAAGCCGAAAGAAGAAGCGGTATCTCTGCCAGAACCGCAATACAAGATAAATGAACATAATTGGTCAATAGAACCAATCAATAAGGCCACTTCAAAAGTAGTATTACTCACCATTGACGATGCTCCTGATAAAAATGCATTGGAAATGGCCAGAATTTTAAAAAAACTTTCAGCACCTGCAATTTTTTTTGTTAATGGGCATTTCATAGATACACCGGAAAAAGCAAAAGTTTTGAAGGAAATTCATGAACTTGGCTTTGCTATTGGCAATCACACAAATAGCCACCAAAACCTGAAAAGCTTAACTGAAGAGCAGCAGTATAAAGAAATTGTTGACCTTAATGATCGGGTTGAGGAGATTATTGGAGAGAGGCCAAAATTCTTCCGGGCACCATTCGGGTCTATTACAGACTACAGCAGGAAAATTGCTGAAGGTGAACACATGGTGGTCATGAATTGGACATACGGGTATGATTGGGAGAAGGAATATCAATCAAAAGAAGCTATAGCAGATATTATGATTAATTCACCTTATTTGTCCAAAGGTGCAAACTTATTGATGCATGATAGGGAATGGACAAAAGAAGCCTTAGAGGATATTGTGAAGGGACTTAGAAATAAAGGGTTTACGCCAGTTGACCCAGTTCTGATCAGCAAGTAAACAAAAGAGAACAGCCGATGCTGTTCTCCTTTTTTAAAAGAATCCAATTTATTTTCTTTTATAATAATACATAATTCTACCATTAAAAAGATGCAATTCACCTTGAAGTTTTTTAGCGAGAAATTTGCAAAATTCATTTGCTTTGCCTTTATCTCCGAATGTAGCACCTTCCGGCAATGTAACTTGTATGTAAGACTGCTCACGTACAGAACCGTCTTCATCATGCACTTTTTCTTTGTCAATACCAAGCAATATGGCGTTATACCGGTCATGTTGAGAATGCAGGTAAAACCAGGTTCCTTGTGCTTCTGGCGTCTCTTTTATCTCATAAGGAAAAGCAGCATCATCATATTCCCATTTAATCTGGCTGCCTGTTTTTCCGGTAATATCCTTATAATATAAAAAAAGTTCTTTAAGGTCTTCCGTTGAAATATTTTCTTTAGCTGATGAAGGAACCAGCTTGATAAATGAATTAGCTGCCAACTTCTTTCCCCCCATTATCCCATAATTATGGTAATGAACATCCTCTTCCATTCTAGCATTAGATAAAATCTTATGACAACTTAAAATAGAAAGGGAAATTTAAATTACTTGTCAAATAGCCCAAAATGAATTATAATAATATTCTAAATATTGTTATAAATAAGGAGGGATCTTATGAATTTTTTTGAGAAGCTTTATGATGAACATGAAAACGTGAATGTCCGTTTTGTTGGCTTTACAACGGAGTCAACACGATATGATTTTGGAATTGTATATACAAACCTCTTCTTTTCCAAGCCTCTGGTTATCTGTATGCAGACAGGCCGCTCAACTCTCCTTGACCCTAAAGATCTCGAAGACATCGAATATTTGCAAAAGGCATTCAAGCTTGATTTATACGAACAGGCTGCAGATTTAAGCGAATTTTTCTTAGAAGCAATCCCAGGTGCCCGTTTTGAGGAACAATATGACTAAGTTAATACAAAAAAACAGGCCATAAATGGTCTGTTTTTTTGTATTATGACATACTATTTATAAAGTGTTTTGATGGGTAATAAGGGAAATGCCAGGATAAAACAATAATTATGTTATACAATTAGGCTTGATATTTTAATAATGTTATATTATTATAGATTTAAAGATAAAGCGCTTTCAACTATAACTCATTGAAAAGGAGAATGAAAAGATGGGTACAATCGTATGCCAGGCTTGCAATTCAACTATTGATCACTTTGAGGATGAAAAAGTAACTGTATTATATTCAAAAAAATGCAATTGCTGTGACGGAGAAAAATCAGAGAAGACAAACAAATAAACGTTGAACATAAAAAGGGGCTGGGACAAAACTAGCTTCAGATAGTAAGAAAGGTGAATTTGAGTGCGCTCAAATTCACCTTTCTCTTATTTCAGGGTATTAATTCTTTAAATTCTTATTTTTTGGCAGTGAATTT
>NZ_JAMBOJ010000114.1 GCF_023715565.1 Cytobacillus firmus | reverse complement strand
TTGTCCAAATAAGGGTTATTAAAAACTATGCCAGTTTGGGTATTAAAAGGGCAGCTAATTAGCTGCCCTTTTTGTTTACTATTTGTTTTACTTTTTGACGTTTTCTCCCTGTCAACCGAACCCGTTACTTTTGAAGGGACAGTTTTTTATGGCTTTAAAAATATTAAATTAGTGCAAACCTTTTCCAGAGATATTCGTATGTATAGCCAGGAGGAGAGGAAATGAAGCTATTAAACGTTGAAATTGAATCAGCAGGCTATGAAAGTGAAAAAACGATCATACATAATATTCGATTTGATTTACATGAAGGGGAATTGATCGGCCTGATAGGCCAAACGGCGCAGGAAAAAGCACAACGATTAAAACCATTCTGGGATTGATGGATCATAAAAAGGGAGCAGTGGAATTTAAGAATGAGGTGAAATATTCCTATATCCCGGAACGGCCAATTTTTTATGATGAGCTGACACTTTGGGAACACATGGATTTTACAGCAGCAGTGGAAGGATTGCCGGAATTGCATTATAAGAAGAAAGCAGAGGAGCTCTTAAAAGAGTATAATCTGTCTGAACACGCTCACAAGTTTCCCGGGACCTATTCAAAAGGAATGCAGCAAAAGGCTATGCTGATTCTTGCGATGATTGCCGTTCCGGATGTTTATATCATTGATGAACCGTTTATTGGGCTTGATCCTAATGCAATGAAACTGTTTCTGGAATCAATTGACCGGGAAAGGAAAAGAGGCGCAGGTATTCTCATGTCCACGCATGTTCTGGATACGGCAGAGAAAGTATGCAGCCGCTTTTTAATTGTTCATGAGGGGCAGTTGAAGGCTTCAGGCACATTATCTGATATCAGGGGGAATTGTGATCTTCCCGCTGGGTCGCTTTATGAATGTTTTCATCAGATCGCAGAGGGAAACAGCAATGAAAAGTAACTCTCTCTTTTTCAGAAGGCTAATAAACAGCTGGAGTTATCAGTTTGGTATTTTTCGTTCCGTTGCCGATTGGACCATCATGGTCTATCTCATTGTTCCGGGAACTGTCATCATTGGAATGATCTATCGCTCCTGGTGGCTGGAAACTCCGGAATGGATGGCTGGCATGCCATTGTTTCTCCTTTTCTTTCTGTTCTATATTTTTTCATGGATGGGGAATTTCCGTTCATTTGTACTAGAGGCAGATAAGGTATTTCTGGTAAAAAATAAGGCCCTCTTTATGGGAATGAGAAAATGGGGGTTTGGTTACTTACTAATCTTTCAGGCAATTAGTACAGCAGCAATGATTGCTCTTTTTCTTCCTTTTTTAAAGAATAGATATCTTTTAGATGGGGGCCAAATCGCTGTCATGCTGCTCTTTTTCATCTCACTGAAATGGTCTATTATGACAGTTTCTTATTTTTTGAATGGGATTGAAGGGAAATTTAAAAGATATGTGGTCACCTTTGTTCTGTTTGTACTCTTAAGCTGGTTCAGCCAGCTTGTATATTCACTCTGGTCTATCGGTGCAGACTTTCCGGTTATAATTGCATCAGCATTGCTGATTTTCGGTGCACTTATAAGCGTTTCCCGGCTGCTGAAGAAAATCTCGGCCTTAGAGTTTGAGGTCATGCTTGAACAAGAAGAAAAAACAAAGTATATAAAATGGATATTTATGATGGCTCCTGATCTGGAAAAGCAAGTTGTATCAATGCGGACAAAACCGCTATTATTCAGAAACTCCAGAAGGATCTTTAATAAGAGAACATCCATAACGGGACTGGCAGAATTATTTCTAAAGATTTTTATTCGAAACCCTTCGTATATTTTCAGTTATTTTCAAATCATTTCCGTGAGCGCTGCCGGCATTCTTCTTATACCGCCTATATGGATAAAGGTAATTGTATCAGGTGTCTTTCTTTTCCTGATGTATTCCTGGCTCTCTTTTACTTGGGATAAAGCCATTATGTCCCATCCCTTTACTAAAAAATATAGTGAAAAGGATTTTTACTTTACTGCGAGAAATAAGACGGTTTTAGCCCTTTTTCTCCTCTCCATTTTACTGTTAGGGCTATTTTTAGGAGCATCAACGCTAATCTTGGCAAGATTCAGCTTTCCTGGTGCATAATAAATGTATGTTTCATTAAACGGTCCCATAAGCAAAAGGCGTACAAAATGGGTTATAATGGGGAAATTATAAGTGTTCAAGTTAAGGAGGCAACTGTATGAACGTATTGGATTGGCCAACAGAGGTTAATAAGAGAAAGGATGAATTAATTAAGGATACTCAAAACCTTCTGAGAATCAGAAGTCTGCTGGACGAAGAGAATGCAACAGATGAAGCTCCCCTTGGGGAAGGGGTAAAAGAAGCGCTCGATTTCATGCTTGCACTTGGTGAAAAGGACGGATTTAAGGCAAAAAATGTCGACAGCCTGGCCGGTCATCTGGAATTTGGCGAAGGTGAGGAAATTGTTGGAGTACTTTGTCACGTTGACGTGGTTCCTGAAGGGGATGGATGGACCAGCGACCCATTTGGTGCTGAAATACGCGATGGAAAGATCTATGCCAGAGGGGCGATTGACGATAAAGGCCCAACAATGGCAGCTTATTATGCCATGAAGATTGTAAAAGAATTGGGGCTGCCATTGAGCAAACGGGTTCGAATGATTATCGGAACAGATGAAGAAAGCGACTGGCGTTGTGTGGAGCATTATTTCAAACACGAAGAAATGCCTTCAATGGGATTTGCTCCGGATGCAGATTTCCCAATTATTTATGCTGAAAAAGGCATCTCTGATTTTGATCTTGTTCAAACTGGATACAACGAAGAAGCTGACCGAGAAGTATTGGCAGAGGTTGTCTATTTCCAGGCAGGAAGAAGATATAACATGGTTCCTGATTTTGCAAAAGCAAGTCTTGTGGTTCACCTTGAACATACAGAAGTGGTGCAAAGATATATTAATTTCCTGAAAAAGACAGAGCTTGAAGGCAAGTATTACTTAGATAATGGCGAGCTGATCCTCGAACTCCAGGGAGTCTCAGCACATGGGATGGAGCCTGATAATGGGAAAAATGCCGGTATACTGATGGCATCATTCCTGGCTTCTCTTCAGCTGGATGAGAAGGCATGCCAATATTTTCAGTTTGTATCACAATACTTATGTGAGGATTCCCGAGGGAGAAAACTTGGCATCGCCAGCACGGATGATATCACAGGCGACTTAACCATCAATGTAGGCAAACTTTCATATACGAAAGAAAATGGCGGCCGTTTAGGCTTTAATGTACGCTATCCCGTTACAAATGGTATGGGAGAAACGAAAAACAAACTTGAGTCTCTAATCGAAAACGAACATTTCAGATTAGAGAATTTCTCGGATTCGAAGCCTCATCATGTCGAAGAAGATGATGTTTTGATTCAAACACTGAAAAAAGTATATGAACAGCAGACTGGCGATAAGGCAGAGCTTCTTTCCATTGGCGGGGGGACATATGCACGCTCATTAAAGTCAGGAGTTGCATTTGGTCCGCTCTTCCCAGGCAGGGAAGATGTCGCACATCAAAAAGATGAATATATGTTAATTGAGGATCTGTTAAAGTCAGCAGCCATTTATGCTCAGGCAATTTATGAACTTGCGAAATAACTTTGAAACCTGATATGATGGCTGAAAGATTTTCATACAGCTAATAGATAGACAAACAAATCATATACAGGGAGTGGCGGAAAATGGAATATGTCATTTTGAATGGTGACTTGATCGAACGCTCAGAAGCGAAAGTGGATATCGAGGACAGGGGCTATCAATTTGGTGATGGCGTCTATGAAGTAATCCGCATCTATAACGGAAAAATGTTTACTGGAGATGAGCATCTTGAAAGGCTGCTTGAAAGCGGCAGGAAAATAGAGTTGAACATTCCTTATTCCAAGGATGAGCTTAAACAGATGCTTATAGAGATGATTGAGAGAAACAATCTTGAACAGGGTATTGTTTATATGCAATTTTCCCGGGGTACTTCTCCTAGAAACCATGCATATCCAAGTGCAGAAGTTTCACCGGTGCTTACCGCCTACACCCGCGAAACCACAAGGCCGATATCTTCAATGAGAAATGGCGTTAAAGCTATTCTCATTGAAGATATCCGCTGGCTGCGATGTGATATAAAGAGCCTGAATTTGCTTGGCAACATCATGGCTAAGCAAAAAGCAGCCCAATCAGGCTGCTTTGAAGCCATTCAGCATCGCGGGGATATAGTGACTGAGGGAAGTTCTTCCAATATAGGCATTGTAAAGGATGGAACACTTTATACACACCCTGCAACAAATTTGATTTTAAATGGCATTACCCGCCGCAAGATCAATGAAATCTGCAGAGAAAATGGAATAACACTTGAAGAAACAGCTTTTACTAAGGAAGATTTGCTGGCCGCAGATGAAGTCTTTATGTCCAGCACCTCAGCTGAAGTTACTCCGATTATCGAGATCGAAGGAAAGCTGATTGGAAATGGAAGTCCAGGTCCTATAACACATAAATTACAGAAGCTTTTTGAAGAGGCTATTGAAAAACAGTGCGGCAGTTTAACTGATAAAATTAAGTAATTCTTAAACGAGAGAGGCTGGGACAAAACCCACCTCTGAAATGAAAAAGCCGGTGACATTTTACGACGAGTAAAATGTCACCGGCTTTGATTGTTTTTGAGAAAAATAAGGACCACTTCTGATACAATTAAGTTACCAT
>NZ_JAMBOJ010000113.1 GCF_023715565.1 Cytobacillus firmus | reverse complement strand
AATAGGCTACCTTGAGTAAACACCGCACGAAGAAAATGCGAATGCATTTTCGAGGATCTCGCACCTTCCACTACAATCAACTCAGTAAATATAATATAAATAGCAACAAACTTTGCGAAAACAGCCTTTTCTTTTGTTCAGAAATTAATAACCCTTACTGAAAGCCTATGATAAAAAGATTGACAATAGATGAACGTGGGAGTAACTTATATTTATTAATTTCATAGTAAACCTTTTTGCTGAATCATTTGAAAGGGGAACCAATTTTGATAACCTTTGTTTATCTTGGGGTAAATCTTAGCATATTAAGGCTAAGAAGGGATACTCTCAATCCCTAATCCGACAGCTAACTCCGTAAGCCAAATCGAGAGAAGGGTTAATGGAAACCATTGGCCATTCTTTATTAAGAGTGGTTTTTTTGTGTTCATTTTTCAAATAGAAGGGAAATTCTTCAATGAAAAAACAGTATGCTGTATTTGGTTTAGGCCGCTTTGGCGGCAGTCTTGTAAAAGAATTTCATGAATTGGGCGTGCAAGTGCTTGCGATTGATGTGGATCAGGAAAAAGTGAATCAATATGCACAGTTTGTGACATATGCCGTTCAAATCAATGGCATTGATGAAGAGGCCATAAAACAGACGGGAATCAAAAATATCGATCATGCATTTGTGTCCTTTGGTGAAAACATCGAATCCAGCATATTGACATCATTGCTGTTAAAGGAATTGGGAATCCCAAAGGTTTGGGCGAAGGCGCATAATGAGTATCATGCCCGAGTACTCGAAAAAATTGGCGTTGATCGTGTGATTCATCCGGAACGGGATATGGCAAAGCGGATTGCTCACCATATTGTTTCAGAAAAGATGATTGATTATATTGAGCTTTCTGAAGATTACAGTATGGTAGAAATTGTGGCAACCGAAAAAATTGCCAACAAATCTTTAGCCGATTTGGATATACGGGAGAAGTATAGCTGTAATATTGTAGGAATTCAGCGCGGAAAAGAAATAATTGTTACTCCTCCAGCAGATGAAGTCATATTAAGTGGCGACGTCCTGCTTGTAATGGGTCACAATAAGGGTATTTTGAGATTTGAGAGACACGGTGTATAAGTGGTACAGATACACTATGCAAGTGCAAAAGCGATTGTGATCAGCCCTACTCTTACTGCAAACATCGTACATGCAAGCCAAATACAAATATGCAGAAGAGAAAATTATGATTGGTGAGTGCAGGAGAGAGTGTGACACTCTCTCCTGTTTTTTTGTAGGAATCGAAAAAAGCGGGCAGCAGGAAGAAAGTGGTCAACTCGATTTGCGTATGAGACTTTATTTGAAATTGTTGGAAAAGAAGCAATAGGGACGACAGAAGGTCAGCAGATTCGATATAATTATGATGTATCCAAAATAGGCGGGTTAGAGGAATCTCCTGCCTGCAAGAACAGGGGCAATTGGATATTTATCAGTTCATATCGGTCTTCCTGTAAAGAAGGGAAAAAACGGCCGGCAACCAAATGGATTAGGGAAAGCAATATTTTATAAGCGATATTAAAGAAGGCAGTTTTTCGCAAGATTTATGCTATTTGTATATTATTTTCTGAGTTGATAAGGTGGAATATGAGCATCCTCTCGCTGCAATCAACTGATAAGCGAAAAACAGCAATTTATATGAAAAGAACATTAAAGTAAACCAAAAGGAAGTTTGATCAGATGAAACTCATCAACAAACTATTCTCAAAGCAAAAAACGTCTTCAATTGAATTTTGCCAGCGGAATCTGGATGAATTTTTAAAAGAAGATAGTTTACCTGAATTTAATCAATTCCTGAGCCAAAAGAATATTATTTATAAAGAATACGAATGCCAGAGCAAATGCAAAGAATGCAGGCTGTCTCCCTATGCTGTAGTGGACGGAAAACTGATAGCAGCAGAGGGTACGGGTGAATTATTAATAAAACTGAAAGAAGAAGTAAAGAAATAAAAGGAATCGGCGCAATCCGGTTCCTTTTTTTATACAATATTCAAATAATAGTTTGAATAAGGGTGCAGACGAGGTATAATCTATTCAAATGAAAGTTTGAATAATGAGGAGAGAATAAAATTGGGCTCTAAAGATACGTGCGATATTTACTGCTTTGACGAAGAAAAAGTGAACCGCATTCAAGGGGAGCTGGTAAAGGAAGATCTTTCAGGTGCTGCCCAATTATTTAAGGCTCTTGCTGATGAGAACAGAGCAAAGATTTCATATGCACTAAGCCGGGATGAAGAGTTGTGTGTCTGTGATATTGCCAATATCATTGGCTCCACAGTGGCAACGGCATCCCATCATTTGCGGACATTGCATAAGCAGGGAATAGTTAAGTTCCGGAAAGAAGGGAAATTGGCTTTTTATTCATTGGATGATAATCATATCAGGCAATTAATGATGATTGCACTTGCCCACAGAAATGAGGTGAAAGCCAATGTCTGAACAGGCAGGAATTATGGAAAAAGAGACGGTAACCTACCGTGTTCAGGGCTTTTCCTGAGCAGGCTGTGCCAAGACGTTCGAGGAGAACGTGAAACGCCTGGATGGCGTTTTAGATGCGAATGTGAACTTTGGAGCGTCCAAGATAACTGTCACAGGGACAGCTTCAATGAAGGCAGTCGAAAAAGCTGGAGCCTTTGAAAATTTAAAGCTTCGTGCAGAGAATGAAAAAATGGTGGAGCGTGAACCATTCTGGAAGCAGAAATCTAACTATAAAGTGTATTTGGCAGCGCTTATACTTATTGTGAGCTGGTTTTTAAGCAAACAGTATGGAGAGGATCATCTATATCCGATCACAGGGTATACAGCAGCAATCATAATAGGCGGTTATACTTTATTCCTGAAAGGCTTCAAAAACCTTGCAAGATTGAATTTTGACATGAGCACTCTGATGACGATCGCCATTATTGGTGCAGCGATCATTGGCGAGTGGGGAGAAGGAGCGATGGTTGTCATCCTTTTCGCCATTAGTGAAACCCTTGAGCGCTTCTCGATGGAAAAGGCGAGACAATCCATTGAATCACTGATGGACATTGCCCCTAAAGAAGCATTGATCAAACGGGCCAATGAAGAAATGCGGATTCATGTGGATGATATTCAAATTGGTGACATCATGATTGTGAAGCCGGGAGAAAAATTGGCCATGGATGGCGTGGTCCTCAAAGGAACCTCTTCCCTGAACCAGGCAGCGATCACCGGAGAAAGCGTTCCAGCCGTTAAGACTTCAGGTGATGAAGTTTTTGCAGGAACACTAAATGAAGAGGGACTGCTTGAAATAAAAGTCACGAAGCATGCTGAAGATACCACCATCGCTAAAATTATCCATTTAGTGGAAGAAGCGCAGGCTGAAAAAGCGCCTTCCCAGCAGTTCGTTGATAAGTTTGCCAGGTATTATACGCCTGCTATCATTGTCTTAGCCTTTTTAATAGCGGTGGTTCCTCCGCTGCTTGGCGGGGAGTGGAGCCATTGGATCTACCAGGGGCTTGCAGCACTGGTTGTCGGCTGTCCGTGTGCGTTAATCGTGTCTACACCTGTAGCGGTCGTTACGGCCATCGGAAACGCGGCAAGAAACGGTGTTCTGATTAAAGGCGGCATCCATCTGGAGGAAACAGGGGCGCTCAAATCGATTGCCTTTGATAAAACAGGCACATTAACAAAAGGTGTTCCAGCCGTTACAGACATCATCACAATTAATGGTGATGAAAGACAGCTTCTCCAAATCACCGCTGCCTTAGAGAAAGGGTCACAGCATCCCCTTGCTTCTGCAATTATGAAAAAAGCAGAAGAAATAGGCGCTGATTTTACCGGGCTGGACATAGAGGATTTCACTTCTATAACCGGAAAGGGAGTAAAAGCCTCAGTGAATGGTGTACTCTATTATGCCGGAAGCCCCAACCTATTTGAAGAGCTTCATAGCGGCATGGAAAGTTCTATTCAAAAGCCAATAGCAGATCTGCAGACCCAGGGTAAAACCGTGATGATCCTGGGGACAGCAAGCGAAATACTTTTATTCATTGCTGTTGCAGACGAAATACGGGAGCATTCGAAAACAGTCATCAGCAAGCTAAATGATATGGGCATTAAAACGGTTATGCTGACAGGCGATAACCACAGAACGGCTTTGGAGATCGGAAAGCAGGCCGGAGTTTCCGAGATTAAAGCGGATTTGCTGCCGCAGGATAAACTGGCTGTTATTAAAGAACTTCGTGCCCGCCATCAAAGTGTGGCAATGGTCGGGGATGGCGTCAATGATGCCCCTGCTCTTGCTGCTGCGTCTGTTGGGGTAGCCATGGGCGGGGCCGGAACGGATACGGCACTCGAAACAGCGGATATTGCGCTCATGTCAGATGACTTGAGCAAATTGCCTTATACGATTAAACTCAGCCAAAAAGCGTTAAGGATCATTAAGCAGAATATTACGTTCTCACTTGGGATCAAGGCACTGGCTTTATTGCTGGTGGTTCCGGGCTGGCTGACCTTATGGATTGCCATTTTTGCGGACATGGGAGCAACCCTCCTGGTCACCTTAAATAGCCTGCGGCTGCTCAAAATAAAGAATTGAAATAAGAAATGAAAAAACTCAGAGTGATGCTTTGAACTATACCCCAGATACTGGACACTTATAAAAAAGTGCCCCTTTCTGGGGTTTTTTGTGTTTCAATAGATTTAATCAATAGGACGGAGGATTTTTCATGAGTAAGAATATTTATAATGAATT
>NZ_JAMBOJ010000112.1 GCF_023715565.1 Cytobacillus firmus | reverse complement strand
TCCCGTTGAATTGGATTATGTTTAGAAAGCATATTAATCACCTCAAGCATTGTATTACTTCTATTTTAAATCAAAAAAGACTCCCGACAAGTACGATTTTCATCGAGTTTGTCGACAGTCTGAAAGCATCGCCACTGTGGGCGATGCTTTTTCTATTAGACTTCCCGTCTCAATGCCTTTAACACATCCACCTGTGTTGCGCGCTTGGCTGGACGCCAGCCGGAGAATATGGTGACGGTCAGGCAAATCGCTACACTGATCAGCGTCAGGGACCATGGAATATAGGAAAGCATGAGGCCCTCTGGCGGGGCTTCTTCAAATACTATTTCCAGCACGAGCGGAAGGGCCAGGTTGACTGCATAGCTGATTCCATAAGCGACAATGGTGCCAAATAGGGCACCAAGCAAGCCGATATAGCTGCTTTCCAGGACAAAAATCCGCTTGATTGTTTTCGGATGGGCACCGATTGCTTTCATAATGCCGATATCGGGGGCACGCTCCGTAACAGCCATGGTCATCGTATTATAAATACCGATAGAGGCAATGATCAAAGCTATTGTTCCGATGAAGAGAAGGCCAATTTTTAGGATCGTAAACACCATATTGATCTGCTTCATCTCGTTCACGATGGAATAAACCATATAATTGCCGTCTTTTAATGTTTCATTAATGCTTGTAACAGCCTCGACATCTTTAGCATATAGGCTGACTTTATCGTATGTTCTTCCAGTATCCACAGGAGCTTCTTCCATTTGCTCCGGATTGCCGGCAGGTGTGCCGGTGAACGTTTCCACTTCTTTAAAGAGGTCTTCGGAAATGAAGACCGTTTGGATCTGCAGCCATTCTTTAGAAGGCTTTTTCGTTACCCCGGTTATGGTTAGGGGAATGGACTTTTTGATTTCTTTGCCATCCTCCATTTTAATAACTTCCATTTCAAACTTCTTTCCTACTAGCTCACCCTTGTAGGCGTATTCCTCTTTCATGGAGCCATCCTCATTAAAGGCGTTTTCTCCTTCTTTCGGTTCCTTTGCCAGGTTGTCTGCAAAGGAGGAGCCCACTACTACTTCATTCTCTTTCTCAGGAAGCCTTCCTTCAGACAGTTCGAACCCTGCCTTCGCTTCTTCGGGAAAATAAGCCGAAACGGTTTCTGTTTGAACAGTATATTCCCCTGTTTTATAAGTCGGGGTTTGCTGCAGGGATTGCTTGCGGGTGACTGCTTTTACCCCGGTGATTTCTTTGAAATACTGGATATCTTTATCCTGGACGCCCTGATAATTTCCTTCGCCCTCTTCCTTGCCGTGAACTTGAATTTCGGTCACAAGACTGTCTTCCATTACATCCTGAATAATCGATTTATGCAGGCCGAATCCGACGGATGCCAGCACAATCAGAAAGGTACACCCAATGGCTGTAGCTAAAATTGTCATAAACAGCCTTGTTTTATTCTTTTTCATATTTTGTCTTACAAACCGGAATTGATCTTTCAATTTCATGCCATTACACCCTCCATAACCCTTCCATCTGTGATTTCAATTGTCTTATGGCCGATGGCTGCCACTTTTTCGTCATGAGTAATTATCAGAAACGTAATGCCCAGATCACGATTCAGCTCTTGAATAAACTGTAGCAGCTCGTTTTCTGTTTCACTGTCCAGGCTCCCTGTCGGTTCATCTGCAAGAATGAGAGGAGGATTGACAACGAGCGCCCGGGCGATGCTGACACGCTGCTGCTGTCCGCCGGAAAGCTCACTTGGATAATGATCCTTATACTCGCTAAGGCCAACACGCTTTAACGTTTCTTCGGTTTTCTGCTGTCTTTCTTTTTCTGTCATCCCTTTAAGAATGAGAGGGAGCTCGACATTCTGGTAAGCCGTCATGCTCGGAATCAGCTGAAAGCTCTGGAAGATGAATCCGAGACTCTTAAGGCGGAAATCAGAAAATCTGCCTTCGCTGTAGTCGCTGACCTTTTCACCCTGTATCCAGATCTCTCCTTTCTTCGGCTTAATAAAACCGCTGATGATATTCAAAAGAGTCGACTTCCCGGAACCGCTCCGGCCAACAATCGTAACAATCTCTCCTTTCTCCACTGAAAAAGAAACATCCTCCAATACAGGAATAACCGACTTCTTATCCTTCTTGCCAATCTCAAACGCATGGCTTAAATCTCTAACTTCTATCACACCATAACCTTCCTTCTAAAAAAGTCTCTGACATCTAGACGTACGAAACACCCCTTTCGGTTTCAAAAAATAAAAAAAAATTGGTGACAGGCACCACCCGAATTTTGTCGAATCAACTCCATAAGGTTTGAATGAATTGAATTTTATAAGAGGCAGGCTACTATGAAACTGCTGGTCCAGATCGGCATTCTACATATTTTCTACATTCATTTCAATACAATTTTTACTGAATATTATTTTTAAATTGGGATTTGTCTGTCCATATTTATAAATCTCTTATATAGAAAAGATTGCCTTCCCGCAGCACTTTTTTGATGAACCGGAGGCTTCCTGATCCTTTTTTGGTAAGCTTCGTCCATCTTCAAGAAAAATCCAAAGAAATTTTTCACGATTTGTACTATAATAATAGCTGGTTTATTTTTAGAGTAACGAAATAATAGAAAGAAGTGTTGGCAACTTGGATAAACGGTTTGGTACCGTGACGATATTTTCTTCTGTTCAATGGCTATTTTTCATTTTTGCAAATACCGTGATGGTCCCGATCTCAGTAGGAACCGTCTTCGGGCTTCCGGGAGAAACGATTGCGATGATGCTGAGAGCCTCGCTTATTTTTACGGGGCTGGCGACCATTTTTCAAGGCTGGATAGGGCATCGCTATCCACTCATGGAAGGCCATTCCGGCTTGCTGTGGGGAGTCATCCTAAATCTTGGGCTGTCGGCATCCTCCCTTGGCATGAGTTTTACAGAAATCGGTGGCGGAATTGCGACAGGGGTGATGCTCGCTTCGGGAGTCACGCTGATTCTCGCAGCATTCAACGGCATTTCACTGCTGAAGTCGATTTTCAGCCCGATGGTGATGTCCGTTTATTTGTTTCTATTAACCTTCCAGCTGATTTTCATTTTTTTCAAAGGTATGATGAAGGTCGGCGAGCAGGGCACCATTGATGTGCCGATTACGCTTTATTCCTTCGCCCTCGTCATTTTTGTGAGTTTATTAAAATTAAAAGGGAACGCGCTCATCAGTAATTTTTCAATTTTAATAGGATTGCTGGCTGGCTGGATTGGCTATGATCTCCTGTTTGCTGGTGAAGCGGTACAGGGGACGGCATCTGGAGAAGTGGGCTTTACACTCTTTCCGCTGGGACAGCCTAACCTGGAAATCGGAATTGTGGCAGTAGCATTCTTTGCGTGTCTGATGAACCTGAGCAATACAGTCGCTTCGATCAGTTCCGGTGACCGTCTGTTTAAAAAGGAATCCGGGAAACGCGAGTACCGCGGCTCGATTTTTATCACATCGGTCTTCACCGTGATTGGAAGCGGCTTTGGTCTTGTGCCGTATACGCCATTCACTTCATCGATCGGATTCCTGCAGAGTACGCGCGTATTGATGAGAACACCATTCTTCATTGGGGGAGCACTCTTAACTGTAATTGGCCTGGTTCCACACTTGGGCTCATGGCTCGCGGGCATGCCGGTAACAGTCGGGAACGCCGTGCTGTTTGTCGCGTATCTGCAGCTGTTCGGGACTGCTTTCAACAGCTTAAGCGGAAAAGTGTTCAACTCAGACACCATCTTCCGTTTAGCGGCACCCGTCTTGATCGGAATCAGTCTGATGAATACACCGTCTGCCGTGTTCGCCGAGTTCCCTGTATTGATTCAGCCATTCATTTCAAACGGGCTGCTGATGGGCGTCCTGATCTCCATTCTTCTGGAAAAAATGGTGAATTGGTCTGCTTTCGAACAACTTGAATTGAATAATAACTAGAAAAAATCCCCTGAGGAAGGGGATTTTTAAATAGATGGAATTTGCGTCTTCAGGCAGCCTGCGGACATGCTTTAAGAATCCAGTCACACGCTTATCATCTTCAAATGGGTACTCAAAGCCGAGCTTTTCTGCCACTTCAATAGCAGTATTTCTGAAAAGGGGGCACATGGTAAAAAGGGCATCCCAGATGTGTTCAAATTCGGCGTCTGAGTACGTAGCCTGAAACTGTTCCCAGTCCCCGGCAGGAAGAAAATCGGGATGATACTTGCCGGCTTTGCCTGCGCTTTTTGTAAAATCGGCTGCGATGCCGGCCTTCCATTCCAGCATGGTTATCAGCACATTGCGGTTGATTTGCTCGTGCATAAACATCGCGTATGTCAGCTCCCTGCGCCAGAGTCCTTTACTGACATTCATCTTAATCCACCAAAACTCATTGCACAGATCAGCAAACTCCTTCACATCCGGCATCTTCATCATCACTTGCTCGCCAAACACGTCCACCCAGCTATGATCACAGGTAAAGGACTCCATTTCCCTCACGATATACACAATGTCATAATCCTGAAAGATATCTTTCTTTACGTTAGGATTCGCGCGCGATCCATTTAAAATAACCGCACGGACGCGATCATCATCCTTGGCAGCTGTTAAAATCATATTCATCATCTCGGTTTCGGTTCTTGACTTCATATGGCCTCCTGATTGTTTGGTTATACTATTAAGTTACTTTTATTAGGAGCGAATTCCTGTTGGGGGCTCTTAATTATGCCTATCTTTGTGAAGTATGTCTATTTAACTGTTACGGCTAGGATTAACTCCCGTTTTTGCAGGTGCTTGTCCCATTTGGTAGGTAAAGAGCAGGAATTAACTCCCGTTTTTTCAGGTACCTGTCTCGTTTGGTAGTTTAAGAGCGGGATAAACTCCCATTGTTGCGGATGCCTGGTCAAGACCATATAATTGTGTAAAAAGAAAATGAGTCAAATTAATTCCTTTGGTCAACAATGTTATCAGCTACGAAAAACAAGTTGGAGGAATTAATTATGACTCAATTACAGTTTAACCTAAATCTTGACAAT
>NZ_JAMBOJ010000111.1 GCF_023715565.1 Cytobacillus firmus | reverse complement strand
TAAGGAAATTCACTGCCAAAAAATAAGAATTTAAAGAATTAATACCCTGAAATAAGAGAAAGGTGAATTTGAGCGCACTCAAATTCACCTTTCTTACTATCTGAAGCTAGTTTTGTCCCAGCCCCTTATTTTGGCACTTAAGCAAATGCCCTGCCTGACTCAAATTCTGCTTTAATCTTTTGGAGAAGCTCCTTGTTTGTTAACACTTCATACCCTGTGAGTGCCATTGCTTTGGCTCCGAGGATCATGGCTTCTCTGGCCTGATCACTCATAGCAGCTTCGCGGAATTCATGTGTATGGCAGGCATATGCCTCATTGCAGATTTTTATATAAGGATGAATGGAAGGGGCTGCCTGACTGACATTTCCCATATCTAGAGAACCTGAGCCATCCTTCTGCTCCATTATTTCCTCCTCATTTACACCGAGGGAAATCAGTTCTTTATTGAACGCTTCCGATAAAGGGCTGTTCGTAACCATATCATCATAAGAATATTCATAATTCGACCATTTCATTTCAGCTCCAGTCTGCAGAGCAGCCCCTTCAGCACACTTCTTGACCTTTTCTACTAATTCATTTACATATTCACGTTTCGCCGCACGAACATAGAATTGTGCAACGGCATAATCCGGGACAACGTTAGCCGCTTTGCCCCCTTCCGTGATAATTCCATGAATTCTTGCATCTTGCTTGATATGCTGGCGCAAAGCATTTATGCTGTTGAACGTTTGAAGTACAGCATCCAACGCATTTATTCCCAAATGCGGGCTGGCAGCTGCGTGTGCTGACTTTCCAAAAAACTCAAACTGGATCGCATCCATCGCCAGTGATGTACCACTCTTCACATAATTGTCGAGGGGATGAACCATAATCGCTGCATCCAAAGCGTCAAAAATACCCGCTTCAGCCATGGTCACTTTGCCGCCCTTTGTCTCTTCTGCAGGCGTGCCAAACACTATGACTTTTCCTCCCGTTTCATGAATCACTTTGCTCAGTCCAATACCCGCGGCAATCCCCATTGTTCCAATAAGATTATGGCCGCATGCATGCCCAACTTCAGGCAACGCATCGTATTCAGACATATATCCGATTACGGGCCCTTCTTTCCCGCTGTCATAAGTAGCCGTGAAGGCAGTCGGCAAACCGCAAGTGCCAATTTCCAAGGTAAAACCATGGTTCTTAAGCTCCTCTGTCAATACTTTGCATGCCTTATATTCTTCATGCCCCAGTTCGGGATTCTCGCCTATGTACATGCTTATTTTATTAAACTCTTCTTGAAGTTCATCAATTTTTTCAATAATCAAATTCTTCCCCATATACGTTCGCCTACTCTCCAATCTATTTATTCAATTATTTATTTTTATAATACAACAAATTTTAATTATAGCCTGCTTATTTCGTAATTTTTTCTAGAGGCCGATCAACAATCAGTGCATCTTCCCAATCCTTGCAGACATCTACCCAGGCTTTGGCATCTGAATATGTATTAATTTCAGCAGGTGTAAGTTCAATGGCAGAATTGCTGCTACCGCACGCGGGGAAAAGAGTTTCGAATCTTTTCATAGATTCATCCAGAAAGACATCCAGGTCATTCTTCAATCCAAATGGGCACACTCCGCCTACCGCATGACCAGTCTGTGCGAGAACTTCATCGGAGGAAAGCATACGTGCTTTGAAGCCGAATGTTTTCCGGAACTTTTTGTTATCAATTTTCGCGTCACCAGCTGCCACTACCAGGATTGCTTCATCCTCATCACCTTTGAAGGAAAGAGTCTTGGCAATTTGCGCAGTACTGACACCGATTGTTTCAGCCGCTTCTTTTACAGTGGCGCTTGAAGCATCAAACTCCATTACATCCTGTTCCCGATTCCATTTCTTAAAATGGGCTTTCACACTTTCAATTGACACTTAATCTCACCCTTCCTCTTTGGTAAAAACTTACATATACTCTTTGCCTCTGCTTTATAGTTGTCTATTTTAACATACTATTTGATTATTTCACCGGATTAATCTTTTTTATCAGAAGATTTGCATTTGCTCTTATTGAAGAGTTGCACTAAGATATTAATAAATTTAACGCCACAGAGCTGAAGAAGGTTTTTTATGAAACAGACTATCCCATTTACATTTATTGGCGGAAGAATTGCCAAAACCGGACTGGCTGTTTTTATAACAGCCTTTATATGCCATATGCTGAATTGGCCAGCCATGTTTGCCGTGATAACGGCCATCGTTACGATCGAGCCCACTGTTGCAGATTCCATCCGAAAAGCATATGTAAGATTTCCAGCCGCAGCTATAGGAGCGGGATTTGCTGTTTTATTTACATTCATTTTTGGAGACAGTCCGTATAGTTATGCTTCTGTAACGCTTGCGACAATCATCGCCTGCCATAAGCTAAAGCTTCAAGATGGGATGCTTGTCGCAACCTTGACTGGTGTTGCAATGATTTCAACCGTCCATGATCATTATCTGTCCTCTTTTTTCATTAGACTGGGGACAACATCGACGGGTATCGTCGTGTCTACGGCAGTTAATTTATTGGTCATGCCGCCCGATTACTCAAAATCCATCATGAAAAATATCCATGCCCTCTACCGGCGATCTGGTGACATATTACTTGAACGAGGTCTTGAGGTCTTTAATATATTAAAAGCAAATGGCACTGTCCGTGATGATTTCCAGCGCCTTATTAAAGATATCGATAAAACCGAAACTTTATGCCATTATCAAAAATCCGAATATAGGTTTCACCGTTTCAGCCGTGAAGATATGCGGGATTTTCATTTTGAATATAAAAAACTCGCTATTTTAAAGCAAATATCCTATCACATAGGAAACTTGATCTTTCTGCCGCCTGTCCGGCCGGATATGGAGGAGGGAAGGAAAGAGTTTGCCGCGTCGGTTCTTGAGGATTTAAAAGACAGGCTATATGACACCGGCTTCCTGATTACAGAATGTCATCATAAAAAAATCAGCGAAGTAACACAGTGGTTTTTTGAGCAAAAACAACTGAACCCCGGGGCCGGTCTAAAACCTCGCTCACACCACCATGTCCAGCCTGAAACAGCCATCCTATATGAAATTCTTTCCATTCATGACTTGATTGAGGAATTGAACCATATTCAAACTATGGAAATCAAAAACCGGAGAATTTTAAAAGGAGAAGAAAAATAAAGACCGGTAATTCATATCCCGGTCTTTTTCTACTAAGAAGATACACTCGTTTTATTAAGCAAATATCCTGCTATTATTCTCGTTAATGCCTCTCGATCCATCTGCAGCATGGGAATTCCTGCAGTTGCAAGCAGCTTTTCCGTATTGTCTGATGGAAAATTAATGGTCCGCTGAAAATAGCTGTGGAAAATGCTCATTGACTCATGAAAAGCCTTTTCCTCATTAGTCATTTCAGCAGTTGATCCAGGGACACACATCTCTAATTGCGAAAAGTCCAATACCTCTTTAACTATTTCATATATATCCGACTGCAGAGGCGGATTAGGGTTTGTAATATTGTAAATCCCGCCATTTACACCATGAATCAAGGCGGCATTCAATGTATCTATAACATAATTCACCGGCACAAAATTCTGGGCCACTTCAGGATCCAGAAAAATTCTGCAGGGTCTGCCGTCCTGTTTTCGCATAGCCCGCTTTTTTAAAATCTTGATGCCTTTTAGAAAACCATATAAGCCGAAGTTTGTATCAGCTTCACCTGACCTGGAATCACCGATGATAATCCCTGGACGGAGAATAACAATATCCAGTTTATCCCGGTAAGAATATACGAGGTGTTCTGCCTCGCATTTGGAAGCTTCATAGGGATTTACAAACTGCCTTTCCGCTGAGTAAAGAGCTTCCGCCCCGGCAATCTCTGTCCCGACCGTATAGGCGGTACTGATATATAAAACCTTTGGACAATTTATTTCCAAAGCAAGCTTCAGAACATTCCCTGTTCCTCCCACATTTACTTCAAAAGTCTTTTCACGATCCCTTTCATCAAATGATAGAAGGGCTGCACTATGGTAAAAGGCATCTATCTTTCCATTTAATGAATTCACTAGTTCTGTATTTAATCCAAGATGCTCTTCTGTAACATCGCCTTCCAATATATGAATCTGATTGGAATAGCCGCGTGCTTCGCCTTGCATGAAGGCATCCAGCCGCTTTCTGCTTCTGACTAATAAATAAAGTTCATGCCCTTGTTCCAAAAGCTTTACTGAGAGCTTTTTCCCTAAAAACCCGTTCGCACCTGTAATAAGAATTCTCAAAAAGTAATCACAGCCTTTCTACTGACATCCCTTTAAAAACTTTAGCCGGAAATCCGATTAAAAGCAATGGAAATACATTCACCCTTTACAGTTCATATCCAGCAGAAGCGCCTGGTTCACCCAGGCGCCTTTTTAGGATAAGTATTTTTGTTTCCCTTCATTCTTTTCATCCCTGTCACAGTCATCTTGAAAAGGACAGGCTGGACACTCATTCATATTGTACAAATCGGAAAACCTATTTGTGTCTTCGAGAAGCATCTTCATCATATGCAGATAGTTTAATCCCGCCTCAAGGCTATCATTATTTGGAATGAATACGTGCCTCTCACCATCCATTAATGTCACAACTTCAATTCTGGACGGCCTTATTCCAAATACCTTTTCTGAAAAAACGACTGTCAGGTGACAATAAAGCTCCAGCATTTGCTCATCAGCATCCACCAGGAATTTCTTCACTATAAAAGTATCCTGCTGCCACTCCGCGACATCAAAAGTTAATGAAAGATCTGCATTCAGCTCTTTAAGATTCATTTTAAACTTTTCGTACAAAAACAGCGGCTGTGCTATTTCAGATTCACTGCTCAGGTTTCTCATTAACCCATCTGTTACTGCTGCTGCAGCCATGTAATATTGGAGCTGGGAATCAAACATGCGCAGGTGGAGCCTTCCCCAATATTGATCGACCAGCTTCATAACATTTGCAGGTGTCCGATTGCTTTGCGGCAGCTGAAAATAAGATGAAACAACTTTATTGATAATATGCTGAATGCCCTGACGCCAGCCAAGAGGATGCTTTTTCTTTTCAATATGTGTGTAAAAAAATCTATAAGGACACCGGATAAAGTCCGTTAAATTCTGGTCAGTCATTGTGCGTACAGATACTTGAGGGCTTTTATTCAAATCCTCGCCTCCTTAAAATCTAACCTATGTACGTGTAAGATGATCATTTATTTTATTTTAATTGATAATGATTATCAAAATCAACATGTTTTATAAAATAAATAAAAAAACACCTTCAGCTTGTTAATCTCCCCTTTAAGTAGACATTCAAAAAAACCTTCATGTTACCATGGAGGAAAGAATACTACTTGGAGGGGATTTTTTCTATGGCAAAGAAAGGACAAACTTTTAATAGCTATTCGGAAGAGTTTAAACA
>NZ_JAMBOJ010000110.1 GCF_023715565.1 Cytobacillus firmus | reverse complement strand
CTCCTCCGAATAGCTATTAAAAGTTTGCCCTTTCTTTGCCATAGAAAAAATCCCCTCCAAGTAGCATTCTTTCCTCCATGGTAACATGAAGGTTTTTTTGAATGTCTACTTAAAGGGGACATTAACATATGACGGTTTCTCTCATCTTAAAAATAGTATTAAAGATGAAATTGATACTACTAATTTTGTGGATGAGGAGAGTTCCTATTACCTTATTCAAAAGACATTTGAGCTTTTAGACATGGAGCAAATTGAAAGAGTTACTAAATTAATTCATGATGCCAAACATGTCTTTTTCTTCGGAGTGGGGGATTCTGCTGATTTTTGTGAGATGATGGTGCGGAACTTGCGTGTAGCTGGAAAGGGATCCGAATTCTCTATTCATCGACATGAAGTACTTCATAGGATAGAACTAATGAATAAACAGGATGTTCTCTTTTTAATTAGCTTAACAGGTGAAACTGAGCAGGTTCTTAAGATGGCTGAGAGAGCAAAGGAAAGAGGGGTTACAATCGTCTCACTGACCCATTTTAGCCGTAATTCCCTGCAGAAATTAGCCTCCTTTAATTTATAATTGTTACTCACCCAAAAAGGTAATGAACGGGTACAATATTACGGATAGAACGCCATTAATGATAGTTTTACAGACCATTTCTCAATTTTATTGGGATCATTTTTAAAGATGTGTATAAATACACATAAAAACGCTTTATAAAATAGAGTTCGTGTAAAAATAAGAAGAATCCAGCTTCTTATTTTTTTTTTGATAAGATTTTAATCATAAATGAAAGCGCTTTCAAATTCTGATTTAGGAGGTAATCCTTATGCTGCTTCAAGCACTTACCTCACCAAGCTTAATTAGTACCGGGGCATCATTTCATTCAAAGCAGGAAGCTATCAGGTACTTAGTCAATCAGCTGGGTGACGCTGGAAAATTAACGAATAAAGAAGATTTTCTTCAAGCTGTAATAGATAGAGAAAAGCTTTCGCCAACTGGCTTTGAAGGTGGACTTGCTATTCCGCATGGGAAGTCAGCATCCGTAAAGGAGGCCGGTTTTGCCATTGCCACTCTTCGAACACCGTTAGCAGATTGGGAAAGCATTGATCCGAACAACAAGGTTCAGCTGGTGATTTTGCTGGCCATTCCAGAAAGTGAAGCTGGTTCCACCCATTTAAGTTTGCTATCTGAGTTTGTAACACGTTTATCAAATGAATCATATAAAAACGGATTACTGCAAGCAAAAACTAATTCAGAATTGTTTGAACGGCTCGATAAAACAGCGGATGTTATATGAATGCTACTGAAAGTAAATTAGATAAAACTGTATTAGCAATCACGGCTTGTCCTGCAGGCATTGCCCATACCTATATGGCTGCGGAAGCATTAATCAAGGCTGGAAAAGAAATGGGTGTTTATGTTTTTGTTGAGAAGCAGGGGGCAAATGGCATTGAAGAGCGGCATACAACGAATCTTCTAAAAAAGGCAGATGCCATTATTTATGCCAATGATGTAGCAATAAAAGAAGAAGAACGTTTTGCTCACTTGCCTAAAGTAAAAACATCAGTAGCAGCGCCACTTAGAAATGCAAAGAGCCTGCTTCGGGAAGCGCTGGATAAAGCGGCGAAGACTCCCAAAAAAGAGTATAACCTCGCTCAGGGAAGTGCTTCCAATGATGAGGAAACTGACGAGAAGTCATTTAAGACGGAGATAAAAGACTCGATCTTAACAGGTATTTCATATATTATTCCGGTTATTGTCGCAGGTGGAATGACATTGGCCGCAGCCGTTTTAATCTCGCAGGCTTTTGGGCTTCAGGATGTATACGCAGAAGAAGGTTCCTGGCTATGGCTGCTAAGACAGTTGGGCGGCGGGCTGCTTGGTCAGTTGATGATTCCGATCTTAGCTGCTTATATGGCCTATTCAATTGCCGATAAGCCGGCACTTGGACCTGGTTTTGCAGCAGGAGTTGCGGCGAATCTCATTGGAAGCGGATTCCTTGGCGGGATGCTCGGTGGTTTCCTTGCTGGTTTCTTCTTAAAGTATCTGAAGAATAAGGTGCAGCCTAAAGGCACATTTGCAGGGTTCATCAGTTTCTGGGTTTATCCAGTTGTCGGTACACTTGTAGTCGGTTCGATTATGTTATTTGTAGTGGGAGAACCGCTGGCTCTATTAAATCAAGGTTTGCTTAATTGGTTAAGCAGTTTGTCAGGTACAAATGCGATCCTTTTAGGAGCTATTCTTGGTGCCATGGTTTCTTTTGATCTGGGCGGACCAGTGAATAAGGCAGCTTATACATTCTGCATTGGTGCTATGGCAAGCGGGAACTTTATTCCATATGCAGCCTTCGCTTCGGTTAAAATGGTCTCTGCTTTCTCTGTAACAGGTGCAACTATTATCGGAAAGAAGTATTTTACAAAACAAGAACAGGAAATTGGAAAACAAACATGGCTGCTTGGTCTGGCGGGTATTACGGAAGGTGCCATCCCATTTATGATTAATGATCCTTTGCGTGTTATTCCTTCTTTAATCGCAGGTTCAGCAGTGACAGGCGCAATCGTTGCTTACTTTAACATTGGCTTAAATGTGCCTAGAGCCGGGATATTCTCACTCGCCCTGGTTCAAGGTCAGCCCATTTTTATCGCAGCAAGCATTTGGTTCGGTGCAGCATTGCTTGGAGCTATGATTTCCATGATTTTATTGATTGAAACAAGAAAAAGAAAATTAAGAAATGATGGCATAACTGTACAAACACAGGATGCTGCCTAATATTTAAGGATTTCATTATTAAAAATAAATAATGGTACCTAAAGAACTGGCTTTAGGTACCATCTTATTTGGAGGACATCATGAAAAAAGTTCATATTGTACCCCATATGCATTGGGATAGAGAATGGTATTTTTCAACGGAAGAGTCACGGATCCTTTTAGTTAATAACATGGAAGAAATAATGGAAATGCTTGAGGCCAATCCAGATTACCCCTACTATGTGCTGGATGGCCAGACTTCTATTCTGGAAGACTATTTCGCAGTCAAACCGGAAAATAAAGAACGTGTCATAAAGTTAGTTCAAGCTGGCAAGTTGATTATCGGGCCATGGTATACCCAAACGGATGAGATGGTAGTTGGGGGAGAATCCATTGTTCGTAATCTCCTTTATGGATTAAAAGATAGTGAAGAATTCGGTTCACCGATGAAAATCGGATACCTTCCTGATTCATTTGGGCAATCTTCACAAATGCCCCAAATTCTAAATGGATTTGATATTAAATATTCGATCTTCTGGCGAGGCACCTCTGAGCGCCATGGCACAGATAAAACGGAATTTTACTGGGAAAGCGATGACGGTTCAAAGGTTTTAGTACAGCTTTTCCCGCTTGGGTATGCGATTGGGAAGTACTTGCCTGAGGATGAAGAGAAGCTTCAAGAACGTATGAGTAAATACTTTACTGTCCTTGACCGCGGAGCGACAACAGAGAATATTATTCTTCCGAATGGCCATGATCAGATGCCTATTCAGAAGAATATCTTTACGATTATTGAGAAGTTGCAGCGCTTATATCCAGACCGCGAGTTTTTCTTAAGTAAATATGAAAATGTATTTGAAAAGCTGGAACAAAATCAAACCTTGCCAACCCTTCAGGGTGAATTTCTAGATGGAAAGTACATGCGGGTTCACCGAAGCATCTATTCAACCCGGATGGATATCAAGGCTGCGAATACAAGAATAGAAAACAAAATCACGAATATTCTTGAACCACTGGCATCCATTGCATATTCCCAGGGCTTTGAATACCATCATGGCTTGATTGAACTGATTTGGAAAGAAATCATGAAGAATCATGCCCATGACAGTATTGGCTGCTGCTGCTCGGATAAAGTCCATCGTGAAATCGTCAATCGTTTCTTCCTTGCAGAAGAAAAAACTGATCAGCTTATTGAATTTTACAAACGGAAAATTACAGATTCTATTGCCACGGAACGTAAAGAAGATCGCCTGACAGCTTTCAACCTTCTTCCGTATGAACGGGCAGAAGTTATTACAACGGAGGTGATAACAAAGCTGGATGCCTTTAAACTGAAAGATGGAGAAGGAAACGAAATTCTTTTTGAAGTATGCCATAAAGAAAGCATGGACCCAGGTCTGATTGATCGTCAGATTGTTCATTATGGAAACTATGATCCATTCTATCAATACACGATTCAATTTAAAGATTCAATTCCTGCAATGGGATATAAGACATACTTTGTGGTTAATGAAGAAAACAATATGAATCATACTTTCGTCGAAAAAGAATTAGTAGATACCGACTACTATGAGGTTTCTGTGAATCCTAATGGCACTTTAAAAATTTATGATAAGCAGCTTCAAAAGGAATTCGACAACGTTCTCTTATTGGAGAATGGCGGTGACGATGGAGATGAATATGACTTTTCCCCGCTGGCAGATGAAACGTTAATATACAGCGACGATGTCGAAGCTGATGTGAAAGTACGCCGAAATAAATACGAAGCACAACTGGATATTCAGTTGAAAATGGATGTCCCAGGTGATTTGGAAAAACGCAAAAACAAAAAAGCAGACCGGTTTGTACATGTGCGCTGGAAGATCACGATTCCAAATCATCAGCCAATCATAAAAGTTGAGGCAGAAATTGATAATCAAGCGAAGGACCATCGTCTTCGCACTTTGATTCCAACCGGCATTGCTTCATCCTTCTCAGTTTCGGACAACCAGTTCGGGATTATAAAGCGGGATGTATATGATTCTGCGATGGATTACTGGGGGGAAGAAGGCTGGGATGAACGTCCAGATTCTATCTATCCTATGCTATCGTTTATTGGGTTGTCAGATAATGTGCATGGGATAAGCGTGCTAACGAATAGCACACGTGAATATGAAGTAATCGGGGATCAGTTTGATACGATTGCCATTACACTGTTCCGAAGTATCGGTGTACTCGGAAAAGAAGAAATGCTAAGAAGGCCAGGACGACCATCCGGCATTAAGCTGCCAACACCAGATTCACAAATGCCAGGAAAGCTAATGCTTGAATTTGCGATTACAACTCATAAAGGCTCAACGGCAGCAGCAAATGTGGGAAGAACAGCAAAAGAATATACCACTCCTATTCAAACATATAACAAGATTCCGCATAATGCGATGAAGCTGAATCAGGAGGACGTTAACACACCATTAAGCTTTAGTCTTCTTCAAGAAACAAGCACCACGACAGTACTTAGTGTACTGAAAAAAGCGGAAAATGCAGATGGATTTGTATTAAGGTTCTTTAATCCAACTGACACTAAAAAGGATGGTTCGTTTAAGGTAAACCTTACTATAGAACAGGTTAAAGAAGTAAACTTAAATGAAGATATTATTTCGCCATTAAGTTTTGAAGACAATCAATTTGCAGTGGAGATAAAGCAAAACCAATTGAAGACGGTTATGTTCTAAGAATTCACAAATCAGAAGAGGCTGGGACATAACTAGTTTCAAATAGTGAAAAAGATGAATTTGAGCACATTCAAATTCATCTTTTTCTATTTTTAGTAGTAAGAATTGCTATGCTCTCAGTGATTGGCAGTGAATTTCCT
>NZ_JAMBOJ010000011.1 GCF_023715565.1 Cytobacillus firmus | reverse complement strand
GCTCATAACCCGAAGGTCGCAGGTTCAAATCCTGCCCCCGCAATCTGGTCCGGTAGTTCAGTTGGTTAGAATGCCTGCCTGTCACGCAGGAGGTCGCGGGTTCGAGTCCCGTCCGGACCGCCATTTTATAGCTTTAAAAAGTAAAACGAAACTTGGTTTCGTCTTTTTTTTTATGCTTTTTAACCTTAGAATATATGTTGTAATAATGAAAATAGCTTACTTTGCCCATTGCTGCAAAATAAGGTAAACTACATATAGACTATTCTCCTTAGGATTTATCCTAAGGTTTTTTTGTAATCTTAGATTGAAGTTCTTGAATTTCGAGAACTGTCCGACGTTATCTCCTACTGCCTTGAGGCGACATGGGTGATAAAGGGTTTGTACATTTACTTTTCGCTTATAGATTAGATAATAAAAGGTGTTGAAACATATGAGTCAGTATGAGTTTATCTCAAAGAACCCAGAGGATACGATGGGGTTTTCGGAAAAGCTTGGCAGCCTTCTTCAGCCGGGGGATGTCCTTGCTCTGGAAGGTGATTTGGGTGCAGGAAAAACGACCTTCACCAAGGGGCTGGCCAAAGGGCTTAATATAACACGTAATGTAAATAGCCCGACTTTTACGATTATTAAAGAATACCACGGAAGACTGCCCCTTTATCATATGGATGTATATAGAGTTGAAGATTCCTTTGAAGATCTGGGGTTTGATGAATATTTTGATGGCAATGGGGTCACAGTTGTAGAATGGGCTCATCTTGTCAAAGAACAGCTGCCAGAAGAGTTACTGACGATTTATTTATATCTTGATGATCATGACTCAAGAAGGCTTGTCCTGGAACCTCAGGGCAGACGATATGAGGAATTGTGTAAGGAGATTATGTCATGAAGGTTTTGGCCATAGATACATCCAATTACCCTCTGGGAGTAGCTCTTCTGGATGGCGATCAGGTTATAGGCGAGTATATTACTAATGTAAAAAAGAATCATTCTGTCCGGGTTATGCCGGCTATTGATATTCTAATGAAAGACTGCGGAGTTAAGCCTGCTGAATTAGGTAAAATTGTTGTGGCGAAAGGACCCGGTTCGTATACTGGCGTGCGTATCGGGGTAACGATTGCAAAAACACTGGCTTGGACTTTAAATAAGCCGCTTGTTGGGGTATCTAGTCTTGAAGTGTATGCAGCCTCGGCTGGCAGATACTTTAATGGAGTCATTTCTCCCATATTTGATGCTCGGAGAGGGCAAATTTATACCGGCCTCTATCAGTATAGGGAAGGACAATTAGTATCGGTGATCAAAGACCAGCTCCTGCTTTCAAAAGATTGGGCAGCCCTGCTCTCAGAACAACAGGAAAAGGTCCTTTACATTGGGAATGATTTGCCACTGCATAAAGATGTATTTGCAGAATTCCTTAATGAGCGGGCAGTGTTTGCTTCACCTGCAGAACATAACCCAAGACCGGCCGAACTTGCTTTATTAGGACGGGATCGTGAGGCTGAGGATGTCCATTCTTTTGTCCCTAATTATATTAGGATTGCGGAAGCTGAAGCTAATTGGATAAAAGCAAACAAGGAAAAAAAGTTATAGATGAGGAAGCGGGCGTATGAATAAATCCTTAACTTTCCGTTTGATGAATGAAGAGGATATTGATGATATTTTGGAGATCGAACACAAATCCTTTGCAACACCCTGGAGCCGGGAGGCCTTTTTTAATGAATTAAATCATAACCAGTTTGCTTTGTATGTTGTTTTAGAAGAAGAAAATAAAGTTATAGGATATTGTGGAGCATGGATCGTCGTAGACGAGGCCCACATCACCAATGTTGCGCTGCTCCCTGAATATCGGGGGAGAAAGCTTGGAGAAGCTTTGATGCGGCAGCTAATGGAGCTTGCGTCAGAAAAGGGAGCCATTACAATGACTCTGGAAGTAAGGGTATCCAACTTCACAGCTCAGTCCTTATATCGAAAGCTTGGT
This sequence comes from Cytobacillus firmus, assembly GCF_023715565.1. Lineage (GTDB taxonomy): Bacteria > Bacillota > Bacilli > Bacillales > Cytobacillaceae > Cytobacillus > Cytobacillus firmus_C. The sequence goes on along the minus strand of NZ_JAMBOJ010000011.1, from coordinate 93,058 downwards.
TTTCAAAACGGAGCCATCAGGAAGAACTACTACACAGATAATCAAGAAGATGCTTTAGTAATGTGGGTGAATTTATAATGAAAAAAGATCAATGGATCATGGGAATTGAAACGAGCTGTGATGAAACGGCTGTAGCCATCATTAAGAATGGACGTGAAATTGCAGCCAATATCGTTGCATCCCAAATAGAAAGCCATAAACGTTTTGGCGGAGTAGTTCCGGAAATAGCTTCCCGTCATCATGTTGAACAGATAACAATTGTACTGGAAGAAGCATTATTTAAGGCAGGAATCACATATTCTGATCTTTCAGCAATTGCTGTAACGGAAGGACCTGGCCTTGTAGGTGCGCTTCTGATTGGGGTTAATGCCGCAAAGGCAGTTGCCTTTGCTCACGGCATCCCCCTGGTAGGTGTGCATCATATTGCCGGCCATATTTATGCAAACAGGCTGGTGGAAGAAATGGAATTCCCGTTACTTTCCCTGGTAGTCTCCGGCGGACATACAGAATTGGTCTATATGAAGGAGCATGGCCATTTCGAAGTAATTGGCGAGACAAGAGATGATGCTGCAGGTGAGGCATATGATAAAGTTGCCCGGACCTTAAACCTGCCATATCCGGGAGGACCTCACATTGACAGACTCGCACATGAAGGGAATCCAACTATTCAGCTTCCAAGAGCCTGGCTGGAAGAAGGTTCATACGATTTCAGCTTCAGCGGCTTAAAATCAGCGGTTATTAACACTGTCCACAACGCTGAACAGCGCGGGGAGAAAATAGTACCGGAGGATCTGGCGGCAAGCTTCCAGGATAGTGTTATTGACGTCCTGGTAACGAAAACAGAAAGAGCAGTAGAAGAGTATCGGGTGAATCAGCTTTTGCTCGCAGGCGGAGTTGCTGCAAATAAAGGTCTTCGGGCTTCTTTAGAAAAGAAGTTTGGAAATAGAGCCGATATTAAGCTTATTATTCCGCCATTATCTTTATGCACAGATAATGCAGCGATGATAGCAGCAGCAGGAAGTGTCATGTTTGATAAAGGGCACTTCTCCGGTCTGGATCTAAATGCAAATCCCGGTTTGGACATTACTATCCACAACGATAAATAAATAGGAAAAAGTCCCCGACAGCATAGGGGGCTTTTTCTGTGGATAAAATCATTTATTTCAGAATTTTATGTTGATAATGTGGATAAAACCAACTTTAATTGTGGATAATGTGGAAAAGTCTGTGGAGAGTACATATTACTGCGTTTTTCTTGTGATTATCTTTGTGGATAATAAAAAAGACTGGCAGTGACTATTCTACCAGTCTAAAAGTTATGAATATTCTCTTAATCTTCTTCAGCTAAAAGCGTCCATTCTTCCATCAATTCTTCCAGCTTTGCTTTTGCTTCATCTGTTTCATTTGTTATTTCCATTACCTTTTCATGGTCCTGATAAATGTTCGGATCACATAGAAGCTGATCATTAGCATCTATGACTGTTTCTAAGGCTTCTATGTGTTCTTCAATTTCTTCCATTCTTCTTTTTCGCTGGCGTTCGAGCTTCTTAGCTTCTTTATCCTGCTGATAATTATTTTTGTCCTGCTTAACAGGCTGTAATGCGGTGGTGTCTACTTGCTTATTAAGTGCAAGCAATTCCTCCTGCTCTTGCTTTTTTTCTACATAATAATCATAATCGCCAAGATATTCAGTTGCCCCGCTACCGGAAAGTTCAACTACTTTTGTTGTAATCCGGTTGATAAAGTAGCGGTCATGAGAGACAAAGAGAATGGTCCCGGGATAATCGATCAATGCATTTTCAAGAATCTCCTTGCTGTCCAGGTCCAAGTGGTTTGTAGGCTCATCCAGGATTAAGAAATTGGATTTCTGCATCATAAGCTTTGCAAGTGCGAGCCGGGCCTTTTCACCGCCACTCAGTGTTGAAACGATTTTTAGAACATCATCACCAGAGAAGAGAAAGTTCCCAAGTATAGTCCTGATTTCTTTTTCCGGTTTCAGCGGGTATTCATCCCATAATTCGTTCAGGACTCTTTTATTGCTTGTGAGCTCTGCCTGTTCCTGGTCATAGTACCCAATTGTCACATTGGAACCGTACTGAATCTCTCCTGAAAAAGAAGGGATCTTTTTGATGATGGTTTTAAGCAATGTGGACTTGCCAATTCCATTTGGTCCTACAAGTGCAATGCTGTCGCCTCTTGCCAGCCGCATTGAAATATTCTCGCTGACTTTCTCTTCGTAGCCTATAGCTAAAGAATGTATATTTAAGACCTCATTGCCCGACTGACGTTCAATGTCAAATCCAAAGGAAGCCGATTTCTCGTCTCCAAGCGGCCTGTCCATCACGTCCATTCTGGCCAGCTGCTTTCTGCGGCTTTGTGCCCTTTTGGTTGTGGAGGCCCGGGCGAGGTTCCGCTGAATGAAATCCTGCAGCTTAGCGATTTCTTCCTGCTGTTTCTCGAATTGCTTCATTTCTTTTTCAAGATTAGCCGCTTTTTGATCCAAATAGGAACTGTAGTTTCCTGGGTACTTTCTTATTTGGTGGCGGGAAATTTCGTAAACCTGGGAAACAACCTTATCAAGAAAGTAGCGGTCATGTGATACGATTAAAATGGCACCGCTGTAGCTTTGCAAGAATTGTTCGAGCCACGATAACGTTTCTATATCAAGATGGTTGGTAGGCTCATCCAGGATTAAAATATCAGGTTTTGTGAGCAGAAGTTTACCAAGGGCGAGCCTTGTTCGCTGTCCGCCGCTCAATGATGAAATTTTAGTATCATAGCCCATTGAGCTGAAATTGAGTCCATGGAGAATGGAACGGATATCTGCTTCATATTGATAGCCGCCATTTTCTTTGAAATCAACCTGAAGTTTGTCGTAATCTTTTAATACGCGTTCATAGGCATCAGAATTATTTAGGATATCAGGATCTGCCATTTGTTCTTCAAGGCTGCGAAGCTGTTTTTCCTGTTTTTGCAGATGACTGAAAACAGTCAGCATTTCATCCCAAATGGATAATTCCGATTCAAGGCCTGTATTTTGTGCAAGATAGCCAATGGTTGCTTCCTTGGGCTTTATAATCTCACCGGAATCATACGTCATGTGTCCCGCAATTATTTTCAAAAGGGTGGATTTTCCCGCACCATTGCGTCCTACAAGGGCAATCCGGTCCCTGGTTTGTACTTCAAGCTTTATATTCGTTAAAATGGGATCAGCGCCAAAACTTTTTGCCAGCTGATTGACTTGTAATAGTATCATGTTCTTTCACCTCGGGTATAGAGTAAGTGTAACTCATTCATATATGTTCGGCAATAAAGGAGACAGGACTATAAGCACGCCTGAAGGGCATTGAAGCATAAAAAAAGGTAAATAAATATGTGAAGAACCTTACAATGCGCATACAAAGTAACGGAAAAATAGTGTATGATTTTGAAGAGAGGTGTTTTTAAATGGCGGATTTTACTCATTTTAATCAAGAGGGCAGGGCAAAAATAGTGGATGTCAGCGATAAGCCCGAGACATCAAGGACGGCTATTGCTCAATCAAGTATTGCGGTGAATCAGGATATATACGAGAAGATCACTTCCAACTCCTTGAAAAAAGGGGATGTACTCGCCGTTGCACAAACGGCAGGCATTATGGCGAGCAAGAAAACATGGGACATTATTCCGATGTGCCATCCGCTGCCACTAAAGGGTGTGGACATTTCATTTTCATGGAAAGCAGAAGAGGAAGAGTGCGTCCTCATCATAACGGCTTCTGTTAAAACAAAAGGAAATACGGGTGTGGAAATGGAAGCGTTAACAGCTGCTTCTGTCTGTGCGCTGACCGTTTATGATATGTGCAAGGCTGTAGATAAAGGAATGGTAATCGGACCAACCTTTTTAATAGAGAAAACCGGCGGCAAAAACGGAGATTTTAAACGAAATTAATTCATCATAAGAAATGGGGATGGACGAATGGCCAATGAACCGATTAAGATACCGCAGGCAACAGCTAAGCGGCTGCCTTTATATTACCGCTTCCTAAAAAACCTTCATTCCTCAGGCAAACAAAGAGTCTCATCAGCAGAGTTGAGTGAGGCGGTTAAAGTGGATTCTGCAACGATTCGCCGTGACTTTTCGTACTTCGGTGCGTTAGGGAAAAAAGGCTATGGATATAATGTGAATTACCTGCTGGGCTTCTTTCGGAAGACTCTTGACCAGGACGAGCTTACCAAAGTTGCTTTGGTCGGAGTAGGGAATTTAGGAACGGCCTTTCTTAACTATAATTTTCTTAAAAATAATAATACGAAAATAGAAGTGGCATTTGATGTGGATGAGAGCAAGGTTGGCACAAAAATCGGCGATGTGCCGGTCCATCATATGGATGACCTTGAAGAAGTGATTGTTAAAAATAATATTCAGGTGGCGATCTTAACAGTGCCTGCACCTCCTGCCCAGGCGATTACTGATCGGATGGTGAATGCGAAAATAAAAGGAATCCTTAACTTTACACCTGCGAGGCTCACTTTACCGTCCTCGATTCGGATTCACCATATCGATCTGGCGGTGGAATTGCAGTCATTGGTATATTTTCTGAAAAATTATCCTGAAGAAGTGTAAAAAAATGAGCCTTTTACGGGCTCATTTTTTCGTTTTAAAATGCTGGCCAATCAAGCGGAGACCGGTGCCAAAATCAAAGGTGGCAATTAGCATCAGAAAATAAGTGAAGAATCCCCAGGTTTCTTCCCGCTGGGTATTCTGGATGGCAATAAAGGTGAAAAGACATCCGAGAAGGATGTAAATAAAGCCTGAAAACAAAGGTGTGCTTCTCATGATAATCCCCCAATAATTTTAAAACTCGACAGCATTACGCTATGCTAGAAAAAGCTGATAAAGCTCTGCATGTTTTCCATTTCCTTTAACCACTTTTCAATATTATCCTGATTCAGCTGAACAACCGCAACAAAGGTGTTCATCGCTACATGGGCAAAAATCGGCACGATGATCCGCTTCGTCTTGACATATAAAAAGGCAAAGGTGAATCCCATTGCGGAGTATAACAGTACATGCTCAGGCTCAAAATGGGCCAGAGCAAAAATGACCGAGCTGATCAGGGCTGACAGGAAGAAGTTGAAGCGCTTGTGAAGAGAGCCAAAAATAACCTTTCTAAAGACGATTTCCTCAAGAATTGGCCCGATGACCGAACTGATTAAGATGACGATTGGCGATGCTTCAATAATTCGGATAATCTGCTGTGTATTTTCAGATCCCATTTCAATCCCAATCAGGTTCTCAATGCTTGCAGCAGTAGCTTGAGCAATCAGGGCCAAAAATATGCCTCCAATAGCCCAGCCCACAGAGCCTGCAACAGAAGAGGAATCCCTGTCCAGTCCCCGTTTCATTTCTTTCCTTAGTAATAGAAGCGTAATAATCAGCGTAATCGTGAAACTGATTACGAGCCAGTAGGCCACAGCCAGAATCTGCATATTTTCCGGATTCTTTCCGAGGGCATCGGCAGCTAATAAAACGAGCGGAACGCCAAAAAAGGTTGAAAGCTGCATGGCAATATAGGCGATTAAAATAAACCAGTATTCCTTTTTCAAAGTATTTTGCTCCTTAATCTAATGTTGGAAACAAGTCCTACAGCCATTGTACTCTTTATAAGGAGGGGGTTTCAAACATCAGCATCAAAGAGAGACCTGTTATGGTTAAAATGTGTGTTTCAGCGGCATACTTAAGAGGTTGTCCGTGTCGAAAAGTAGCGGGTAAGCGCAAATGAATTTTTTTATAAAAAATTTAAGCTTCACCCTTGCAAATAGAAAAGAGATTCATTAATATAATAATTGTGTTAGCACTCAAACAGAGAGAGTGCTAATAAATAAAAATATTTACATATTATTTGAGGAGGTTGTTTCACTTGTTAAAGCCACTAGGTGATCGAATCATTATCGAGCTTGTTGAAACTGAAGAAAAAACTGCAAGCGGCATCGTACTGCCGGACACTGCTAAAGAGAAGCCTCAAGAAGGCAAAGTTGTAGCTGTGGGAACTGGCCGCGTTCTTGAAAATGGTGAGCGTGTTGCCCTTGAAGTTGCTGATGGCGACCGTATCATCTTCTCAAAATATGCCGGTACCGAAGTGAAGTACGAAGGCAAAGAATACTTAATTTTACGTGAAAATGACATTCTTGCTGTAATTGGCTAATCGCTGATCAGTTGTAGTTTAAAAGATAAAGTGAAAATTTTTGAGGAGGTTTTTATCAATGGCTAAAGAGATTAAATTTAGTGAAGAAGCTCGCCGCGCAATGCTTCGCGGTGTAGATTCCCTTGCAAATGCGGTAAAAGTAACTCTTGGACCTAAAGGACGCAACGTGGTTCTTGAGAAGAAATTCGGTTCACCATTAATCACGAATGATGGTGTGACAATCGCGAAGGAAATCGAACTTGAAGATGCTTTCGAAAACATGGGTGCGAAGCTTGTTGCTGAAGTAGCAAGCAAAACAAACGATGTAGCCGGTGACGGTACAACTACTGCGACTGTTCTTGCTCAGGCAATGATCCGTGAAGGCCTTAAGAACGTAACTGCTGGCGCTAACCCAATGGGAATCCGCAAAGGAATTGAAAAAGCGGTTTCTACTGCTGTTGAAGAATTAAAAGCTATTTCAAAACCTATTGAAAACAAAGAATCTATCGCACAGGTTGCTGCAATTTCTGCTGCTGACAATGAAGTTGGACAGCTGATTGCTGAAGCAATGGAGCGCGTTGGCAACGACGGTGTTATCACTATCGAAGAATCTAAAGGATTCACAACTGAGCTTGATGTGGTAGAAGGTATGCAGTTCGACCGCGGATACGCTTCACCATACATGGTTACAGATTCTGATAAGATGGAAGCGGTTCTTGAAAACCCTTATATCTTAATCACTGATAAGAAGATTACAAGCATTCAGGAAGTCCTTCCTGTACTTGAGCAGGTTGTACAGCAAGGCAAGCCTTTATTGCTTGTAGCTGAAGATGTTGAAGGTGAAGCACTTGCTACATTAGTAGTGAATAAGCTTCGCGGAACATTTAATGCAGTAGCGGTTAAAGCTCCTGGCTTCGGTGACCGCCGTAAAGCTATGCTTGAAGATATCGCGATCCTGACTGGCGGTGAAGTAATCACTGAAGAGCTGGGCCGTGACCTTAAATCTGCTACAATCGATTCTTTAGGACGCGCTTCTAAAGTGGTTGTTTCAAAAGAAAACACGACGATCGTTGAAGGTGCTGGAGACAGCGCGCAAATCGGCGGCCGTGTGAACCAGATCCGCACTCAAATGGAAGAAACAACTTCTGAATTTGACCGCGAAAAATTACAAGAGCGCCTTGCTAAGCTAGCTGGCGGTGTGGCAGTAGTTAAAGTTGGTGCTGCTACTGAAACTGAATTGAAAGAGCGCAAGCTACGCATCGAAGACGCCCTAAACTCTACACGCGCAGCTGTAGAAGAAGGTATCGTTTCCGGTGGTGGTGTTGCCCTTCTAAACGTATACAACAAAGTGGCTTCTATCCAGGCTGAAGGCGACGAAGCTACAGGTATCAACATTGTACTTCGTGCAATGGAAGAGCCTGTACGCACAATTGCCCACAATGCAGGCCTTGAAGGTTCTGTAATCGTTGACCGCTTAAAGCGCGAAGAAGTTGGAACAGGCTTCAACGCTGCTACTGGCGAGTGGGTAAACATGATCGAAGCTGGTATCGTTGACCCAACTAAAGTAACTCGTTCAGCACTTCAAAACGCTGGATCTGTTGCAGCTATGTTCTTAACTACTGAAGCAGTAGTTGCTGACAAGCCAGAAGAAAATCCTGCTCCTGCAATGCCTGATATGGGCGGCATGGGTGGAATGGGCGGCATGATGTAATCATCCACCCATAAACGTTGATATACCAAGGGTTGAGGGCTATTGTGGTAGCCTTCAATCTTAAAAAAATCACATTTCGCTCACATTTCCTGCGATTTTGTGATTTGAAGAATGTTGCTGAAATGATTTTTAATCCTTTCGGCAGCATTCTTTTTCATTTTATCTGTAACATGTGTATAGACCCTCATTGTCGTTTTCATATCATCATGGCCAACTCTTTTCATAATGGTAGGAAGATCGATGCCAGCCTCGGCCATCATGCTAATATGTGTGTGTCGAAAGATATGAGGAGTTGCATGCTTCTTTATAGATGTCTTTTTTAAAATCCTTTCCATCCGAACGATTATGTTTTTTTGAATAAAGGGGTAACCGTTCTCTCTGCAGAAAATAAAATTGGCATCGTGATAATCAGGATACTTAAGCCGGTTAGATAATTTTATTTTATTTTGCTTCTTCTTATGGGATTTAAGCAATTCCATTATGTCATCGTCAATATCGAATGTCCGGATAGATCCCGGGGTCTTAGGGGGAGTCAATTCATATTTTTTCATGTTGTTGTCTGGGTTATATAATGTCTTTGTAATTCGAATTTCGTTAGTCTCCCAATTGATATCTGACCATTTTAAAGCGCAAAGTTCACCTGAACGCATACCGGAGAAAGCGAGCAAGTAAAAGCGCTCAAGATCAAACTCAAGTCCATGTTTCTTAACTGCTTCCAGAAATTCAAATAGCTCATCACGCTCCAAGTATTCTTCCTCAATGGTCTTATTCTCAATATCCTCTACAGTAAGCTTCTTAACTGGGATAACTGCTCCAGTACAAGGGTTATCTTTCCTCATCTTCTCTTTGATCGCATATTTAAAAATCATATTAGCTGTTACATGGACGCCTTCAATAGTGGTCTTTGCATACTCTTTGTCATCCAGGTCATTCAGTATCTTTTGATGCATTCTTGGTATGACTTTATCAATGTTCACCTTGGCAATATACCTTAGAAGAATCTTTATTTCCTTCTCTCGAACACGAACAGTGCTGGATTTCACTTTGCTTTTTGCATAGATATTAAGCCACTCCCAGGCCACTTCCTCAAATGGAAGTTTCTTTACTTTTTTCTCGTCAATTCCATCTTCTTGTAGTTTCCGGATGGCAGCTATTACTTTCTTTTCTGCTTCTTTTTTGGTATCAGCTCGCCTGGATATTTGCTGGCGCTTTCCCGTAACAGGGTCAGGGGGACCGTCGGCTACACATCGCCATTTGTACCCTTGCTTGTTATTAGCGGGGATTTTACTGAAATAAGCCAAGACTGTTCACTCCTTAAATAAACTTTTTATATAACTCTTCATAAAATAAAGAGGAGTTAACTTTATTCTCAAAAACTTCTAGTCTCTTTTTGGCAAAAATGTGTGTAACCTTAAAAACCTCTGCGATATAATAAATTGCTTCACTTCGGGTATTTGGTAGCTTTAATTTAAGCAGCATAAATGTAGGTACACAAAAATGTAATGCAAAATACCGTGCCTGGAACTCTTGCAACTGTATAAACTTCTCTGGCATATTCAGCTGATTTCCATAGTGCCGATATGAATGGCACAATTCGTGTCCAAATTCCTCCCATTGTTCCTCGTTGCTCAACCTTTCATCTATAATCACTTCTTTCTTATAAATACGGCTTGAAATATCCATATATGTAAGAGACATTCCTAAGCGATAGATAATTTCATTAATGTCAAGTTGATGAGGGTAATAGATTCCAATATCGTAATAAAAGTCCCTAATCCAGTCTTCTAACAAGGTTGTTTGATATTTCATTAAGAACCTCCAAAAGCAGGAATATATGTTCGGTTATACAGTGAAAAGAAAAGCCCATAAGGGCATTTTTCCTTTAATTGTCGTTTGGATCTCCAGCGGAAAGCATTATTCCAATTTGGTCGGATCCCTGAAGGTGGTATCTCACACCGTTTTTCTCAACAGTTCCGTCTAGCTTATTTATGTCGATATTTTCTCCTTTGAAACCCAAGTCTTCAAGAACTTGTGCTCTTTCCTCTGGAGAGAGGGAAGGGTTAGTAGTTGCTATTAACTGACCCATCAATAAAAGATTATCAGTAGCGGTTCGGGCTGTACCGTCTCCTTGGAGAACTAACACCACATCTCTCACACTCTGATCATTTTTATTAACTGTCCCAATTATTGCTGATTGTTTAGAGAATAATAATTTAAATGTGTCCTGCTTGGGACCTTCTTCAACTTCCAGATTATCCAAAGGGAAAGTACTCCCAAGCTGACTATTAACTGTATTCCATTTTTCTTTGAATTCTTCAGTTGTATAACCTAAGGTACCTATCTTTTCATTTGTACTAGCTTCAACATCTTCAGATTCTTCGGAACTTGCTTCTTGTTCATTCTGTTCTTTAGTTGCTTTCTCTTTAGCGGCAACTTCTTTTTCAGTTTTGTTTTTTGATTGTTCTTCAGCCTTTTTCTCCTCTGCAGCAGCCGTTTCAGCTTTTTCTGCATCGCTTTCAGTAAATCCATCAACCGCAGCAAACAAAATTAATAAATACACAATCGAGGCAAATACCATTTTCCATTTCTTTTTGGAGCGGAAACCTAAAATTTTGTTGTACCACTTGCGTTCTAGCAAAATAGTATTAATGCCATTCTCTTGAAGATGCTTTATAAGGTCGTTTGAATCAACTTGTAATTTGAATCCATTGTCAAAATCATAAAGAGTAGTAAGAGCAAACTTATCAACCTTAACTGATTGAAAATCACTCCAGGATAAAGACTTTATAAGTCTAACATTCTCCAAAACTTCTTCATTATTTTCAACCTTTTTACTTGCCAAATATATCTCAAAACCGTCATTTGTAATGATCATATAATCAATACCGTTTGACCCGTTAGTCTTGTCAGTCACTTTATAAATACGATTGTTTTTAAAAATACTGCCTTTAAAATGTTCGGCAAGTAGTTTCTCTATAGGTACCCTTTTTATCTTTTGTTTCTCCTCTGCCATTCTCATGACTCCCCTTTGAATATATATGTATTTTTGGGTAACATATCCAGTTAAGCCCGAAATAAAAACACGCAGCTGCGTGTCTTGCTATTTCTTGTCTCGGTCCCTAATGATCTCCCAAAACTTTATAAGTTCTTCTATCTTTTCTTCTGGTGCATCCATCAAGTCTTTAAAAAATACTTGAGTTTTAGGATTAAGGAACTCTTCCCACATTTCATCTGGTGAATTCGTGCTTTGATTGCCTGTAAGTATGTAATCAATAGTAACTTCATACAAATCAGAAAGCTTTTTTAGTATTTCGTAATCGGGCTGCCTCTTTCCGGATTCATAACTTGAGAGTGTGTTATTTTTTATTCCGATTTTGTCAGCAACAAATTTTTGTGTATATCCTTTTTTGTCTCTGCACTTTCTTAATCTTTCTCCAAAGTCCATAGGAACCACTCCCAAAATTATTACTTCATTTCCCATATTAACACCATTTCTCTATTCGAGAAATAAAATTCACAAAAAGAGAATAAAACGCTTTACATTCTCGAAATGAGAATATATAATCAAGGTACAAGGTTCACGAAATGAGAATATAAGGTGGTGTAGCCATGAAGGAGCAACTTGGAACCCGTATCAAAGAATTGAGAACAGAGAAGGGTATGACCCAAACCGATTTCGCTAGGAAAATTGGATATAAGCACCCTTCAATTATTAGTGAAATTGAGTCAGGTAAAAAAGGAATAAGCGCTGAAAAGTTACCCCAAATAGCAAAAGTGTTAGGTGTAGAAATTAATTCGCTTTTTTTTGTCGAAAAAGTTCACAAATCGAGAATAAACGTTAATACAGCTTAAATGGAGGTGCTGAATATGCAAAACACCTTAAAAGAACTTGAGCAGCAGATTGCCAGCCTTCAGTTGCAAGCGTTAATCCAAAAAGCTTATGAGCAGGGAGTCGAAGATGGACGATCTAAATTTTCTACTCCATCGATCATGACCCGGACTGAGGCCATGGAGTTTCTCAAATGTGGGGCCACCACTATGTCAGAACTTATGAGGCGCCCAGACTTTCCGGTTATAAGAGAGTTCGGTGTCAGAATCCCAACTCACTTGCTGATGAAATGGATAGAAAAGCATACGAACTGGGTTGAACAAAACACCAAATACTTTGACAAGGAGGCCATCTAATGAATCAACTACAACCCATTAGCCAGGAAGGAAAGAGAGTATTAACCACTATCCAGCTGGCGGAATCCTTCGGTACTGATGCAAAAATTATTAATCGTAATTTCCAACGAAATGCAGGTCGGTATGAGCAAGGTAAGCACTATTTTGCTTTATCGGGTGAAGACTTAAGAGAATTCAAAGGGTCGCGTCAATTTGACGACAGCCTGAAATTCACATCAATTCTTTACCTCTGGACAGAAAAAGGAGCTTGGCTTCATGCCAAATCATTAAATACTGACCAGGCATGGGATGCTTACGAAATGCTTGTTGATGAATACTACACGATTAAAGAAAATGTCGTTCCTTTATCAAAAGATCAGGCCCTTGTCACTGTCCTAAGAACAACAGCCGATCTTGTGGAAGATACCCAAACAATAAAAGCTGAACAGCAAGAAATCAAAAAACTTATGCATGAAATTGATCACAAAGTTGAGGAGCAAATCACTCTTACCAGTGGCGAACAGCGCCGATTGCAAAAAGGAATTGCTCAGAAAGTTTACCAGGTTGAGAGTGACCCTAAAGTCCGGCCAAGGCTATTCAGGGAACTCCACCGTGAGATTAAAGATCGTTTAGGTGTTGCCAGCTACAAAGACGTCAAGCGTAAGGAGCTGCAGTCAGCTCTACGCTACATAGAGAATTGGATTCCTAGAAAAGTTTCATGAGAGCGAAGGCACCGAACGAAGCTGCCAGGCCCAAAAGATTCGGTGCACTTCCTTCATAAATATATTTTAATAGCAAACTAGTAAAAAATGGGTTCCATAGTGGAACGGTTCCAAGTTAGAACATGAAGGGAGGGTAAGAGAAGTGACTTTCGGCGCAGTCTTGAAAGCATGTCGGGAGCGAGCAGGACTTACACAAGAGGAAATTGCAGAAAAGCTTCATCGTTCACGGAGTTGTATTTCAAAATTCGAATCAGATAAAAAAACTCTGGATGTCACAACTTTAATCAGATGGACAGATGTAACAGCAGCCAAAGATGTTGCTTGTGCGATCGTGACAGGTGTGGATCCAGTGTTGATACTACAGCAGTTAATGCCATTAATAGGAGGGTTTATCACATGGATTTAACCAAGAGAGAAAGGCTGGAACACTTAATTAAGAAGTGGAAAAGCAAGGGAGTAAAGATTGATTGGGCTGTAAGAATCAGCGTTCCAAAGGAGGGTTAATCAGTGGATTTAGGTTATGTACTAGCAATGATATGTGCAACTTATTTTGTCTTAATTATGGGGATCTTGATTGGAGATTTTACATCAGAACAAAAAGAAAAGCAGTAAGCTCTTGCACAGCTAACTGCCACTCACTCAACACCAGGATATAAATCTATTCTATCACCAATAGGATTGGGCGGCAAGAACCTTTGTTCCTGTCGCGATAAGTCGGAGCGGATATCTACCACCCCCACCCCTCTTACGTTTCGGCTTATCGCGGTGTGAACAAAGCACCAAATACATAGAGAGGAGGATACATGATGGATCATCCTACCGTGAACCGAATTCAGCGGACGGGCTTTCCGAATATGCTTGCCCAGCCGGAACATTCTGGAATCGATTATTTTGGCGTCGAAATCCTTGAAGGTGACGACATTGTGGAATATGACGGTGAAATCATCTTAAGGGATAACTTGGAGCGGTACTTAACAGAAGTCATGGAATTTGAATTTAAAACGGCATGAAAAAGACTCCTGTTGGGAGCAGGAGTCCGATATTTGAAACATTATAGTACCGTCATCATAGCACATTGCCTGATGGCGGTAAAGGGAGGACTTAATAGTGGCCATTAATGCAGTATCTACTAAAGAAATGAGCCGTTATGAATGGATGCAAGAACGTGCAAAGGGAATCGGCGGAAGTGATGCAGGAATCATCCTAGGAGTAAATAAATACCGCACTGCTTTTGAGCTTTGGTTAGAAAAAACAGGCCAGGTGGAGCCTCAGGAAATTGATAATGAAGCCATTTACTGGGGCAACGAAATGGAGAATGTAATTGCCAAGGAATTCGAAAAGCGTACAGGTAAAAAAGTACGCCGTACAAATTTCATGTATAGCCATAAGGAACATCCTTTTATTAAAGCTAATGTGGACCGGTTGATCGTCGGGGAATCAGCGATTCTGGAATGCAAAACAGCTAGCGCTTATCTGGCTAAAGAGTGGGAAGGCGAAGAGATCCCCGCCAGTTACCTTGTTCAAGTCCAGCATTATCTTGGTGTCACAGATAAGGAAAAAGGTTATATCGCAGTTCTTGTCGGCGGAAACAAGTTCATCTGGAAAGAAGTTGAGCGGGACCAGGAGCTCATCGATATGATCTTCAATGCTGAAAAACACTTCTGGGAATATCACGTTCAGCAAGGGCATGCTCCTGAGTTGGATGGATCCAGTGCAGCGGAGCAGTATCTGAAAGAAAAGTACGATCGTGCAGAAAAAGATAAAGAAATTGTTCTTCCGTCTGATTTTAAAGAGTTGTTTGTTCAATACGAGAAAGTGAAATCAGATGAAAAGCTCATTAAAACAGCCAAGACGGAAATTGAAAACAAGATTAAAGCGGAACTAAAGGATGCTGAAACAGGTATTACAGACCAATTTGTGGTCACTTGGAAGAATCAGAGCAGAAATAGTGTTGATTCCAAGGCTCTTAAAGAGAAGTTCCCGGACATTTACAAAGAGGTGCTGAAAGAATCCTCTTTCCGAATATTTGCTGTAAAGGAGATTAACTAATGGCAACAAATTCGGCTTTAAAAAATCAATTAGCCAATAAACAAGAGATGGCAGCTAAGCAAGTTTCTGCCCAGTCTCTTGGTCTTAAAGGCTTACTGAATACACCTACTATGCAAAAGAAATTCGAACAGGTATTAGCAAAAAAGGCGCCACAATTCATGGCATCTGTCCTTAACTTATATAACGGTGATGTTGGACTGAGAGAAGCAGAGCCGATGTCCATTGTCTCGAGTGCAATGGTTGCTGCCTCTCTCGACCTTCCGGTTGATAAAAACTTAGGGTATGCCTGGATCGTTGCCTTCTATGATTCAAAGAAGGGGCATAAGGCAGCACAGTTCCAGCTGGGCTATAAAGGCTATATTCAGTTGGCATTAAGAAGTGGGCAGTATAAGGCCATTAATGTTATCCCTGTTTATGAAGGGGAGCTCCTTAAGTGGAATCGCCTGACGGAGGAAATTGACCTTGATTTGGATGCTAAGAAGAGTGATAAAGTCATCGGTTATTGTGGATACTTCAAATTGGTTAACGGCTTTGAAAAGACAGTGTACTGGACCCGGGATGAGGTAGAGGTACACAGGATAAAGCACAACAAGGCAAAGGATAAAAAGTCTCTCAATAATGTCTGGCGTTCCGATTACGATGCTATGGCTATGAAAACGGTTCTGAGGAACATGTTAGGCAAATGGGGCATCTTATCTATCGATATGCAAAAGGCTTTCACAGAGGACGAGCAGGAACGTGAATTGAAGGATATTACAGATGAGGCCAATGAATATGAGGAGCCTATCCCCTTTGATTCACAAGAGCAAGAGGAGCCTGCAGCCAATGATGAACCTGAGATCATCGATGCAGACCCTAAGAAGAAAAAGAATAACAAGAATAATAAGAAGATGTCCGCAGAAGATTCTATGGACATAGATTTCGAAGATGCATAACAAAACAAATGTCCTCCTTCCAGAGTGGATCTGGGAGGAGGCTAAGGATAAGGAACATTTGAAAAAGCTTGTCCTACAGTATATGCGTCGATATCCGGATTATACGATAAAAGGTGTTAAAAACAGAATGGCAATATGCATTAGAAATTAGGTGATACGGTGCCCGAAAGTTATCCATTTCCAACTTATTCAGGATTATTAGAGCCGGAACATTACAAAAAGATAGGATCAGCATTGTGGCTATTTCTCTGGTGCGTCAGCTCCACAACCAAAGAGATTGAACGTGATGGAGTAACCTGGGGCATCGTGTTAGGAAATAAGCCATTAAAACGTGCTGAGCTTGCTGAACCATTTGGAGTTAGTGAAAGGACTGTACAGAGGTGGCTGGATGATCTGGAAGCTCATGGCTATATAAAGATCACCCGAGCTCCTTATGGCTACATTTTGACTGTGAAAAACTCCAAAAAATACAACAAAGAGAGAGTGGACAAAAATGTCCAGTCTGACGGAGACCGGTCAAAAACGTCCAGTCCAGAGTGGACAGAAATGACCAGTCATGTGGACAAAAGTGTCCACTCTAATAAAGATATTACAAAGATAAATAATACTACTATTACTATTACTAAAGAAAATGACCCAGTGGATATAATCGCTGAAAGATTCATAGAGTTACGAACGATGCTAGAGGGACGCACTGCCTATCCTTCAACTAAAGACTATGAAGCAATCGCCCGGATTGTCGCCCGTGGTATGCCGTTGCCACAAACAATCAAATTGCTTGAACAATGTTTTGAGGAATACAGGGAGCGTCAGCCTGATGGAGCAATTAAAGTCTTTGGTTATTGTGAGAAATACATTACAGACCAATACAAAGCCTTAATCGCCAGGGATCAGGCCAAAGAAGCAGCAAAAAATATTAAGCCATTTAAACCAAATAATTCTTATCAACCAAAAGGCAGGCGGTCAAAGCCGATACGGACGGAAATGCTGCCAGATTGGTTTGATGAATCTAACCAGCCTAAACAGCAAACATCGCAGAATAACGAGGATGACAAAGCTAAGAAAAAGGCTGAATTACAGGAAAAACTAAAAAAATTGAAATCAGGGAGCTGAAACCATGGGGATCCTTTATGAGTCCGTTATCCAGCAAAAAAGGAATATCCTCATCAAGAGATTAGCAGAATTGAATATTTCTAAAGCACAGTCTGGCAAGAGCATTCATGACTGCGATTACGAAGAACTGAAATATGAACTTGTTCTGGCATCTTTTCGAGAATTTGATACGGAAGCTACAGAAAACACTTGGTACTGAAAGGAGTAATGAAAATGGACATCAAGAATGTTAAGCCTGCTACACGTTGTCCAAAATGTCGGGCTAAGGGTACGGTGATAAGCCATCGCAATGACATATTGCTGCTTGAATGCAGAGACTGCAATCGTCGCTGGAATACTTACTCTAAAACTTGCAGGGATTGCGGAAAGCCCAACTATTACTACGTGGAGGGGCCATGTGTTAAATGCTATTCACTAAAGCACAACGCCATATGAATCTTAAAACCGCAACCTTGGGGCAGTTACTCTACATAGCAAGATACGAGGATAAGGATGCGGCTCATAGAGAATTGAGAAGGAGGATAGCACTTGGAAGCTATGAACCAACTGAAAATATTCATTTGTCCGGCTTGCAATCGGCCACTGAGGAGCAAAAAGAGCATCGCGAAGGGGATAGGTCCCGTTTTTGAAAGAAAGCTCGAGAAGCTCAAGAATGAGCCGGATGAAGACCAACTGAAAATGGAGTTGAAGGATAGGAAATGAGCAAGTATGGCAACAAGATCACAATGCTCGACGGCCACAAGTTTGACAGCCTGGCTGAGTCAAAATATTACGAGCAGCTGAAATGGCTGAAACAGGCCAAGCAAATAAAATCCTTCAAACTGCAGCCACGGTACTTGCTCCAGGAAGGATTTAAAAAGAACGGAAGAACTATCAGGAAAGTGGAATACATTGCGGATTTTGAAGTGAAGCATTTGGATGGATCCATTGAAGTTATCGATGTTAAGGGAGTGGAGGCAGAGGCCTTTAAGCTAAAGCGAAAGTGGTTCGATAGGCTCTATCTATACCGGCTTTCTGTTATATCGTATGACGAGAATCTTGGATTCATCGAACTGGATAAATTGAAAAAGCTGAAAAGAAAGGCTGTGAAGAAAGGTGCAAAGCGCTCTGTCCATAAAAGAACGGTCAGAAGATAAGGGAGTTACCATGCTGCAGGGCATTTGTTTGGATGATAGCCAATCGGCCGTCCTGGCTAAGGGGAAAAGTTATTATCTCTTTCCGAACGGATCAAGTTACTATTATGTGTCGAAATTCCCTAACAAAAATGCCCATACAGGATGCTACGAAGCAAATATGTTTGCCATTTGTGAAGAGGAGATTTGGCCTGAAGAACCAGAGGTCAGGAAGATTGAGTTGGATCCGGAAAAAGTGTATAAGGCATCCCTCATTTGGAGGAAGCAAGGTTATCAGTCTACCGAGCTGAAAGAATACTATATAGAGCCCAAGGACACACATGCCTATTTCTTTCATGATCGGGAGCTCAATAGGTGCGGTGGCTGCTATCTCCTCCATTGGTTTACAGGGTTTGTTGAAGTCACAGAAGAGAATGAGCAGATAAGCGAGGAAATGGTTCTCGAATTTGAGGAAAACGATCACATTTATACAGAAGATGTACAGGAGTTTAACGGATATGAGCAATTATCGCTCTTTTAGGGGGTGCAGGTTTGGAAACTAGTAAAAAACCATTTACAAAAGGCCCGGCGCCTGAAGAGTTGCCGTTTTAATAAACAAAATTTGTATTATGTTTCTAAATTAAAAGATCATCAAAATGATGACCTTTAACTATCTTGTTCAGCAAGCCAATCAGAGTAGGAATCATCAGCCATTGCCTCAACATCAGGTTCAAATGAATATTCAAACCTTGCAATATCAAATAATCTCTCAAAATCATCAAAATGCTGAGAAAAGAAATGAATTGTTAATTCGTAACAATTCTTGAGGTCTTCAATAAAAGTTTGATATTCTTCTTCGTTCATTTCCAGAGCATAATGCATGATCTCATTGCGTTTTTTGGTTAGGTTGTCCAATGAAGTTCTTAAGTTTTCGGGAACCTCAATGTCACAAAGTAAAAACAGCCTTCGTATAGCTTCATGAAGTGAAACAGTTTTTAAATTGGGTTTTGCTTCAAACACTGTTGATTTATTTTCTTTTATCATTATGGCTTTTGCTTGCATATAAGCAGAAATGTCGCTAAAGATTAGAAAATCATGCTTCTGTTTTAATAAATATTTAAACAAAATTTCATTTGCATGATTTAAGGAAAGAGTAGCATCTTTTATATGGTGGTCACTTCCTTCATCCAGATATCTAGCATTATCTAGAGAATTAAAAGCTGCTTTTAATGAATCAACACCATTTTCAAGTAAAGAGAATTTCATTATTTTTCACCTCCCTTAAGGTTATTATAACGAAACTTTCCTGTGAATCTAATTTTTATTAACAAAAGAATTGTCAACTTCCCAGGCGGTGATGGAATGAAACAATTAGACCTATTCTCCTTCGCCCTGGAAGATCAAATCATCGATTTAAGACAGGGAGAGGAGATAGAGTTTTTCAGAGGTAAGGAACGGCTGCTGATCCGGAAGCATGAAAGGTACCAGGACGTTTGTTTTTATCAGGGGCCAGGCTTCTCTGGTTATGCTCTACACATTGACAAAAAAGGTATATCTAGTGGATTAGATATCTTTGTATCAAGCATTGAACGGTGGCTGGATGGACAGGGTTTGAGGGAAACAAAAGAGTAAAAGTGTTTCGCTGCAGACATAAAAAGCGACATAGGAGGAAGGTATATGAAAACTCTTTGTAGTGAATGTGAGTATCAATCTAACCTAAATTCTTTAGGTGAAATATGCCCCATATTTAATTTTATCTGTTCTACAGAATTCATCAGCAATGTATATCGATAGTCGTCTTAACTCAATTAAAAATAAAAGCCAGGATCTCTCCCAGCCCAACCACTTAAATTATATCACGGGAGGGGTCCTGGATGAAAGAAGCTGCCAGCATTATTGATCAAATCGAAACTCTGTTAAGGGATTACCATTGGATGAAAAAAGAAGTAGATCGCCTCCAAAAATATCTATATGGACGGCCTGCACCAATGAGAAGCTGGGGTGTTGCTCAGTACGGTATTGAAGCTGCAATGCCAAAGGGAAGCTCAGGTAAAAGCCAAGTGGAGCTAAGAAACCTAGATATAAGAGAAGAGCGGTTGCATAAGCGGTTAGAAAGGTTAGAAGAACGAGTATATGCAATTGAATATGCTGCCGAATTACTGGGGGATGAAAGGGAAAGAGTTATTTATGATTGCATCATTGACGGTATGTCTTTCAGAGAAATCTCATATCATATTGGAATATCAAGAAATCAGGTCAAAAAAGCCAAAGAAGCCATTTTGAACCAATTGAGCCAAAAAAGCCAGTTTGTGCATCTTTTGAAATTGGAAAAAAAAGCTGTGTAAAATGGGAGGCAGGACGGAGCGGAAATTCTAATTAGGTTTAAACAAATATTTTTCCTTGATGACACCTTGAGGTGGCGATTTCATAATAATTTAGGTTAAAATTAATCTAAAATATTGAGGAGATTTAACCTTGAAAACCATACTTATTTTAGGTGTTTTGTTTTTTACAGCCCCCGTTCTTGTAGCAAGTCTATTAGAAATGGGTATTTTTAGTTTTGCTAAGGGAGAAGTTGATACATGGATAACTTTTTGGGGGAGTTATCTTGGTGCGATAGTCAGTGCAAGTGTTGTTTATTTTGTTGCACAGCTGCAGATAAAAAAGCAGCAAGAGCTACAAATTGAAGCTATAAGAATTGAAAATGAAAATTCAACTCGAAGAGAGATGAAAAATTTTTATTTGAAGAATAAACTAGAAAAAATTGAGGAAATGCAAAACTCCCTTAAAAAGTTGGCAACTTTAAATATTAACTTAAATAACGATCTGTTAACTTTTGCAATAACGAAAGATGCTATAGATCGAGGTATAAAGAGTAACAGAAATGATGACGATCCTATTGAAAGGATTTATCTGTTAAGAACAAACTTGAGAAAACAACATCTTGAAATGACTGAAGCTTTGTTAAAATTGAATGTTTTAGATGACTATATTCAAGGATTAAGCGGAAAAATATTTGACTTGCATGAAGAATTTCAAGGTTTATATGAAGAAGTGAGAAATTGTTATTATTCAGATGAAAAATATAAAGAATATTTAAGCTTACCAAATGAAAGAAGATTTATAACGGATAATTCCGAAATAATCAATAGGAAGATTAGTCAATTAAGCTTTAATGATTTGCAAGCTTTATTAAGGAGTATATTGAATGAAATAGAAAATTATATGAAATGATTAGCACCCATTGTGGTGCTTTTTCTTTTACAAAAATTAGACAGGAGGTAGGTGCCATGTAATGAACTGGGATGAAATTAGAAAAGACTTTGAGACCTCCAAAATCACATTAAAGGCTCTTGCTGAAAAACACGATGTCAAAATCGGTACATTAAAAAGCAGAAAAAGCCGTGAAGGATGGTCAAGGGATCCAACCAAAAACAATGCAACCAGAAAGCAAAAGGTTGCAACCCTGGAACCTGTGATTGAATCCTCAGATTTAAACGATAAGCAAAAGTTATTCTGTCTTTACTACATCAAGTATTTCAATGCTACTAAGGCATATCAAAAAGCTTATGGAGTTGATAGAAATACTGCTGAATCTATTGCTTATAGGTTGATGGGGAATGATGGAGTAAGAAGGGAAGTTGAGCGACTGAAACAAGAACGATTTAATGGAGTCTTGTTGGATGCTCAAGCTGTCCTCCAGAAGTACATCGATATCGCATTTGCTGACATAACAGACTTTGTTGAATTCGGGCAAGAGAAAAGGCGAGAACTCGATCATAACCTTGAACCAATGATTGATGAAAACGGTGATGAGGTCACTTATTCACATAGCTACGTTCAACTTAAGAATCATGAAGAGGTAGATGGCACCCTGATCACTGAGGTTAAGAAAGGCAAAGATGGTGTCTCTGTTAAGCTTGCTGACCAGATGAAAGCCCTGGAGTTCTTATCGAAATACACTGATCTCCTGTCTGAAAATGACCGAAAGAAGTTGCAGCTGGAGAAGCTTAAGGCTGAAACAGCGAAGATCGAGGCAGAGACTAAACAAGAGGGCGGTAGCGGCGGTAAGGTTGTTATCGTTAATGACAAAGAAGCTATGAGGAAGGCGTTAGAAAATGACAGTCAAAACGATTAATGTCATGGATTTAATGAACGTCAACTTTTATTCCCTCTGGCTTGCTGAAGAGTCTCATGTAGTCGCAAAAGGCGGCCGTTCATCGATGAAGTCCTCTGTCATTAGCTTGAAGCTTGTGATTGATTTTCTGGATGATGACCAGGGCAATGTGGTTTGTCTCAGGAAAGTTGCGAAATATCTTTCCACTTCCATCTATGAGCAAATCAAATGGGCCATTTACATGCTAGGCGTTGAGGATGAGTTTTATTTCGGAAAATCCCCTTTGCTGATACGGCATAAAGACACAAACACGGCTTTTTATTTTTACGGTGTAGACGATCCGATGAAGATTAAGTCAGCCAAGATAGCAAAAGGATATGTCATGGCCTTATGGTTTGAGGAAGCTGCTGAATTTGCTGGAGTTGAGGATATCGATATTGTCGAGGATACATTTATCCGGCAAGAGATCGAAGGGAAAGAGGTTAAGGTGTTCTTCTCCTACAACCCTCCCAGGAATCCATACAGCTGGATCAATGAATGGTTAGATACCAAAGCAGGCGATGAAGATTACTTTATCCACCATTCAACTTATCTCGATGATAAGAAAGGTTTTCTATCAGAGCAGATGATCCGGAAGATCGAGAAGTACAAGGAAAATGATGAAGATTACTGGCGATGGATGTATGCCGGTGAGGTTATTGGTCTTGGAGACATGGTTTACAACATGGCTTATTTTAAAGAGATTGATGAGCTGCCGAAAGATGATGATATTGTTCTTATCGATATTGCCATTGATACCGGGCACCAGGTCTCAGCAACAACTTACCTGGCTTTTGGCTTTACAAAAAAGCGGAATGTTATTTTACTCGATACCTTTTACTATAGTCCGGAAAACAAGGTTATTAAACTGGCTCCAAGCGAGCTCTCTAAGAAGCTGAAAGACTGGATGGATAAGGTTAAGCAAACCTATAACCGCAATTTTGACATGCAGACAATTGATTCTGCAGAGGGCGCATTAAGGAATCAGTTCTTTAAAGACTATGGAATCAGGCTTCATCCGGTAGCAAAGAAAAAGAAAATAGATATGATCGATAACGTCCAGGACTTATTAGCGCAGGGGCGTTTTTTCGTGCTTAAAACAGCGGCCAATGAGATTTTTCTTACCGAACATAAAAAGTACCAATGGGATGCTGATACCTTGCAGAGCGATGATCCGAAGGTCATAAAGATTGATGATCACACTGTCGATGCATTCCAATATTATGTTCAGGATAATTTGAGAAAGCTTGGATTGAAATATTAAGGCGGTGACAACCGATGTTTAAAAACATGCTGGCCCGCATAAGGCAGGTGATGTACAGAATGGGATTGATTAAAGGAATCAAAAAGCTGGCTGATCACAAGGACATCCAAATCAATGAGGATTTTTATAAATATATCAGCAACTGGAAAGCTCTCTATAGGGGTTATTTTAGCGAGTGGCACGATATCAGCTATACAACGATTGCTGGCCCGAAAAAACGCCGTATGGCTTCCCTGAATATGCCTAAGGTGGTTTCTCAGGAGCTGGCAACATTAATCTTTAACGAAAGATGCGAGATTAATATATCTGAGCAAAAGCTTGCAGATGAGATTCATAGCATTTTCAAGAAAAATAACTTCGTAAAGAAGTTCCAGGATTATTTAGAATTCAAGTTTGCTATGGGTGGCATGGTAATTAAACCATATGTTGAGAATGGACAGTTGAAGCTTTCCTATGTGACGGCAGATTGCTTCATTCCGATAAGTTGGGACCACAATCTTATTAGAGAAGCGGTTTTCCCTAATGAATTCACAAAGAAGGGGACGAAATACACTCATCTTGAATGGCACCTATGGGAGGGTGATACCTATTTAATCCGGAATGAGGTTTATGAAAACAACGCTGGAGAAGAATTAGGTGTTAAAGTTCCTCTAAAGCAATTTTTCCCGAGCCTTTATGAGGAAATAAGAATATCCAATTACAAGCGTCCTGGTTTTGTTTACTTTAAACCTAACACGGCCAATAACCTTGATACTGCGAGTCCTTTAGGGATTTCCATTTTCGCCAATTCCCTCGATACGCTGCATTCGTTGGATATCGCCTTTGATTCTTACCAGCGGGAATTTAAGTTAGGGAGAAAACGAATTTTGGTACCAGCCTCAGCTATAAATACTGTTATTGATCCTAACACTGGCCAAATGCACCGTTACTTTGACGCTGAGGACGAAGTATACCAGGCGCTTAGTTTTGGTGATATGGATGCTAACAAAATCGCGGATATTTCAGCAACTCTTCGTGTAGATGAGCACATTGCGGCAATCAATTCTTTGCTTAATGTCATGGCAATGCAAATAGGCTTCTCGGCAGGCTCGTTTACATTTGATGGACAAGGTGTAAAAACGGCAACGGAGGTCGTTTCTGAGAACTCTAAGACTTTCCGGACAAAGCAAAGCCATGAAAACCTTATTGAAGCGGGTATACAAGAGCTTGTCGAGTGTATCATCCAGGTTGCGGAGTTATACAAACTGTTTAGTCGTCCTGCTGCTGATTATGAGGTTACTGTCGCTTTTGATGATTCTATTGCTGAAGATCAAGCAGCCGAAATTAATACTCAGGTCCAACTGGTTACGAACAAATTGACCACTAGGAAAAAGGCTATTATGAAAATTCATGGTTTCTCTGAGGAAGAGGCTGAGGTGATGATGAAAGAAATCGGCGAGGAAAACAAGACGATGACCCCAGAAATGGTTGATTTCTTTGGAATAAATAAGCAAAAGCAGGAAACTAACTAATGGATCCACGAAAACAGCAGCAGTTATCCATGCCGGTTGTGGAGGTTTTTCTTTCTATTGAGGAAGAGCTTTTGCTACATGTTGCTGAATTGCTTAAGAAGCACCAATCTCTTTTAACAGAGGATGGGATACAATCTTGGGAGGCAGAGCAGCTGGCACAGTTAGAGTCACTTACTCAGAGAAATATCCTTACAATCGCTAAGCATGCGGGTCTTGCTATTGATGCAGTAACGGAAATGCTGGAAGAAGCGGGATATGGAGCACTTGAAGAAAATGAAGGGAGTCTTACTGAAGCGGTTCAGCAAGGCTTATTGATACAAGCCCCTGCCACTGCTTCAAGTACTGCCCTGCAGGCTGTTATTATCTCTTATCAAAATCAGGCCAAGGAAACTTTTAATCTTGTTAATTCCACATTGTTAGACCAGTCTAGGCAAATTTATTTGGACATCATTAATCAAACAGTCGGGAAAGTCCTGGCCGGAACGTCAACTCCACAAGAAGCTCTCAGGGAAACCGCAAGGAAATGGGCAGAAAAGGGCATTCCTGCGCTGATAGACAAAGCGGGAAGGCAATGGTCTACAGAAGCCTATATCAACGCTGTGGTTCGTTCTATGAGCAATAACTTGGCGAATGACATGCAAGATACCAGGATGGATGAATATGGTGCTGATCTAGTTGAGATTAGCAGTCATTCGGGAGCCAGGCCAAAGTGTGCTAAGTACCAGGGGAGAATCTTCTCACGAAGCGGCAGGCATCCAAAATACCCTTCTCTCTCATCAACAAGTTATGGAGAACCAGACGGGCTCTTTGGCATTAACTGCCGCCATGTTAAATATCCCTTCATCGAAGGTATAACAAAAAGGACCTACAAACCTTATCCAGCTGCAGAAAACCGTAAAGTATATGAGCAAAGCCAGCAGCAACGTTATTTGGAAAGGCGAATACGCCAGGCTAAAAGGGAGCTCGATATGCTAAGAGCCATAGGTGATGATGTTGGAATAAAAATGGCGAAGCAAAGGGTTAAAGAGCGTCAAGCTACTATGCGAGAGTTTATTGCTGCTACTGGGCGCGGCCGCCATTATGAAAGGGAGCAGATTCATTAATGTGGGTATCGAAAAAAGAATTCGAAGAGCTTAAAAAGAAGGTAGAGGAACAAAATAATATTCTCGATAACATGTCCTTCCACATGATCAAAATGCAAGATGAAATTAATGAACTGAAGAATCCTAAGGAGTCTAACTATTTCGGTTAAGGCTTTTTATCAAGCAAAAAGGATTATCCCTCCTAAAAAGAGAAAGAATATAAAAAGTATCTTATTGGAGGATTCAGGATGAAAGAATTTTTTGAGATATTACAACATGAAGCTAAGGAAATAGATATTAAATTTTTACGAAGTAGTATAGAAGGTAAAGGAACATCCCAGGAGGTTTCTGATTTCAGGGAGCATGCTGTTCAGGATTTCATTCAAAAATATTACCCTTACCCATATAGAATCACAAAAGGTGGTATTTACGATAGTAATGGAATGAGGTCTGACTCAATAGATTGTATTATTTTAAATCCAGCTCATCCGCACACTATAAATAGCCATGGAAAGCACAGTTTGATTTTAGCGGATGGAGTAGACGCAGCTATTGAAGTTAAACCAGATATTTCAGTTAAAAAAGAACTAGAAAGGGGGCTGATTCAAGGTGTTTCAGTGAAAGAGTTGAGAAGGGCAAGTAGTCCTTTATTAAAAAGAATTGGTCAGCCGCACCCTGACACAATAATTGAGCATTCGAAGCAAGTTCCTTTTTTTATTTTTGCAATGAAAGCTAAAAGTGATATAACTAAAACTATTCAAGATATCAAAAATTATTACAGTGAAAATAATATATCAATAGATTATCAACTTGATGGAATCATTGTACAAAATAAGGGGATTATTATGAACTATAAGGACAAAAGCTATTTTAATTGGAGTGGGGGCAGTATAACCGATGAACAAAAAGTAGGTTGGGTCTATGAAGATTGGCAAGAAAATACACTTGCAGGTTTTCTAAGCCACCTTAATGAAGTTTTTCCTGCTACAGCAAGACTCTCAAAGCCAGTTATTAAATACTATTTGCAAAATATTTCTATTGGCTTAGATTTTCATGGAAGATGAGATGTTCAGAAAGAGTTCCTAATTAGGGAGCTCTTTTTATATTGGTCTTTTTAAAGGCTAGACCTTAAAGAGGCGTATTCCTTAGCGTGGAGGGTTACACGTAAAAAAAACTAATAAGGAGTTGCGTTATAGATGGATTTAAAAGAATTACTTGGTGAAGAGTTGTATAAACAGGTCATGGGTAAAGTTGGAGACAGTAAGATTGCCATAGTTTCAGATGGTAATTGGTTCCCAAAGGAAAAATTCGATGCTGTTAACACCGAGAATAAGGACCTAAAGAAGCAGTTGAAAGACCGCGATACACAATTAACTGATCTTCAGGGCAAGGCCCAAGGAAATGAGGACCTGCAGAAGCAAATTCAACAACTCCAGAATGCCAATAAAAAGGCTACTGATGATTATGAAGCAAAATTGGCTCAGCAGTCCTTTGATTTTGCTTTGAAAGAAGCTCTTTCCGGTGCGAAAGCGAAAAATCCTAAAGCGGTTGAGGCTCTATTAAACAAGGATGCTATTAAGCTGGATGGTGATAAGCTTCTTGGCTTAGATGATCAGCTGAAAGCTATAAAAGAAAGTGATGCCTATCTTTTTGATGCTGAACAAAATCAACAGCAGCAGCCTCCAACTTTTTCAACTGGCCAGCACCAAACACCACCAATCGGCGGTGAGCCTAGTACTCTATTAGATGCGTTGAATCAAAGATTTACCCAAAACTAATCTTATTATTGGAGAGTGACTTAAATGCCTATTACACTAACTCAAGCAAAGGTCGGCATGGCCGACAAAGTAGATCAAATGGTAATTGATGAATACCGTCGAGCGTCATTTTTATTGGATCAATTGACATTCGATAATGCCGTTTCCCCTGGTACAGGCGGATCCACATTGACTTATGGTTACACTCGATTAAAGACTCCATCTGTTGCTGGATTCCGTGCACTTAATAGCGAATACTCAGCACAAGAAGCAGACCGCGAGAATCTTTCTGTTGATCTAAAGATTTTCGGTGGAGCATTTGAGATTGACCGAGTAATTCAGGAAACATCCGGTCAAATTAACGAAATGAATTTCCAGCTGCAGCAAAAGATCAAAGGAGCGGCAAACCTTTTCCACTATACCGTTATTAATGGTGACTCTGCTGTTGACACTCAGGCGTTTGATGGACTGGATAAAGCTCTTACAGGATCCAATACTGAATTGAATACTGAATCCGTTATCAATATTTCAGATGAGGCAGGATTAGATAGCAACAAATTCGCCTTGCTAGATGCTATAGATAACTTTTTAGCCGAATTGGACGGCCGCCCAACGATGCTTTTGGGTAACAGTAAATTAATTACAAAAGTTAAGTCCGTTGCTCGCCGCGCTGGTTATGCAACAAAAACCGAGGATGGTTTTGGTCGCACTGTTACAGGTTATGACGGCATTCCTTTAGTTGACCTTGGCTATTTTGTTAGCGGTGGCACTACAACTGTTCCAGTTGTACCTATTGAAGATCGCACAGTTGGTACTGCACAAACTGGCCTAACTGATCTATATGCTGTTTCCCTTGGGATGGATGGTTTCCATGGTGTATCTCCAACAGGAAATAAAATCATCCGAACATATTTACCTGATTTTAATGCTCCTGGTGCGGTAAAACGCGGTGAAGTAGAAATGGTAGCTGCTGTAGCCCTTAAGGCTACTCGCAAAGCGGGTGTTCTTCGCAACATCAAAGTTCAATAAAGAAGGGAGTTTTTCTAATGGCCGAAAAAGCTAAAATTAAGAGTCCTAACCCAAAATATACCGGGGTTAGTGCTTCCCTTCAGTTTGTTAATGGGGAAGCTGAGACTAATGATAAGTGGCTTATTGAGTGGTTTGAAAATAAAGGCTACAAAGTGGAAATGCCTCAAGAGACCCAACAAGAGATTGAGCCAATTGAGGAAAAGGAAACAGAACCAAAGAAAAAGACAGGGAAGACCAAAGCTAAAGATGCTGATGATAAAAAGGATGAGTAAACATGCCTTACATCGATCAAACTTTTTATACTGACGTATACAAGGGCACCCCAGTAAATGCGGATGCCTTTCCTCGTTTATTAGAGAGGGCGTGTGATTCAATTGACCATATTACTAATTATGCTGTTGTTGGTCGTGATCTTGATTCTATGCACCAAGTAATTCAGCTGAACTTTAAAAAGGCAGCGGCTGCTCAAATTGAGTATCTGTCTAGTGTAGGTGAGGCCGTTGTCCATGGGATAAGCGGTCCTGCTAATGTTTCCGTTGGAGCCTTCAGTTATTCCGAGGGTGGAAATGCCGCAACTCCAATTAGTCCGGCTGCTGTATCATACCTTAGGGCAACCGGCTTCCTAAATGGAGGAGTGACAGTCATTGGTTAAGCCTATTCCTAAAATGGTTTTAATCCACTCTGTAACCTATGAGGAGTATTTGGGAAGGGGCAGGATGGATGAAGAATACAAGCAGCCTATTACTCTTTCAAATGTCCTGGTTCAACCGGTTTCGAATATTAAACGTTCTAACATCGCAGAGCAAAAGGCTTTTCAGTCTTTGCTCTTTTTTGATGTTGTGAACTCGTCCTCTGAGGCACCATTCGTATTCAAAGAGAAATCCAAGGTGACTTTCCAAGGTCAAACGATGACGGTAAACAAGGTTAATTCAGTTCACGCCTTTTCTCTCCACCATTACGAAGTGGAGTTGGTTTAAATGATTCAGTTTAACGTCCAAACATCCCTTAACATTCCGGGGCTGAGGCGGCGGCATGACAGGTCTCTGCGTGCCACCCAGCTGCAATTGGATAACGACGTCCTGAAAGACTCCAATTATTTTATTCCTAAAGATACCGGTGAGCTTGAGCGGTCATCTATCCGTTCTAGTTTAGTTGGTAAGGGAAGACTGTATTGGAGCACAAAATATGCGAGAAAGCTTTACTATAATCCGGATATTAATTTCAGGAAAGAAGTTAACCCAAACGCCCAGGCACTATGGTTCGAAGCGGCAAAAGCCCGAAGAAAAGAAGGTTGGATTGAAGACGTGCAGAGAAATTACCTGGATTATTTCAGTAGATTGTAGGTGGTTGGCAATGGATTTTCTTTTAAGAGTCATGGAATACATCGAAGACAACGTGCAGCTGAATGCACCAATTAATTCACCTGTTTTAGATAGCGATTCATCAGCGGTTGCAATCCGGCAAACACCTTCAACAATAAACACCCGTTTTATCGAAGGAAAAACGGCAGATTTCAGCTTTCAAATCCTTGTGAAGGATAAAAGTCACATAGCTTGCTATAACACGATACAGGCAATATTTAAGGCTCTGGATGGACTGTCAAAAGGGGAGATTGTATCCTCTGATGGAAGTTTTTCTTTTATAAAATGTGAATGTTACACATTGCCTAATTTCGTTGAAAAAACCGAGCATGCCGAATATATTTACACGGCTCTCTTTACAGCAGAGCTTGAATAGGAGGGAACCAAATGGCTTTTGAATTGATGAATAAACACAAATTTGAAATCAGTACAACGCCTGGTGTAGATCCAGGAACTTTTGCAAGGATTGCAGTTGGTATTACATCTGCAGAACCTGCAAACAATGAAGAATTGTCCCAGGACAAATACATGGATGGAGATGGATACGGAGAAACCGATGTGATTGGTGCTCAAACTGTCCTTTCCTTTTCTGGTCACCGCAATTATGGTGACGCTGCACAAGATTATATTTTCAGCAAAGTGTTGGAACTCGGTAACTCTCGCCGCACGCAATTCAGGTGGACAGAGCCTGATGGTGGCATTTTCGAAGGTGATTGCACGATTGCAAATATTAGTCAGCCGTCTGGGGACGCCGGGGCAAAAGGTGAAATTTCATTTGAGATCCACTTCAATGGTAAGCCGGATTATACTCCTCCAGTAGCTGGATAATAAACTGAGAGCCGTTCAAAGCGGCTCTTTTTTACTTGAAAGGGTGGATATTATGACAATGCGGTCATTTGATTTTAAGAAATCCTATGAAGAATTAAAGATCAATGGTGAATTATATAAAATCGATTTTTCTGACGCCAAGCTAAAAGAATATCGAAAGTCTTTCAATGAGTTTTATGCCGAATCGCAAAACATGCAGTCTGTAAATACCAGCGAATTAGGAAAAGACGATGAGCTAAAACAGTTTGACCATGCTATTGACCTAACAAAGAAGACTATTGATAAATTGCTGGGTGATGGCAGTTTCAATAAGTTATATGAGCAGTCGGGTCGTTCGCTATTTAACATGATGGATCTTGTTGAATTCCTGGCCGAATTAGTTGGAGAAAAAACCAATAAAGTGCGCAATGAACGTGCACATAAATACACTAAGCATAAAAAGCAGCTCCATAACGGAAATAAACGATGAGTTTTCTCCTTACGGATGAATTCGAGGATTCATTCGAATGGGAAGGAAAGGTTTATCATGTTGATTTAGCGTTTGATAACGTGCTGCGGTTATTCGAAATGTTTGATGACGATACCTTTTTTGAGGAAGAAAAACCGTTTTTGGCAATCACTATGCTTGTGGTTGAGGAAATTTCAAATTACCAATCGTGGGAAGAAGGGTTTGAGCTCTTTAAGTTCCTGATGAAAGAGTTTCTGGATATCAACCTGGATGAGCAAAGTGAAAAGAAAAAGAAAATATATGATTTCAAAAAGGACGCTGATCTTATTTATGCGTCTTTTTTTGCGTGTTACAAAATCGATCTCTTTGAGATGCATGGAAAACTGCATTGGAAGAAGTTTAATGCCTTGTTATCCCATTTAGATGATAAATCAAAGCTTAAACAAGTCATTGGTTACAGAGAAATGAAGGTTCCTAATAGCAAGGAGTCCTCTAGAGAATACATCGAGCATGTTCAAAAAATGAAAAGATTGTATTCACTCGATGATCGCCCTGCAGCTGAACAAATCGATAGTGCTTTTGATGCTCTGGCTCATACTTTCAGAGCAAACGCCAAGGTGGTGAAGAAAGATGGCTGATGGCCGTATTGAAATCGACACCAGGATAAATGATGATGGCGTGGAGCAAGGGTTTCGAGATTTACAAACCAGAATGAGTGAAGTTGGCGAAAGTCTTAGGACAACGGGAGAAAATTTAAGTAAGTATTTATCCTTACCCCTTACTGCAGTCGGTGGAGCGGCCGGTAAAATGGCGAACGACACACAGGTTGCCTTAGGGAGAATCCAATCAGGTTTGGGTATTACCAGAACTGAAGCTCAAAAGCTCCTTGATATTGCACAAGATGTCTGGGTAGATGGCTGGGGAGAAAGCCTTGAGGATGTTGCGGATTCTATAGTCAATGTAAAACATAATCTCGGTGATTTGAATAAAGAAGACCTTGCTAATGTAACTAAAGGCGCTTATCTTCTATCTCAGAGGTTTGATGCAGATTTAAACGAATCCACCCGTGCAGCTGGCCAATTAATGAAGGATTTTGGGATTGATTCCTCAAAAGCCATGGACATGCTTACTTGGGGATTCCAAAACGGTCTTGATTACACTGGTGAATTCTTAGATACAATTCGTGAATATAGCCCTCAGTTTAGCGAGCTTGGATATACTGGGGAGCAAACCTTAAATGCACTGAAAGCAGGGTTTGATGCGGGCGCGTGGTCCCTAGACAAAGTTGGGGACGCAATTAAGGAAAGTCATCTGCGAATGGGAGCTCTTGACAAAGCTACTGTAGAAGCTTACAAGTCGATGGGTCTCAATGCCGAGGAGTATGTCGGCAAAATAGCCAAAGGTGGAGAAGAAGGAAATAAGGCCTTCCAAGAAATTGTTAAGAAATTGATGGAAGTTGAAGATGCCACTCTAAGGAACCAGCTTGCAACTGATCTTTTCGGGACTCAGTATGAAGATCTTCGAGAGAAGGTCATCTTTGCAATGGCGGGTGCAGAGACGGGTATTAAAGGGTTAGAAGGTACTACACAAAGGGCAGCTGATGCACTTCATGATAATTTTGGGGAACGACTTCAAAAGTCATTTAGAAAAATGATGTCGTCACTAGAGCCACTTGGTCATATTTTGCTTGATATGGCAGATCGGGTACTTCCGAAAGTAAACAATGCAATTAAACAGCTATCTGATTGGTTCAACAATCTATCTCCTACTGCCCAGAATGTTGTGGTAGTAATCGGGCTTATTCTGGCAGCGCTTGGTCCATTGTTGATGATAATCGGCTTTGTTGCTCAAGGTGTAGGAGTTCTCGCTGGACTTTTTGGCTCGATAACAGCTCCAATCGCACTAGTGATTGCTGGCATAGCGTTACTTGTCGGAGCATTAGTCGCTGCATACACAAACTCTGAGACTTTCCGAGAAAAAGTAAATGGAGCCTTTCTCAAAATCAAGGAGATTGGCCTTCAGGTCTTTGAGGTTGTTGCTAGCTTCATAGGTGAAAAGATTGCTCAGATAAAGCAGTTCTGGGATGAAGTTGGCCCCCAATTTCTCGAGGCCGTCACAAATGTATTCAATGGAATCAAGGCAGTCATTGATTTTGTTATGCCTGCAGTTCTTTTTGTTGTCCAAATGGTGTGGGATAGCATAAAGGGAGTCATTAATGGAGCGCTGGATATTATCATGGGTGCCATCAAGGTGTTTTCAGGCTTGTTTACTGGTGATTGGTCCATGATGTGGGATGGCATTAAACAATTGCTGGGTGGCGCTGTAGAGTTTATCTGGAACCTTCTGAACCTGATGTTTATTGGCAGGATTTTAAAGGGCATTGGCGCCTTTGTTAAGGGCGGAGTAAATCTAATAAAAGAGTTTGGTACCAAGATTATTAACTTCTTCAAGAATACCTGGAATGGCGCATGGAACCTTGTGGACGATTTTGTTGATGCAGTAATCACATTATTTAACCTGTTCAGGACAAGGGGTAACTCAATATTTCAGTCTTTCAGCGGTGTCATCAAATCTATCTTTACATCAATTAAAACTGGTGTAGTGAATACTGCTCAAGGTTTAAGGGACAGGGCGGTATCTATCTTTGAGGGAATGAAGACAACCGTATCGACGATTTTTAACAAAATCAAAGATTTCATTACAAACCCTATTGAAACAGCAAAGGATACAGTCCTTGGTATTATCGATACAATTGTTCGAGCATTTAACAAAATGAAAATCAAAATCCCAAAGCCG
This sequence comes from Cytobacillus firmus, assembly GCF_023715565.1. Classification (GTDB taxonomy): domain Bacteria; phylum Bacillota; class Bacilli; order Bacillales; family Cytobacillaceae; genus Cytobacillus; species Cytobacillus firmus_C. The sequence continues at coordinate 58,857 of NZ_JAMBOJ010000011.1, read as the reverse complement.
AAGCTTCCGAAAGTAAGTGTATCAATGAAAACGGGATTTATGGGTGTGCAGTATCCTGACTTTGATGTTCAATGGCTGGCAAAGGGTGGTATTGTTCCTCCAAATAGCCCAGGTCTTTATGGATTAGGGGATAACAAAATGTATGATGAAGCAGCTATCCCACTTTCTCCATCCGTTTTAGGAATGATCGGACAGAAAATTGCGGATAACATGCCAGGCTCAAATGTACCGGCGGGAGAAGTAACCAAACAAATTCATCTTCATATGCCAAATGTCCGAAATGAAAGGGATGCAAGGAGCATTTCAATTAAATTAGCTGATCTTGAAAGTCGGCATAATCGTGTGGGGGGTGGTAATTAGTGGACTGGGGATTCACCTATAGAGGTATTCATTCATCAGAGAAAGGGCTAAGAATTGCTAATATATCAGGGCGCGATACACTCCCGGACATTGAAAGCCGTACTGCACAGACAGCTTCAAAGCATGGCCTTCATTATTATGGATATAGATTTCAGGAGAGAAGAATCAGGGCTGAAATAACCCTATATGGTTCTTCTCTTTCTAATTTCAGAAGCAAAATAAGAGAAATTGCTGCATGGCTTAATCCTTATGATGGGCCAGGGGAATTGATATTCGATGATGAACCAGACAAGAAATATTATGCAGTCATAACTGAGAATACAGACTTTGAGGGCATGTTCATAAAGCGGGTGGCTGAAATTGAATTCCTTTGCCCGGATCCGTTCGCTTATGCCATTTCTGAAACAGCTGCATCGATTTCAGGGAATTCCTTAACCATTGACAATGATGGAACAGCGGAAACTTTCCCGGTTATTGAGATTACAGCAGATGGATCAGCGGGGCCTGATAATTTTGAAGGGAAAATTGCCGGGAGTACGGTAGAAAATCCACATACAATCAAATTTACAAGTTACCCAACGTTAAGAGAACCCGCAAATATTCCTTTCGAAATCCCACAGGGTTCATATATAAATGCTTCTTTTCTTGATGGAAATGTAACAAGGCACTTAAATTCAACTTACAAAAATATTGCCATGCAGATGTTTTCCTTCAACCTAATAGCCCTAATCAAGCGAAAATTCGGTTTCACCGTACCAGGTGCAAACCTTGCTGAACAGGTGCAATGGCTGAAAACGAATATAAGCCAAATTACGGCTAATTGGTGGGGGAAGGGAACGAATAAGCAGGCGAACCCTACAGGCATAGCGAACTTTGTCGGGAAGGTTAAAGGAAGTACCGTAGAAAATCCGCATAAAGCTTATAGGCATGGTGTTGCAAGTGCTCCTGTATCTCCTACAAGTCATACTGTTGAACTTGACACAGGAACAGGTACAACAGGGTATGGAACTATTGAGTCTTTAAATGGAACCATTGTTGCACAAAGTGCTTCTGCTGCCGGGAATATAGCACAAATGCTGTTCTCTTTTGATTTAATTGAGTATGTACAAAGGAAGTACAGCGTAACGGTTCCAGGAGCGACAACAGCTGATAAGATTCAGTGGTTAAAAGACAACATTTCTTTACTCAGGGTGAATTGGCATGGTTACGGAATTGGGCCTTCAGGAAATGCAGCTTGGTTGAACCTTTGGAGAGGGGATACTTTAGCTTGGTATTCTACACCAAGGAGCCACACAAGCGGAACTGTTGCAATTATTGAATTTGACACAACAGCAACAACGGTATTTATTGATGTTGATGGTTTCCTTCATTGTGTGGCCTATTCAGAAGCTTCTGACGGTACGACAAGCGGTCAAATAAGAACCGATTATGTAGAGTTGGAAGTCGAATTGAAGGCGGGGCAGGATAAAGCGAATTTCACAAGATGGAGAGCAACAGGAAGTTGGAACACATTCGCGCAGAGTAATGACACAAATGGAATTGCCTTAATTTCTTATGCTTTGCCAAATTCAGCGCTTTCTGACGGAATTGATTCAAATGGATTTTGTCACTTCTTGGCCTATGCTGAACCGTCAAACGGAATATCACCTTCAACCATTGAAACGGATTATATTGAACTGAAAGTATTGCTATCCAAAACCGAAGGAATAAAGGTGTCAAACGGTGACGAATTCATAGCCATTCAGCGGAGTTTAGCCACAGGGGATAAAGTGAAGATTGACAATGAGCGCGGAACAATCACACTTAACGGAACAACTGACATAATCAGCAGCCTGGACATTGATTCTGACTTTTTCGCCATAAAATCAGGCAGCAGTACCCTGACAGTAGGGGGCGGGAACGGAACTGTCAGATATACAAAGAGGTGGCTATAAATGAATAAGATTTTCCTATTGGATGGGCAAACCGAAGGGCTTCTTGCTGTTCTGCAAAATGACAGCAGCAAGAAATGCCCTTTTTTTGATGCCGTTCACACAGAACAATTAAATAAAGACCATACCTTTGAATTCTCTGTTCCGGCTGATCATGATGCAGCTGCACACGTAAAGAGAAATAATCTAGTCTTATTCAAAGATGTTGATGGGGAATATCAGCTATTTCAGATTTACAAAACAGAAGAAGAACATGGTGGATCCCAATTAACAACCAAGGCTTATGCAGAGCATTCCTATTTTGAAATGGTCGACGACATTATAGAGGATTTAAGGACGATAAATGACACAGCAGACAGCGCTATGACTGATGCCTTATCCAAAAGCCGATTCAAGAAAGGAACCGTTGCAGATCTTGGCCTGAGAACGACAAACTTTTATTATGAATCGGCTGTTTCTTCTATCCAGAAGATAATTGAAACCTGGGGCGGGGAACTGAAGAAGCGTATATATTTTGATGGAAGTAAGATTACAGGGCGTTTTGTTGATTTACTTGCCCGGAGGGGAGCTGATACAGGAAAACGATTCGAGTTAGGAAAAGATTTACTTTCAATCAAAAGGACTATTGTTTCACAGCCCAAAACAGCACTATATGGGCGCGGAAAAGGGGAAGAAACGGAATCAGGTGGATTCACCAGGCGTATAACTTTTGCTGATGTAGTCTGGAATGGTTCAGGTATTGATCCAGTAGACAAGCCGGCAGGCCAGGAATGGGTTGGGGATCCCGAAGCTCTTGAACGGTTTGGGCGCATTGATCCAGAAACAGGACAAAAAAAGCACAGGGTTGGAGTGTTTGAGGATGGAGAGGAAACAGATCCTGAAGTTTTGCTACAGAAAACATGGGATTATCTCCAAACTATTAATACTCTCAGGGTAACATATGAAATGTCCGTTTTGGATCTGGAAGATATAGCGGGCCTTTCTCATGAAAAAGTTCGCCTGGGTGATACCGTTTTTGTGATTGATAAAGAGTTCACTCCTGCTTTAAGGATTGAAGCGCGGGTAATTGAAATTAGGCGCGATTTAGCGGAGCCTGAAAACACAGAAGTCATTTTGGGCAACTTCCTCCCGATGTTCACAGATCTTTCTTCCAGGCTGAAACGTGTAGAGAGTAAGCTTGATGGAAAAGAGGGTGTTTGGGATGGTGTTCAGGATCCTATAGATGACACAGACTTTGCAGATATAACGCCTGCCAAGCCGATTGTGAAGGCGACAGGGGCTTTCTCCAAAGTGATTATTGAATGGGATGCTGACCTTAGAAGCTACTTGAAGGAATATGAAGTGTATGTTTCAACTGTTCCAAATTTCACGCCTGATTCTTCAAACTTAGTTGCCAGAACTGCAGCAAGCATTTTCACTTATGAAGGAGCGCCTAATCAGCAATATTATGTAAAAGTCCGGGGAGTAAACCGGGCCGGAACAGCCGGGCCTTTCTCAGACCAAAGAACAGCAACAACAGCGCGCATTGGTTCTTCAGATCTTGCTGATCTGATGGTAACAGCTGAAAAGCTTGCTACAGGATCCGTAGGAAATAATAAAATTGATCGTTCATCAGCAAACAAGCTTGTCATTGATTCAGCGGATATTGCGAAAGCTGCCGTTGGATCAGCTGCCATTGCTAACTTAGCGGTTGGTACAGCACATATACAAGATCTTGCCGTAAACCGGGGGAAGATTGCCGACTTAGCGGTGGACACAGCCAAAATAGCTGATTTAGCTGTAACAAATGCCAAGATCGGAAATATAAGCGCTAATAAAATCACTTCAGACTATTTGAATGTAGCCAGAATTGACGTAAGGGCGCAGCTTGGGGCCAATATTTCTACTGCTGAAGAATTGAAATATGGCTATATGAAAGCTGTAACATTGAACAGTGAAACTTGGTATCAATGGAGCGCTTTAACTAGCTGGATTTATCTTATGGAAGATACTGATCCGGCACAGTATAACAGGCCTGTTCCTGATGATGGGGATGAAGTTGCCTTTGACTTCCTTCTGTATGCGCAAAATACAGGAACAGCACCATCTTTAAACATGACTATCCGGGTGTACTTTGAAGATGGAACTTCTTGGCTTGATACTTTTGTATTAAGCAGCATTGTTTCAGTTCCGGCAAATACCGTAACACGATGCCAATTTTCCAGAAAGATCCCTGAAAATGCGTATTCAGGAAAGAAGCCTGCATATTGGGAAGTTTATTTTTACACTTCAACATCAGGCACTAAGCTTTATGTCCGGGAAACAGATGTAAGAATCAGGCTTAGAGGGAACTTAATTGTTCAAGGTGACATTGAAGCTAAGAACCTTAAAGCTTGGGAAGGTTTGAACATCAATGATCAGTTTGTTGTCGACGCAAACGGAAATGTTAAATTTGCCGGAACACTTGAAGCGGGGGTATCTATAAATTCGCCAACAATCCAAGCGGGTTCTTTTTACGGCGGGAACATTTACATGTACGGAACAAGCGCAACTATCCAAACTATGGATAATCCTGATGCTGTAACAGAACGTACAACTATTTATAATGGCGCTATTCATCAAAACAAATATTTTACTCCCGGAGATGCCGCAAAAGTAAAAACCACAATTCTTAGATCTGGCAGGCTAAATCTCGAAGTCGGAACTGGGATAGAGAAAACTTTAAGGGAAGATCTCATTGCATATAATGTTCCGGGCAACCTTTTACCTTATGAATATAAATACGAACCCTCCAACACGATTATAGATGCAGGACTTATTGCAACTGATATTGTTGGCCTTAAAGATTCATTAGACGGAGATATAACAGGACGGCCTATGTATATTTACACTGACAGGCTAGGGATCGGATTAAGCAAAAAGAATTCGACAGATCCAGAACATACAGGCCTACTTCTTGACATAAGAGAAGATGGATCTTATACACCTTCAGCGTACAGAACTTTGCTTTCTTCTCCAAACGGAATGAAGTTCGACATTCTGAACTCAGGAGATTTTGTTTTTAAAGGCACACTTAGAATTGAAAACAACAGTGACTTGCTTCAGCTTTATGGAAGTGACCATGTATATGTGGAGTATTTTAAAAATGGTGGAACCACAAGAACAGCATACATGGGATTTGGGAGCGCGGGAAGCAACGGTTTCACACTCAGAAACGAAATATCAGGCGGGGAACTAACCCTTTCAGCAGGATCAGGCGGGATTGTAAACATTCCTTCAAATGATTTGAAAGTACGTTCAACCACTTATACTTCTGATGAAAATCTAAAGAGCGAAATTGAACTGTATACAAAATCAGCCTTGCAAGAAATCCTTGCTACTCCTATAAAGCGATATTACTTAGAAGGTGATGTTCCGGGAGTAGATCAGAAACGGATTGGAATACTTTATCAGGAAGCTTCCATTGACATTGTCACACCACAAAAGGCCATTGATGGATATGCTATGAACTCGCTATCCTTTAAAGGTATTCAAGAACTATATGCAATGCAGATGGATGCAAAAACAGAAATAAATGAACTTAAAACAATAATTGAAGGGATGAATCCAAATGAATCAGACGAACCAACAAACCCAACAGAACCAACAGAATCTCCAACAGAACCAACAAATTAACATAGATCCTTTTGTTCAAAGTGAAATGGGCAGGCTTAATTATGAAAATATCATCTTAAAAGCCCGGCTTGATCATGCTGCAAAGCTGAACAATGAACTGCTCGACAAAGTCCAGGAACTTGAAGGAAAGCTAATTGAGTCGAAGGAAGGAAAAGGTTCAAACAAACAACGGAGACGTTAATTTTATAGGAAATCTAAAAATAACGCCTTACTAAAGGTGTTTTTATTTAATTAAGGAGGAATATTGAACATGAAACATAACACAGATACTTTATGGGTAGCTATCACAGGCGGTGGAATTTCTTCCATCGCCTATTTACTTGGAGGAATCGATAAACTACTTATAGCTTTTGTTATTTTGATGTCGTTGGATTACTTGACAGGTATTACTGCTGCGCTTTATACAAATAAAGTTTCTTCAAAAAATGCTTTTAAAGGTTTAATGAAAAAAGGAGCAATGTTTACTTTAGTGATCGTTGCTACACAACTAGATATTGTTTTAGGAAATGAGGGACAGTTCATCCGTTATGCGATGCTTATGTTTTTAATTGGGACAGAAGGCATTAGTTTAATAGAGAATCTTGGAAGGCTTGATGTGAAGCTACCGAAATTTTTATCAGAAAAGTTTATTCAGTTGAAAGATGATCACGACAAATTTGTTAAATAAGCTGCCCTCCGGGGTGGCTTTTCTTATGCCTTGAAGGGGGTGATTGTTATGTAGGAATGAAGGACAGGAGTACAAGCAGTTAAATTTAAACGGGTATAAAAATAATATTAGAGGTGATTAAATATGGTAAAAGTATTTATCGATCCAGGACATGGCGGAACAGATCCAGGTGCAGTCGGAAACGGACTTCTGGAGAAAAATCTAACACTTCAAATTGCAACACGTATAAAAGATATTTTGACGCTAGAATATGATAATGTTTCTATCCGGATGAGCCGTACTGGAGATCAGACTGTTTCCTTATCTGAGCGTACTAACGCTGCTAATGCATGGGCAGCTGATTTTTACTTGTCAGTCCACATTAATGCAGGCGGAGGAACTGGATATGAAGATTATGTTTATCCAGGAGTTGGGACTCCTACAACCACATATCAAAACAATATCCATGCTGAAATAATTAAGCTGGTTGATTTTTATGATCGTGGTAAAAAGCAAGCGAACTTCCATGTTCTGAGGGAAACAAGCATGCCAGCAATTTTGACCGAAAATGGCTTTATAGATAATGCCAATGATGCAGCTAAGTTAAAATCAAGCACCTTTATTGAAAACCTTGCTCGCGGTCATGTAAATGGGATTGTGAAAAGTTTTAATCTTCCTAAGAAGAGCTCAGCAGTATACCACACTGTTGTATCTGGAGATACAGTATATTCGTTAAGCAGAACCTATGGAAGCACAGTCCAGCAGATCCAAGATTGGAACAACCTTGATGCAAACTATACCATTTATGTTGGTCAACGCTTGCGTGTCAAATAATAAACAAAGCCCTTTTCAATCGAGAAGGATTATAGAACATCAGGCCCGCCGTTGTTAAGTGATGGTATCGTAGGCAGGAATACTTGGTACAAAATGTTTAAAAAGATAGTGAAAAATCAGCCCTGGATGAAAAATCCGGGGCATTATTTTTTTGCATAAACAAAAAAAGTTCCACTTTGGAACATCTAATTTAATCAAGAACCCTTTGTGTTATTTTTAGCGTATTAGTTGTTTATAAAGGAGGAATGACAGATGTTAAATCTTTTATATACAGTTACTTGTCTGGCAGTTACAACGTTCTTTAGCGTTTTGGTTTGGTATTTAATCAATATAGGTGCAGCTGGAGTTGGGGTAGTTGCTTCGAATATATGGTTTGGGTTTATTGTCGGCTTCTTGACCATGGTAGAAAGAGAAAAAAAGGGAAACGATAGTTCACTATTTGGTAGTCCATATTAAAAGCCCTTCTCAATCGAGAGGGGCTCGTTTATTTGGGGTGAAGACAAATGTTTCTTTATATGCTCTTCCGGAAGTAGCCTTGGTTCCGTCTTTATAGGTATAGGGCTCCTCCTCCCACATAATAATAAACTCTAATTTTTCTGTTCCTGCTTTTACAGGAAAATTTTTAAAACTAAAGGTTTGTCCTTTTTTAATTGAATCACTTTCCATTTGCGGCGCTAAACCATACATTTTACTTGTACCTGGTTCGTTTCTAAAACCGCGAACACTAACATTCTGAGCCTTTTCATTTTTATTTGTTACTATTAGACTATATACCTCGTATCTTCCCTTTTCACCTTGTGCTAATTTTTTGTCTTTTGATGGTGCCAGTAACTCAACTTTCCATTGATCAGTTTCTTTTAAAGTAGGGACTTGAAATTCTGCTTTTGGATGAAGTGGCAAAAACCATACACTTACAAACAACAGGGCTACAATAATTTGTTCATTTACTCACCTCCATGTTTAAACAATCTTAAATTGTCCCCAAACAATAAAAATATCCCACTTTTATGTAATTTTTTTATTCGTAATAAAAAAGCCCTTCTCACGATGAGAGGGGCTCTCGTCTTATTGTTCTACAAAATAAAAGTAATCTGGATGCTTTTCTCTCATATACCAGTACAATCCTTTATCGAATATGGCAGGCTCATGCCAGAGATTGCAAATGCGATGGCACACAACTCCTAAAAGTATGGAACTTAAAATAACTTCATCATGCTCTTCTATGACATTATCACAGTTACAGCAATATACATCCCCCATTAAACTCCCTCCCTTCAGCTAAATAATTCATCTAAGTAGGATAAAAGTCCTTGTGTCTAATTTGTGAATTCAATATTCGTCTGAAAGAAAGCTAGCTAGATTTTTTATTCTATAATTTAGAAGGAAAAATACCTTTTAAGAAGAATATAAAACTAAATAATCCTTGATCTAAAAGAAACAAAATATTGACAGTTTATGTAAAATAGAATAATGTCGAATTTAGATGTTTCTTAGTTAAGGAGGGTTCTAATTGCAGCTAAAAGATGTATTGGTTATGGAAGTACCTTCAGGTGCATTAAAAAAAGTAATTCGAAATAAAGGAATTAATACTAAATTAAATTCTACTGAGGATATGGCCTCAGCAATTGCTGATCAGGATGCACCAACTGGAATGGAATTAGCTAATGAATTTAAATTTGCAGGAAGCACTGCTGTAAATTTGAATATTGCTATGAAAGGTATTTCACCAGATTGGCATAATAAGGATTACTTTAAAACCAGGTTGGGTAATAAATATACCCCAGCAATCTTTTCGTCTGGGATCCGACCTACTTTAGATAAAACACCTAAATTAATAAGTGCACATGATCTTGGAACGAAGTTAGTGTTAGCGTTTTCATTCCTCGGGACACCGAGAAGATACCTAGAAGACTTTCAAATAGTATCGCGAAGCCCTCAAATAGTAGAATATGTAATAATCCATTTTTCACCATTTGCTGTTGAAGTAAGAGCCGGTCACGAGCAAAATAAGGTCTTTAGAGATTCAGTAATTGAAATAATGGATATTGATCCAAATGATATTGTATGGGAAAAGGCTACCAAGCTTACTGAAGAGCAAGCTAATGATCTTGCTCAAAGACTGCAAGCAAGACTGCGTGCAGCAAAACATAAAATGATTGAGGGTCCCTATGCTACTAAAGAAGTTACAGCACATACCCAAATCGATGATTTAGAAAGTGATGAACAATATAAACAAGAATTTAGTAATCAACCAATGAAGAAAAAAACATTAGTTTTTAATTATAGGTATAGTTTTGGTTATGAGGATAGCATTTCTTATGTTATTACAGATGAAGGTTTATGGATTAGATCAAAGGCGGGAGAAGAAGTTATTTCATATGTTTTAGACCAAATAATCCAGATAAGATATCCTTCTGATGTTGACATTGATGAATTTTTAGATGAAAATTACGAAGTATTACCAGAAGAAGAACATGAGAATATTGAGGAACAATTGGCCATAGATATTTAAAAAGTGAGGTGACCCACCGTGCTATTTATAATTGATGAAATATTAGAGGAAATGGCTCTAGAAAACAAAAGTCATTTTTCACCCCGTTATATATGTAACCGATCTGGTATACATGACTTAAAAGCCGTTACTGAATATCTTATACAATTAGTTGGACAAAAGCTCAGAGTTACCTTTGAAGTGGAATGTCCTGAAGGTGATAGCGATTTCGCGGTAGAGTCTCCTCATGAATTATCTAATGAAAAAAGAATATGCCACATATGTGGAGTTGAATATATACCTAACCCCGAAAGAATATGGGTAGCTTTTGACTTTTTACCCGAATATAAACAATATGTAAAAAAAAAGCGGAATTTAAATCCGTTAGCAAGAAACCTAGCATTAGTTTAAATCAATCGCTACTTGGATCTAGAGGTACAACTCTAGCGGACCTTTTTGAAGCCAAGGTAAACATTGAAAACTTATCAATTAATATTAATTACGAACACAAGGGAGATATCATGACGGACCAAAGCAAAAAAATGGGAGATTTTTTTGGAAATAATTTTGGTGATAATACAGTTATCCAATCCGAGAATGTACAGCAATCTAAAGTAGTAAATTCAGGAGAATTGGATAATGCATTCAACGAACTTGCTACTAAAATCTCTGAGATAAAAGACGACCAAAAAAGAGAACAAGCGGAATTTTTTGCACAACAATTAAAATTAGCTACTGAAAAAGATGATAAGATCACAGGGAAACAAATGATAAAGTTTTTGAATGGAATTTTAGGAACAGCAAGTTCATTAATTACTATTGCATCGGTTTTTTGAAAAAATGCCCCTTCTTACTAAAGAAGAGGGCTTTTATTTAATTTTGGTCTTCAAAAGGGTAAATCGTCCATTACTATTGGCTTAATCTTTTTTACATCTTCAGTAATATCATTTTCCACGTTCCAAGTAACCTTTTCAATAACCATATCCCTGCATCCGGTTTCTCTCCATTGCTGCTGGATCCATTCATAGGCCACAACTGAAACAGCAAAGTTAGAATCATTCTTAAACTCTCGGTCCGGGACAAAAAACTCTCCATTTCTTAAACCTCTGTTCCCTTCAATATTCAGTATGATTTGGATTACTACCCTCATTTTAGTAACTTCCTTTTTTGATTTAATTATATTCGAACTAGTGTTCTGTATTCAATATATGTAAAACACTTATGCCTTATTCAACAAATGGGGCAGGTGTGGAAAAAGGTATAGAAGATGAAATATAGAATATATTCACATTAGAAACTATTCGTAGGGGGTGTTTAATTTGAATAATCACGATGAAACACCTGAAGAAAAAAGAGAACGAATAAGACAAAGTGAATTAAAAAATAATCCAACTGGTTCCTTACAAGATTCATTAAATAGAGGAAGTAATGGGAATCTAAATGATTTAACTGGTGGTATGGGCTGGAAAGGTACAGGAGTATTAATTGTTGTATTAATAGGTGGATTTGTTTTATATAAACTGATTTTTTGAAGTTAAGCATATACATCTATAAGTAGCTTATTTTCAAGACCAGCTGCTAATCAGGCAGCTTTTTTCTTATTTAAAAAAGGGGCAGTTTTGTGGTAGAAGGATTTTTAATATATTTACGAGAAAGTCTTAATCAAATAAACCTTTTTTCGGAGGAAGATATGGAAGATTTTAAAGTGAAGCAATTAAAAAAATTGTTTTATATTGATATAACCCATTTAGTTAAGGAAAGCAAAGAAGAGGGCTTTAGGTTTCTTGAAAGATTAGTTAATGATTATAAAAATGGCACTAATAAATTTAATAAGCCTGGGGAATCTTTATATGGTTTGTTTAACAAAGAAGGTGTACTAATTGCTATTGGAGGGCTTAATATAGATCCATTTTCAAATGATGAAAAAGTTGGACGGTTGAGAAGGTTCTATGTTTCTAAGGATTATCGAAGGAAAGGTCTTGGAAGACTTTTGTTAACTCAAATAATTAACGATGCAAAACACTTTTATAATGTTTTAGTACTTCATACAGATACAGAACAAGGAGATAAATTTTATACCTCCCTTGGATTTTCAAAGGAAAATATTTATCCAAATTCAACACATAATTTAAGCCTATTTAATATGTGAAGTGTTATTAAGAAAATGGTGTGTTATATGATCCAGTTGCCAACCAGGTGGCTTTTTCTTATTGAACAAACGGCGCAGTTTTGTTTAATAAGAAATCTAATTCAAATAAACGAATGGTATAATTTAGGAGAATGATCTTAGGGGGATGGATATGCTAAAAAGGAAGTTTGGAGACCGTTCTGAATGGAAACGAGTCATAAAAAGAAAATATGCACAGTCATATCTTGATACTAAGGAATTTAAGGGGTATATAACATTATTAAATACAATAAAAGTAACAGAACCTTTATCAGTTAGTTACGGGAAAAAAAATATATGTATAGTTGATGATAGTTATATGTGGTTGCAACAATTTCCTCTAGAGAAAAACCATTCGGTAACAACAATGTTTAATGCAAAAGGAGAAATAGTTCAATGGTATATCGATATTTGTTATAAAAACTCAATTGAAAATAATGTCCCTTGGATGGATGATTTATTTTTGGATCTTGTCTTGTTACCATCAGGTGAGTTAATTGAAAAAGATGCTGAAGAACTTGAAGAGGCATATAAAAAAGGTATTATTGATAGGTCACTTTATGATTTGGCTTGGGGTGAACTAAACATTATAAAAAAACAAATAAACAGAGGTGAATTTCGACTGGTTAATCTGTCTAATCGCCATAAAGAAATTTTAGTCGATAAATTAAATTAAATTAATTTGATTTCTTTGCTTGTTATAGGGAAAGTTTGTGATTAAATGCACTTAAACTATAGGGTGCTTCAGTTAAATAAGGAGTTTATGCTGTTTAATTATTTTAGTTAGGAAGTAAAATTTTATTATTGAATTAGTCTATGTAAAATCACATAAAAATCACAAATGAAGTAATAGGATGCAAAAAAACGCGAAAAATAATAAACGTATATTATAGAAAGAACTAGGTATATGAAAGGTTTTGAAAAGTAGCGAAAATGGCACAAAAGATGGGCGGCATGATGTAATCATCGCCCAAACCCCTTGATATGTAAGGGAAAAGAGAAATGCTAATATTTCTCACCTAAAAAAAGAGGTTTCTCATGAGTTGTTCAAACTCGTGAGAAGCCTCTTTTTTCATTTCGTTTGTTTTTGTTATCCCGTCATAACTCCTCTCTTCCAGTTGAAGAAGGAGCTTAACATTACATCTCGAACCTCTAATGTAATTGAAAAATAAGGCTGTTTTCCCAATGTTTGTTGCTATTTATATTATAGTTACTGAGTTGATTGTAGCGGAAGGTGCGAGATCCTCGAAAATGCATTCGCATTCTCTTCGTGCGGTGTTTACTCAAGGTAGCTTATTCAACGTCCTACGGGAGTAGCGGGACAGGTGAGACCCCACAGAAGCGCAGCGTCGAGGAGGCTCTCACCGCCCGCCCCGTGGAAAGCGAGCATCCTGAAGCGGAAATCAACTGACAACATTGATAAGTGAAAAACAACAATTTATACGAAAAGAGACAGGAGCTGGTTACAATGATAAAAGGTATCGGCGGGATATTTTGGAGAACAAAGAACCTGGATGCGGTGAAAAAATGGTACAGTGAAGTGTTAAAGATAGAAATAGATAATTGGAATGGGACTGTGATTACTTCCCAATTAGAAAATGAGACGATCTTTTCTTTCTTTTCTGAGGATGACAGTTATTTTCCTGCAGAACAACAAGTGATGTTAAATTTTCAAGTACATAATTTAGACGAGATGATTACACATCTTGAACAAATTGGTGTACCTCTTGTTAAGGAAAAAGAAGTTAGTGAGTTTGGAAAATTTATTTGGATTGAAGATCCTGATGGCTGACTCGTCGAGCTTTGGGAGAAATAGCGTATTTAAAAACAAGAGACATAGGGACAGGCACATTGTCCCAACCCCTAAACTGCTTATAACGCCAAAAAAGGAATTCCTATCTGGAAATTCCTTTTTTAAATAGTATACTTCTTTCGAAAGGCAGCACTGCTGCTTTATTCTTTATCCTGCCCCCCGCCAAATGCTTCCGGAATCATCGTAAAGCCTTCAATTACGGTATCTTCTTCCACCTCGATCATCAGGTAACGCTTGCCGTCAAAATTAATTTGTCTTACATATCTAAGATCCTGCGGACAAATGGATATGTTGGCTGCTTTGGTGCTGATCTTAATTGATTTAGAATTGTATTTAGGCAGGACGCTGCTTGCCTTTATTTCATATTTGTCATCATCAATGATCTTTTGATAAGCGGATTGGACCTTTTCAGAATCAATGTCTTCGATGCCGCTTACCTTTAAAACATGTTCTACGTCTTTGGAATCCAGCTTCGGGGGTTCATCCTCTTCGTTTTCCACAATCATACGGTTTATCTCTTCATATACGCTTGAAAGTGTAGATGTGCTAAGCTGATCTCCTGTTACGTCTTTAATAATTTCTTCAAAAACGATTTTATCATCCTGCGCCGTCATTGTTTCTTCTCCGTTTAGCACATCCTCAATGAACTGGTGGTCGGGCTCATGGACCTTGCCTGCAGAATACAGGACATGATTGACATCAGCAGCGTGATCAGTAAAGCAAGGAAATAGAAACCCTGAAATGGGAGACTTGAGGTTGATAATCGGATCAACGGTAAAATGGTATTTAAATTCCCTTTCGACATAGTCAAAAAGCAGTTCTTTCTTCGGTTCCTGCGTGTTATTAATGCTGCAGAGAATAAAGGGATGAGAATAAACGGCATCCCGTTCACTTTCCTCGGCTTCTGGATTGCGGCGCTTCATGGGTTTAAGATACTCCCCGCGAATGAATGTAACGACAATATCCTTTTCATATTGCCGGACTTCCAGCATTTTGCCGACAATCTGAAGCATTTGTTCCGTCCAGCCCTCAGCATCATTCGTCAACAATCCTTGGTGAAGGATAAGCTGACTGCTGTTTTCTGCATCTCGCCGAAACTTTAATTCAAACAGCTTCTCATCCAATTGGCCGCCAAGCATCTTTTTGAAGTTGTCCATAAAGAGTTCCTGCTGATCCTGATCGAGCATTTCAAAAGGCTGGCTTTCATAATGATAAATCTCACTTGATTCCTTCATAATATAGACGTTAAAAATATCTGTGATCTTTAGTAAGTCATTATTTAATTTAAATTGTTTCCGAATCTGTGCAATGTCTTTTTTGTTCATGGTTAAAATCCACTCCTAAACTGCCCAATATGCATATCTACTAGAATAACAAAATACATCCGCTCTATAAATTATTATTTATTTTTGTTTTTTTAAAATGGGAGATTTAGAAGAGGGGAGGTGTCAGTGAAATTCTCGTATTCTGCCAGCATTGAGGGTATAAAAAGAGGCTCCCCATAAGCTGGACAAAACTTAGGGAAGCCACTTATATTCTATGAAATGTTTGCTATGGGATTATTTTTTCTGCACCCCATGTATATCCCTGGATAGCAGCCGATCCGATTCATCTAAGAATTGTACTGATTGCCGTGTTGCTTCTTCATTTTGGAGCAATAGAGATTTATAGGCTTCTGTAACTTGTTGAAGCTGGTTATTTAAAGCGTTCAATTTATTGATGAAATCAAGGACATTATTCTGCCCAATAGTGGGTGGAAGGGATGGCTGGAGCCCGTTAGCGGAGGACTGAAGTTTAGAAAGTGCCTGTTCTATATCGCTTATCCTTAGCTTAATCTCAGTATTCATTCTCAATACCTCCTCATTTTATATTTGACCTCTCTGCTGCAAGCTGTGCTTCGAGGGAAGCGATTGTTTGTTTGATAGAATCGATTTCCTGCTGAATCTGCTGCAGCTTCCGGCTTATGGCTGAAAACACATCATGAAAATGATTTGACTCAATGTCAGTGTAACTCGTAAGCATTTGTTCAAACCGGATATCCTCAAATTCATCTGCCAGCTTTCCCTGCCAGGTAAAAGGGGAAAGACCCGGCTTTGTGACGGTATGCCGATAGTGGTTAAACTCCTGCTGTTTTCCTTGGAGTTCTCCCTCACTGGCCAGCAGTCTCTGCAAATCATTTTGTTTCTTCGCCAATAAACTGTAGTAATATCCTAAAGCCATGAATATTCACCTCTATATCCTGCCAATTTCATATTAATAAATCGGGTAGAAAGAATCTATTTTACTATATCACAGGGAAATAATGTAATAATGGTGATTTTCTTATTTTAAACTTTCTGTCGATGGGTATTTGTTGCTGTTTTATACAAAGGTGTAAAAAAATCCTATTCGTAATAAAGCCCAATCCATGGAGAGCTTTTAGAAGGCATCAGGCATAAAGCAGGAAATTCCATACACTCTCCGGAATTCTTTAAAGAACTCGGCCTAACTGCACTAGGCCAGATTCTGCCGCCAGGCGCTTATTCCATTTGGGCTGTCTGGCAGAATACCTACGAAAGAAAGACCATCCACTATCAGTTAAGAGCTTTGAAAGCTTTAGCAGAACTGAACAGTAACGAAATCAGCCCGGAGGAATTCGCCTCCCTAAGCGGCCGAGAAATCCTGACTGTTGATGTCATAGACGAGTATGGCATCGGCAACGAGAATCAGGGCGGAAAATTTCATCTATACGAGGACGGCCGGATTGTGCGGGAATTCTATGGAGAAAAAGGAACAGGCTACAAGTTTGTCGACTCCATTCCAGAAGACCGTTTGGGAGGAGTGCGTGAACTGGACTCCATAGCTGACGGAACCCCGCTTGAAATACTTGAATACCTGTCGCTTGCGGCAGTGGTTCGGAAACAAGGAACTAAGATCATACGGAAAAGCATCAATAAGGCCGACTTTGATGCGCTTGTCAGGATATTGAAAGAGGAAAAGGGCAATGTGGTCTTGCCGGGGAAGAAGGCTGGTAAGGGTACGGATGATATAGATAGGGTATTAACAAAAAATGGAGGATTTAGGGATGCAAAGAGAAGGGCGGGAATACCTAACTCTATTCAGCACAAGAAACCTATCGATGTTTATGATGGAACAACTGAAAATAGAAGAGTATATGAATTTGAAGTAGATGGTAAGAAAAAATATATCATAGAGCACCGAGAGGATAAATTCGGGAGAGGGCCACACTTTCATGGTGCTGACGATTTGAAGGGAAGCCCATTGGAAAAAGGAAGATATAATCAGTACCCTGGACATTCCCCGGAAGATTTTGTTGGTTATAAAAAGAAAGGTCGACCATGGAAAGGTGATTAATTTGACTGACGAAAGAAAAACAAAGATGAAGCTGTTAAAAAGACAAAGTAGAAGAAGGAATTTGGTAAAAGAAATAAACTTCATGAATCTTACAGAGGAACCTTTTTTAGATATTGAAGATAATGATTTATTTTGTAAGAATGTGTTTTCGCTACTTAATACAAAGGAATATAAGATTCAATTGCAAGGAGAAAACTATAAAGAACATATTCAAAAATCAATACAATTGTTAAAAGATACTGTTGATAATATCGAAGTAATACCAAAACAAGGAAGACTATTAGTTTTTAGAGAAAATGAAATAGAAGCATTGTTGGTTAATGTTACTGAAGTATTTAGTCATTTAAATGAAATTATTGAATTAACAAATTTTTCAGTTGGATATGGAGATTTTATTCTAGTGGCAGAAGATTTTAATTTTGGTTTGTGCATTGAACGAACGGAATATTTTTATGAGTTAAGTGTTTGGGGACTATCATAAGGAAAAACATTAGAACCTTGAATGGCTTAATGCCTTTCAAGGTTTTTCATTTAACATATCCCCCAACATTCCCCCGCCAAATGTAGTGCATTTGCCCAAGCCAAACCCATTTCCACGCATATACAATAATGTAGGCATATACAGAGGAAATGGAGGTATGAATGAATGTACCCTTACAGAGGCCCTTATCAGCCGCAGAATCAGCGGTTTATTGGATTCTTTGGCCTGCCTTTTTTAGGCGGGTTAGCAGGAGGTTTATTGGGCACTGCTTTATTCTATCCGCGTCCATATTATGGGTATCCGCCACCACCGCCGCCTTATTATTACCAGCGGCCTTGCTGTGGACCGGGATTTGGATATCCTTATTAATAGCTGTCAGGGGGAGCTCTTTATAACGCTTCCCTTTTTAAGCCTTAAAGCACCGGAGTCACAATGAAAAGAAAAGGGCATATAGTAACATAAACCTTTCAAGGAATGGAGGAAATATTCTTGCCTGTTTCTGTCGTGTTTAATCAGATTAATGTGCTGAGCATGTCCTCGAATTCCATAATTGGTTCTGGCCAAAACAGCCAGCCTGACTGGAATGCCCAGGGGAAATTTAATTCCGGCAATGGGAATTTTGTGAATTCGCTTGTGCTGGGCTGTACCAATATTATTAATGATCCTGATGGGATTGATAACCCTATTACGCAGCCTGAAAATATCAACCCGCAGCCAACTTCGCAAATATAGGAAAAGAAGTGTATATATAAATGAAATGCATCGATATACAATTCAGCAATATCAATATCACTACGATGTCTTCGAATTCAGGCATCTTTACTGGAGAGAACAATCAGACAAATTGGCAGGTGAACAGGAAAAATAACTACGGTTTAGGTAAAATCGCAGGTTATCAAAACATGGCTGCCAATATTGTAAACATTATTAACGATAATGACTGGATTGATGCGGACTTTTCACAGCGTCAACAGAGTAATAATCAGTCTGTTACACAAAGTTAACGACGAACATGCGGCCATCTTCTCCAAGGTGGTTTATTTTGCGTTTACTCATACTTATAAAGCGAAAGAGAAATAACGAAGCAGTAGGCGCTGAGAAGCATGCCAACAATCCTTGGGAATTAAAGGGCATACTTCTCTAAATTGATCAATACTCATAGTAATAATGGCAATAAGGATAGGGGGGCTCTAGATGGCTAAAATCCAGTATAACTCTATTAAAGTAAAGGCTGTTCATAATAGCTCCGGTATTTTTTACGGGGACAATATTCAATATAAATGGCGCAGTAAGGCAAGAAAATCGGACGGGTTTGGAAATATAAAGGGAAGCCGCAGTAGGATAACTAATAATATTACAGCGGCATCAAAAAAAGAATCTTAGATCTCTTTCCCCTCCTTCTGATTTTCCGCTGTTTCTTTCAGGACAAAATGGGTGTTATGGGAAATTTCATTTTCTTGTCCATATATTGCTCCAAAGCCCGAATGAGTTTTACCAGCAGAACTCCAATAAAACTGCCGGTTCTTTCCCATAAAAATGCCTGAGTTGTTTTCCAACAGATCTACATTAAGATTATTGAAGATAATCTTAGGAGATTTGGGTTTTCTCCTCATTTTTTTCCTCCAGCATGTATGAAATAACAATATAATATGCAACTGATCATAGAGAGTGCCAATTTAGATAAAGGATGAAAGGCATGAACCTAAACGAAGATACACTTTTAAAATTGCTCCAGGATATAGAAATGCGAATGGCCCGGCTGGAAAAAATCATCACGGAAGACAATAAAAATGTGCACCTTGATATCAAAAATATACAGACCTTAAATTTAGATAAGCTAATCTATAAGTTGGATAAAGTGGATATTAAAGAACTAAGCGGTGCCTTAAACATTGGGAATACCTTTCAGACTGGTGATCTTCATTCTCCTGAAGAGACTGCCATGGGGCAGAATCAGAGGAAAGCGGGTAATGAGGATATAATCATAAAAATTAATGGAAAACAGATTCCCTATCGTACTAACGAAGAGAAGCCGGCAAAAGCGAAGAAGATTTCACCCTTCGATTCTGAGTTTAAGATTGGAGATATTCATATCGGCACTATTGAAGACGCCTCCGCGGTCAATTTCGGCAACAACTTTCCTACTGATTTCAGGAGCCATAAGAAACATAATCAGGGGTTTGGAAATATTATTGGGGATCATAACGATATTCACGATATGAAGACCTTCATGAAAGAAAGAGAGGCGACAGAGGTTTATAATGAACATCAGGATGGCCGGGAACCTTCATGGGCTCAGGAAGCTGAAAATGAGGATGATGCACATTAATGAAATATGAGATTTAGAAAGGGTTTTTCATCAGGTTGTTCAGATGGAGAACCTTTTTGGTTTAATTAAAGAAGATAAAGGTTAAATATGAATATTATGGAATTATGGTGGGATAACTAATTTATCTGTTTTTGCATGATCAGACTGCTTATGTTATCCTGAAACACGCATCTGCGGATAGGATGTTCCATAATTTAACATTTTTGTATAGGAGGTGCTGAAAAGTTGATTGAGTTTAAAGAAGTAAACAAAGTCTTTCAGGATGGATTCCATGCTCTAAAGGATATTACCTTTAAAGTGGAGGAAGGTGAACTGCTGGTTCTGATTGGACCAAGCGGATCTGGAAAAACCACAACCATGAGGATGATCAACCGTCTGATTGAACCGACAAAAGGGACAATTACCATTGAAGGAAAAGATATTTCAAAAGAAGATCCAGTCAAGCTTCGCCGGACGATCGGCTATGTGATCCAGCAGATAGGACTGCTTCCGCATATGACGATTAAAGAAAATGTATCGCTTGTTCCAAGGTTGATGAAATGGAAGAAGGAAAAATACATAGATAAAGTGGACGAGCTGATGAATATGGTAGGACTGGATCCGGAGGTGTTTGGCGAACGTTACCCTTCAGAACTGAGCGGTGGGCAGCAGCAGAGGATCGGTGTGATCCGTGCACTGGCAGCTGAGCCAAAGATCATCTTAATGGATGAACCGTTCAGTGCATTGGATCCAATCAGCCGGGAGCAGCTGCAGGATGAGTTAGTCCGTCTTCAGCGGGATATCCAGAAAACGATTGTATTCGTCACCCATGACATGGATGAGGCACTTAAAATCGCGGACCGTATCTGTATTATGAAAGATGGGGAGGTGGTGCAGCTGGATACGCCGGAAAACATCATCCGCAGGCCGGCTAATGAGTTTGTCCGAAGCTTTATTGGAGAAGACCGTCTTCAGGAAAATGACAGCATCTCATTCCCTAAACTGAACAAATTAATGGTTCAGGCTGTCACAGCATTTGAAAACCGCAGGCTGGCTGAATCCCTGAAGATGATTCGCAGCAAACGGGTTAACAGTCTCGTGGTTGTGGATAATCAAAATATTTTTCAGGGAATTGCCACCGTATGGGACGTCCAGAGAAATTACAAAGATGAAGAGTTGAGGCTTAAAGATATTATGGATTCAAGCGTCGTGACACTTCAGCAACATGATCCGGCGGAAAAAGCCTTTCAGCTTGTGAACGAATCTGTTTACGGTTTTGTTCCGGTTTTGGATGAACATAGAAAACTTTTGGGCATTGTGACCCGATCGAGTCTTGTAGAATATATGGTCGACGAGATCGTCGAATAAACAGGATAGGGGGTGTAGACGATTCTTAATTTAATCAGCAGCACGGCTGACGTTTTTGTAAACCGCTGGCCTACAATATGGAACTTAATTTTAGAACATATGTATCTTTCGCTTATTTCGATCGCCATTGCCATTTTAATATCTGTTCCTTTGGGCATTTATTTAACCAGGCATCGGAAAATTGCCGATTCAATTATTGGGATTGCAGGAGTTTTTCAGACGATTCCAAGTCTCGCACTTCTGGTATTTTTAGTCCCATTCATCGGAACAGGACAAGCTCCTGCCATTATTGCATTAACCGTATATGGCTTATTGCCCATTCTCCGGAATACATATTTAGGCATTACTGGTGTTGAAAAGTCTGCTATCAACGCCGGAGTCGGAATGGGAATGACGAATCGCCAGGTCCTTTGGATGGTGGAGCTTCCGCTGTCCCTGAGTGTGATCATGGGCGGGATTCGTACGGCGACTGTATTAATTATCGGTGTAGCGACAATTGCAGGCCTTATTGGGGCTGGCGGTCTGGGAGATCTGATTTTCCGCGGGCTTCAGACTTATAATACGGGCCTAATTCTGGCAGGTGCAATTCCCTCTGCTCTATTAGCGATTATTTTTGACTATTTACTGAAGCTGCTGGAGACAGATGTGACTCCGCAGGGACTTAAACAAGGGCAGAAAACTAACCCAACTTTGAGCCGCTGGAGAAAATGGGTGGTAACTGCATTAATATTAATCCTTCCTCTTTCCGCCTTTGCTGCCCAGCTCGGCGAAACAGCCGGCGGCAAGGATACAATCACCATTACCGGCAAAAACTTCACAGAGCAGGAAATCATGGTGTATATAATGGGCCATCTGATAGAAGAACACACAGATTTAAATGTGAAATATGAATCCTTCCTGGGTGGTACCGCACCTGCATTTGAAGGTGTTAATAGCGGAAATTATGATTTGTATATGGAATACACGGGGACAGCCTTGCTGAGTATTTTAAAAGAAGAAATGATCAGTGATCCTGATAAAGTGTATGAACTTGTAAAAGAGCGCTTTAAGGAAGAATATGATATGGTCTGGCTTGAACCATTTGGCTTTAATAACACCTATACACTGACTATAAGAAAAGAAGACGCTGAAAACTGGGGTGTTAAAACAATTTCAGATTTAGGCAAGAAATCATCAGAGCTGACTCTAGGCTCGGAGCCGGAATTCCTGGAGCGTCCAGATGGATATCCCGGCCTTGCAGATACCTACGGATTTGAATTTGGCGGAACACAGGCCATGGACTCCGGTATTATGTACAGTGCCATCAAGAATGGCGAAGTGGATGTCATTGACGCCTTTTCAACTGATGGCCGCATCCCGGCATTCAATCTGCAGGTCCTTGAGGATGATAAGGAATTCTTCCCTCCGTATTATGCAACCCCTATTATTAGGGCTGATACACTGAAAGAACATCCTGAAATTGAAGAAGCATTGAAGATGCTTGTTGGTAAAATTGATAATGAAAAAATGCAGGAGCTTAATGCAAGAGTTGATATTGATAAAGAGCAATATGAAGATGTGGCGGTTGATTTCCTGAAAGAAGAGGGATTAATTGATTGATGCTGCTAGGACTGCGATTTTTCGCAGTCCTTTTTGATGTGAAGAAAGTCTTACCAACTAAGGAAAATGTAGGATAAAATTATTCAGAATATTAATTCTTTTAGTAGATTTACATCCTCCTGTTGAAAAGGCATGATAAAAATAGTTCGTATAACGAATTAATAGATTAGGGGGAGGCAAAAAAATGAAGAAAAAGTCATTATGGAAAGCACTTAGTTCAGCAGCACTGGCAGCAACGATTCTCGCGCCTCAAGTTAGCTTTGCGGAAGGAGCAAAGCCTGTGACAGAAGAAAATGTATCAATCAATGGATTTGTAGATTATGAAGAATTGAAGAAAAAGCTGAGCCAGCTTGAAAAGTCATCTAATGGCCAGGTACAGGTTGAGGCAGCGGGGAAAACAAATCAGGGGAGAGATATCTTTACAGCACGGGTAGGCCATGGGGATAAAGTAGTTCTTATACAGAGTGAAATTCATGGCAATGAGAAGACAGGTACTGTCGCATTGTTAAATATTCTTCAGAAGCTAGGTTCAAGTCAATCAGCAGAAGCAAAAAAAATTAGGGAAGAACTAACGATTGTAGCGATTCCCATGATGAATGCCGATGGTTCTGAATTGGACCGGCGCGGCAATGTTATGAACTGGGAAGAGGTTCAGGAACTGTTTCCTCAATTACAGAATGCACAGCCAACCTGGAATTATTACACACGCAGCCTTCAGGGGGACGACTATTCTCAAGCGCCAGGCTTCGATGTAAACCGTGACTTTAACCCTGACTTAAACTATGTTCCAAAGGCGGAGGACTTCCCGGGCAATTCAAGCACTCCGGGATGGTATATCACACCTGAATCGCAAACAGTCAGGGATGTATACAAAGGGCTTCAAGAGGAGTTTGGAAGTGTTGAAGTCTTTTTAGATCTGCATCACCAGGGCTTTTATAAGATTGAAGGAACAGATGAAGATGTAACCATGTCGATTTCAGCAGACTTTATTCCGGATCCAAACTCTCCTGAGGGGGCAAAGTATAGTAAATATGCAGAGAATTACCGTTTTGACTTCTCACGTCAGCTAAACGTAGCCCTTTATGATGCTCTTCAGCAAAAAGGAAATTCAATTTTTACCAATATTTCGTTATATGATCAGGACTTAGACTTGCCTGGAACTGCCTTGGGCTCTTTTGCTCTGAACGGGAGTGGGGTTGTCTTATTTGAAGTGAAAGGGCAGACACAGAACTATGGACAAAAGATGAAAGGGCAGCTCGTTAAGACAGTAGAAACAGGTGTTATGGGAATCATTCATGGAGTTGCAGATGGCAGTGTTTATGATTTGAATCCGGAAGAATATAATGAAATCCCTAATAGAGTACCAATTCGTTAATAGAAAAGCAGAGGCTGGTTCCGATTGGAACCAGCTTTGTTTTGTTCTGAATGACAAATTGTCTACAAAAGGTGGATTAGCTATTGTTACAAATGTATTACCGTGGTAATATCAAAATATTAAAAAAATTATAAAATTTATATCTTGGGGGTATTTCTATGAAAAAGATATTGGCCATCCTGGCAAGCAGTGCATTGCTGATGCTTGCTGCCTGTGGTTCAGGAAATGAGGAGACCAGCGGGGAAGCGTCAGAAAAGAAGACTGTTAAAATTGGCATCACGCAAATTGTGGAGCATCCATCACTGGATTCTGCAAGAGAAGGATTTATTGCCGCACTCAAAGATGCTGGATATGAAGAAGGAAAGAATCTTAAAATCGACTTCCAGAATGCACAGGGGGATATGAATAACAATATGTCCATTGCCCAGAACCTGGTCGCTGACAAGAATGATTTGATCCTGGCGATTGCTACTGCGAGTGCCCAATCAGTTGTGCAATCCACAAAGGATATTCCGATCCTTTTTACAGCCATCACTGATCCTGTTGGAGCTGAGCTTGTGGAAAGCCTGGAAAAACCGGGAGGGAATGCCACGGGTACATCTGATACACATCCGGATGCCATCAAAAATACAATTGATTCTATTAAGACATTTGTACCTGATGCCAAAAGGGTGGGCATTATTTACAATGATGGGGAACCAAATTCAGTAGTAAATGTTAAGCATGCGAAAGAAGCTATCGAGGCAGCTGGGCTTGAAGCAGTTGAAACAACGATTTCAACAAGTTCAGAGGTAAAACAGGCTGCAGAATCTTTAGTGGGGCGTGCTGACGTGTTCTACATCCCTAAAGACAATACAGTCGTATCTGCCCTTGAATCTGTGCTGAACGTCGCCAACGAAAAAGACATTCCGGCTTTTGTGGGAGAAAGTGATTCGGTTAAACGGGGCGGCTTTGCCTCCTACGGATTTGAATATCATGATCTGGGATACTCCACAGGCCAAATGGCTGTTGAAATCCTGGAGGGCAAAAAGCCGAATGAAATTCCTGTCGGCTATCCGGAAAGCCTTGAGCTTGTGATTAACAAGAAAGCAGCTGAGGAACAGGGGATTACTTTGACAGAGGACATGCTTAAGGATGCTAAGGTGGTTGGGGAATAAATAGTTGTTAAAAGATACAGCGATTCTGCTGTATCTTTTTTTGCTGAACCCCGAAATTTATTCCGGAAAATGATTCCAAAGAACTACATAATCCGTTTGGATGTTTTTAGGGAAAAATGGGGTTCAAGAATGTTTGATTAAATTCTCTATGATGAGGTAATTTTACCTAAAAAATACAAGTGGGGGTTTATAGATTTATAGGAATAAAACCACAGACATAATTCGACATGGACTTATAAGCAATTTGACGAGTTTTGACTGCCATGATAGTAATAAATAGGTAGAAAATTTGAATTTGAAAATCAAATAAATAGAAAAAAACTATGAAAAAAATACCAATTATGGTTTAAGTATATAAAAGGCGGGTAATGGTGGGTATAAATAACTGTTTTGTTATTTTTTGCAAGTAAGTAATTGACCTTTGTATTGTGTATTTTTACAATAATAGTAACCTATTGAAAAGGAGAGATTTGAATGTCAGGAGTTATTCGCGTTACACCAGCAGAATTAGTAGGCATGTCTAACCGTTATAATGGAGAAAGCAGCCAGGTTGGGGATCAGATTGTCCGTTTGGATAATATGATTCGTGAACTGGAAGGTGCATGGGAAGGGGAAGCAAGCAGAGCGTTTGCTGAACAATACCAATCTTTAAGACCTTCATTTGTTCAAATGCAGCAATTATTAGAGGATATTTCTGCTCAGCTTAATAATACTGCAAGAGCTCTTGAAGATGCTGATAACCAGATTGCTGGCCAAATTCGCGGTTAATTAGATCTGAATTAATTAAGTGGAGAAGGAGCGCTGCATTCACCAGATGAAAAGCGCTCTTTTTTTATGAGGTGTTGAACATGTACATAGAATTAACAATTGATTTGAAAAATTATGAAGTTGAACCTTTTGATCTCCGTCTATCTAACTATCACTCTGTTAAAAAAGTAGTTGATATTGTTTGGCAAGCTAAGTCTATTCCTCAGCCTCCCCGTGAAGGATATTGGGTCAGAATTCCCAACAAGCACATGATCCTGTCAGGAAACGATAAACTGGCAGAAAAGGGGATTACCACTGGGGACCGTTTCGAAATTTTATAAAGGGAGTATTTAAAAATGTCAGTAAAGAGTCAAACCTACCTTGAAGAGCAGCTTGAAGCGGTTGTCGAAACAGATCATCAATCCCTTACCATTCTTTTTCAAAAAGAGAAAATTAAAGCTGATGCTGCTGCGGAATTGGAATTGCTCCAGGCGATGGAATCAGCTATTAAAAGGGATATCCATTTAACAGAGGATGAACTGCGCCTCGTCCTGCAAATTCCCTCAAATTACTTAACCTTTTCCAAATTAAAAAAGAAAGACCAAAGAAGCAGATGGATTTTCTCTTCGCAGCTCCTGAAGCTTGTGAAAAGTCATCCGTATTCCAGGCTGCATCTCATCATCTGTCCAGAAAACATTGTGGCAGATGAAAGCCTGTCACCGCATTTGCTTCATTATGGTGTAAGCGAGAGCCTTCCGCCCTATGAAACCAATCAGGAAAAACTTTGGATGGAATTGAAAGCGACCATCGCTTCCGCTGTAGATGGAAATCGCTCCTTCCGGGAATACCTTAGCCTCCATGAGACCATTGAATTGTCGCCTGCAGCAGCAAGTGTCATAAAGGCCAAGGATGAAAATGAATTGTCAGAAGTCATCCGGACTAATATAGAAATGCTTGAAAAGAAGGATAAGGAATATGCCAAGATTCCGCAAAAAAAGTGGAAAGCCACAAGATATTCGGCATGGGGTCTGCTGATTGCTTTAGTGCCTTTCGTTGCTTTCAGCCTATATTCTCTTATCTTTACTCAGCCAAAACAGGCTGCATTTATAAATAGTCAGGAGCATTTCCTGAAAAGCCAGTATAGCGAAGTCGTTTCCAAGTTATCCAATTATGAGATTGATCAGATGCCCAAAGTGGTACAGTATGAACTGGCACAGTCCTACATAATAAATGAAGCATTGACAGAAGACCAAAAAGAGAATGTCCAAAATACGATTACCCTGCAGACGGATCCCCTTTACTATCACTACTGGATTCACATCGGAAGGGGAGATGCCAAGGAAGCACTCGATATCTCCCGTGACCTTGAAGATAGAGATTTAATCCTATTCGCATTGCTGAAATACCGTGAAGTTGTCAAAGCAGATGATAAGCTTAAATCTGAAGAAAAACAGCAGAAAATCGACGAAATTCAAGCTGAGATTGACGAGTATTTAGAGGAACAGAAAGCTCAGGAGGAAGAAGAGCGGAGGAAGAGCGAAGATAATGAGCAGGCTGTAGAACAAGAGACTGCAAAAGAGGCTGAAAAAGAGACAAAGCCTGCTGATAAAAAGGATGCTGGGACTTCTGCTGAAAAGCCTGCCGATAAGAAGGAAGAGGCTGAAAAGAAAAAACCTAATTAAGATAGACAGGAGGTGGGAGAGATGGAACAGTTATGGTTGTTTTACAGCGATTACTGCCAGCAGCTGTCTATGCCAATTGAAAAGAACGGCAGGATCACCATTGGTCCTGAGCTCGAACAGCTGGTGACAATAAGGGAACTTCCTTTTACAAAAGGAATTGTGTCTATAGAAAAACACGACAAATTCTATGAAGTTAGGCAAAATGAGTCGGTTCTCGGAAGGCTGAACGATGGAGAACCCTTTCAGATAAATGATGCGGGGGAAATCCTGACGATAATAGTAACCTCTGAAGCCCTTAAAAGCCAAACCTACTACTCCGGCTATCAAAGGGAAATAGAGATTTCGTCTGATAACCCGAATGCTTCCATTTATAAAAAGAACGGTATTCTAATGGAAGCCAGTCAGTCTTTTGATCTGATAAGAACAAATAAGGGCTGGATGGCAGAACCGGGTTCAGGAAAGCTTTATATAAACGGAAAAAGAGTTGAAGAGAGGACCTTCCTTGAAATAGGAGATGTGCTGTTCTTCCCCTTTATGTCTTTAAGAATAATAGATGAGGATCTTTTCCAGATTGATAGTTTTGAATACTATGAATCAAAGCTTCCCGTTACCATCAGGCCGCAATCTGAAATGGCAAAGAAATATCCGCTCTACCGAAGAACGCCAAGAATGATCTATGAAATGCCGAATGAGAAGGTTTCCCTATCCTTTCCTTCACAGGAGCCGGATGATTCAGGCAGAGGATTATGGCTGATTATCATGCCGCCGCTGATTATGCTGGTTGTAATGGGCATCGTGGCCTTAATTCAGCCAAGAGGGATTTTTATTATCATTTCAATGGTCATGTTCATGACCACTTTGGTGACATCCACAGTGCAATACTTTAAGGATAAAAGCAATCAAAAGAAGCGGAAAGAGCGCAGGCATCGAGTTTATACTGCCTATCTGGAAGAGAAGCGAAAAGAGCTGCAGGCATTGTCTGATCAGCAGAAGCATGTTCTGGAATTCCACTTTCCGTCTTTTGAGAAAATGAAATATTTTACGGGCCATATATCCGACCGGATCTGGGAGCGGCCACTTCAGAGCTTTGACTTTCTTCAATTCAGACTGGGTACTGGAAATGTGCCTGCGAACTATGAGGTCAAGGTAAGCTCAGGAGATTTGGCAAACCGTGAAATTGATGACCTGCTTGAACAATCACGCCAAATGGAAAAAGTCTATAAGGAAGTTAGAAATGTACCTGTAGTAGCTGATTTGGCCAAAGGGCCAATCGGGCTAATCGGAAAAGAGCAGGTTGTAAAAAATGAAATTCACCAGATTATTGGGCAGCTGGCCTTTTTTCATAGCTACCATGATGTGCGGTTTGTATTTATTTTTAACGAAAAAGAATATAAGAAATGGGAATGGCTCAAATGGCTTCCGCATTTTCAGATGCCGCATTCACATGCAAAAGGGATGATCTATAACGAACAAACGAGAGATCAGCTTCTATCGTCCTTATATGAGATTCTGCGTGAAAGGGATTTAGTTGAAGATAAGGAGAAGCGGGTGTATTCTCCTCATCTCGTGTTCATTATAGCCAATCACCAGTTAATTGCGGATCACGTGATTCTGGAATATTTGGAGGGGGACCATTCCGACATAGGAATATCTGTTATCTTTGCAGCAGACTCAAAGGAAAACCTTCATGATAATATCCAAACCCTAGTCAGATATATCAATCAGGAAGAAGGAGACATTCTGATTCAGGATAAAAAAGCGGTCAGCATCCCATTTAGGCTTGATGCTCATCAGAAGAAGGGGAATGAGGAATTTTCCCGTCTGTTAAGAACGCTGGATCACCAGGTTGGCATGACCAATTCCATTCCAAATAGCGTTTCATTCCTGGAAATGATGAAGGTGAAAGAAGTAGGGAAACTTCCGATTAAAGAGAACTGGCTTACAAAAGAGTCTTCCAAATCACTTGCAGTTCCAATTGGATTTAAAGGAAAGGAAGACCTGTCGTTATTGAACCTTCATGAAAAGGCGCATGGCCCGCACGGATTGCTGGCTGGTACTACGGGATCAGGTAAGAGTGAATTTCTGCAGACGTATATTCTTTCGCTTGCTGTTCACTTCCATCCCCACGAGGTCGCTTTCCTGCTGATTGACTATAAAGGCGGGGGAATGGCCCAGCCGTTTAAAAATATGCCGCATCTTTTAGGCACCATTACGAATATTGAAGGCAGCAAGAACTTCAGTTCAAGAGCACTTGCCTCCATCAAAAGTGAATTGAAAAGGCGGCAAAGGCTTTTTGATCAATATCAGGTAAATCATATCAACGATTACACAGAACTTTATAAAAACAATATGGCAAAGGAGCCGCTTCCTCATCTGTTTTTGATTTCCGATGAGTTTGCAGAGCTTAAGAGTGAAGAACCCGAATTTATCAGAGAGCTCGTCAGTGCCGCGCGAATTGGCCGTAGCCTGGGAGTTCATTTAATTCTGGCCACCCAAAAGCCGGGCGGTGTCATTGACGAGCAGATATGGAGTAATGCCCGTTTCCGGGTGGCTTTAAAAGTTCAGGACACAGATGACAGCCGGGAGATCATTAAAAACGGAGATGCCGCTGCTATTACTGTAACCGGGCGTGGCTATCTGCAGGTCGGCAATAATGAAGTCTATGAACTGTTCCAATCTGCATGGAGCGGAGCCCCTTACCTGGAAGACTCTTCTGAGACAGAGGATGAGATTGCTATTGTAACCGACCTGGGTCTTGTTCCATTATCGGATGTGAATTCACGCCAAGGGAAGAAAAAAGGCGGGAAAACAGAAATTGAAGCCGTTGTGGAAGAAATTGAAGCAGCACAGTCCTCGATGGGCATTAAGAAACTTAGAAGTCCATGGCTTCCTCCTCTTGAAGGGCGTTTAAACAGGAAGCTTTACCGCGCTGAGGAGAATAATGAAATTCATTTAGGAATGGTGGATGAGCCTGAGAAGCAGAGCCAGTATCCATTAAGCTATCAAATTATAGAGGATGGGAATGTAGGCGTGTTTGGCTCCTCCGGTTATGGAAAATCCCATACGATTATGACCTTGTTGCTAAGCATTGCCGAAAAGCGTTCTCCTGAAGAAGCGCATTATTATATTTTCGATTTTGGCAATGGTTCACTCCTTCCGTTAAGGCAGCTGCCGCATACGGCCGATTTCTTCCTGATGGATGAAGAACGTAAAATTGAAAAGTTCATGAATCTGATTAAGGATGAAATTGCCCGCAGAAAGCTTTTATTCCAGCAGCAGGAAGTCAGCGGAATTAAGATGTACAATTCGATGAGCAGTGAAAAGCTGCCGCTCGTCTACATCACATTTGATAACTTCGACTTAGTAAAAGAAGAGATGCAGGAGCTAGAAACGCAAATAAATCAGATTGCCAGGGATGGACAGTCACTCGGCATCTATATGATTTTCGCGGCGACACGGATCAATTCAATCCGGCAATCGCTTATGAATAACCTCAAAACAAAAGTGGTCCATTATCTGATGGACAGCAGCGAGGCTTACTCCGTTCTGGGAAGGGTTCCTTTCGCACCTGAGCCAATACCGGGAAGAGCCATTATTAAAATGGAAGAGGCCTATTTTTCACAGGTATTCCTGCCTGCAGAAGGCAAAGATGATTTCGAGATCATGGAATCAATCCGGGCCGACATTCAGGAACTGAAGGAGAAATACAAAGACTGCAGTCAGCCTGAAGAGGTGCCGATGCTTCCGGCAGAGCTTAGTACGATCAACTTTACCCGCTACACTGCTGGTGAAACTCAGCCGGGGCTTATTCCAATTGGCCTTGATGAGGAATCCGTCAAACCTGTCTATGCAAACTTTAATAAAACGAAGCATTGCATTATTCTTGGGCAGGCCCAAAAAGGAAAAACAAATGTTCTTAAGCTCATGATCAATCAAATGCTGGCTCAGGGTGCTGAATCTATTGGTATTTTCGATTCCTTTGATAGAGCATTATCATCTTATGCGAGTGAAGAAAACTCTGTTTATATCGAGACAAAGGAACAGATCAGCGATTGGGCAGCAAAGGCGGAAGAACTATTATCCCAAAGGGAAAAGGAATATCTTAATGCAATCCAGCATGGCAATACAGATATAGCGTTTTCGCCAATCGTGCTGGCTGTGGATGGATACTCCCGTTTTGCACAGACATTGGATAACAGCCTGCAGGAGAGAATGGCAAGGCTGATGAAAAATGGAAGCCATCTTGGCTTTAGTGTCATCGTGACAGGCAGCAATAATGAACTGACGAAAGGATACGATTCCTTAACGGCAGAAATCAAACAGATCCGCCAGGCGGTCGTTCTGATGAAAAAATCAGAGCAGACACTCTTTACCCTTCCATATGACCGGAAAGAGGCAGAGATTCAGCCGGGATATGGTTATTACGTTATAAACGGAAAGGAATTAAAAATTCAAATTCCTTTATGTGCCACTGAAAGGAAGGTCTTAGCATGACAGCCAAAACAAAATACATCTTGAAAATGGTTTTGGTGATGCTTCTGATTATCGCCGCGCCAGCCATCTTTTTTGGATCCATTGGCGATAATCCTCTGCTAGTCAGGGAGAATGCCACAAGAACCATAGCAGTTGTAAATGAAGATACAGGGGCTGACAAGGAAGATAAATCTCTTGATTTTGGTAAGGAAATTACTTCGATCCTCTCCAACGGTTCACAATATGAGTGGACTGTCATCGGCAGGAGTGCTGCAGAAAATGGCTTGAGAAATACCAAATACGATGCAGTTGTTTATATACCTTCCAATTTTTCAAAGAACATCATGTCCTATGAAAGCCAGCAGCCTGAAAAAGCAAATTTTGAATATACGGTACAGAACCAGCTGAACTCACTGAACCGGGAAAAGGTTTTGCGCGAGATTCAATCAGCCACCAACCGTGTGAATGGAAAGATTTCAACCTTATACTGGACCTATGTGTCACAGGACCTTGAAAATGTGAAATCCCAGTTCGATACCATTTTACAAAAGGAAATAGACTTCCAGAATGCCATGCTCGCTTTCTATAAGCCCAGCTCAAAGAACCTGGCAGCGGAAATCGAACAGCAGCGCAATATGCTTGAGAGTATTCACTCTACAGTGAAGACTACGGCAGAAAGCACTGAGGAGGGAGAAAGCAACCTCCGCCAATTTGAAGAGAACCTTGGCTCGTTTGTACAGTTTGTAGATCAATACAAAGAATACCAGGATAATCAGCAAAGTGTCCTTCAAAAAATGCAGGATGAAAATGTAGTTGAAATTCAAGCTGTTGCGGGACAAAAAATGCCAGCTCGTATGGATGCCCTTAGTGGAGATTTGTCTGAGGGTAAACAGGAATTGGATAGTGGAATTGCGAGTGTGGAAAAACAGCTTGAAGAGAATAGTGAAGAGTTTGAAGATTTGTCAGCTATCCGAAAAAATGAGGTAGATCGGCAAATTAAAGAGCAATATAAGGAACTAGATGAATATTTCAATAAGCAAGAAGAATCTTCTTTTAAGAAAGCAGCTAAAACTATTGGTTTGTTAAAAGGAGAGCTATCAAACGGACAACAAACGGGGAATCCAGGTTCAGGGGCAGGGTCGGCATCTAATAAGAATAACGGTAGAGTCAAACCTAATTCCATTACAGCAGCCAGTTTAGAAGCTCCAGCTTTACCTGGTATGGAAGAGGAAAGAAATGAGATTTTAAGCGTTGAAAAAGAGATTGCTAATTTAACAACCTCTTTAGAGACGATTGAAGGTACCAAGCCCGAACAGGTTGTTTCCGCCTTGAATGTCTTACCAGGTTTATCCCAGCGTTTAATAGCTGTTGAGCAAAAGCTGGCAGCGAAAGGTTCAGGAGAAAACCCGCTGCAAAAAGTAGTTGAGGAACTTCATGCTGAGAATGCCAAATTAATTGAAGACCTTACCAGTCTGGATGCAGCATACAAAAGTTTAGAGGAAGAAAAGAATAGCCTTTTAGATCAGCTTGGAGCTTCAATGAGTTTCTCTTCTATGATCAACCTTATAGAGGAGAAAGAACAGCAAATTATAGAACTTGGAATTAAATATCATTTGGGTGCTTTTGATGATGAAATTACCAATACTAAACCTGTAAAAATGATGGAGTATTATGCCTCACTCATTCAATATGAAGATTTAATAAAAAATTCATACAGTCAAAATCCTGAAAAGGTGGAAGAGCTTGTACAGAAATTAAATTCTATTGTTGCTGTGAAAGAGGAAGAACAAAAGGTGTGGGATAACCTGAATACAGCCATACCATCATCTCAGCAAAAGCTGTCAGACCTCGAAGGTCAGTTTACGGCATTCTTCACAGAATACAATAAGAAAATTGAAGAACAGCAAGCAGCTATCGAGACAGATCTGTCTGCTCTGCAGGAAAATGCAAATGCAGTTAGGGAGCAAATTCAAACATCCTCAACGAATACACCAGTTCCTGTAGATAGTATTGATGGATCTTCCGTCATGGCCAAACAAGAGGGAATCAGCCAAAGAATGCTGATGATCAATGATCTTGTTGGATCCATCGGAGAAAATCAGAGCAATATCGTATCCTATACAAACGAGCTTGAACAAAAGGTGCAAAGTGTCCAGCAGGATGCAGATACACTGAATTCCAAGTGGGGCTCGAACGTAGAGACAACTCAGATGTTCCGGGATGATATTTATAACCTTCTTGGAAACACTTATGTGAATGGCCAAAAGAATGGCCCGGTATACGAGCAATTATCCAGCCCGCTTCAAATCAGCGGAGAAACATCTGCCAAGAAAGAGGAGAGCAAGCTGCCGCCGGTTGTCGTATTGGCCATTGTCCTGCTCAGCAGCTTAATGATCGGATACTTCAGCCATTATTTCAAAAATGCGCCAATGCTTGTCCATGCTTCCATGTTTGTACTGCTTAATCTTATTGTTGGTCTGATTATCAGCATATTCGGCCTCAATATTTACTCAATGGAACAGGATCGCGCAATAGAGTGGACCATTTTCACCATATTGCTGCTGACGGCAGCCTCAGCCATTGTTCTGGCAGGGTTCAAGATCGGCAATTTGGCAGGATGGATTCTGAGTGTAGGGCTTATCGCCTTCTTCATCAGTCCGTTCCTTGCTCTTACAGCACCGAATATTAACTATGAAGACCCAATGTCCAAGGTATATATGTCTATTCAGTATGACTCACAGACCCTGTTTATTCCGGCCATCCTCATACTGCTTGGCATTATTGCCTTCCTTGCGATCATTCCATTTGCAGTCCGTTCTATAAAGGACCTGCGTACAAAGAGGGATGAGGACCAGGCTTATGAAGCTTAATAGATTCCTTAAAGTAATAATTCTGCTCCCGGCGCTATGGCTTCTAGCCTGCCACTCTGCCGGGGCAACCCCTGATTTTAATGACGTAACGCCGAATACTTATGAAAAAAAGAAATTCAAAGAGAATACGGATTACCTCCATGAAAAATCACTTTATGAAAATAAAAAGCAGATCTCGGAAGAACAAAAGGATCTTACTTTTACCCAAAAGAGCCTGGATCCTTTGAAGGAAGTGAAGGAGAAGCTGTTCGACGGCA
This sequence comes from Cytobacillus firmus, assembly GCF_023715565.1. Classification (GTDB taxonomy): domain Bacteria; phylum Bacillota; class Bacilli; order Bacillales; family Cytobacillaceae; genus Cytobacillus; species Cytobacillus firmus_C. The sequence goes on along the minus strand of NZ_JAMBOJ010000011.1, from coordinate 23,290 downwards.
GTGAAACTACTAATAATACCATCACTGCAAAAGCAGACCAGCTTCAGCTTTTTTCCGATTCGAAACAGGAAAGCTTTTTCAAAACGGAGAATCAGGAACCCGTTGAAAAAGATAACAAATTAATGATTCTTTATATTATTTTGCTTCTCATTGCCATTGGTGTGATTATGGGATTGCTCATACCGAGGATGGCGAAGCAGCCTGATAATTGAAAATTTTATTTAGTTGCATGTTCGTTTACTTGAACATGCAACTAAATAAAACTATTAATTTCAACTTCTATCAATTGTAATACAATTAATATCTTCCGATTAATACTCCAACTTAGAAGCCTTCCAAAATTAAAAGTTAACGCGGGGTGACCACTGTGGATGACAATTCCATTTTAATAAGCCAGCTGTATAGAGATATTTCCTTTTTGAATAGTGAAATTAGTAAGAATAATGAGATGTTGGTTCGATTGAGAAAGGCACAGCAGGAAATCTCATCAGGCCAAGAAGAATTCATGCTTAATAAGCGTTTTATTCATCAGCCCAACTTAAACCAGTCGGTTTGGGCTGGAACACATGCTAATGATTTTGATCATATACGTGGTGAAATTGAAGATACTTATATGAGAATCGGAAACAGTGAAATTGAAGGAATGTTAAACAATATTGAAGTAAAGATTACCCATTACGAAGGATTAAATAAATCTCTTTCAAGCACGATTGCTTCTAAACGTAATCGCATCACACAATTAAGCAATTAATACGGCATGACTATTGAGGTGAAAAAATGACCGAAATTAAATTAATTCAAAGTGAAGTGGAAAATGCCCTAAATGAACTCAAAAGCAAGGCCGAAGGGGTTGATGTCAGTAATCCTTCTATTACATTCCCGGAAAGCAGATTGGAACTGCTGTCTGAAATAACTAAAATTGAGCAAAAGTATTATTCAACCCTTAAACAATATCAAAATTTGCTGATTAAAACAGAACAAGATATGAGAACCCTAATAGATCAGCTTGCTCAAAAAGATAAAGAGCTATCTCAAAAAATGAAATAGGGGAGTGATCAGATGAAGGTGATTAAAGTTTCCGAAATCATTCCTGAATTGGATGAATCCATAAAAAAGAAAGAAGCTGAAAAGGACCAGCTGCAGGATGTGCGAGCTTCAATCAATAACTTAATCAATTTGGATGATGCTTTAAAAGGGAAGGGAGCAGAAGCAATCAAGGAACATCTTACTGTTCTGCATATTCCGGCAGTCTTGTTGTTGAATCAATTTATTAATGAATATGTTAATAGGCTAAAACAAGTAAAAAACTTAATAAGTGATTATGAAATTAAAAGTGGGCTAGTCAGACAGGACTTCGTAGAGCATGAGGCTAAGTCCGGAATTGAGAAAATTGAACAAATGTCAGAAGACACTATTAATGATATCAATCAGGAATTCTTAAAGGTTAGTGATATTGTTGGAGGTTCAACCATTTCCTTAGCGCATTTAAGGCAGAATTTTGATAAAGCAAGGCGTCATATTAAGAAGACCACAGATGGTTTAGAGGATTTGGATAAAGATAGTTTAAAGGTCTTGAAGGAGTCGACTGAAGATCTTACGAGAATTGCAGACTTTATCAATAAAATTGAGGCCTGGGCATCAAATGGTGCAGCATTAAATGAAAGTACAATTAGGGAGATTGAAAAGTATTTCGCTGAGAATGATACGATCGGAAAGCTCATCGATTCTGCTATGGAGCTGGCTATAAAAGAAGGTGATTCCACCTTAATGGGGAATGTGGCAGATTGGCTGGATAAAATAGGGAAACTTAACGGTGGAATGGAAATTGTGAAAGGTACCTTAGCTGCAACTATTCTTCTAACTAAGAGATTAGTTCTGGTGAAAGATGGATCAGGAAATTTCAAGATTAAGGCGCATCCTGATTGGCTGAAAAAGAATGGGGTTTATGGTTCGAAGCTTGCTGATTCAATTCATAAGATATTAAAAAATGGAAGTTCAAGCAGCTATAATGGTATTAAGAATTACTTTTCTAAATATCAGAACTCACCTAGCAGGCTTTTAAGAAGCCTTGTTGGCCTTAATCCCGGGTCGAATGTGAAGAGCTACCTCAAATTATTAGAACATCAGCATCCATATTTAAAATTTGATGCAGCTCAAGCTGAATTATATAAAAGGACTTCAATTGATGTTAAGTCTACACTTGGGCAGCTGACAGATAAACGCTCTTTTACGGCAATTGCAAAGAAAATTCCATATGCAGGAATCCTGTTTTCTGTAGGAACCAATGCGGGAGAATATATCAGTGATAAAAATAAATATAAATCCAACTGGGAAAAAACAGGGAGAGCTGCCGCGGGAATAGGAATGGATGTTGGTGTTGCTGGGCTTACTACAGGCGGAGCTGCTATAGGGACCATGATTTGTCCTGGACCTGGAACACTCATTGGTGGGCTTGTAGGAGCAACAATTGGGATAGCAGGATCGATCGCATTTGAAGACAGTATCAAAGATATCGGAGAGAAAGCTGGGAAATGGGCTGAGGAAAAATCTAAGGATATTAAAGAGGCTTTTAGCAATGTTGGTGAGGCAATATCAGATGCAGGAAGTTTTGTAACAGGTTTGTTTAAATAAAATCAAATATGGGGTGAGGTTGAAGAATGGAAGCGACGGGGATATCTTTAACTACTAATGAGTTGGCATCTGTGCTTGCGTTATGCGGTTATGAAAGCATGGCCAGTCAAATCCTTAACAGCTTAGATATTAATGGAGAAACAAGGGAGCTTGATCGTTTTATAGAGGATACAGGGCTCTCCCTAAAATCTAAAGGACTATTAGACGAAAATAGAAGTTCAACCCTTGTCGAAGGTCTGGAAAATCTTTTGCATGTTCTTGTACAGTCAAAGAGAAAAGCCAGATGTATAATAAAAGACAGGGTGCTATTTATTCATTTTATAAAAGGTGAAACAAGGACCCTTCTGCAAGAAATAAGAAATAATACTCATTTTTTCTCGATTTATTCAATGGAAAAAGGATTCGAGCACATTTTATTGAACCATTATGAATTAGTGGGTAAATCAGAACAAACTGTAAACGATTTGCCGACATTGCAGCTTTCAGAGGCTATTTATGATCAGCTCCATCAGATGGATCCCGCTGTTTTAGAAGCCATGATTAACGATGAGAAAATAGAGGTTCCTCTAAAGCAGTTCTTGTCTGATTTCAAAAATAATGAACAGGAATTTGCTAATGTATCACTGATGGAGATGGATTATGCTAAAGATTATATGGAGTTGAAACAAGTCATCTTTCTGCTGCCCAGCTTGAATTTTATTTGGCATCTTGACTATGATAGGATTCAAGAAAAAGAAGTTTTTGTAGTTCCATCCAGTGTAGACGAGTACAGCAAAAGATTAAGTGATGCTATAGCACTTTTCTTTAATGAATAGTAATCTACTATGAAAGGTAAAATTTATTATGAAAATTATTGGCTTAGTATTAGCGGTGGCCGTATGGACAATTATTGCGTTATTTCTGAATGGTATTGATATTCCAATTCCAAGCTCTTATATTTCTTTGATGATTACAACTAATGCTATTTTTGCTTTCTTCTCCATATTTGTTCAGCGCCTGGTCGTTACGCTGTATGAGGTAAATGTATTTGAAGAACCAAAGAGTATATCTGGTTTTTTCTTTAAGTATATTGCCATTATTACATCTGGCGTGAATTATTATGTTCAGAATGTGTTAAATCGTCTACCTTTAATTGTGAATAAGTTAGCGAGTATACTTTTTTTTGCCTTTCTTATGGTGGCAGGATTCAGTATCATGACTATTTTTAATTAATGGTCTTAATATTCTACTAAGCTAGTTGGAGGAAGTACAAATATGGAACAGGACCAGAAGATAAGTGTATCCGCACAAGACCTTATAGCAGTTCTTGCTCAATCAGAATCAGTAAAGAGAGCAAGAGAGTTTGCCTATGAAAATAACTTATCAAAAAAAGAGATCGGACAGATAAATGAAACACAGCCAGAATCAAATATATCGAATTCACTAAAAGAAATGGTGAACACAGCTTTAGATGCCAGCAAAATGATTAGGATTGAAAATGGAAATCAGTATCTGCTAGTTTATCGTGCTCGCAAGACCGAAGGTATTGTGGAGTATATACATAATGGCCTTTATGAATTTAAAAAATATGATTCTCTAACAATGTTAAATAATCTTATTAGTGATTTTTACGGCCTGGATTCCAGGCTCACAGAGGATCCTATAAAGATTAACATAGAGTTAACCAATGATTTATATGATCAAATTCATTATATGGACCCTGCCGAATTGGAAAAAATGATAGACGATGAAAAGTTTGATGTGAAAATCCGGCAATTCCTGCGTGATTTTTATCAGAATAATCAGCAGGTATGCAAGCTGGTTTTTAAAAAAAGAAGGACCATAAAGAATCCTATGCAGGAAGACTTTGTGATGTTATTTGTTCCGGGTGAAGACTATATTTGGCATATCAACTACGAAGAGTCGAGTAATAATAGAATCTTCTTAATGAGTAATAGTATCAATAACTACTTTGCTGTATTACAAAGGATTTTAGATGATTTTCTGCATATTGAGGGTTTTCTTGCAGAGAAAAAGGCCAGAAAAGCTGAGCAAGAGGTAGAGGGATTTTCCTTTAAAAGAGGATTCTCATTCTTTTGGAAAAGTAATTTCGTGCTGTTAATAACCGTTTTATTCCTTTATATTAACAAGTCCGGCTGGAGTGAAGGAAGCGGACCTATGGTGGTAGGATTTGCCGCTTTTTGTGAAGTTATGATTATCTTATTATCAATTTTTGCTTGCTTAAAAGAGAGGGAGGAACCTTTTCCTGTTAAGAGGGCCAAGTCAGCTTCATAATGAGACAAATACCTGGGAATCTAATAAATAAAGAGAAGAAGATATATCAAAGACAATTTACTTTAGATTCTCTTAATCTAAGGAGAGTGTGATTCTTCTTGCCACTTGTTCAGAAGAAAAATGATGAAATTATCGTTAAAGGTTCAAACATCATGTATGTTTTGGTGTTTCTGGCTACTGCAGGTTTTTTAATAGCTTGTATCTTTCTAATTGTTCACGGTTTGAAGTTTGACTCTAAATATTCTTTCCTTTATCTTGGCGGCGGGATCATATTCACCCCTTTTTATCTCTATATTACACTTTGGAATATACCAGGTCTAATTCCGGGCAAAACCTTGCTTTCCATAAAACTCGGAGAAAATGGTGTGATTAAATCAAAAAAAGGGATGATTCCAATTAAGGATATACGAAACATTGACCTTGTAAGGAATCCATTAAATTTAATAAATGATATTGTAATTGAAACCTTCAATGATAAAAAATATAAAATTCGCACCTATAACCTGATTGGTGATTTGCGCTATCAGATCATTGTTGATCAATATATACATCCGTATATGACAGAAAACGCAAAAAAAGTTTGGGATCGAAAAGTGAACCTTGAACGTCTTCGAGATGTGGCGAGATACGAGAGAAAAGAGACGAAATTTGATTAATATATCCTCTTATAAGAGAGGGCTTTTTTAAGGGGCGAGTTTATAACGAGCCCTTTTATTTTCGTAAAGAGGCATGTGGGGGATCTGTGAATCAAATGAGTAATAAGGTATTTAAATTAGGTAAATATCTTGTTTTCTGCTGGTTCTCACTATCAGATACAAAGGAGGGAGTAATGTATGTCGATGGTTCAGGAAAAGGAGGATGCAGTAATTATAAAGGGTTCTAAGTTTTATTATGTATTAATGTTCCTGGCCACAGCAGGGTTCTTAATTGCATGCATTTTCCTCATTATACAAGGATTTAAATTTAACTCTAAATATTCTTTATTCTATCTAGGGGGAGGAATTATCTTAACACCTTTCTATCTATATCTCACTCTTTGGAGTTTGCCCGGCTTAATTCCTGGAAAAGTGCTGTTCTCCATCATTCCAGGAGAAGATGGGAAGTTAATTATGAATAAAAAGGATATTTCAATCAAAAATATAAAAGATATTAACCTGGTAAGAAATCCGTTAAACCTAATAAATGACATCATCGTAGTAACGTTTAATGATAATAAGTTCAAGATTCGCACTTATAACCTTCTTGCTGAAATGGACTATGAAATGATTGTAGATAAGTATCTATATCCTTATATGATTGAAAATTCAAGGAAGGTTTGGGATCGAAAAGTAAATCTGGAACTACTGCGAGCAGAGTTAAAGTATGATCGGAAGGAACAAAAGATAGATTAAATGGCAGGATCCTTTCAATTTTCTATGAATCTTATTATTAAAACTCAATTTCCGAAACCGGAAGGCATTCGAACGTAATAAAGTTACGAACATTAAAAAGGAGGACCCAATGCCGAAGAAAAGCCTAATAGTATTACTATCCAGCTTCCTCTTCCTCTCAGCCTGCAGCAGCACTGAAAGCAATTCAGAAGCAAAAGCGGAGAAAAAGGAAGAAGACAAATATGTAAAGCTGGTTAAAGAGAAAAACAAGGAACTTGAGCTTGAACCCCTTGAGCTGACTTCTTACAGCGAGGAAGTCGGGGCAGCTTTGAAAAATCCGAAGTATAAGGAGTTTGCTGCGAATGGCAAGGTAGCTGTGCAAGGAGAGGTTGAGAAGTACTCTGATCTCAAATCAGACTATGCCTGGATCAAGGTTCGTTCCACAGAGGATGGGCCGGCAGGGAACGATCTGGAATACTACGCACCCATCGAAGAAGGAAAGTTCAAGCTGGATATCCGTTTATTTAATGGGGAAGGTGAGTATAAGATAACGGTACAGCTTCCAAGCACGGATAGTGAAAATTATTATTATGATCTTGCCTCGTTCAATGTACATAATGTAAGTCCGGATGCGGAGCGCGATGTGACGTATACTCCATTTGGGCAGGAAGCAGATCTCGCCCTAGATATAGAATCGAGCTTTGTAAAAGGCAATGAGGTCTTCAGTTTGCAAGGGGAAGCCGGAAGCCTGACAGACAGCGAAACAATCATGCTGCAGCTGAAAAAGGATTCGGAAATGTGGAAGCACGTCATCAAGCTTAAGAATGGCAAGTTTGCTTATGATGTGCCTTTATTTTACGGAAAAGGCCTGCATGAGCTTGAGGTGCTCGTTCCTGACAAAGAGAGGGGAAATTACTATCAGACAGCCACAACTATTTTAATAGACAATGAGTCTGATAGGAAGATGAGCCCAATTGAATACTCTAAAACATATGAGGAGAGGGGAGTGGCGCTCGAATACCCGCAATTTGGCGGTGAGAAGTCTGACGGTGTCTTTTCTGTAAGAGGCAAAATTGATCCGCAGGCAGAATTTGGTCCTGAAACAGATCATATTTACATTACTACAAAAAAAGGTGAAGACGAGGCACTGGATGTAATCCCTGTAAAGGACTTCACATTTGATGATTCATTTTATTTAAGGTTTGGGCCAGGCACATATGAAATCACACTAAGTGTGCCGGAAATTAAGGAAGAGAACAGTGATTATTTCCGCTTTTATGGGTTTGCCAAATTTGAGGTGGAGTCAACAGGTGAGGATAAGCGGGATCTGCTCCCATCAAGAGGTATTCAGTCGGATGCATCGCAAATTACTGAATTGGCGAAAGAGCTGACAGAAGACAAAAGTGGGGATAGGGTTAAGGCGAAGGCCATCTATGATTATGTAGCGAAGAACGTTTCATATGATGTGAATAAGCTTGAAACAGATGACTTCAGCTGGGATGATAGTGCACTCAAGACACTTGATTCCAAAACGGGCGTCTGCCAGGATTATTCGTATCTGGCCATTGCTCTGCTTCGGGCGAGCGACATGGAAGCCCGCTTTATTGAAGGAACTGCTTTCGGCGGATTCTGGCCGCAGAAGCATGCCTGGGTTGAAGTGAAGGTGGATGGAAACTGGCTTACGATGGATCCGACATGGGGAGCGGGATACATTAAGGATGATAAATTCGTAGCCGCTTTCAACGAAAAATACTTTGATCCGAATCAGGCTGAGTTAAAAAAAACACATAGCCGCACAGGTGTATCATACTAATAAAAAGGTGCTATTCTCAGGGAATAGCACCTTTTTTATGATTAAAATGCTCCTGCACCTCCGCCTCCGCCGGAACCGCCGCTTGATCCGCTTCCGGAGGAACCGGACCTTGTATAGTAAGTCTGGTGATAATAATAATTTGGATATGAAAATATTTTAGTATCTGCAGAAGACAGGAGAAGCGCCGAAAAAGTTTTGGCATCTTCTGTAAATTCTTCGGCATAATGCACAGTCAGCTCGGTAAATAGGTCGAGTGACAGGGCGTGCTGTATCCACTTTTGTGAATCCTGAAAGTGAAAGCTGCCTGTTTTTATGCTATTTCTAAATTCCCTGATTGCCTTATGATAAGGGGCTCCTTTAAAGGTGACATCCGACATAGGCAAGAAGACGCTAATGAGAAAAAGGATAATGTTTAAAGGAAGAAAGGCATCCGGCATTTCGTATGCTAAAGCTTCCGCGAAAACAGATCCTAAGCCAAAATAGATTGGCAATGCCAGCCGCTTTTTCTTTTGAATCAGCACGATGGCCCAACCGATTGTTAATAAAACCAATATGGAAGCTAAGTCGAATAAGTCAGACAGCCCTGTATAGGCATTGAATAATGACAATAGAATCCAAAAAGGAATTCCCCATTTTAGAAAGCTCTCTCTTATAAAATTTAATCTTACATACTCGTTTATCTCAGGATCTTTCAGTACCGTTTTGCGCCAGACTGTAAATGCCTTATTAAACTCTTTTTCCATTCGCTTATATTCATCCTCCGTTCTCCAGTTGCTCTTTTTTTCCTGAGCTGTTGGAAAGGGAAGCTGATCCAGGGAAAAGGTTTTACGGCCTGTTTCATCCGGGGTAAAAAGCCAATCGATCAGTTTTTGCTCGTATTCTGTTAAACTTTTATTTTCACTGATAACCGTAAATAGATAGGTATAATCAGGTGCTGTTTTATCTTCCAAATAAGCAGGTCTGGCGGTGAGGCGTTCCATGGATAGAAACCCTCTTTGCTGCATGCGAAACAGAACAATGATAATATCGAAATGCCGAAGCCTTCCCTTTCTGTAGATGGCAGCAAGCAGAAAAGAATCCAGATTCTTTAATTCTTCCGGAGAAGTTCCTTTATTAAACCACCTGTATAGTCTGCGGGGATAGAGTACCAAATAAATCAGTAATATCAGCAAAATAAGGATAATGATCGAATTCAATGTATCAAGAGGTTTGATCCAGCCTTGACGGCTCTCACTTTTTTGCTGATACTGTTCCTCCTCGGCAAGAAATTCAGCAAGCTTAGCGGTATTTTCTGTATATGCAGCATTCTTCAAGTAAGTCTCAGGAAACAAAAAACGGATTTCGGCCTTTTTTCCTGCAGGAAGAAGCTTATTTTCATAAAGAATTCCATCCTGTCTGGATTTTTTCATCGATCCGCCAGTCAAGTCATGTAAAAAGGCATAACCCTTGTTTAAAGCTGATGAATCATTATATAAAGCAATTTGAATACGAAGGTTGTGTATATCACTTTCATTCATTTCATCAAAAAAACGCCAATAAAGCTGACCTGTATCCCCATACTTGCTGGCTGCGTCCTTAATGCGGTAGCGATAAAACACTTTCTTAGTTTCCCTTTTAGAAGCTGTATATATTTTATAAGTTAAATCATCTCTCTCTACCTTCAGCTTCTGTAAGCTTTGGGGATTAATCGTTTCAAGCTTGGCATCATCCGGAGCAAGGTAGCCTTCAAAAAGTTCCACTCCCCCATGATCATCGTCTCCGATTGTTCTCGTGGTTCCATTAAATGATCCATCGAAGGAGTATGTGAATAACTCTTCTGTGTAGATATCCCCATTATCTAAAATTAGTGTCCGTATTTCTGCCTGGTCAATGGAAAAGGATTCTGCCTTAGCCTCCGCCGGGAATGGCAGCAGCAGAAATATTGATATAAGAAAAATAAATGAATGCAGTTTCAATGTGATTTTACCTCCAGTCTTCCATAAGGTCATTATAACGGAAAGCCGGGCTGTTTTTGCCAATTGAATGGAAATTTAATCCGAAATACCCTTCAATATATATTCTGAAAATTATAAAATCTAATTGACTGGGCTACCGTCCGGATTTCTGTTTAGGGGGGAATGGCTTGATAAAACAATTGGCAGGAGTGATCTTTTGTATGATGCTGATTTTTCCTGGTGGTATGGTGAAAGCTGGCGGTTTTGGCGGTGACGACAGGGGAACTCCGGGTTACTGGTATGCCGGAGAAACACCTTCAAACATTGACCCTTCCAAATCACCTCTTGTGTTTGTACACGGCTATAATAATTCATCAGCAGTCTGGCATGAAGGTAATGATATGTACGAAGTGGCTTTGGCAAATGGATATGAAACAGCCTTCATTGATCTTCATCATGATCGTGATATGTGGACGAATGGTGCTATTCTTGCTGATAAGCTCCAGGAAATATTCCATCATTTCGATGGTAAGAAGCTGGTGGTTATCGGCTATAGTAAAGGCGGTGTGGATATTCAGACAGCCCTTGTACATTACAATGCCCACCCTTATGTATCAAATGTCATCTCTTTATCCTCTCCTCATCATGGCACCCAGCTTGCAGATCTTGCGCACAGCAGCGCCGCCTGGTGGCTTGCTGCTCTTCTCGGAAACAATAATGAAGCAACTGAATCCCTGCAGACAGGCAATATGCAATACTTTCGAAGCCTGACAGATTCCCATCAGAATGCCGGAAAAAACCGTTATTATACACTTGGCGGCACCAAATGGGGTTCATTTGGCAGTGCTTCCTACTGGGGAGGGTTATACCTGAGTGTGTACGGAAAAAACGATGGTGTTGTGACAGCGGTTAATTCCCGACTGCCTGGTGCTTCCATTGTTCAGGAAGGCGGGTGGAATCATACAACCATTCGGGAAGGATCCCATACATTCCTTGTATTCAAACCCTTTACTACTATTACTCAGCCTGCTGCAGTTTTCTCGTGTCCAGAACCAGAAGCTGCTTCCAGCCGGCCTGGCATCCATTCCATTGTAAAAGGCGGGAAAGCTGTCAGTGCAATAAGTGAGCAGTTTACTGTGGAGGATAATGTAAACTCCATAACCGTTTCTTTTTTAAGCGAAAAGAACCTGTCTTCCTTAAAATTAATCAGTCCGGACGGAAAAGAATATAAAACGGGAAAAGCGTATAAAGAAGAATCCGATTTTTTCAAAGACGCGTGGATTCATCAGTTTGAAATCGAGTATCCTGAAGCAGGAAGCTGGCTGTTAAAGGCTCCGGCAAATGCATCGTATCTTTACACCGTTACACTAAATAGCCCGTTAAATGATAAAATTCAGGGCATGTCTGAGAAAAGCCATAAAGCCCTTAAAACAAAATGGATCCGCTTCGGGTTTGATTCTTCAGGGAAAAAGCTGCTGCAAAAAGCGAAAGGGGAAAAGCCCGGCCTCATGACCGACAGCGATTTTTCACAGGAAGGCGTCTACAATGTGACAACGGAAATAAATGGACTTACCGAAAGTGGAAAGCCATATGAAAGAACAATTATCGAATCTTTTTATATAGATCAGGATGGAAAACGACATTATTAACTGGTCTATGGCTGCTGAGAAGCAGCCTTTATTTTTGTTTTAGGCTGTTTTCTCAAGGTTTGCGGCTTTTGGGATTATATTTGCAGAGTTGATTGGAGCGGAAGGTGCGAGATCCTCGAAAATGCTAATAAAGCCTTGTTCAACGACCATTTAGAAGATAGAACCATCCCGGGAAAAACACAGGAGTTTCCTGCGCGACAGCGAATATATAATAGGTTAGAATTAAATTCAGGGAATTGTAAATTAGTGGAATTATAGATATAGAAAAAGGGGAGAGATTTCACATGGAACGAAATCAGATGCACCCAGCAATTGAGAGAGTATTGGGGAATATTGAAAAAGTTATGATCGGCAAACGGGATGTCGCAGAGTTAAGCCTAGTGGCGCTTTTAGCGGAAGGTCATGTATTGCTTGAAGATGTTCCGGGTGTCGGGAAAACGATGATGGTTCGTGCGCTGGCTAAATCAGTCGGAGCCGCATTTAAACGCATCCAGTTCACGCCAGATTTGCTGCCTTCAGATGTGACGGGTGTATCCATCTATAATCCAAAGGAAATGGAGTTTCAGTTCAGGCCTGGTCCCATTATGGGCCATATTATTTTAGCAGACGAAATCAACCGGACCTCTCCCAAGACGCAATCCGCTCTTCTTGAAGGGATGGAAGAAAGCAGTGTGACCATCGATGGAGTGACGCATCGCCTTGAAAGACCCTTCTTCGTTATGGCAACGCAAAACCCCATTGAGTATGAGGGAACCTATCCTCTTCCGGAAGCGCAGCTGGACAGATTCCTTTTAAAAATGAAAATGGGCTATCCGGATATAGAGGATGAAATGGAGGTCTTGAACCGGGCACAGCGCATTCCGCCGATAGAAGATCTGGAAACAGTAATGGATCTGGATGAATTGCGCTCCCTGCAGACAGAAATTAAAGAAGTACATGTGGATCAAACAATTAAACGCTATATTGTGGAGATTGCGGGTGGAACCCGTAACCACAGCAGTGTATATTTAGGGGCCAGTCCACGCGGTTCGATTGCTTTGATGAAAGCAGCACAGGCTTATGCATTCATGTATGGACGCGATTATGTTCTTCCGGATGACATTCAGTATTTGGCGCCTGCTGTTTTTGTCCACAGAATTATTCTAAGGTCAGAGGCGAAATTTGAAGGCATTACCGCCGAAGAAGTGGTGGGACGGGTCATTGCCAGGGTGCCTGTCCCTGTACAAAGGCTAGTGAAGTAAAATGAAACAGCTGTTAAATACACTGAAAGGTGTCTGGAAGCTGATTGTGCTATTTCTGCTTATTTTGTTCACCTTCTCGTATGCCATGTTCCAGGGCGGCTTTGTCAGCTGGTTTTTGTTTTACAGCTTTGTGCCGTTTGCTTTATACGCTCTTGGTCTGTCATTTTATTCATTAAACGGCATTAAAGTGGAGCGGATCCTGCCGAAAACAGAATACAAAGCGGGTGAGCAGGCAGTAATAACTTTAAAGGTAAGCAGAGATTCAATATTTCCTTTATTGTACCTCGTCATTGAGGATGAAATGAGCGAACAGCTCCTGCATGCCGGGAAGTCAAATGAGGCAAAGCGGCTTCTGTTTCCGGGATTCCAAAAGGAAATGTCCATACAATATAAGATTAACAGTCTGCCGAGGGGAGAGCATTTTTTTGCCTCAGTCCGCTTTAAGACGGGTGATCTTCTCGGCTTAATAGAAAAAGAAAGACAAGCCCCCGCTGAGAGCAGGATGATTGTCTACCCGGCGTATGAAGAAATGGTCTATAAGCCCATGGCACATCATTATGACCAGGGAATGACCGCTTCAAAAGAACGGGTGCAAAGAGATACTTCCATGGCAATCGGCATCAGGGAGTATCAGCCGGGAGACAGATTTTCGTGGATTAACTGGAAAGCCAGCGCTAAGCGAAATGAGATTATGACCAAAGAATTTGAACAAAGGCAATCTCACGATGTCTACATTCTAATGGACTGCGCACCGGATAGTCGATTTGAAGCCATTGTTTCCTTTGCTGCTTCCATTGTAAGATCGATTCTCCGTAAAGGAGCACAGGTTGGATTTCTGACCTCTGCAGCTGACCGGACAGCATTTCCGATCAGAGGCGGAGAGGCGCACCAGCTCCAGCTGTTCCATCATTTGGCAAAAATAAAAGATGATTCGGCAGCATCAGTGGACCGGATTCTTGAGGCAGAGCATTTTCTTTTGCAGCAGAACAGTCAGCTGATGATTGTTACAGCACGATTAACAAAAGCACTTATCGAGAAAGCCGGATTTTTTACTTCCAAAAACGGGGCCTTGACAATATTTTTAATCAAAAATGAGCATGAATCTCCTTCCGGTGATGAACTGGCGCTTAAAGCCTCTGCGAATGCCAGGGGAATCCGGGTCGTTTTGGTTCATAACGGACATTTTGCAGATGTGTTTTCGGGGGTGGGAAAGTGATGGGCTATCAGCGGGTTCAAAAAGATTTTGCCACCTTTCTTCTATATGTTCTTGGCTTTTTCTTATTATGGGAATGGCTGCGCCCGATTGAAGAGCTGACAGATACATCGAATATTATCGTTTTCCTTTTGTTCCTTGTATTGTCACTCCTTATGGCTTTCTTCGGGATAAGCCCAGTAATGAGCAGTACTATTAAGGTGCTTTATATTTTATATGAGCTGCATTATTTGTATTTTGAAGGCTCTTTTTTTCAGCTTTCATGGATAGCCGCGTTTGCATCGGATGTGTGGCATAACTTTGGCTTGCTGGCTGGGAGAGACTGGCCCGCCATAACCAATCTTTTCAGAAGTATGCTATTTTTTATACTGCTGTGGCTGATGACCTATTTGATTCAGTACTGGCTGATTAATCGAAGGCAGATCTTCATATTCCTTTTCATGACACTCATTTATATAACGGTCCTCGACACTTTTACGCCATACACGGCAGACGCAGCGATTGTCAGGACAGTTATTGCGGGCTTTGCAGTTATGGGTATCTTAACGTTTAACCGTCTTCTGGAGCAGGAAGGGCTGAAGAAAGGAGCCTCCCTGTCGCGCAAATGGATGATTCCGCTGACGGCTCTGATCACGCTAAGCACCGGCTTGGGATTTGCTGCCCCAAAGGCAGAACCGATTTGGCCTGATCCAGTTCCGTTTATAAAGTCTTATGGGCAGAACAGCGGCAGTGATGGACCGGGTATTCAGAAAATCGGCTATGGTGAAGACGATTCCCGCCTTGGCGGCCCTTTTATAGGAGATAACGCTGTCGTCTTCAGGGCGGAAGTGGAGTCCCGCCATTACTGGAAGGTGGAAACGAAGGATACGTATACAGGCAAGGGATGGGTAACCTCCCAGCCAGAAAGGGAATATCTTCCGTTCGGAATGGGAGAAGAAATCCCGGTTACTTCGTTCGTGGATAACGAAGCAATTGAAACCAAGGATGAAGTAAGTTCGGTTTATACTTTTATGAATTACCCTCATGTGGTGTATCCATTAGGGTTAAAAAATATCGAAGCCTCGCCTTTCATTACCTATGAGCTGGAAACGGCCACAGAAAAGATCCGGACATTGGATAGAGGTCGGCCGTTTGCATTGGAAGATTATAAATTGGAGTTTGCGGTGCCTGAATACAGTGTGACTGCCATGAAGGCATCGGGAGCAAAAGCAGAATCGCTTCCTGAGGGGTTTTTGTCCCGGTATACACAGCTGCCTGAAGAGTTACCTGAACGAGTCAGGGAGTTAGCGCAGGAAATAACTCAGGATCAGCCGGATTGGTTTGAAAAAGCCAGAGAGCTTGAGAGGTATTTCCGAAGGGCGGAGTATAGCTACAGCCAGACAGATGTAGCGGTTCCGGATGAAAATGAAGATTATGTGGACCAATTTTTATTTGATGCCAAGCAGGGGTATTGCGACAATTTCTCTTCCTCCATGGTGGTTCTGGCGAGGTCGATTGGATTGCCGGCAAGATGGGTAAAGGGCTATACAGAAGGAGAATTCAAGCAATCACTCGGGTCTGGTCTTCGCTTGTTTGAGGTAACCAATAACAATGCCCATTCATGGGTGGAAATTTATTTTCCTGATATGGGATGGGTTCCATTTGAACCAACTCAGGGCTTTAGTAATAATGTTCAGTTTAACTTTGACACTGCCGGTGAAAATACGAGCCAGCCGGAGGCAGAAAAGCCAAAAGAGACTGAGCCTCCTGTCAAGCCGGACAAGCCTGAAGGAACATCATCAAAAGAATCGCCTTTTACTTTAGAAAAGCTGTGGGGCAACATAGAGGCTTACTTGAAAGAACATTGGAAAGTCATCGGAGCAGGCGTATTGGCAGGTGCTTTGCTTGTTGTCGTGATTTTTCAACAACGGGGTAAATGGCTTCCTCATTATTTCATCTGGAGATTTAAAAGAACAAAGAATGATGAGCAATTCGCCAAGGCTTACCTGATTCTTTTAAAGGAATTGGACCGATACGGGTTAAAACGGAAAAGCGGACAAACCTTAGGGGATTATGCTAAGTATGTTGACACCTTCTTCTCAACAAGGGAAATGACCAGGCTGACGGCCCGCTACGAAGAGCTTGTCTACAGGGGCGTCCTGAAAGAAGGAAGCTGGAATGACACGAAGGAATTGTGGGAAAATTTAATTAAAAGGACAATAGCTTGACCGGGATTTGCGGCTGTTGTTACAATAGGCAAATAAGACAGCGGCATATTGTTCGGATTTTGCCGTTTTACACAATTAAATCATGCACCTTCATATATCCTCGATAATATGGTTCGAAAGTCTCTACCGGATCGCCGTAAATGATCTGACTATGAAGGCAGAAGAAGTTTTTTGCTATACGTGAGAACCGGAATTCTGCCTTCACTTTTTTTGTGGAGAAAGAGTTTCGGTTTTTTTATTGTCCAGCTACCTGCTGATATATATGAAATGCTTGAAAAATTATATTTTTACTAGATATTTTATCTGCAAGAGAGAAGACTATAGGCAATATAACAAATTTAATGAGGTGAACAGTGTGACGGGGAAAACAGAACTTCAAAATCAGGAAATGATCGTAGTGCTGGACTTTGGAAGCCAGTACAATCAGTTAATCACACGCAGAATTCGTGAATTTGGTGTTTACAGTGAGCTGCATCCGCATACCATTACAGCTGCAGAAATCAAGGAAATGAATCCGAAAGGAATTATTTTCTCTGGCGGGCCTAACAGTGTATATGGCGAAAATGCCTTCCGCTGTGATGAGGAAATATTTGAACTGGGATTGCCGATTTTTGGAATCTGCTATGGCATGCAGCTGATGACCATGCATTTTGATGGTAAAGTAGAACCTGCCAAGCACCGAGAATACGGGAAGGCAATCATGAAGATTGAAAATGAGTCCAAATTGTTTGCAGATCTCCCGCGGGAACAGACTGTCTGGATGAGCCATGGCGATCTTGTCGTAGAGGCTCCGGCTGGTTTTACAGTGGATGGTACGAATCCATCATGCCCAATTGCGGCTATGAGCAATGAAGAGCGCGGTTTATACGCTGTTCAATTCCATCCGGAGGTGCGCCACTCTGTTCATGGAAATGATATCCTGAAAAACTTTGTGTTCGGCGTTTGCGGCTGTACTGGCGATTGGTCAATGGAGAACTTCATTGAAATTGAAATGGAAAAGATCCGCCAGGAAGTTGGAGATAAAAAAGTTCTTTGTGCCTTGAGCGGCGGTGTTGATTCGTCTGTTGTTGCCGTACTGATCCATAAAGCAATCGGCGACCAGCTGACTTGTATTTTTGTTGATCACGGCCTGCTTAGAAAAGATGAAGCAGAAGGAGTCATGAAAACTTTTTCTGATGGCTTTAATATGAATGTAATTAAAGTGGATGCTCAGGACCGCTTTATGAATAAGCTTAGAGGTGTAAGCGACCCTGAACAAAAACGTAAAATCATCGGCAATGAATTCATATATGTATTCGATGATGAAGCTGCTAAGCTTGAAGGCATTGATTTCCTTGCTCAAGGAACACTTTATACAGATATTATTGAAAGTGGAACCGCTACTGCCCAGACGATTAAATCTCATCACAATGTAGGCGGGCTTCCAGAAGATATGCAGTTTAAGCTGATCGAGCCGCTGAACACGCTGTTTAAAGACGAGGTGCGTGCATTAGGTACAGAGCTTGGCATTCCTGATGAAATCGTGTGGAGGCAGCCATTCCCTGGTCCGGGATTAGGGATCCGCGTGCTGGGAGAGATTTCAGAAGACAAGCTGGAGATTGTACGTGAGTCTGATGCCATTTTGCGCGAGGAAATTAAAAAGGCAGGTCTTGACCGTGATATTTGGCAATACTTCACTGTCCTGCCTGATATCCGCAGTGTGGGGGTAATGGGTGATGCCCGGACGTATGATTATACGATTGGAATTCGTGCCGTTACTTCAATTGATGGCATGACATCTGACTGGGCACGTATCCCTTGGGATGTACTCGAGATTATTTCAACTAGAATCGTCAATGAAGTATCGCATGTAAACCGGGTTGTGTATGATATTACAAGCAAGCCGCCTGCTACGATAGAGTGGGAATAAAATACGAACATTAATAAAAAGCGGACATGAAAATGTTCGCTTTTTTATATTGACTGGGACTTTTTGAGGTGGTATGATAAAGAAGAATTAAATATGTCGTTTTACGTCGTATAATCTTGGGGATATGGCCCAAAAGTTTCTACCGAGCTGCCGTAAATAGCTTGACTACGAGGTAAGTGCAAATAGGGATGTTTTTGTCTTTATTCTTCTTTGTTTTTCCCTATGGCTAGCACGAACCCAGTTGTCAATGCTCCGGTACTCAAATACCGGAGTTTTTTTATTGTGAAAATAAAGATAGCCAATAGGGGGAAAAGAAATGAAGAAGTACTTCCAGTTTGAAGAGCTTGGTACTAACTATCGCCGTGAATTCATCGGCGGACTCACAACATTTTTAGCAATGGCATATATTTTAGTCGTTAATCCGATTACTTTATCGTTAATGGATATCCCTGATTTGCCGGATGCCATGAGAATGGACTATGGGGCAGTATTTGTGGCAACAGCAGTGGCTGCGGCAATTGGATCCCTATTGATGGGTGTGCTGGCCAGATATCCGATTGCACTTGCTCCAGGTATGGGATTGAATGCATTTTTTGCTTATACCGTTGTGTTAACGATGGGAATTCCTTGGCAGCATGCACTAGGCGGGGTTTTGATCTCAGGGATTATCTTTATTTTTTTATCACTATCAGGTTTGCGTGAAAAAATCATTAACTCGATTCCTTCAGAATTGAAGTATGCGGTCAGTGCGGGTATCGGTTTGTTTATTACATTTGTAGGCGCTCAAAGTGCAGGGCTGATTGTCAATAATGATGCGGTCCTTGTTGGATTAGGGGATTTTACTGACGGGAATGTGCTCCTGGCCATTTTCGGCATCGTCATAACAGTGATCCTGATGACAAAAGGAATTAATGGCGGAATTTTCATTGGTATGGTAATCACTACTATTGCCGGGATGATTGCAGGCTTAATTGATGTTCCAGGAAAGGTTGTTGATTCCGTGCCAAGTGTGGCTCCAACGTTCGGAGCGGCATTCGGGGCATACAGTGACCCTTCATTCTTCTCAACAAGCATGCTGGTCGTTGTTCTGACATTCCTGTTCGTCGACTTCTTTGATACAGCAGGAACGTTAGTAGGTGTTGCCAACCAGGCTGGCTTAATGAAGGAAAATAAATTGCCTCGTGCAGGTAAAGCGCTTCTGGCAGACTCAACAGCAACAGTCGTTGGTGCGATATTCGGAACATCTACAACAACTTCCTTTATTGAGTCTTCCTCAGGGGTTGCGGCAGGTGCGAGAACAGGATTTGCATCGGTAGTCACAGCTGGGTTCTTCCTGCTTTCATTATTTTTCTTCCCGCTATTAGAAGTCATTACTTCTGCGGTGACGGCTCCGGCACTGATCATTGTCGGTGTATTAATGGTTGCATCATTAGGTAACATTGACTGGAAGAAATTTGAAATTGCTGTTCCGGCATTCCTGACAATTATTGCAATGCCATTGACTTACAGCATCGCAACAGGAATCGCAATCGGATTTATCTTCTATCCAATCACCATGATTGTAAAAGGAAGAATCAAAGAGATCCACCCAATCATGTATGTGCTGTTCGTCATATTTGTTATGTATTTCATTTTCCTGAAGTAACAGGATGTGTGGGGCCCGCTGGGATGCGGGTCTCTTTTTATTTTAAGTGCCGATAC
Organism: Cytobacillus firmus; assembly: GCF_023715565.1. Lineage (GTDB taxonomy): Bacteria > Bacillota > Bacilli > Bacillales > Cytobacillaceae > Cytobacillus > Cytobacillus firmus_C. Next base: position 3,348 of record NZ_JAMBOJ010000011.1, on the reverse strand, counting down.
GTTGACTTCCTTTACAGGCTTTTATACCATGAGAGTACATTTTGTTTAATGAGCGGGGAGAAAAGAATGGGTGAGTATAAGGTAAAAAAAGTACTGAATAATAACGTCCTTATTGGCAGTCATGAGTCATTAGGGGAAGTCGTTCTGATTGGTAAGGGAATTGGCTTTAATCGGAAATCGGGCCAGCCAATCGATTCTGATTTGGTTGAAAAGCTCTTTGTGGTTAAAAACGAAAAAGAGCAGGAGAATTATCTGAAGCTCATGCCCTATGTGGATAATCAATTGCATGAAGCAATTATCTCCTCGATCCAATTGATAAAACAGAGGGCGAATTCCTTGCTTAATGAACATATCCATGTTGCGCTGACTGATCACTTGATGTTTGCGATAACCCGCATGAAGAAAGGGATGGAAATGAAAAACCCTTTCCTTGTGGAAACGAAGACACTCTACCCATTTGAATTCGAAATCGCACAGGAAGTTGTTAACCTTATAGGGCATCGGACAGGTATTTATTTGCCGGAAGGAGAGATTGGATTTATTGCCTTGCACGTGCATAGTGCGGTAATGAATCGAAATTTATCCGAAGTGAATCAGCATTCTCAGCTGGTGACCCTTCTCGTTAACATGATTGAAGACCAGCTGGATATTCAGATTGATAAAGACAGCATCGATTATATGAGGCTTGTCCGCCATATCCGCTTCACCATTGAAAGGGTTAATAAAGGCGAGGTCGTTGAAGAACCGGAAAAAATAACTTCACTCTTGAAAGAAGAATACCCGGTATGCTACAATCTCTCTTGGAAGCTCATTAAAGTAATGCAGCAAACATTAAAAAAACCAGTCTATAACGCAGAAGCCGTTTATCTGACGATGCATCTGCAAAGGCTTCAAAAGAAAATAAATTAATTACGATAGTATCTTGTCCAGAAATGGCGAGTCTTTACGTGTTACTGATTCGATCAGGCATGAGTGAAGAAAGGTAATTGAATTTAGGTAAATAGGGTATGATACCCTTGTGTACACCTGAATTCTATCCTTTTTTCCTCATGCCTTTTTTGTTTTTTAATGGTTGCCGCTATTAAATAAAAACGCTTAATGAGTAAAAATTTTAGGGGGTTAACATATGTTTAAAAAAGTATTTGGCGTCCTGCAAAAGGTCGGAAAAGCCTTGATGCTTCCTGTAGCCTTACTGCCTGCAGCGGGAATCCTGCTTGCTCTTGGCGCGGCTCTGCAGAATCCGGCGCTTCTTGAACTGGCTCCATTCCTGGATAACAGCGGGGTTGAGATCGTTGCCCAGGTTATGCAAAAAGCAGGGGATATCGTCTTTGCCAACCTGCCGGTGCTATTTGCGGTTGGTGTAGCTGTTGGTTTGGCAGGCGGTGAAGGTGTAGCCGCACTTGCTGCCATTATCGGTTATTTGATTATGAACGTGACAATGGGGACGGCTGCCGGAATAACGGCAGAGGATGTAAATGGGCTTAATTATGCGAATATCCTAGGCATCCCGACTCTGCAGACAGGCGTGTTTGGCGGTATCATTGTTGGTATTATCGCTGCAGCATTATATAACAGGTTTTATGAAATCGAACTTCCATCCTATTTAGGATTCTTTGCCGGAAAGCGTTTTGTTCCGATTATCACGGCTGCAGCATCGGTAGTGCTAGGTCTTCTGATGCTCGTTATCTGGCCGCCGATTCAGGAAGGGTTAAATGCTTTCTCTCAAAACATGGTTCATGCGAACTTAACTTTATCAGCGTTTATCTTTGGATTAATTGAACGCTCGTTGATTCCTTTTGGTCTTCATCATATTTTCTACTCTCCATTCTGGTATGAGTTTGGACAGTATGTAACAAATGCAGGTGAAACTGTTCGTGGTGACCAGCGAATCTTTATGGCGCAGATCAGTGACAATGTACAGAATCTTACTGCAGGTACATTCATGACTGGTAAGTTCCCGTTCATGATGTTTGGACTTCCTGCAGCTGCATTAGCTATTTATCACGAAGCACGCCCGGAGAAGAAAGTGGTAGTCGGCGGCCTTATGGCATCTGCTGCGTTAACTTCTTTCTTAACGGGTATTACTGAGCCGCTGGAGTTTTCATTCTTATTCGTAGCTCCGATACTGTTTGCGGTTCACGCGGTGTTTGCAGGTCTTTCATTCATGACTATGCATCTCTTGAATGTAAAAATCGGCATGACTTTCTCAGGAGGTTTAATTGATTACATCTTATTTGGTTTAATCAACCCTCAGACAAATGCATGGATTGTCATTCCGGTTGGATTAGTGTTTGCTGTGATCTATTACTTTGGTTTCCGATTTGCTATCCGCAAATTTAATTTAATGACTCCGGGCCGTGAAGAAGTAGAAGATGAAGAAACTGCTACTTCAGGTAAAGGCGGAGACCTGCCTTATGAAGTTCTTGATGCTATGGGCGGACAGGAAAACATCGCTCATCTCGATGCATGTATTACTCGACTCCGTGTATCTGTAAATGATATTAAGAATGTAGATAAAGACCGCTTAAAGAAACTGGGTGCTTCTGGAGTACTGGAAGTTGGAAACAACATTCAGGCTATCTTTGGACCAAGATCTGAAACAATCAAAGGTCAAATGAAAGATATTATGAGCGGCAAAAGACCTCGCGCGGTTGAAAAAGCTCCAGAAGGCGGAGTTGAACAGCAAATTGAGGAAGTAAATCCTGAGGCTCTTCAGACTGAACATAAGGAAGACTCATTCATTGCTCCGCTAAAAGGTGAAATCAAACCAATCACAGAAGTGCCTGACGCTGTATTCTCAGGCAAGATGATGGGTGATGGTTTTGCGATTGAACCTTCAGAAGGAACTGTAGTGTCCCCGGTAGACGGGAAAATCGTTAATATGTTCCCGACAAAGCATGCGATTGGAATCCTTTCAGATTCTGGCCGCGAGATCCTCATTCATGTGGGTATTGATACGGTTAATCTTAAGGGGCAAGGCTTTGAAGCATTAGTTGCAGAGAATGATCGTGTAGAAGCGGGACAGCCTCTATTGAAAGTGGACCTGGATTATATCGGGGAAAACGCGACTTCTACTATTACACCGATTGTATTCACAAACCTTCAGCAGGGTGAAGCAATCCAGATTAATAAACCGGGCGCTGTTGACCTTAAAGAAAAAGATATCATCGTCATCTCAAAACAATAATATATAAAATAGAAGAAACCAGCTGAAGTTTAAATGAACTGTGCCCCGATTTACGGACAGTTTAAAAAGCGCCTATGCGGCTAGTAAATGACCCCGGTATTGCACCGGGGTCATTTTATTTAAGCCCCATTGATAACGATGCTGGTTATATTCCTCGATCA
>NZ_JAMBOJ010000109.1 GCF_023715565.1 Cytobacillus firmus | reverse complement strand
TTTTTAGCAACCAATCTTTGGTTAGCGGGCTATGTTTATTAAACGTATGCGTTCTTTGGAACGATTCTTTTACACATTTTTCTGTGTTTATTAGAGTCATTCTGGAGGACGCTTTTTTGCGTTTTAATAAAAAATATACCAGAAAGGTGGAAAAGAAAATGGCTGTTACAATGTCACTGTTATTAGGAAAACCAGGAGATGTTATTGAGGATTGTAGAAAGGAAATCAGGCTTTTACCCTCAAATGACAGGTATCGCATTTCTGCAGAGATACTTCTTAGAAATGGAGAGCGTCGCTATTTTCGAGCAAAGTCTATTGATAGGAAGTCTGCTACACAAGAGATACTCTTGTTTATTGCAGCTGTCGAGAATGCAACTGGAGAAACAATAATGTGGAGATTAAAGGGAGAGAAAACTTATCATATGAGCACTAATTATGAGGTAAGACCTTCTTTTATTCAGCGTACCAAAAAAGCCATTCTCGGGTACTTCTTCGACATCGAAGAGTAAGAGGCAATTAGTTTAAGAAAGCATTTAAGAGACTTTAAGAAAGGTTGTTGGAAACATTGAAAAATCATTTTGCAATTGCGAAAGAGGAGCTAGGCTTTTATGGTTTTGAAAATACTTCTCTACAAAATTTGTTAGCAGTATTAATTGGACCGAAAGCAAAACCAGTTGTAACTGGCCAGTTGTCTTCATTAGGAGTAAAAAGGCTCTCTTCATTATCTAAAGAAGAGTTACTTCAATATGAAGGTATTGGTGAAACAACTGCAGATCGAATTATCGCCTGTATTGGACTTGCTGGACTGCTCAACAAATATAAGTTTGAGGATAGCTATATTGTCAGAAGTCCTGAAGATGCTGCTAAATATATGTCTGATATGTCTACACTAGATCAAGAACATTTTGAGGTGCTATTTCTTAACTCAAAAAATGTGGTTATTGGGCGTAAGACAATATTTAAAGGATCTTTAAATGCAAGTATCGTACACCCTAGAGAAATCTTTCGTGAGGCAGTAAAACTAAGCGCAGCATCAATAATAGCTGGTCACAACCATCCTAGCGGAGACCCGTATCCTTCAAGGGAAGACATCGAAGTTACCAAAAGATTATCTGAGGCAGGGAAGCTAGTGGGGATCGATTTATTAGATCACATTATTATTGGTCATCACGGGAATTTTACTTCATTAAAAGAAAAGGGGTATTGTTAATGAATAGCCTTAACCTAGTGGGGCGACTTACAAAAAAGCCTATTATTAAAGGTGATGAACAGAAAGTTTGCCTATTCACATTGGCTGTTAATCGTAATTACACAAACCAAAACGGTGAACGTGAAGCTGACTTTATTCAGATAAAAACGTTTAAAAAGACTGCTAACAATTGTTATAAATACCTGGACAAGGGTAGTTTAGTTAGTGTTACTGCTTCTATTCGTACTGGATCTTATATGAAAGACAATAAGAAGATTTATACTATGGAAGTTGTAGCAGAAGATGTACGTTTTCTCGATACAAAGAAAAGTATCAATGAAAATAGTAATGGAGATCATCATCAATATAACCAATCCCATGATGACGACCCGTTCCCTGGTAGCGTTGAAACCCATGAGGAATGGCCATTTTAAGATTGGAGAGAATAAAGCGTTCGTTCCTTTGTGAATGAGCGCTTTTCCTTTTTAAAAAAGAATTTGGAGGCATAGAATGAAAAAATATCGTGTACTAGATGAGTCTAATATATTTTCTGCTAGTGCTGAGGAGATACGAGAATACCTAGAAGTAAGTTTTGGAGAAAAGTTTGGATTTCTTCCTATGTTTCAGGAATCGGAAGATGAAGGTTATTTAGAAATTTACCTCCATACTGATACTTATGAAATTTTGGAGGATCAGGAGCTTACTAAACTCGAAGAAATGGATATCACGGAGTCTGACTCCTTAAAAGCCATTTGTTCAATCTTAGGGCTTCGGATTGAAAATTAATAGATCTCCAAAATGAAGAAAGGGTCTTGTGTTTCCCTTTCTTTTTTAATTATGAAGGAGGAATTTTTTTGAATCTGCCAGATTGTTATCTCGATTCAGCAGTGACCGAACCGTTTTTTTAAAAGGCCAAGGAGTACATTCCCTTTTTAGCTTACTTCGGGATTCAAAGTGCGTTTGCATAGAAAGATAAGATGTTCAAAGTGGTTGCTTTGACCCACCTAAGGAATCATTACAAAAAAGGTGAGGTATCAAGGGACCAACTCAATGAGCTTATAGAATACTTAGATACTTTTCGCGATCCTTATCAGGACTTTTACGAAAAGGCTGGATTTCGGACTTGGACAGATACTAAGAATAATATTTTAGGAGGATTATTAAATGAGTCATGTAGGAAATAAAATTAGGGCTGGCTTCTTTGCCACTCCTGAACGACAAGGTGAGTATTTCGCTCACTTATTAGAAGTTGAAGGGAGCGGAGTGTGGCTAGATCCCACATGCGGTGAGGGTGAAATCCTTAAACAACTAACAGCTGCCTTTCAGAAAGAAGATTGTAGGATTACTACATATGGTGTGGAGTTGGATAAGGGAAGAGCGGATAAAGCAAAATCTGTATTAGACCATACAATTAATGCACCTATTGAATCTATGGTCATTGTGCGAGGCGTTCTTTAATAACTAGAGCAAATCTAGGAAAAGAAGGGGCTATTCGTAATAAAGAATAGTTACAACTGAATTAATGATAAAGAGGAATGAAAGCCTTCATGTTGAGCTGAAACTCTTTCCCTAAGACTCCTGCATGCATCTACTAATAGTGAATCAGAGATGTGTGAAGCCAGGCGAAGTCGGCTGAAATCACCCTAAGTTCTTTGAATATGGGTGATGATAAGTCGGGGGGCTACAAAATAAATATGGTGAGAATGTTCTAAAATGAACTGACGAACTGGCGAATGAACGGGTCTACATGATAGGAATACGAAAGTATTCTGCTCGCTACAGCGAGGTGAGTGTCGGCTAGTAAGCAAATGACTATGAAAACCGATATATCCAACCATGAGGATATTACGCTCACAGGCTCAGAGTCAGCACCTAAGTTTATATGTATAGCTAATTAATTCGGAACGTCGTAAGCGATAAACTTCTATATAACAGTCACTACTGGGAAGGTTGCTATAAGATACCTTGTATCGAAATGCATTCGTTGTCGTGAAAGTAGGGCCACAGTACCTATGAAATTATGGAAACATAGTGGAGGGATAGGCCCAAGTCTAGGATAGAACTAAAATCTGGTTTAATAGATGAGCTGCATCGGTCGAGTATGAATGTGGGGACAACTCAAGAAAGGTGGAGTTGCCACAGTGCAGACGAGATTGCGACAGTGGGAGTATTACGGACTAACACCGACCTTTTCTGAGTTATATGAGAAAAGTAAGAACGGTGAAAAGTTTAATAAACTTTACGAGATAATTACCAGTCGAGACAACATCCTTTTAGCATATAGAACTATCAAGTCAAATTCAGGGTCTAAAACTCCAGGAACTGACGGAATTACGATAGACAGCTATAAACTAAAATCCCAAGAGGAACTAATCACTCTTATCCAAGAGCAGTTAGTGGATTATAAACCTAAAGCGGTCAGAAGAGTCTATATTCCCAAACCCAATGGAGACAAACGTCCATTAGGAATTCCTAGCATGATTGACCGGATTATTCAACAGATGTTTAAGCAAGTCCTTGAGCCAATTTGTGAAGCGAAATTCTACTCACACAGCTATGGTTTCAGACCTTTAAGAAGTACATCCCATGCTAAATCCCGTTGCGATTCATTAATCAACAAGGCTGAACTACACTTTGTTGTAGACATAGATATTAAAGGCTTCTTTGATAACGTAAATCACCGCAGGTTAATGAAGCAAATATGGAGTATAGGCATACAGGATAGAAAAGTCCTAGCAATAATCTCAAAAATGTTAAAAGCCCCCATTAAAGGTCTTGGTATTCCTACAAAAGGAACACCACAGGGAGGTATCCTGTCACCACTTCTGTCTAACATAGTCTTACATGACTTAGATGTATGGATCTCGAATCAATGGGAGAACTACCCATCGAAATTTTCATACAAAAGACAAGGTGATAAGGTAGCCGCCTTAAAACGTACCAATTTAAAGGAAGGTTACATTGTGAGATATGCTGACGACTTTAAAATCTTTGCAAGAAACCATAAAGTTGCACTCAAATGGTTTCACGCGGTTAAAGATTACTTAAAGGAAAGGCTCGAATTAGACATCAACCCGGATAAATCCAAAGTAGTTAATCTCCGAAAAAGAAGCACCGATTTCTTAGGTTTCACTCTAAAAGCAACCCCAAAGGGTAGCAGTTACTTTTCAAAAAGTAATATAAAGAGTGAAAAGAAGGAGCAAATTTTGAGACGTGCGAGAAAGCATATCTTGAATATTCGCAAAAACCCTTCCCGAGAAAACCTTATGAATTGGAACAGCTTCATTCTAGGAATCCATAACTACTTTAAATATGCAACTCATGTTAGTAACGACTTTACCGACCTGTCCCACAGATTATCCCGACTGATATACAATAGGTTCTCAAAAGTTGGAAAGCGGGTTTACACAAGTAATGCACCACCAACATACAAAAAATTCTATGGCTGGTCTAGATACAGAGCATGGGCAATAAATGGTATTTACCTTTATCCTATGCAAGCTATTAAGACCAGAACAAACCTGAATTTCTCACAGGAGCTAACACCATTCACGGAAAAAGGGAGATTGCTAATTTCTAAGAAATTGAAGCCCGAAATCATGGGTGAAATTCTTAAATTGATGAAATCCCATATCCCTGAGGGTACCGCAGAATACCTAGACAACCGTCTTTCACGATATTCAATGCAAATGGGTTGTTGTGATATTACAGGAGAATTTTTATATGCGGATGATGTTCATTGTCACCATTTTACCCCTAGAAAAGAAGGAGGTAATGATTCCTTTGACAATCTGAGAATCATCCATAAAAACGTGCATAGACTGATTCACGCTTCTGACGAAGACACTATTGGGCGATACCTTATGTTACTAAATCTGAAGGCAAGGCAAATTCAGAAAGTTAACCAATATCGCAAGGCTTGTAATCTAAAACCAATTAGATTCTAAACTAGGTGGAACGCCGTATGAGGTGAAAATCTCACGTACGGTGTGGAGCGGGGGAAAAGGTGGAGATAGCATCAAAACCTTACCTATCGCTATCAAAATGAAGCTGTATCATTTTTATACTTAAATCCCCCATACGATTTCACAATGAAAGGGATAGATGATGAATCAGCTGACAGAAAAGAGTGGACTGAGCTTTACAGAAACACCAAATATCTTAAGGAACAAGGTCTCATAATGTATGTGATTCCTTCTTATCGTTATTCCGATAAGCGGATCGCTAGGTTTTTGGCCACACATTTTTATAATGTAGGCATGATGAGATTTTCGGATGATGATTATGATGATTTCCGTCAGTGTATATTTATCGGTAATAAAAAGACAGGTAAGCATAAGGAATTTAATCAAAAGCTGTTTGACTTCCTTATTCAAATGGAATCTGATGAATTTGTGATGGAAAATGTTACACCGGTAGACCGCTTCGTTGCTGCCAATAAAAAGTGGAGTGTTCCTGCAGGAGTAGAAAAATTAAGGACATTCTATACCAAGTTAGCAAATAAATCAGATTTTGTTGAAGGGATTCGAAA
>NZ_JAMBOJ010000108.1 GCF_023715565.1 Cytobacillus firmus | reverse complement strand
AGAAGCCTTCAAAACATTAGGATTCTTTTCAAGCTCTTTCATTTGGAATTCATTATAAATATTCTTACTCATGAAAAATCCTCCGCCCTATTGATTAAATCTATTGAAACACAAAAAACCCCAGAAAAGGGCACTTTTTTATAAGTGTCCAGTATCTGGGGTATAGTTCATATATCCAGGCCGGATTTTTATTTGCAATTTTCCGAAATGAATTTCACTACTCGTTCACTAGCGTTTCCGTCAGTATACTGATTCCATTTCTTATTGAAATGTTTGACATCCTCTACATAACTTTCACAATTTAAGATAGCATGGATGATATCCTGGGTTGAAAATACTACAGGGCCAGGGACAAGTTCTTCATAATCTTCCCACATCCCCCGCGTTTTTTGGTAATGGCTTAAATCGTAAGGGAAAAAGACCATGGGCTTCTCCAGTAATGAAAACTCAAAAGGAATGGAAGAATAATCTGTAATCAGTATATCGGTGATAAATAATAAATCATTTGTTTTGGAATAACCCGATACATCAATTACAAAATCCGATAATTCTTCCGAAATCTCGACCCTGTTTTTAATGGCTGGGTGAAGCTTTAACAAGAGAAGGTATTCGTGCCCCAGCTTTGCCTTCATAAGATCGAAATTTATTCTTATTTCGTAGGACTCCAGATCCTCATCACGAAATGTAGGAGCATATAGAATGGTTTTTTTTGTTCTTGACGCCGGGTACCTTTTATATAATGTTTCTTTAATATGCTCTGCTCTTTGCTTATCGAAAAAAAGATCGGTTCTCGGGATACCGGTTTTAAGAAAAGTTTCTTCAGGTGTTTCAAAAGCATGGCTGAAAATGGAGGCCATTTCGTCTGATCCTACAATGACATGATCAAACTTTTTATAGACTTCTTTAAACCGGTTCTTTGCTTTTAAAGATCGGTTTTCAATGGAAGGATCTTTAAGTCCAAATCTTTTAATGGCACCATTTGCATGCCAAATTTGAAGACACTTTACACCTTTTCTAAAATTCACGGTTGAAAGAAAACCGTAGTAATTGTCTACCAATATAACTTTTGAAGTGGCAATATGGTAAATTCCCTTGATAAATTCCAGAGGTGATGAAGGTTCGAATAACAAAATGGTACAGTCATCACTTTCGTAACGTTTTAACAATGCATGCTGCTTTTTGGTCGATAAAAAAATAGTACGACAAGATGACTCTTGTCGCCTAAGTTCTTCATATATGCTAATATTGTTTTCACTGAAAGAGACGACAAAGTTTACTTTCCTTTTTATAGGCCACAGACTGAACAATTTAAAAAGTATAGAAAAGAAACCAAGATAAAGTGTTACAGCAAACTCCCTAGCCATTTTGTACTGTGAACAAATCCGTTTTAATTTTGGTTGTGGAAATACCGACAGTTCTTGGCAAATAAATCACTTCACAGTAATCCTTTAAGAAGTCAAATTTCCCTTTCCAATCATCACCCATGACAAAAATATCTATATCATGATCAATGACATCCTGAATCTTTTGCTCCCATGTGTTTTCGGGAATTACCTTGTCCACATAACGGATAGATTCCAGAATCATCTTTCGGTTTTCATAACTATGATAAGCTTCTTTATTCTTTAGTTCATTAAATTCATCCGACGAAATGGCAACTGTTAAGTGGTCACCCAATTCACTGGCTCTTTTTAATAGATTGATATGACCCCAGTGCAATAAATCAAATGTACCATAGGTAATTACTTTCTTCATATACTAGTACCTCCTCATTGGATTCTGGGTAAGTCCAATCTTTAGTCCCTAAGTGAAATTCATGCTTTATTGTCTATTTGTTAATATTTAAGTTAAGTTTGTCGAAACATGCAATACTTACATCATAAGATATCTAGTGCTCTTTTTCAAGTTGAGTTAATGGAAGGAATGGAAGTCTTTTATAAAATATACCCTTTAGCTAATTAAATAAGCTTTGTATAAAAACATATATGGTGATAAAAATAAGTTGAAGAATGACCTCTGGATATTTCCCCCCATTAACGGTATCAGTCTTTTTTAAAACGGTTTATTGTTGATTCACACTATAAATTAAACTAAAATGGCTAATAGAGATTTTTATGTCTGTTATTCTTCACGTATTGTTTATGAGCCTGAGAAAACAGTAATTAATTGATTATTTACACCTGTAACAGAAAGAAGGTTTTTAAAATAGACATCAACAGAGTCTTTGGGCTTGCAAAAAGATTGAAGAGCAAAGCAATAAAATTGATAACAGAGAAAAAGAAACAATCAAAAGAATATATTATTGATCATTATTTTCCCTATGGAGAATTAATGCAAATCTCTGAAGATGAAAAAAGAGTGTTTCTAAAGGTTGCAATAAAAGAAAAGTTAATCACTAATAGAGATCAAACAGCTCTTATTTTTCTTAATAAGAATAAAGAGAAAGTACATTCTGTTATTGGAAGTTCTGAGGAGACTGCTGGTGGATTTTATGTATTTAAATTTATTATAAATAAAGATGATCTGCAATTTGAAGAATACAGAAGAAATTATTATTTGTCTATACAATCTGGAAAGCGTCCATTTCGCCTGCGTTTCGCAAGTGAATTTGATGAAAGAAATTCCATAGACTTTTTTGAAAATGGGCACAACCTGTTTTTATTCAGACGTGACCGGCATCAAAGAATTTTTCTTCGGACAAGTAATTATGATCTGCTAAAGGTTTGTGATGTACCTAATTTCCTTCACTCAGTAAGATATAGTAATGAGAATCTGGTTGTAGAAGGAGAACTATTTCATTCCAGACTTAAAGAACATTTTAATATCAGTGATTATCACTTTGCTGTAAAGAAGTCCAAAAAGGTCTATATTAAAGCACCTTTAACCATATCTGGCAATAAATTTACTGCATCGATTCCTATTGATAAGAATACATTCTTATCTAAAGGGAAGTGGAAGTGGTTCATTGTAGCTGAAACTGAGGAAACAGAATTACACTTTCCTGTATATGTGAGAAGGATAACAGAAGAGGCATGCAGTGTAAAAGTCTTCATACCTAGTTCCAGGGAAACAATCGATTTTAGGACCATGATTAATAATGGAAAGATATATGCTGCTACATCTTTTTTAAGTATCGAGCCAAAAAAACTTACTTTTAATAAACAAAGCGATCTTTTGGAAATAAAGATAGCAGTAAGTTCTGGTGAACTTCTTTTAAATGGGACAGGAGATTTGCAAAATGTTTATTTGCGATTTAGGCAGAGAGATACGAATGAATATTATAACTTGCCGCTAACCATCAAAAAGTCAGATCATTTATATCACCTATTGGGAGTTTTTTCTTATAAAGACCTAACAAATGATTCAATAGATCGTCCCCGCAGATGGGATATCTTTATAGGTGTTGAGCAAAATGGTAAGTTTATTGACTATCGCATTAGGAAAAACAGGTTTGGCAGAATCAAGAAACAAACTAGCTACTTTAAGAAAGATAGCAAGGATCATTATGAGTGTATGTTTTATGCGACAAAATATAAAAAGCTATCTTTTGTTTACACCCGGACTCCGTTAATCAAGTATATTGAGTCCTTTTCTGTTGTGAATAACCAGTTTGTGCTTAAGGGAAAAGCATACTTTCAGTCAATAGGTAGTACTAAGTTTTCCGATTACGACATAAATATTCTGCTGATAAATAGAAGGACCGAAGAAGAGTTAAAGTTTAAGGCAGAAAGAATAAATCATTTTTTTAGCGGCATCCAGGGTTTTAAATCCAGTATTTCTATAGAAGGAATAACAAACCTGGTTGATGGATTTAAAGAAATACTTGACTTTTATTTGCTTGTAGAGGGGCCAGGAGTATCCCGCCAAGTAAAATTAGGTCTTAAGGACTTTAAATACTTCAAAGATGAAGTGTTTAAGGACTTTACAGCAGAAGACACTTCAGGAAATGTGGTTGAATACAATCTGACCACAACTCCCAGAGGCAATATAAAGCTTGAAAGTTTTGTGTATGAAAGAGATATATATTCAGAAATGCAGGATTCTGCAAACAAACTTTCTAAAGAGATCATCTGGCTAGTAGGGGAAAGACCGGATACTGCCCAGGATAACGGATATAGATTTTTTGAGTATTGCCGGAAAAAGCATCCGGATCTAAAAATCTATTATTGTATTGATCCAGATTCACCTGATAAGCGAAAGTTATTAGAATTGGGACAGGTGCTTGAAATTGGCAGCAGAGAGCATATTGAAAAAAGCATCCGTGCATCGGTGTTTATAGGGACACATGATTTAGATTATATACTTCCGTACAAGGGTATAAAATTTAAAAACTATCGTGAAGGTAAAAAGATATTTCTCCAGCATGGTGTGCTTGGAAGGAAAAATGTTCCTTATCATAAGAAGTATTACAAGTTTCCGTTTAATGTTTTTATTGTCTCATCATTTGCTGAGAAGGACATGGTTGTTAAACAATTTGGTTACCTTCACTCAGAAGTTGCTGTTACAGGGCTGGCGAGATTTGATAAACTATGGGACAACCATCATCCCAAAAATGAAATCCTTTTAATTCCGACTTGGAGAGAATGGATATCAAGTGAAGAGACTCTGATTAATTCCAGTTATTATCAGAAGTATATAGAGTTTATTACTTCTGCTGAATTGGCAGGATTACTGGAAAAGTATGATCTCAAATTGAATTTTTATCCGCATTATCGAATGCAGCAATACATTGTCAACCATGTTCATTTGGACAATCCGAGAATACGCCTTATTGAATTCGGAGAAAAGAGTGTGCAGGATTTAATTAAAGACAATCGCATTATGGTAACAGATTATTCGTCTGTTTCATTTGATTTCTCTTATTTAGGGAAACCGGTTATATATTTTCATTTTGATCCTGAATTGTTTTTCGCAAGCGGAATTTTAAGGCCTATTGAGGAAACGTTCCTCGGTGATATTGTTTCTAGCAGCAGCGAGCTGGTACAAAAGTTGGAAGAAGCTGTTCTTAGAGGATTTCAAGAGCGAGAAGATATTATACCTCGCAAAGAAGGAATATTCTCAGTCATTGACGCGAAAAACAATGAACGAATAATGAATAGCATTTTGGATCAGCAATAATCCTCAATCCAAAAGGAGCAGGGCTGCTTGCACTTTCAACAAGCAGCCTTTGATATTATACTTATTCATTAAAGAAAGGGAAGGATTGAACCACCAGATGATAAAAAACTTAATTACTAAAATTAAACGTTCAAATATAACAAAAAGGTTATATTTGATTTTATTCAAAATGGTCAGTCTATTTCCTGCCGATTCAAAATTAATTATATTTGAGAGCTTTCTTGGGAAGCAATATAGCTGTAACCCAAGAGCGATTTATGAATATCTAAAGGAGAATCATCCGGAATATAAAATGTATTGGAGTGTTGATCCCAAATATTCCTCTTCGTTTACCGGGAAGGATGTCGAAATCCTTTATCGATTTTCCATTAAATGGCTGTTAGTCATGGCGCGGGCTAAATATTGGGTGTTTAATAGCCGCATGCCTGGGTGGATCCCAAAGCCTTCTCATACCACCTACCTGCAAACATGGCATGGAACACCGCTTAAAAAGCTGGCTGCCGATATGGATGAAGTGCATATGCCCGGCACAACAACTGAAAATTATAAGGCAAATTTCCTGAGAGAATCCAGCAGGTGGGACTATCTAATTTCTCCTAATGAATATTCCACAAAAATATTTAAGCGTGCTTTCAATTTTAAGAAAGAGATGATTGAATCGGGTTATCCCCGTAATGATTATTTATATAATTGCAATGATGAGAGAACGATCAAAGATATAAAAATCAAATTGGGAATCCCTCAGGATAAAAAGGTATTATTATATGCACCTACATGGAGAGATAATGATTTTTATCAGGTGGGTAAATACAAATTTGATTTGAAACTTGATTTAGACATGATACGAGAAAAGCTGGGCAATGAATATGTTATTTTGCTTAGAATGCATTATTTGATAGCTGAAAATATGGATATTACCTCCTATGAAGGATTTGCCTATAATGTATCTCAGCATGAGGATATTAGGGATTTATATCTGATTTCGGATATATTGATAACAGATTACTCATCTGTATTCTTTGACTTTGCCAATCTTCGAAGGCCGATGATCTTCTTCGTATATGATATCGAACAGTACCGTGATCAGCTAAGAGGCTTTTACTTTGATTTTGAGCACACAGCACCTGGACCGCTTATTAAAACAACTATAGAATGTATAGATGAAATTATGAAGCTTGAAAATAATGGTTATGCTCTTCCTGAAAATTATGAGGAATTCTACAAAAAGTTTTGTTATCTGGAAACGGGAGAATCCAGCAAAAGAGTTGTAGAGAATGTTTTAAGAAAGTAAAAATTTAGTGCGCGCTGAGAGGATGGGCCAAAACTAGCTTCAGATAGTAAGAAAGGTGAATTTGAGTGCGCTCAAATTCACCTTTCTCTTATTTCAGGGTATTAATTCTTTAAATTCTTATTTTTTGGCAGTGAATTTCCTTAAATTCACTGCCA
>NZ_JAMBOJ010000107.1 GCF_023715565.1 Cytobacillus firmus | reverse complement strand
AGAAATGGCCTAGAAGATGACCTCGGAGAGGTCTATCATCATCTGAAAATGCTTCAAAGCCAATAAAATTCAAAAAAGAGGTCCGGAATGAGACTATTCCGAACCCCTTTTGTCTACAAACTGAAATCATGCGGGTAAATAACCGCATGATTTTTTTAGTAACGAAAGGGCGCTTTCGCTTTAAAAGGCCCAGTCACCTTTTCTGAACACAGGCTCAGCGCTGCCGTCTTCAGTGATTCCGTCGATATCCATTTCAGCGGAACCAATCATGAAATCAACATGTGTTAAGCTTTCATTTAAGCCGTTTTCAGCCAGTTCTTCACTGGACATTTTCTTGCCGCCTTCAATACAGAATGCATATGCACTGCCGATGGCAAGGTGGTTTGAAGCATTTTCATCAAATAAAGTATTATAGAAAAGCAGATTGGACTTGGAAATCGGCGAGTTGAAAGGAACCAGAGCCACTTCACCAAGGTAGTGGGAGCCTTCATCTGTCTCAACCAGCTGCTTGAGGATTTCTTCTCCTTCTTCTGCTTTCACATCGACAATGCGGCCATTTTCAAATGTCAGGCTGAAGTTATCGATGATGTTTCCGCCGTAGCTTAACGGCTTTGTGCTGGAAACTGTACCGTTCACACCTGTCTTGTATGGTACTGTGAACACTTCTTCAGTCGGCATATTGGCCATGAATTCATGTCCTTGTTCATTCACACTGCCTGCCCCGACCCATAAATGGCCTTTTGGAAGCTCGATTGTCAGGTCTGTTCCTGGAGCTTTATAGTGAAGCTTCTGATATCGCTTGCTGTTTAAATATTCCACTTTTTCATGAAGTGTTTCATCATGCTTTTTCCAGGCTTCAACCGGGTTATCCAAGTCAGCGCGAGTGGCTTTGAAAATAGCTTCCCAAAGCATTTCCACTCTGGACTCCTCTGGAGCTTCAGGGAATACCATGTTTGCCCATGCTTGAGAAGGAGCGGCAATGACTGTCCAGCTCACTTTATCGGATTGGATGAATTTGCGGTATTTTGCAAGCGCCTGTCCTGCTGCTTTCTGGAAGCTTGCGATTCGCTCTGATTTCACGCCTTTCAGCAAATCAGGGCTTGCTGATACGATTGACATGAATGCTGCACCCTTTTCGGCTAAATCTTCGACTTCCTTTGCACGCCATTCCGGGTATTCCGAGAAAGACTCATCCGGTGCCAAATCGTATTTCGTGCGTGTGACCACATCATCGCTCCAGTTCACAACCACGTTGTGAGCTCCTGCTTCATATGCCTTTTTCACAATAGTGCGAACCAGTTCAGCTGAATCCAGTGTTGTGTTAATAACCAATGTCTGACCCTTTTGTACATTTACGCCGACCTTCACTGCAAGCTCTGCGTATTTCTCTAAATTCGTTTGAAATTGACTCATTATGTATTCTCCTTTTGTCAGAATCTTCATGTTCATTGTAGCGGTTCCGTCCCGAAAAAGAAACCTATTGAACTGAAAATCATTCTGCAGAACTTCCGGACTCCATCTCCGGGCGGAGGAAATGAGAAACAGCCAAACCCTGATAAGGCTTGGCTGTCTCTATTAATATACAAAGATCATTAAAATGGTCGTAACAATGCCCACCCATATGGCCAGCAATGCACAGTAGCCCATAATATGACGAATATGAAGGCCGACTACACTTAAAATAGGAAGTGCCCAGAAAGGCTGGATCAGGTTCGTCCAGGCATCACCCCAGCCTACAGCCATAGCCGTAATGGCCGGATCAACCCCCAGCTGCAGCCCGGCAGGAACTTGAAGCGGCCCCTGCAAAGCCCACTGCCCGCCGCCTGAAGGGGCAAGCATATTAACGATTCCAGCGGTCCAATAGGTGAAAATATCAAAGGTGTCTTTACTTGCTATTGACGCCATTCCATTGATTATAGACTCTGCTAAACCGGAGCTGCCAAGAACAGCGATAATTCCAGCGTAAAACGGAAATTGCAGAATGATAGGGGAAATGGCAGAACCCGCCTCTTTAAAGGCATTTGCGTATTGTAAAAGCGATTTGTGTAGGATGAGCCCCAGGGATAAAAAGGTAATATTGATAATATTTAAGTCAAGATCACGCCCATTTACAAACTCAAATACTGCATAGATTAATCCAATCAAGCCGATAAAGATGCCAAGAAAAGGTGTTCGTTCAAGTTCTCCGGCGGGCGTTTTTAAAACTTCAACCGGTTCAGTTTCGTCCTTGGATGCCTTTGGGGGAACGTATGAGATTATGCCTTTCTTAGGTGCCATGAGCACGATGAAAATCGGCATTGTAATGACAAGTGCAATTAAAATAGTAATCGTCCCAGGATGGAAAATGGTCTCCGAAGTGGGGATTACGCCAGCCACCTCCTCCAGAAAATGTCCCTTGGTCGCAACAGTCAAACCAATTGAACTCGATAGGCCGGCTGTATATAGAGCAGTAGGTGCATAGGCTGCAGCCACTAATAGAGGGAAGTGTGCGTTCAGATTTCTTTTTCCGACTTCACGGGCAATAATGGCGCCAACTACGACAGCAAGGCCCCAATTAATATAATAAGCAGCAGAAGAAACAAGAAAAGTGAGTACGTATGCCTGATTGGCTGTCTTCGCTTTGGAGGAAAGCTTTTCAAGTATACGCTGTACAGAAGGAACAGAAGCAAGCGCCATGCCTGTCATTAAGAGGAGCACCATTTGCATGGTAAAAGCAAGGTATACCCAGAAGCCATCACCAAATGATTTAAACAGCTGGGCAGGTTCAGAAGGCTTCATGAAAAATCCGGCTATGAATACAAACAGAGTCATTAGTACAGCAATGACAAAGGCGTCAGGTAGATACCTTTCCACAAGTTTGGAGAAACGATCTGCCATTCTGGTTAACATCCTGTCACACTCCTTTCAGTATTAGTACATGCTATGGAGAGGACAAGCTGTGTATGCCGGTTCATATAGAAAAGCCCCGGCGGCAGCCAGGGCTATATACATTAATCTTTATCTTCCATTGCGGCTTTCTTTTTGTCCTGGGCTTTCTCCACCACATTACATGGGCGGCACTGGAAGTAGGCGCCTGCCTTGCCCTGATGGATTTCCATTTTTTTGCGGCACTGAGGACAGCGGCGGTTGGAAAGCTTTGGATCCTTGCGCTTTCGGAAACTGCAATCAAGGTTGGAGCAGACAAGTATTTTTCCGTCCTTTGTATTCCTTTCTTTCAGGAAGGAATTGCATTCCGGACATTTCGAGCCGGTGAGATTGTGGGCACGGTGCGATTTGTCGCTCTTTTTAATTTCTGAAACCAGAGTTTGAGTCTGCTTGCGGATATATTTTGGAGAAACACTTTTGGATCTGCTTTTCCGCGTGCGATATTCTCAAGCTCCTGCTCCCATTTGGCCGTCAGTTCCGGTGATTTCAGATCTTCATTCACCAGGTCCAGCAGCTGTTTGCCCTTTTTAGTCGGAAACAGGCGTCCATTTTGTCTTTCGAGGGCTTCAGTCTCAAGAAGCCGTTCAATGATTTCCGCTCTTGTCGCAGGTGTTCCGAGGCTGTATTTTTCCATCTGTGTCAAAATGTCAGCTTCGGAATAGTGAAGAGGCGGTTCAGTGAGCTTCGCAGCAGATTCGGCATTTTGCAGCATAAAGCTCTGCCCTTTCGAAATGTTCTTCAGCCTCTGCCCGGCAAACGGCGGATTCATACAGGTCTTCAAATTGTTTTCCAGGCTTAAGGTTGTGAAAACCGTCACGGATGGCACGGTCTGTTACAGAAGAAATCCATAAACGTTTGATGTTTTGGCGCCAGTGGATTTTCTCCAATATCCAACGGGCGACAAGCTCACCTTCACGGCCGGCATATCTCCATGATGATGTACAATTAGAATATACACCATATTAAAAAATGTCAAAAGCGATTCATTATTGATTTCTTAAGGGGAGGTGGTAATAAACTTATAAAATCCATTGCACATAAATATAAAGAAGGAGATTACAGAATATGGGGGATATCATCTCAAAATGATGACTTATAAAAAATATGACGAGCAGTTTAAAAAACAAATGGTTAAATTACATATTGAGGGTAGAACTGTTTCAGAGTTGGGAGTAGAATATGGAATATCTCCTACGTCTATTTACAAATGGATCAAGGTCTATTCAAATATAGAAACAACACCCACTCCTAAAGATTTAAATAAAATTTATAGAGAAAATAAACGGTTAAAACAAGAAATTGATATTCTGAAACAAGCGATGTCTATTATGACTGCTAAATAAAAGTGTCTATACATTTCCCACACTGAAACTATGGTATATTAGACGGTACATAGTCAGTAAAGGAGTTCGGAAAAATGGCAAAAAGTATAGTAATTGCTGAGAAACCTTCCGTTGCACGTGATATTGCAAATGTATTGAAGTGTACGAAGAAAGGCAATGGATTTTTAGAAGGAAACAAATATATTGTTACTTGGGCGCTAGGACATTTAGTAACTTTAGCAGATCCTGAGGTATATGATAATAAATATAAAACATGGAATCTAGAAGACCTTCCTATGCTTCCAGAACGTATGAAATTAGTTGTCATGAAACAAACTGGAAAGCAGTTTAATGCTGTAAAAACACAATTAAGTCGTAGTGATGTGAATGAAATAATTGTGGCTACTGATGCAGGGAGAGAAGGAGAATTAGTTGCACGTTGGATTCTTGATAAAGCAAAAGTTCATAAGCCAATCAAACGTCTGTGGATTTCCTCTGTAACAGATAAAGCGATTAAAGATGGATTCAATAACTTAAAGCCTGGTAAAGCTTATGAAAACTTGTATTACTCAGCAGTAGCACGTTCTGAGGCAGACTGGTACATCGGTTTAAATGCAACTCGTGCATTAACAACTAAATTTAATGCTCAATTAAACTGTGGTCGTGTACAGACACCAACAGTTGCCATGGTCGCAGCACGTGAAGATGAAATAAAAAGCTTCAAGCCTCAAACGTATTATGGCATTGAAGCTCAAACAGAAGGACTTAAATTAACGTGGCAAGATGCGAATGGTAATAGTCGTAGCTTTAATAAAGAAAAAATCGATGCAATCGTTAAATCACTTGGACGTAAAGATGCCACTGTTGTTTCCATTGACCGTAAAGCAAAGAAAACATTCTCACCTGCTCTATATGATTTAACAGAGTTACAACGTGATGCTAATAAAATCTTTGGTTATTCAGCTAAAGAAACACTAAATATCATGCAAAAACTGTACGAGCAACATAAAGTGTTAACATATCCTCGTACAGACTCACGTTATTTATCTTCGGACATTGTTAGTACGCTTCCAGAGCGTTTAAAAGCATGTGGTGTAGGTGAATATCGTTCTCTTGCTAATAAAGTATTAACAAAGCCAATTAAAGCAACAAACACCTTTGTAGATGATAGGAAAGTAAGTGATCACCATGCTATCATTCCAACTGAAGGTTATGTGAATTTCTCAGCGTTTACAGATAAAGAACGTAAGATATATGACCTTGTCGTAAAACGTTTCTTAGCTGTATTATTCCCTGCTTTTGAATACGAGCAGTTAACAGTACAAGCAAAAATCGGTTATGAAAAATTCATTGCTAAAGGAAAATCGGTAATTAATGCTGGTTGGAAAGAAGTGTACGAAAACCGTTTCGATGATGAAGAATCAACTGATGATGTAAAAGAGCAGTTATTACCTCGACTTGAAAAAGATGATGTATTAATAACAAAATTAATCGCTCAAACATCAGGCCAAACAAAGCCCCCTGCACGCTTTACAGAGGCTACTATACTGTCAGCCATGGAAAATCCTACAAAGTACATGGAAACAAACGATAAGAAGCTTGTAGATACGTTAAAATCAACTGGTGGACTTGGCACAGTTGCAACTCGCGCTGATATTATTGATAAATTATTCAATTCATTCCTAATCGAAAAACGTGGTGGAAAAGAAATCTATATCACTTCTAAAGGTCGCCAACTACTAGATTTAGTACCAGGAGAATTAAAATCGCCAGCGACAACAGCTGAGTGGGAACAAAAGCTTGAGCTGATAGCTAAAGGGAAACTAAAAAAAGATGTTTTCATCAATGAAATGAAACAACATACAAAAGAAATAGTTGCTGAAATTAAAGCAAGTGATAAAAAATACAAGCACGACAACCTTTCCACAAAATCATGCCCTGACTGTGGAAAACCAATGCTAGAAGTAAACGGCAAGAAAGGCAAAATGCTTGTCTGCCAAGATCGTGAATGTGGTCATAAAAAGAATGTCGCACGCTTAACCAATGCACGCTGCCCTCAATGTAAAAAGAAAATGGAACTTCGTGGTGAAGGTAAAGGTCAAGTCTTCGCTTGTAAATGTGGATATCGCGAGAAACTATCTGCTTTTGAAGCACGACGTAAAAAAGAATCTGGTGGAAAAGCAGATAAACGCACTGTACAAAAGTACTTAAAACAGCAAGAAAAAGAAGCCGAACCTATTAATAATGCCTTTGCAGACTTATTAAAGGGAATAAAATTTGATTAAATTATTAAAATAAAAGTGTCTATCTAGAAGTTTAGATCGGCACTTCTATTTTATTATGTGAAATGTTGAGAGATATAATAAAGTTGACTCATTCGAGAAGCGAATCTTCAAAAATCGCCCCCCTGTGGTTTTGAAAGAGTTTTGAAAAAAGTCGAACCGTTTTAAACAAAGTTTAACCGTTTGTAAAAGTTTGATCAAAATCCTGTATTGATGCAGGATTTTTTCTTGTTCAGCAATCGGGCAAGATTGTTGAGGAACTTATTTTCAAAAAATGGATATTTATGTTAATGTCAGTGTGAGATTACGAAGAAACGTACTGTGCGAAACGTTTCCTTATAAGTGTATAAACACGAAATAGGAGGATTGCTAAAAAGCAATCACAACTGATTAATTGAAACTTGGAATGAGGGCCGTCATGTTGAGCTGAAACGAGTTATCTG
>NZ_JAMBOJ010000106.1 GCF_023715565.1 Cytobacillus firmus | reverse complement strand
GTGGAAGTCATTCACGGTAGAGAAGATGAGGAAAGTCATCGTATGAGAAATCGGAAAAGCATATTTTCAGCCGAAGTGTAAAAAGGAAATGAGCAAAAAGTGTAAAATTCGACTTGACGTCTACAAGGTATCCTTTTTTTCTATTAAGTAATTATTGATTAAATGTTCACACAGAATATCGCTATCAAAAATTATCTTAATATTATCCAATTCAAAAGGAATCTGTGATTGTTGAAGGGCGTTTAATGTTTGAATAAAGTATCCTTTTTTTTCATTATCAGGAATTCCGCTACTAGTACCTTCCCCAAAATGATAATCAATAACAGCATCAATGTTTCTGTTAATTTCCCTTTTGTTTAAAAAAGTTAGGTTTGTTTTCTTTGAGACAACGCTACTCAATATTTTTACAACCCCTTTCGATAATTACTGGTTAGGGGCAAGCCCCTTATGACTTAATAGGGGGCTTTCCCCAATCAAATCACTGCTTACTCCTCGCTTGTTTTATTACCTTCATCATGTAATTGCATTACTAGGACGACAACAACACGTCTTCCTTTTTCATTAAAATGGTTCTTTGAGAATAGCTTTATGTTTTCATTGATTTTAGACATCAGCCCACCTCCTTTTTCCAAATTCAGAATTATAATACAATATTCTGTTTTAAATTTCAAATATTTTCTATTAATTTAAAATATTGTAATTATTTATTTTGTTGTTTTATAATTATTTTATTAAATCTATTTGAAAAAGAGAGGAGGGTTTAGTATATTATCAAATAAAAAAGCGAGGGAGTATGCTTACATTAACTTTCCAATGGCAACTGTTTTAAAAGAGAACTTAGATAAATACATCTCACAAAATTACAATATTAGTGTATTTGAATTTATGGGGAATCTTTTTGATATTAAATCTCTAAGCAGACCCGTTAATCTAGATTGTATGAATTGTCACTTAGCGCATTTCTCACTTTGTTGTGATGGCTCTCCCTATCCCCCAACTAAGGAAGATATTAATAAGGTATACAACCACGTAGATAATATTTTTAAAGAAACTCAATCAAATTCCGACTATTTTAAATCAAAAAAATATTATAGTGAAAACGGGATATTAGATAAAAACGGAAGCTTTATAGAGCATTGTGGGAAGTGTATATTTTCAATTAAAATAGGTGAAAAAGGCTCACATGGTTGTGCAATTCATGGTTATGCAATAAAGAACAATATAAACTACACAAAACTAAAACCCAAGGGTTGTATGATGTATCCTTTAGATATAGTAAAGTTATCAGATAATAGTGATTTTGTTTTTGGTGCTGATGATAATACAGTACTTGATGTCGTAAAACTAACTGAAAATGATGAAGTTATTTTATCAACAGTTAATGATAATAAAGGTTTCAGCAGATGGAATAAGTTTGATTTGAACTATATCTGTTTGAACAAAAATCATCGTAAACTCATCATGGATACTAGGAAACCACAGAGCGAATATAGTAAAGCATCACTTCCTGATGGTGTGTTTGTTTTAGATGAATACGTTCCTGCTTACGAACAAGAAAAACGATTTATAAAAGAATTATATGGTAATGAGACATATGAGTTTATTAGATCAAAAAGTGAACTACTAACTGAAAAGGGAATGCTCTCATTTTAGAATAGGAAATGTATTAAAAGTTTGACATTTCCTATTTCATAGAACTGTTGATTGGAAGGAGAACATGAATAAAACATTAGTCAATTTTATTGCTAGCTCTATAGTAGTATTAGTTCCTGGCAACAGAATTCTTTAAAGGGTTCTGCCTTTTCGTCGAAAAAGCAAATTGAGAGCTGTCTCCTCCAGAGAACTATTTGATCGAATTATGGTATTACTTTTAGGAAATCAACATATTGAAACTGATATTAGTGGAGTTTAATAAAGATTGAGTTCTCATTTTAGGAATACCCAAAAGCCCAATTTCTTTTGCGTTATACCGAGAAATTGGGCTTTTTATATTGGAACTTCCTTAACGTTGTAAATCCGCATTTTCCTGACTATACCCCTATGTACAGGTAACTCTTGCCGTAGCCAGATGGCTGAAGGTTGGGCAAAACAGCATTTAGGTGATGAGTGGAATGTATATAGCGCAGGAATCGAAGCACATGGTTTGAATCCAAATGCGGTAAAGGCAATGAAAGAAGCTGGCATTGATATTTCCAATCAGACTTCTGATATCATTGATCCTGAAATTCTAAATAATGCTGATTTAGTTGTCACACTTTGCGGAGATGCAGCTGACAAATGTCCAATGACTCCTCCTCACGTGAAACGCGAACACTGGGGATTTGATGATCCTGCAAAAGCAGAAGGAACAGATGAAGAAAAATGGGCGTTCTTCCAGCGTGTGCGTGATGAAATTGGCGACCGAATTAAAACGTTTGCCGAAACAGGAAAGTAAAAGAAAATAGCCAAGAGAAATCACTCTCTTGGCTATCCTTTCATCTTATATATAAGTATATGCTTATTTAATTGTAAGGGAGCAAAAATCATGAATAAAATTGAAATCTTTGACCCTGCGCTATGTTGTCCAACGGGTGTGTGCGGACCGAGTGTAGATCCAGAACTAACCAGAATGGCATCGGTTGTCTTCGCATTGGAGAAAAAAGGCTTTGATATTAAACGATACAACCTGGCCAATGAGCCAGCTGTGTTTGCAGACAATAAAGAGGTAAATAAGGTCCTCCATGAAAAGGGACCTGATGCACTGCCAGTTACGTTATTAAACGGAGCAGTCGTGAAGGAAGGAAAGTATCCTTCAAACGATGAACTTGCACAGTGGTTTGAAGTGAAAGTCGAAGATCTCTCTCTCAAAAAGCCAAACGTAAAATTCAAGCTGATCTGAAAATAGGAAGGAGGAAAACTCATGTTTCAACCTTTTGATACAAGGGCGGTAACGAATACGAAATTTCTTTTCTTTACAGGAAAAGGAGGAGTAGGAAAAACGTCAACGGCTTGTGCTTCGGCTGTCAAGCTTGCTGATGAAGGAAAGCGGGTTCTGCTTGTCAGTACGGATCCTGCATCCAACTTGCAGGATGTTTTAGAGGTAGAGCTAACAAACACACCTATGCCTGTTCCTGGGGGTTCAAATCTTTCTGCCTGTAATCTTGACCCAGAGGAAGCTGCCCGCGCTTATCGCGAAAAGACGATTGGACCTTATCGCGGCAAGCTCCCAGATTCAGTAGTGGCAACAATGGAAGAACAGCTATCAGGTGCCTGCACGGTTGAAATTGCCGCATTTGATGAATTCACTAGTTTGCTTTCAGACGCCTCCGTTGTAGAGGCTTATGATCATATTATTTTTGATACCGCACCAACTGGCCATACTCTTCGTCTCCTTCAGCTACCAACCGCCTGGAGCGGCTTTTTAGAAGAAAGTACGCATGGTGCTTCATGCCTGGGGCCACTCTCAGGACTTGCGGAAAAGAAACAGATTTATTCCATTACGATGGAAGCTCTTGCTGATTCGGCTCAAACCACATTAATTCTTGTGGCAAGACCAGATGAATCTTCTTTAGTTGAAGCAAGCCGTGCCTCCAAAGAATTAAAAGAGATTGGCATCAAGAACCAGAGTCTGATTATAAATGGATTAATGCAGTCCCATATTCATGATGATGAGGTTTCAGAGTCACTCTTCCATCGTCAGCGGAACGCCTTAAAACGGATGCCAGACGACCTGAAGCAAGTGGCGACTTATTCACTGCCATTTGTTTCGTATTCTCTGACAGGACTTAAAAATCTTCGCTATCTGTTTAAGCAGTTTATTCTGCCAGAATCTGAGATGGGTTTTGAAAACAGATCGATCAGTCTGCCAGGATTAAGTGATGTTATTGAAGATTTTTCATCCAGTAATAAGCGAGTCATCTTTACAATGGGCAAGGGCGGAGTCGGCAAAACAACAATGGCATCTGCTATCGCGGTCGGCTTAGCAGAAAAGGGCCATAAAGTCTATTTGACCACCACGGATCCCGCTGCTCATCTCGAATTTGTTTTCCAGAATAGTCAGCTGAATCAGAACCTTAGCATCAGCCGCATCGATCCGAAAAAAGAAGTTGAGGCGTATAAAGCCGAGGTAATGTCCAATGTAAGTGATGAACTGGATGATGAGTCTTTAGCTTATATAGAAGAGGATTTAAATTCTCCATGTACAGAGGAGATTGCGGTATTTCGGGCATTTGCAGAAGTAGTTGAGAAATCGAAGGATGAAGTGGTGGTCATTGATACCGCTCCATCAGGACATACCCTCTTGCTACTGGATGCAGCACAGTCCTATCATAAAGAGCTTGCGCGCTCAACGGGTGAAGTCCCTGAAAGTGTAAAAATGCTGCTTCCAAGGTTAAGAAACCCAAAAGAAACAGGTGTGGTGATCGTTACATTGGCTGAAGCAACTCCTGTACTGGAAGCTGGCCGTTTGCAGGATGATTTAAAGCGGGCAGATATCACGCCTAAGTGGTGGCTGATTAACCAAAGTCTATATGCAACAGAAACAAAAGATCCTGTTCTAAAAGGAAGAGCAAGTGCTGAGATCAACTGGATTGAAAAAGTGACCAATGAGCTAAGTGAAAAATGTGCCATTGTTCCATTACAGAGCGAAGAAGGCACTGGATACCAGGAATTAAAGAAGTTTATTAACCAATAGCGGAGGGATTAAGATGGAGAAGGTCGTTATTTTAGGGACAGGTCCAGCAGGATTAACCGCAGCCATTTATTTAGCGCGTGCAAATATGAAGCCAATAGTGATCGAGGGTACCCAGCCAGGAGGACAATTGACGTTAACAACCGAAGTAGAGAATTTTCCAGGGTTTGTTGATGGTGTGATAGGGCCTGAATTAATGGACAATATGCGAAAGCAGGCAGAAAGATTTGGAGCCGAGTTCAAAAGAGGATGGGTTACGGAAACAGATCTTTCCAAAAAGCCATTTACACTAAAAGTGAGCGGTTTAGGAGAAATACAGACTGAAGCGCTGATTCTTTCCACGGGTGCATCCGCTAAACTTCTAGGCATTCCTGGAGAATCAGAAAATATTGGACAGGGAGTCAGCACATGTGCGACCTGTGACGGATTCTTTTATCGCGGCAAGAAAGTGATTATCGTTGGCGGAGGAGATTCGGCTATGGAAGAAGCCAATTTCTTAACGAAGTTTGCTTCAGAAGTGACCGTTGTTCACCGCCGTGACGAACTTCGGGCATCAAAGATTATGCAGGACCGTGCAAAGGAGAATGAGAAAATTTCTTGGGCGCTCAACAATACACCGATTGAAGTCGTTTCAGATGGAGCGAAAGTGACAGGCTTAAAAGTTCGTGATAATGAAACAGGGAAAGAAAAAACAATCGAAACAGACGGGATATTTGTAGCGATTGGACATACTCCAAATACGGCTTTCCTCAATGCACAAATCGAAACGGATGAAACAGGCTATATTAATGTTGTACCTGGAACAACGGAGACCAATATCCCTGGCGTTTTTGCATGCGGTGATGTACAGGATAAGAAATACCGCCAGGCAATTACAGCTGCAGGAACAGGATGCATGGCAGCACTTGATGCCGAACGATACCTGGAAGGAACGGCAACACACGATTGGAGCAAATCACTATAAAAGGAGGGAGCATCATGACAAAAAACTATCATGAATTAATAAAAGATCGTATTTATATTGGTGGAGCAGATGATGTAAAAGAGATGTTGAGAAATGAAAAAGCAGAGGTAATTTTTGATTTGCGGGCAGAGGCTCCAGAAGTGGACTATGATCGAATTCATAGTCCCATTGTGGATGATGCAGAAAATCAGGATGAATCCATTAAGCAGTCTATTGAGCATGTGGTAAATGCCTATAATGAGGGAAAAAAAGTGTACTTCCACTGTGCGGGAGGAAGCAACCGCACTGGAACTGTTGCAATTGGATCATTGTTATCGCTAGGAAAAGCTAAGACTATCGAAGAAGCAGAAGCGATGGCGAAGACCGCACGTCCTAAAATCAATGTAAAACCAGAAATGAAAGAGTCCCTTCATCGTCTTTTCCCTAATGCTTAATGGTAAAATGGTTTGAGGCTTCATTTAATATAAATTAGAGGTGAGGAGAATATGAATATTACAGATCAGGCTCGTGATTTCTTGAAACAGTTGTTTGAAGAACACAATGCCAAAAACGTACGTTTTTATTTTGCAGGCTTTGGCTGAGGACAGCCAAAGGTAGGACTGGCTCTGGATGAGCCAGGTGAAGAGGATAAAATTAGTGAGATTAACGGCATCACAGTGGCAATTGATCCTAACATTGAAAACGTAACACAAAATCTTGTTTTGGATTTTAGCCAAGAAGCGAATGGACTTGTGCTAATGGGGAATGAAAGTGACTGCTGCTAGGATTATTGAAGGAGCTTGGTGAACACCAGCTCCTTTAACTTTCCAAAAATTACTCTAATTCACTGTTACTAGCATTCGCAAATGCAAACACATTGATTTTGTTTGCTTGGTTCTGAGGCTTCTTTTACTGAAGAGAACTTCGTGACAAGTTTTATAAAAATGGATTCCTCGTTTGAGTTTGCAAATTTCCATGCCTCATTAGACATTCTTTCAATTTCCTGCTGTTTTGTTTTAATGATCAATTCATAATTGTAATAATCCATCTTTAACTCCTCCTTGTTAATCAAAAAAAGTTGATATATACTTTAAAAAAATTTAGCAGCAAGTAGGTTTAAACAAGCAGCATAACTCTGAGGATAATAAATGATTCAATTCTGCTTGATTCAGCTCGTAAAAACTCCAGGTGCCTTTTGTTTCTTTTTTGATGATATTGGCATCCAGTAAAATTTTTAAATGATAGGATAGTTTGGATTGGCTCATTTCCATTAGTGGAGCGAGATCACATACGCACATGGAGCCATTCTGGGTTAATATATTCATAATTTGAAGCCGTTTTTTATCTGCTATGGCTTTAAACTTTCCCTCATAATGCTCAAAAAGTTGGTCCGTCGATTGATGTTGATTTGTCATTTCTGATTTCATTGCAACCACTCTTTCTTTAATCAAAAATTCTTGATGAGTTAATCATATATCCAAAATTTTCATATGTCAATCGGTAAAATCAAAATAATTTGATTAATAAGCAAAATAGATGATTATCATAATGTTAATTTTTCAAGGTGAGGATTTTCATTAATTAGATTTGAAATCCATCGATAAAAACCATTAACTACTTTAAAAATAATTAATCAAATTATTTTGATAAATAGGTTGCATTTAGAAATAATTGCTAATATACTTTAATTATAAATCAAAAAAAATTGATTTATAGTCAAAAACTAAAAAAGGGAGCTGTTAAAGATGAACAAGTTTACTGGAAAATCCTCTAAGTGATCTGGCTACTGTGATAATGAAATCAAGGAGGCAACAACACAGGAAGACCACTGCTGCGGCACATCTGATGAACAACAGTCCTCTTGCTGCTAATATAAAAAAAATTTTAAAGAACCTAAAGGAGCGATTAGTATGAAGGTACATGTAGGAATTAATGTAACGGACTTAAATCAATCAATTGAATTCTACTCAAAGGTATTTAATACTGAACCAGTGAAAGTAAAAGAAGATTATGCAAAGTTTTTATTGGAAGATCCAGGTCTTAATTTCACCTTAAATTTAAAGGATGAGGTTTCAGGAAACCAGGTGGGGCATTTTGGTTTTCAGGTCGAAAATCTGGAAGAAGTTTTCCAGCACAAAGAACGATTAGAGAAACTCGGTTTCTTTGCCCGTGAAGAAATGGATGTTACTTGCTGCTATGCTACGCAGGATAAATTTTGGGTGACGGATCCTGACGGAAACGAGTGGGAATTTTTCTATACTAAAGCTGATGTGGAGTCAATGAAGACTGATTCCTCCTGCTGCACGCCCCAACCAGTCAAAATTGAAATTAATAACTCTTTGTGCTGTTCATAATGGCAAAAAACGCTGAGATTCTCAGCGTTTTTCTTGTACCTCTGGCATTGAAGAGAAGAAGGGGTCTAAATGTGCCATGCGAGGAAAGATATTAGATATGAAGATTTGATGTGGAATTTATTAATTCTACAGAAATAATAATAAAAATAACTTTTGGATGAGTTTGTGAAGTTATGTACTTAAACAAACGGGGGCGTTCGTATTATAGAGTTAACCAGTTTTTACTGGTTGCTCTTTTTTTTATAGGACCTATTATTTCAGTAGCCAGGGTAGAACGTACGGGTGCGTGGGAGGTAGATCTCGTCAACTAAACTGTTCGCCCC
>NZ_JAMBOJ010000105.1 GCF_023715565.1 Cytobacillus firmus | reverse complement strand
TGGTAACTTTATTTTATCAGAAGTGGTTCTTATTTTAATCCCAAAATAAACAAAGCCGGTGAAATTTTACTCATTGTAAAATTTCACCGGCTTTTTCAATTTAGAGGAGGGTTTTGTCCCAGCCTCTATTTCCCTTTACGCTGCTCTTCCCCATTTGATTAGACTCGCAAATAAAGATAAACTTTACCTATATCAACTTTATTAGCGGGTGCAAGAATGAATAATAGACAAAGGGAACTACTTAGAATACTGCTCCTTCATGAGGCGGGGGCTGTGCAGATAAAAGAGTTGTCTGATGAGCTGGACTGTTCGGAGAAAACGGTCCGGAATGATTTGGATCGAATGGAGGGATTTTTACAGGACACGAGGGCCAGTCTTTTGCGCAAACCCGGTATTGGAATCTCTATTGAAATAGATGAAGCAGAACGCACGAAAATTTTGCGCAGCTTGTTTTCAAATGAACAGAAAACTGCAGAAGAGCGGCTGTTTGAGATAGCATTTCAGCTGTTGACCAGTCCAAAGGCCATTACACTTCAGTATTGGGCGGACCGTTACTATGTGCCTAAAACTACGATTAAAAAAGATATAGGGACAATTACCTATTGGCTTCAGCGTTTTGACCTTGAGATTGTATCAAAGCAGCGGATCGGCAGCCTGATTGAAGGGCCGGAGTTAAAGAAACGGAATGCCATGGCACATTTGTCTGAGTTAATACCTTCTCTATCAAATGAAAAAAATATGGTTCTGAATTTATTCTTTTCTTATGAAATTGCAGTAATAAAGGAAGCGCTTAAGTCCCTGCAGAAAAAGTACAGCATTGGCTTTGCTGATGAAGCTTTGGATAGCCTGCTTGTTCATGCTTTGATTATGGTCAAACGGATAAGGCAAAAGTCGCCTGTTTTTGTACAAGCTTCTGAAAGGGAAACGGCTTTGAACCGAAAAGAATATCAATATGCAGGCTGGTTCTTTAATCAGTTGGAAGAGGCATTTGGGCTAAGGTTTCCTGAGGCGGAGAGAATCTATTTTACGTGGCATCTTATTAGCGGAAAGCGGGTAGAAGAAACAGAGCAGGTTTTGCAATACGATCAAGAATCTAAGGTGGTTGTCCTCCACCTCATTCGCAAGATGGGTAAACTGACATTGTTTCCATTTGAAGACGATCCTATTTTACAAAATGGGCTCATTGTCCATATGCATTCTGTCATTAGCCGCATCAAATATGGTTTTCCTATCACAAACCCTCTTCTTGAGAATATAAAAAAGATGTATCCCTATATGTTCAGTATGGTAATTTTGGCAATTGAGGAGATGAAAGATAAATTCGGATTCGACATCCCCGAAGACGAAGCTGCTTATATTGTTCTGCACTTTCAAGCCTCTATTGAACGTCTGGAAGGGAAAAGAAAAGTGGAGAAAAAGAAGGCGCTGATTGTTTGCCATATGGGCATTGGCATGTCACATTTGCTCGAAGCCAAAATACAACAGCAATATCCGGACATTGATATTGTTGCTTGTATTGGCAAGGCGGAGATTATGGATGCCTTAAAGGAGCATCAAGCTGATTTCATTATTTCAACAGTCAATCTGGAAAAAGCAAATATGGAATATATCCAGATTTCACCTCTTTTTGGGCTTGAAGATAAGAGTAATTTAAGCCGCTTTGTAGATAAGCTTAAGGTGAAAAGAAATGTACAGCAGGAGCAAAATATCTTTTCTTCATTTATAGCTCCGGAACTGGTATTTTTTGATATTGAAAAAGAACATAGATATCAAGTTGTTGAAATGCTGGCAATGGCTCTTTACGATAAAGGCTATGTAAAAAAGGAATTTATCCATAGTGCAGTCCAGCGCGAACGGAATTCAGCTACCGCAATTGGCGGGGGCATTGCCATTCCTCATGGAGATCCTGCCATGATCCATAAGACCGTTTTAGCGATAGCGATCATGAAGGAGCCAATCGAATGGGGGAATGAACAAGTTTCCCTTGTTTTCATGCTCGCCATTTCAAAGGAAAACCAGGGAGAAATCCGAAATATTATAGGCAGGATTGCCGATTTTAGCGAATCGCCGCTTCTTGTTCACGAGCTGATTGCAGCAGAAAATGATAAAGATTTTTTAAGAGTACTGGAAGAAAGGTAAAACTAATAAGCATTAGGGCAGTGGAATGATAGTTCCACTGCCCTTTTTAATGAAAAATTCCTTTTTACCATAAGTTCCGGTAAAAATAAAAAAAATATAAGGACATTTTTGGATTTATTATATAGGTAAGCGATTACATTTAGATTTTGACAACCAGGAGGTTAGGTTATGGCGAAAATATTAGCGGTTACCGCATGTCCAGTGGGTATTGCCCATACGTATATGGCTGCAGAAAACTTGCAAAAAGCAGGCGAAGCGCTGGGTGTGGATATAAAGGTTGAAACACAGGGCTCGATTGGTGTGGAAAATGCTCTAACTGAACAAGAGATCGCTGAAGCAGACGGAATAATTATTGCGGCTGACAAGGAGGTTCCGAAAGAGCGTTTCGCAGGTAAAAGAGTAATTGTAACCGGTGTTCAGGATGGGATTAGAAAACCAGAAGAGCTAATTAAGAAAATCCAAAATGGTGATGCTTCTGTATATAAACCAGAAATAGCGTCTAAAAATGTCCCTGCTAAAGGAAAAAAGAAAGAAAATCCTATTTATAAGCATTTAATGAGCGGTGTTTCCTATATGGTACCGTTCATCGTGGTAGGGGGGCTATTGATTGCTCTTGCCTTAACATTAGGCGGGGAGCAGACACCAGGAGGAATTGTTATACCGGAGGATTCAATCTGGAAACAGGTAGAAAGCCTAGGCGGAACGGCCTTCATGTTCATGGTTCCGATCCTCGCGGGCTTTATAGCGGTGAGCATTGCAGACCGTCCCGGCCTTGTCCCAGGGATGATAGGCGGGTATATTGCAGCAAACGGCAGTTTTTATGGAAGTGAAGCAGGTGCAGGGTTCATAGGCGGAATCATTGCCGGTTTCCTGGCTGGTTATGTGGCTCTTGCTATTAAAAAGGTGAAAGTGCCAAAAGCAGTACAGCCTGTCATGCCGATTATTTTTATCCCGATTCTATCATCGGTCATTGTTGGGTTATTATTTATTTATGTAATTGGTGCTCCTGTAGCACAGGTGTTTGAATCCTTAACAGGATGGCTTGCAGGTATGCAAGGAGGAAGCTCGATTGTATTGGCTTTGATCCTTGGTGCTATGATAGCTGTTGATATGGGTGGCCCATTCAATAAGGTAGCTTTCCTATTTGGTTCAGCGATGATTGCAGAAGGAAATTATGAAATTATGGGTCCGATTGCGGTAGCCATTTGTATTCCACCAATTGGCCTTGGACTGGCAACCTTTATTAACAAACGCAAATTCCGTCCAACGGAGAGGGAAGCGGGGAAAGCTTCTTTTACAATGGGACTATTCGGCATTACAGAGGGTGCGATACCATTCGCTGCGCAGGATCCTCTGCGTGTGATCCCAAGTATTGTTGTCGGTTCAATGGTCGGATCAGTTATCGCCATGGTTTCAAACGTTGGGGACCGTGTGGCACATGGCGGTCCGATTGTGGCGGTATTGGGCGCAGTTGATAATGTATTAATGTTCTTTGTAGCAGCTATTGTTGGTGCTGTTGTAACGGCATTTATGGTTACAGCGCTGAAAAAAGATGTGGAAGAAACTATAGTGCCAGCTGGTGCTGAAAATTCAGTGTTAAATAAAAGTGAAGATAAAGCTGTAATAGAAGAAGGTCCTGCAGATGTTGAGATCAAGAAATTAACAGACATAACGAATACGAATCTCATCGAGCCAACCATAGCAGGAACCACTCGGGATGAAGTAATTGATGAATTGATTGAGCATTTTGATAAAAGCGGAATCTTGAGTTCAAAGTCAGAATTCAAGCAGGCAATCTTAAATCGAGAAGCTCAGAGTTCAACAGGCCTGGGTATGAATATTGCGATCCCTCATGGAAAATCCAATGCTGTAAAGCGGCCTGCTGTTGCGTTTGGCATAAAACGTGATGGTGTTGATTGGAAAAGCCTTGATGGTTCAGATGCAAAGCTGATCTTTATGATAGCAGTGCCTGAAAAAGCAGCAGGAGATGCCCATCTAAAAATACTCCAGATACTTTCCCGCAAACTAATGGATGAAAATTTCAGGGCGCAGCTGCTAAAAGCTGCTTCAAAAGAAGAAGCTTTTAGACTATTGGGAGATATTCAATAATCTAAAGGCATAATGGTGAAAGTTATTCATTTAGTAAATGGAGCCATGTCATTTTACTAGTGTGACTGGGAGAATTTGATGTAAGCGGTAATGTGAACATATTATTATGCATCCATAATGCGGCCTGTCGATGCTGTAGAAAAACCTTGCTGATTTGGGGCAAGGTTTTTTTTCTATGGGGAGGAGAGAGTAATAATACTTTTCATACTGGATTATTAGGGAATTTGACATGATTTTGAAGAGTTAAAAACCGCTATTAGCTACAGAAGCATTTTTGTATTATATTCTTTAACTTTATGAAGTATCAATAAATTAAATTATAAAAATTACAATTATCAAGCCTAATAGCGGAGTACCGTATCCTTTCTTGATATTACGATTAGTTCCAGGAATCAAAGTAACTAAGTAGTAAAGGGGCATTATTATTAACAGAGGTAGCAAGAACTTTGCAAAGAATGGGAGACTCTCAATGCTTAAAAAGAACCTGCCAATAATTAAAAGAGGGATCAGAGTTATTAAGTAGGCAAGCGACACCATCATCACATCTTGTTTATTACCGAATTATACCAAATTAATATTTGTAATTACAAGATAGAAAACAGGAGTAGTATTAAAGAAATTTTTTTCTGCGATTGTCGATGAAGATAATGAATTCGAAGAAGAGAATTATAATGAAGAATGGTTGAATGATAATAATTGGTATATTATTGATACCTAAAATAAAAAAGGGGATATACCTAACCTGCAGTTTATTCTGATTGGGAAATTAGCTGGAGGTGGAGATGAATTTTAAAAAACCTTGAGTGGCCCTGTGCCTTTCAAGGTTTTCATTTGTTTGGGGCCACGAGCTGTACTATTATTTAATTTAATAAATGAAAAGATGCCTCTGGGGATTCGAATCCCACTCTTTTCGTAAGCATAGGCTAGGGAAGAACATGCTTCTCTTCGGAACTAGCAAAACATCAATTATCTTATACCGTATTAGTTATCACAAATAATGCTTGAACCATATATATAAAAGTCGTAACGTATAGAAGAGGATTTTAAAGGAAGCTTTGTTGTAGCAAGTAATCGGAGAAAATATAGCCGAATAAAAAATAAATAAAATGAATTAAGTTTGATGATGGGAAAATGACTATAGGAAGAAGGTAAATAAATGATTCCATTAGTTTATGATCAAATTAATGGCTGGGGAAAAGACGATGAATTCTTCTTGGCCCTTTTAAAAAAAGTTAATGCTAAAGAAATAGCAGATTTAGGTTGTGGAACAGGAAGGTTAACAACCCATTTTGCACAAGCTGGCTATCATATTACAGCTATTGATCCAAATGAAGATGCAATTGAAAAGGCGAAAAGTAAAAAGTACGCAGACGAAGTGACTTGGATTGTTGGCGACAGCTCGAATTTACAACCAAATTCATTTGATGTTGTCATAATGACAGCGAATGTTGCACAAGTATTTCTTACAGACGAAAATTGGCAGAAAGGCATTTCTAATGCATATCGAGCACTTAAACCTGGAGGACATTTTATTTTTGATACGCGTAACCCATTAGCAAAAGCGTGGGAACAATGGCAACAAGATGAGACACCTGATGTTGCAAAGGATGAGATAAGCGGCGACCCACTTGAAATTTGGACGGAATATGAAGGGTTTGTAGGAGATGTTTTTACATTTTATGAAATCGTCAAAAATGCACGAACAGATGAAGTATTAATTCATGAAAAAATGCAATTAAAGTTTCGAACACAAGAAGATATCTTTAAATCACTACAAGAAATAGGCTTTTCACAAATCCAAATTTATGGTGATTGGGAGTTTGAACAAGCAACTGAAGTAACAAAATCATTTGTTTTCCATAGTGTAAAATAATATAACTGGGCTTTTAAAAATTAAACAACTTTATTTTAACAGTGTTCCATTTTGGAATCGATGTTAAGGGCGAACACTTTTAAAGGACTAATTCTCCCGAATCACTTACTAATAGAAGGCTGCCGAAACATTATCGACAGCCTCCCTCATACATGGAAAAGAAACTGATTTTCTAGCCAACAATGAATTAGTAGGAGCAGTTGGTCAACTGCTTTTAAACAGAAGATTTTCTTTAGTTCTTCTTGAATATCCAAGGAGAATCTCTTTTTACTAATACTTTATTTTAGAGTGAGCAGTGAACTAATTTGGTAGCAATGGCCTAATACGTTTAGTAGAATCCTGCTTAAAACCTATCATTTGGTAATCTTTAACTATAAATTCGACAATTTTTATAAAATATAAATAATTCTTATTATTCATTCCAAATTTTGCCTCTTAATCTATAATTTAGAGTATCTAAATTATAGGAGGTCAAAGTAAATGAAAAAAAAGCTGCTTGCGCCTGTATTGCTTTCTTCAGCCTTATTGGCAAGTTCGATCCCTGTAAATGTTTTTGCTCAGCCGGTAGATTCAGCAAGTTACCAGCATGTACAAGCTTCCAAGGAATGGAATGAAAAAGCAAGTGTTCCTTTATTTGTAAAAGAACGATTTACAGAGAAATTTTCTTCCAGCACTCCTGAGAATGCAATAAATTACTTAAAGAAACATCAGGATCGCACAGGTATTAAAAGTCCGGAAAAAAACCTCAAAGTGAAAGAGGTACAAAAAGACGAGTTAGGCATGACACATGTACGATTTAATCAGGCAATAAATGGTGTGCCTGTAGAAGGATCAGAAGTAATTGTTCATTATAATGAGAACAATGAAGTAATATCCGTTAACGGCAGAGTAAATCAGACAATTGCCGATGCAACAGTGAATACGTCTGTGTCTTTAAAAAGTGATGCTGCAGTAAAAACTGCTTTAACAGCTGTCAATGCGCCACAAGAACTTACATATGAGCCAGTAACAGAACTCGTTGTATATCCATTTGAAGGGGAGAATCATACAGCATATAAAGTAAATGTAAACTTTATGGGAGATGAACCTGGAAACTGGTTTGTGTTTGTAGACGCAAAAACGGGTGAAGTTATAGATCAATACAATGGAATCATGCATGCTGAAGAACATAAAACACAAAAAGGATTTGGCAAAGGGGTTAATGGGGATCATAGAGAGCTGCATATTACCAGGGTTAAAGAAGAGAAATCAGGGACTAAATTTGCTTTAGCGGATTATTCCCATGATAACCTCGAAGGAATCTTTACATTTGATTCTAAAAATGATTGGGACTCAACTAATGATGCTCTGTATGTCGGGAACTCTGCTGCATTTATAGGGGATTATGACCGCGCTGCAGTTGATGCGCATTATAATTCAGAGCGGGTATATGAGTATTTCTTGAATGAGCATGGCCGTAATTCGCTGGATGGGGAAGGTATGGCTATCAATTCTTATGTTCATATGGGCACAGATTACAATAATGCGTTCTGGAACGGCCAATACATGGCATATGGAGATGGGGATGGTGAGTTTTTTATTTCTTTATCAGCCGGCCTTGATGTTGCTGCACACGAAATGACCCACGGAGTAATCTCTCATACTGCTAACCTTGCATATCGGAACCAATCAGGAGCACTGAACGAGTCATTTGCAGATGTTTTTGGTGTACTTGTTGACGATGATGATTGGGAAATGGGAGAAGACATTATGGCGCCTGCTGCTAAAGCTGACGGAGTAACGAGATTGCGCAGCTTAAGTGATCCTAACAGTGTTGTAGTGAGTAATCCGGAAAGAGCGGCATATGGAAGTGGAGTTTATCCGGCTCACATGGATGAATATTACAACATGCCATTAAATGTCGATAATGGCGGTGTCCATGTGAATTCCTCGATTACTAATCATGCCGCCTACCTGATCGGGCAGGAAATAGGCAGGGAGAAGCTGGGAAAAATTTATTACCGTGCTTTAACTGTTTATTTAACCTCCAATTCTAATTTTAGTGATGCACGCCAGGCGGTTGTTCAGTCTGCGATCGACCTTTACGGGGAAGGCAGCGGGGAAGCTGCTGCAGCGAATGCTGGATTTGATGCGGTGGGGATTTACTAAACAAATTGGATAAGATGAAAAAACCCTGACCTCAACGTAGGTCAGGTCAGACTGTCGACAAACTCGATGAAAATCGTACTTGTCGGGAGTCTTTTTTGATTTAAAATAGAAGTAATACAATGCTTGAGGTGATTAATATGCTTTCTAAACATAATCCAATTCAACGGGATCAA
>NZ_JAMBOJ010000104.1 GCF_023715565.1 Cytobacillus firmus | reverse complement strand
GTGTGGAAGTCATTCACGGTAGAGAAGATGAGGAAAGTCATCGTATGAGAAATCGGAAAAGCATATTTTCAGCCGAAGTGTAAAAAGGAAATGAGCAAAAAGTGTAAAATTCGACTTGACGTCTACATTAGTAAGGGTCGCTTATTTATATGATGAATACAACTATACCGATCTATATCTTGCAGCGGAAAAAAAAGCAAAAGAATCCGGGCAAAATATTTGGAGTATCCCTGGGTATGTAAATAAAAGTAATGGTTTTGACATGGATATTGTATCAGAAGATATGAAGGAAAGCATTGTAGAAAAAGTAGGAGAACTCATGAATATATTTAAATAGAAAAGAGGGCGTGATATGAGAGAACTCAAGATAAATCTGATGAATCTAGATGAGTCAAATAATCAGGAGATTATAATTGAGATAAAAGGAAAGTCCAAAAGTGAAATTGAATTGACTTTGCAAGCCATTGAAGTTCTAATTCATTCTGTTGAGGATACTTGTAGGGAAGATCCAGAATGTTACAAAGAAGCTACTACAAGAATAAAATTTGCTTTAAAAAGTACAGATGAATGGGTGAGTTAAAAGAATATATAGGGAAATATTGATACAGCTAGAAATTTATAGTGAAATTTTTCTGTAAGTATTTTTTTCTATTAATTTTTTTGCAGTCTCTTGAAGACTAGCGGGAACGCTTAAAAGTTACGGCCTTTGTGGTCGATGGAACATTACTTTATTTGTAATGTCTTTCTATCGCCCAAAGGTCGTTTTTTTGTGCAAATTTTCAAGACAAAAAACGAAAGGGTGAGGTATTGCATTATTAAGTATACAATTCCTGTTCTGCTTTAGACATGATACATATAAATATTCCTTTACCATTTACATGACAATTTATATCGACATGAAAAGGTATTTTCTACTAAAATCAGTCCTCCGGGTATGTTTCCTTTTCATAATCAACAACGGAGAAGCTAGCAAGCCATTCAGCTTATGTTTGAGCAAAAGGTTATATTTAATAATCGTAAAGGCAAATGTTCTCAGTATCAAAAAATAAAAGTGGCCGAAGACTTCTTAATAAAAGGGAAGTCCAAAGATAGAAAAGTGGCATAACAAGTACTTTCTTGAAAGCGAAGACTTTGTTACAGATGCACCCTGTACTTTAATATTTCATTCATAGAGGCCCACAGAGTAAAGGGTATTTGAGAAGAACTGGGGCAAGAAATTCAACGTACAGTTTCCCCTGAATGGACAGAGAACCATGCTTCATAAACATCTAGGTAATTTTTCTAAAAACATAGTATTTGAGACTAAGTAGGCAGTTTGACTATTTCAAAAGTTTATTAAATAGCGGCCGATGCATAATGTGCGGATTACCATTAAAATCAACTAGACCTTAATATAATTTAGAACGGGTTTATCTTTCTTGTCCCTTCAGAAAAATAGTGTAACAAATAAATACTATCTCCTATGCTTTCTTTGTAAAGTATTCTTTTAGCCCCTCCCCAAGTAGGTTGAATGTAAAAATAGTGAAAGACATAAATAATGCTGTCCATAAAGGAATCCAGATTGCTGTTTTTATGAATAACAATGAGTCACTCAAAAGGATTGGCCAGTTATTAGAATTGTTAAACCAAACCCAACTCCCAGTTTCATTTTGTTTAATGACATGTGTAATAAATATGTCTGCGAATCCGAGTTGTGCCAATAATAACATGTTTCTACCTATGTCAAATGTGAAGTGTACAATAATTTGCTTTCTAACTGGAAACAAAAAGTATTTTAAAAATAGTTTAATTGGCCGTGTGCCTATGACAATACCAGATGTAACGTATTCCTTCTTTCTCACCTGAGCAAAGAGTTCCTTTTTGATTAAAGCAGCATTCCCAACCTCGATAAAAGCAATTAATATGATCATTAATAAGAGCCGAGAGCTAGAGTATAATACAAAGGGAATAAAGGAAATTAGTAAGACTACAATAAATGTGGGTACGTATGTAAATAACCTATTCCAGAGTATTAGAATGTTATATATATACTTATCCCTAGAAGCCAAGAAACCTAGCGGAATTGAAATTAAATAACGAATAATAGAAATAAATAAAATAAAGCCCAGCGTTTCTTTTGCCCCCAGAATTAAGACACTAAGAAGATCCCTCCCCTCCTTATCTGTCCCAATTATAAATTTATCAGAGGGTGGTAGAGGAGGAACTAAAAGATTATTATTACTATCTTTTATAAAATGTTTCTTATCTAGATTATCTTGTACAAAGGGCAAATACGGACCTATGAATGATAAAAATAATAATACTATAAGGAAGGCGATACCTATAAGGAGTATTGGGTTTAACTTATTCATCAAGATTCTCCTTTATCTTTTAAAAGTCCTATCTAATTTAAATGATTTAAACATAAGTAAATTGAGTTTTAATGACCTACTATTTATTAAGTGATTTATTAATTGAATAAAACAGGAACTAATAGTCATAGTTATTAAGAAGAAAAAAAGATATCCTATCGTTAATTTCATATTATTATCTTTTAAAGCAATCATAAGTTGATAACCAGCACCGTTATATGCTGACAGCAACTCTATAATTGGGAGACTTGACAGAATGATAATAAATACTTTTTGGAAATTAGAGGTAATTATAAACAAGCAATTCATGAGTATGTGTCGATGAACTATCCAGAGTCTTCTTGTACCTTTCGCTGCAGCTGTTCTTACATAGTGGTTATCTTCTTCATCTTTTATGCATGTATAGACAATCTTTGATAAATAGAAAATTGGATATATACTAAGTGCTATCATTGGTAAAATTACGTTATACCAATTTTCATGTCCGTACAAATCTATCTTTATTAACCCAGAATTAGTAATAGAAAAAATCAAATATTGCAAGACAATTAAAATAAAAAAGTCTGGTATAGATATAAAAAATATATTTAAAATTCTATTACCTATTGTTAAAAATCTTTTTTCGAAGTAATAATTTATTAAACCTTTTAGCATACCAATTATTAAGCAAATAATGAAAGTTGGAATAATTATTTTAAGGCTCCTTAAAGAGTATCTTTTTACATGATCAAGCACTAGTATACCCGTGTTTGGATCTCCCCCTAATGTTCGTTCAAATATTAATTGATATATTGTACTTTTGATATTGTTAAAATAAACTTTCCAATTGAATGACCACTCCATTTTATAATCAACAATATATACCTCGAGTCCTGTAGGAGTTAGTACTAGAACTATTAAAAGTATTGCAACAGAAGAAAAAATTACTATATTTCTTATTAAGTTCTGAAGTAACTTCATTAACTTCCCCCTATTTTTAAATAATATAGCTCCTACAAATATACTCTTCCAAATATATTACAATAACTCCCGTAATTCAATAAATATACCAAAAATACTGAAAATTGGTAATAATCCGTTGACATTATATCTTCATTGTTTTACCATTTAATCACAGATGAAATTCACACCTAGAATAATAACCTATTAGGGAGGAATTAATATGACTAAGGAAATGTTTACTCTTGATTTAAATGTAACTGTTCTAGAGCCAGAGAAGGTTCAAGATCCCCAAGCAGTTTAAGGAACTTTAGGATGCACAACATTAGGTTGTCCAGAAACTGGTGTGTGCTCTACTAATTATTGTAATGTATCTTGGAACCCACCTTGCCCTACTACATAAGTTACTTTTAAAAAATTTAAAAAATGACCCCGGAGCAATACCGGGGCCATTTACTAGCCGCATAGGCGCTTTTTAAACTGTCCGTAAATCGGGGCATAGTTCAATATGAACTATACCCCAGAAAGGGGCACTTTTTTATCAGTGTCCACTATCTGGGGTATAGTTCATATTTATTATAAAGGGCTGTTTAAATCATTAAGAATAATGATTTGAATTTTATAACTAATAAATAGAATAAGTATTATTTACATATTAAGAAGTCAATACAATAAATAAAAAGCAGGTATTTTAATATGAATAAATTAAACTTCTCTAGTTCATTTAGTGTAGGTAATTTCTTTATGCTTAGAAGTCCTCTCTTTCCATTACAATCTTTCATCGAATTAAATAAAAAATTAAATAGCTTGCATGATAATGAACTATTATTTATTGATGATCTTATCATTGAATTAAAGAATAATAGAATTTTTATGGAATCAATACTTATTTCAAGTAAAAATTTATATAAAGCTCTT
The DNA here is from genome assembly GCF_023715565.1 of Cytobacillus firmus. Classification (GTDB taxonomy): domain Bacteria; phylum Bacillota; class Bacilli; order Bacillales; family Cytobacillaceae; genus Cytobacillus; species Cytobacillus firmus_C. Next base: position 4,408 of record NZ_JAMBOJ010000104.1, on the reverse strand, counting down.
ATAAATTTTAATAGTGAGACAAACAAAAAGAAAAAAAAACAAATATTCTCCAGTGTTATCAAATATATAAATAGGATTTCTACTCGTTCAACTCCTTTTGGAATAAATGCTGGTTTCGTTATGGGTGAATTCTCAGATTCATCATCTTTAAATATTGGGGAGATTGAGAGCCATAGTACGAGAATTAGACCTGATATGGAATGGTTATTAGGAGTTGTTAAAATTCTAGATGAAAACATTTTATATTTAAAAAATATAAATGTTCAAACAAATAATATGATTTATAAAAAATATAATAAAGTTCATTTACCTTATGTAACTTCATATGGGCAGAAAAAAGAAGGGAAATACTCACTTGAAGGTAATACAATCTCCCAAAACCCTTTGATCCTTTTTATTCTTGAAGAATTAAAGGTAAGAATGAGTCTTGAGACAATAGCACATAAAGTAAGAGATGAGTTTGAAGGGGCGGAACTAGAAAACATATATGGACTGTTAGTAGAACTTATAAAAGCTGAATATATACTAACCGAACTCAGACCTCAATTAACAGCGGCTCATCCCTTAGATAACTTAATTAAAGTCTTAAGTGGATGTAATCCGCCTACTAGCTCAGTCCCGGGTCAAATATACAAAACGTTGGTTGATTTGGAACTACTTATGAGAAAGTATGATAAATTATCAATTGGTCAAGGCATAGAGTTATTAGAAGAGATTGAAATTTTGATGAAATCGTTATTAGATCATGGTAACGATTATTATCAAATTGATTTAAGGATAAATGAAAAAGCTCCAATGAAATTAAATGAACAATTAAAAGAGGATATCTTAATAGCTGCAGATATTCTTGAAAGGTTACATACAAGTAATAATTCGTTTTCTCATTTGGAATTATATAGAGAAGAATTCATAGATTTGTACGGAGAAAAGAGTGAGGTTCCTTTACTAGAATTATTAGACGAAGATATAGGATTAGGTGCTCCATTAACATATGAATATCCGGTTAGTAAGAAAAGATCTAGGTTTCCAGCTGCTAATAAAAATAAAGTAAATCCAATACTAATAGACTTGTTTAATAAAGCTGTTTTTAGCAATGAATTTGAGATTAATTTAACTGATAAAGATATAATGAAGTTCAATGAAGATTTTCAGCCGAAAAAGCCACTGTCATTAGAGTTAACATTTTCAATTATGGCGAATTCAGAATCCCATGTTGATAGTGGAGATTACAAGTTAATTATGTTTGGTGGGGGACATTTAGGCTCGAATGGTGCTGGTAATTCAATTGGCCGTTTTTACGACATGTTACCTCAGAAATATAAAAAAGATATAAAAAAACTTGGACAAATAGTTGAATCCAGGATAGATGAAAAAGAGGTACTAATTAGTGAAATTGTTTACAATCCGAGAAAAGGGAAATCTACAAACTTAGTTATTACTCCTAATATACACAATTATGAAATATCATTAGGCACTATTGGCTCAAAGGAATCTAAAAACATTCCACTAGATGATATCTTAGTTGGTTGTACTGATGAGGGGTTTTATCTTCGTTCTAAAAAACATAATAAGAGAATTAAAGCTTTAAAATTAAATGTACTCAACCCCAGTTTTGCTTCACATAATATTTATCGTTTTTTATATGAAGTTGGAATGGAGAATGAAATAATAGAGAGAGACATTAACTGGGGCCCATATAACTACATGCTCTATACACCTAGAGTTACTTATAAAAATATAGTAATACTACAGGCAAAATGGAGGATTAACAATGCAGTTTTAGACTTAGATAATAAAAATAACAACTTCAAAATATGGAAAACGGGGTTCTTGAAATGGAAAGAAAAATTAAGTTTGCCGCGATTTGTATACCTAGCGGAAACAGATAATAGGCTGCTCCTTGATTTAGAGGAGGATTTATCTTTACTAATTTTACATAGAAGACTTAGGCAGATAACCACAGATAAGTTGACTTTAGTGGAATATGGAAGTGAACAATTGAAATCACCTATTTCTAATAAAAACAGTATCTTCCAAGGTGAGTTCATTGTTTCACTAATTAGAAATGAAAAGATTAATAAATTTAATAACGTTTTATTAAAAGATTTAAAAAATTATCCCGTGCGTAGAGTTTACTTACCAGGTTCTGAATGGTTATATCTTAAAATTTACATAGGAAATACAGTACAAGATGAATTTTTAGTAAATTATTTATTTCCTTTAATTAGTGAATTGAATAATGAAAATTTATTTGAAAGATATTTCTTTATACGTTATTTGGACCCAGAGCCTCATATAAGATTAAGGTTTAAGGGTAAACCCAATGTGCTAATCAGCGATTTATTAAAAGTTATTAGTTTGCAATTTGAGAGGTTGCAAGAAAGAGGAATAATAAATCAAGTTGTTATAGACACCTATAAACCAGAATTAGAGAGGTATGGTGGAATAGAATACCAAGAACTATTCGAGAGTTGGTTTAACATGGATAGTCACACTATTCTTTTATTAAGAAGTAAAAGTATGAATACTTTACTGCTTGAGGACTTTGCCATTCTAAGTATTTTGGATATTTTGGAGAAATCAAAAATATCGTTAAACAAACAATTAGAGTATTTTGACAGTGTTGTTTCATACAAAGAGTATAGGAAAGAATTCCGAGAAGAAAAACGACCTTTATTAGAGTACATTCATAATAAAAAGGAACACAGTAATAGTCAATATTTCACTCAAGTCTATAAAATATCCAACGAGATTTTTAATTTTAGAAAGGTTGTTTTAATGGATTATTTAGATTCATTAACTAATAGTAGTTGCCTGCACAATGGTTACTTTAATATTATTAACTCTCTAATTCATATGCATTTAAATAGATTATTTGGAACCGATCGTCGGAAAGAATTAAAATTACTAACAATGGTAAGACATTCAATAGGTTATAGAATAGGAGTACTTAGAAATATGAATATGAAAGAGGAGGTAAATAGATGAATTATGAATAATACATTAGAAAAAATAAAGTTTTTGGAAGCTGCAACTGATGATTTTGCAAATTCTTATAATAGTATAGATAAAATCCGTTCAGTTTATCAAAATAATAACGAGTATTGGAATGAAACCTCCTTAGATTCTGGATTACCAGCTTTTATCCTCTTTTATTCTGAATTGAATAGAATTAATTCAACAGAGAAATATGACGAGTTAATATATAGGTATATGACCGAGTTAACTAAGCACCTGAATAAAGGGATAACATCCATGTCTATTTGGAATGGAATTACATCGGCTGCTATACCATTATTAAGTCAAAAAAATAAACTAGTTTATGCCCATTTTATTGACCAAATAAATGAGTTTATTATAAATAATGTTGATAACAGTCTTCAAACTTTATTTTCAAATATTCATAATAAAAATGTAAGAATGCAAGATTATGATGTTATTAGTGGTATTTCAGGTATAATGAGATATTTGCTTGAGTTTAAAGATAATCCCAAAGTTGATAAAGTAATTAAAAGAATACTTAGATATTTTATCGAATTATCAACTATTAAAAAGGAAAATGGCATTGAAATACCCAATTGGTATATTAGTATAGAAAATCAATTTTTGGATAGTGATAGGGCCTTATTTAAGAGAGGGAGTTTTAATCTTGGTTTATCTCATGGAATAGCAGGTCCAATGGCTGCAATGGCCTTGGCGGTCAAATATGGGTATTTTTCCTCTGAAATTAATCAAGCTATATCTAGAATTATAAATTGGTACTCTGAGTGGAAGGTTGATTTAACGAATGGAGGAATTACATGGCCTAGAAGAATTTCATTCGAAGAATCAGGTGAGAAGAGTTTGTCGAAAACGAATAAAGTTAAAAGATATGAGTCTTGGTGCTATGGTGAACCCGGAATAGGAAGAGCTTTATGGTTAGGAGCTGCTTCTATAAATGATCTGAAAACCAAGAAAATTATTGAAGAAATGTTTAAAAACTATCCAAATAAAACACATGATATATCTCTTAATAACCTTGCTATATGTCATGGTTTTACAGGGTTGTTACTAATTCTTGACAGAATGTATAAGGATACTGCACTCAGAAATATAGGCATAGCTAGAAAAAATTTAATTGAATACTTAATAAAATGTATAGAAGAAGATAAATTTACCAACGAAAGAGAGGATCTTCCAAAACTGTTAACAGGGAAAATGGGTGTTTTGTTAGTAGTAATAACACTATTAAGAAATGAAAATATCTATTGGGATTTTTCATTATTGATTAATTAGATTAATGAGGCTGGGACAAAACCCACCTCTGAAATGAAAAAGCCGGTGACATTTTACGACGAGTAAAATGTCACCGGCTTTGATTGTTTTTGAAAAAAATAAGGACCACTTCTGATACAATTAAGTTACCACA
>NZ_JAMBOJ010000103.1 GCF_023715565.1 Cytobacillus firmus | reverse complement strand
AAGGAAATTCACTGCCAAAAAATAAGAATTTAAAGAATTAATACCCTGAAATAAGAGAAAGGTGAATTTGAGCGCACTCAAATTCACCTTTCTTACTATCTGAAGCTAGTTTTGTCCCAGCCTCTTTTTGCAGTGCAGATGCTTGGCGTAAGGAATGCTTTAATTCTGATAATAACCCAGAAAAAAAATGAGTTTTTCGGTTTCATGCAATTAAGAAGGAAGTGTAGAAATCCGAGGTGGAAATGAATGAGTTAGATCAGCTAATATTCCCTGATACACAGAAGGAAAGAATGCTAGTGGCGCCTGATAATAAAATAAAGAGCAAACTCATAAAAACCCAAAATTTTTTTTGAGTGTTTCTTCCCTCTTTTAATCAAGTATTTCACTGGTTTTAACATAAAATTCCAATTATAACCAAAAAAACGCACAGTAACTCAAATTACTGTGCGTTTTTTTGACGTTTGCGATTGGTTTATAATTTTTCCTTGGAGTAGTACTCGTCAATTGCCCGAAGCCAATTAACACGGGCGATATTACCGGCCTTTTCTCTGTCTTTTTCTTCAAAAGCTTTTAATATATCTTCATGTTCTTCAATGGAACGTTCTTTTAGAATAATGGTTTTATTATAGTATAACCGCATAACATGAGCCTGCAACATGGATGCTGTATTTGAAATATAAAGATTCTGGGCAAGCTCGATAATGATATTATGAAACTTTTCATCTTGTTTCAATGCTGAGAAGGTATCTCCCGCCATTAAAGCTTTGGCGAATTTATGATTAATGTCCCTGAGAATATTGATTGACTCCTGGCTGATCACAGGAGCTGCCAATTCTGCGGCAAGGGCCTGCAGTACGCCTAAAGGAGGCAGGATTTTACTTATATCTTCCGGGTTAACTGACGTGACTTGAGTTCCCACACCAGGGAACATTTCGACAAATCCCTGAACATTCAGAAGCTGAAGCGCTTCCCTGATAGGGGTGCGGCTGACTCCTAATGCTTTGGCAAGGTCTGCATCATTCAATTTTTCCTTCGGCTGAAGTGTCCCGTCAATAATCCACTCCTGAATCTGAGAGAAAGCACGATCTTTAGCGGATACGCGGGTAGGTGATGAGTAATTAGAGGGTATTGGCATAGCTGTGACCACCTTTTCATTTCTAGCAATTTGCAGCGAATTTATAGTTATTTCCAATATAATATATATTTAGTATATAGAAGTATCTTGATAAATTCAATATATCGCATGATTCGACAAAAAAACCATGCGATATATTGCATAAGTATTTTGGATGTGTTATCTTGAGTTATGCGATATATTACTAGTGTAAAAAAATAAAATTAATACTGTACTATAATTTCAGAAAATTTAAATTTGATAGACTTTAAGGTTTAAAATCATGTTAACAGGAGGAAAAACATGACGAACAAAATACCATTCTCATTTATTGTGACAGTTGGTTTTATGCTATTTGCTTTGTTTTTCGGAGCAGGAAACTTAATTTTCCCTGCAATGCTGGGCCAATCGGCAGGAACGAATGTATGGTCAGCTAACGCAGGCTTCATTATAACAGGTGTGGGATTGCCTCTGCTTGGAATTCTGGCTTTGGGTTTCTCAGGGAAAAGTGATTTGCAATCACTCGCTAGCCGTGTCAATCCCTTATTCGGAATGGCTTTTACGGTAGCCCTTTACTTATCAATTGGTCCGCTATTTGCGATTCCAAGAACAGCTACAGTGTCATACGAAATCGGCATAAAGCCTTTTCTATCGGAAGCAAGCGGCTCTGTTGGCTTAATTATCTTTTCAGTTATTTTCTTCGGCGTTACAGCTTATTTTTCTTTGAATTCTTCAAAGATTGTAGATATTGTAGGAAAATATTTAACACCGATTCTATTAATTGTCATTGCTGTTTTGATCGGCGCTGCATTCATTAATCCAATGGGCGCATTCCAGGCTCCGACTGAAGCCTATATGAACGGTGCATTTTTTAAAGGGTTCCAGGAAGGCTATCTGACAATGGATGCCTTGGCAGCATTTGTATTCGGTATAATTGTCGTAAATGCTGTAAAGGATAAAGGCGCTGCAACCAGGAAGGATATCATGGTATCTATTGCCAAAGCAGGTTTAATTGCTTCCGGTCTATTAGCTGTCATTTATACATCACTTTCTTTTATTGGAGCGTCAAGTGTCAGCGGTCTGGGAGCGTTGGATAACGGCGGTGCTGTTCTATCAGGTGCCTCTACGCATTATTTTGGCTCATTGGGCGCACTGCTTCTAAGTGTCATTGTGTTTGGTGCTTGTCTGACAACCAGCATCGGTCTTATTACAGCTTGCTCTTCATTCTTCAATAAACTGATGCCAAAAGTATCTTATAAAATGTTCGTCGTTGTTTTATCCATCTTCAGTGCGGTTTTTGCCAACTTTGGATTAAGCCAGCTGATCGCCATTTCCGTGCCTGTATTGGTGGGAATCTATCCATTGGCGATTGCACTGATGGCTCTTACTTTCCTTCATCCGATCTTTAAAGGGAGGAAAGAAGTCTATCAGGGAAGCATACTTTTCACCTTCGTGGTAAGTTTGTTTGATGGTTTGAACGCAGCAGGCATTATATTTGCGCCAATCAATGACCTTTTTAGTGCAATCCTTCCATTATATGATGTTGGTTTAGGCTGGATTGTACCGTGCTTGGCAGGTGGTCTGATCGGCCTTGCCGCTGCAGCAATAAAGGACCGAAGACAGTCACATTCTTCTGAAGTGAAGAATGCGGCATAATGTGTGCAACCTCCAGTTTTCAGCTGGGGGTTTTTTTGTGGAAGGCTGTTTTCGCAAAGTTTGTTGCTATTTATATTATATTTACTGAGTTGATTGTAGTGGAAGGTGCGAGATCCTCGAAAATGCATGCGCATTCTCTTCGTGCGGTATTTACTCAAGGTAGCCCATTCAACGTCCTACGGGAGTAGCGGAACAGGTGAAACCCTACAGACGCGTAGCGTCGAGGATGCTCACCGCCCGCCCCGTGGTTCGCTGAGCATCCTCACTGCAATCAACGGACAACATTGATAAGCGAAAAACAACAATTTATACGAAAAGAGGCTTGTGGAAAGAATAATTACGAATATTAATTAGTGATAATTGACTAAATGTTCGTTTATGGCTTGTTTTTATAAGGGGAATTTGTTATATTAGCAACGTATTCTTATAAAAAACGTCACTCGTATATGCTCGGTAATATGGTCTGAGCGTTTCTACCTGGTTCCCAAAGAAAGAACCGGACTACGTGTTAAAGTATAGGAAACAGCTGTATTCTTTTTGCAGCGGCTTTAACTCTATGGTCTGGAAGGTAGAAAACATTCTGCTTTTTCAGGCCATTTTCTATTACCAGGATTTCGGGTGAATCAGCCAACAGGGGGAGAACTTACTATGAAAATGAAATTAGCATCAATCGCTGCCATCGCAGTCATGTCTGTATCCATGCTTTCCGCGTGCACTTCAGCATCAAAGGTTGAAACAGAAGCAGAAGGGGCACAAAAGCCAATTCTTATTCAAGGACCTATGCCAATTGAGGCGGGAAAATTTGCCCAGCGATTAGACAAGGTTAAAGTTGAAAAATCAGGGAATTTTGTTTTTTATAAAGGGAAATTGGACAAGTATCCAGTCATCGTTGCTAAGACAGGAAAAGGCATGGAAAATACAGCTGCCGCTACCGCGATTGCCATTGAAAAGTATGATCCCGCAGCAATCATCAATCAGGGAACATCCGGTGGCCATGATCCGAGCTTGAATGTGTATGATATTGTATTAGGCGAGAGAACAGTCAATATCGGATCAATGAAAACTGGAAATTTGGATGAAGGAGAAGGAATCGAACCAACCAATTGGATTCCGATGGACCTGATGGCTTCTGAAGGAAGTGCAGGGGAAGATCCTGATGCGGAAAAGATACGCTACTTTGAAGGCGATGAAGATCTGCTGGCTGCAGCCAAAGCTGTAAAAGATAAGTACACAAAAGGTAAAGTAGTTGAAGGAACGATTGGTTCTGCAGACTTATGGAATAATGAAGTGGATCGAATCAACTGGTTCCACGAAAACTACGAAACATCTGTAGAAGAAATGGAAGGTGCTGCAGCTGCGCAGATTGCAGGGGCATATGATGTTCCATTTATGGGAATTCGCGTCCTTTCCAATAACAAGACAAACGGTGGCAAATACGATCCCGACACTGCAGCAGCAAACCAGGATTATGTGTATGAAGTTGTAAAGCAGTATATTAAAGAGATAAATGGAAAATAATTTAGTCGTAGAAGGTAAAAATCGGGGCTGCTGAGTCAGAACCCGGTGCAACTTCGGACATAAAAAGCTAGTTCTAGAATCGTATGTCAGAACGCAGCTCAACTTCGGACACAAAAAACAAGAATCCCGAATTCTGTGTCAGAACCTGGTGCAACTTCGGACATAAAAAGCTGGATCCGGAATTCTGTGTCAAAACCCGGCGCAACTCCGAACACAAAAGGCGAGAATTTGGGATTCTGAGTCAGAAGCCCGGCACCGAGCCAATGAAATCCTTCACCAATATGATTTTGCAAAAAAAAGAGTCTTTCCCACTGCGGGAAGACTCTTTTTTAAGCTTCTAACCAGGTCTGCGACCATTTTTCTATTTCTTGCATTAATGGCTCCATGGCTTGGCCTTTTTCTGTTAGGGAGTATTCGATCCTTACAGGAGTTTCAGGGTAGACATTGCGTTTGACGATTCCCTCATTTTCCAGGTCCTTCAGCCTGTCTGAAAGAACTTTGCCGCTTATCCCGATAGAGGATTCGATGCTGCAGAACCGCTGTGGCCCGTTAAGTAATTGATAGATGATCAACCCGGTCCAGCGCTGGCTCAATATGCCGATGGCTTTCTCAAATCTTGGACAAATTAACGATTTCTCCATCCGTATCACTCCTTGTTTTCTTATTATAAGTATAAACCAAAAATAATTAAATAACTAATAATAAAATAGTTACTTGACGATAATTAATTTAAATAATATACTTACTTACATAAAGTAAGTTAATAACGAAACCACATTGTAGCAAATTAACACAATTAACATCAAATAAATGGGAGGAATTAACATGAACTTTCACCAAAAACCTGTAACTTTTGTTGCTCAAGTCCATATAAAAGTTCAGGATCTGCAACGGTCTCTTGCTTTCTATAAAGATGTAATTGGATTTAAAGTGCTATCCCAAACAGATAGGGTTGCCGAGCTTACTGCTGATGGCAAAACAGCTTTGCTTACGATTGAACAGCCGGAATACGCTGAACCCAAGATGGCAAGAACAACTGGCTTGTATCATTTCGCTCTGCTGCTTCCAAAGCGCTCCGATCTTGCAAAAATAGTGCGTCATTTCGTCGAGATCGGGCTGCAATTTGGATCATCAGACCATCTTGTAAGTGAAGCACTTTACTTGTCTGATCCTGATGACAATGGAATAGAAATTTACATTGACCGCAGTCCGTCTGATTGGACTTGGAATAACGGGGAAGTTATGATGACCGTCGATCCGCTGGACTTTCATGATCTGCTCTCCATTGGGCAGCAGCAGTCCTGGAAGGGCTTGCCCGCCGGTACGGTCATGGGACATATTCATTTACATGTGTCTGAACTGGCGAATACCGAAAAATTTTACACAGAGGGACTGGGGTTTGAAGCGGTCTGCCGATATGGAACACAGGCATTATTCATTTCAAACGGAAAATACCACCATCATATCGGTCTGAATACATGGAATGGAGTAGGGGCTCCGCAGCCTTCAGAGACTAGTGCTGGACTTCGATCCTTCAAGCTCATTTTTGAAAATGAAGCGGCTATCGACCAGGCAGTAGAAAATTTGAAAAAGCTTGGCGCGGCTGCAGCAGTTGAAAATAAACAGTTAATTACGCAAGACCCTTCAGGGAATCGAATTATTTTAGGAGTATAAATTATCATCAGGTGGTGTGAGTCATGGGTTTTTTTAATCAATTATTTGGGAGAAAATCTAAGGGGGAACAAACAATGAGGGAGACATTAAATATTGGAATTATCTTAGGAAGCACACGTCAGGGGAGAGTTAGCCCTCAGGTCGGTTCTTGGGTAAAAGAGATTGCCGATAAACGCGGGGATGCCAATTATGAGATTATAGATATCGCTGAATTCAAATTGCCATTCTTAGGTGAAGCGGATTCGCCAGGAATTGCTGCATGGAATGAGAAGCTTTATAGTCTAGATGGATTCATATTCATCGTTCAGGAATACAACCACAGTATTACAGGGGCATTAAAAAATGCACTTGATCTGGCCCGTGAGCCCTAGAACAATAAAGCTGCAGGAATTGTAAGCTATGGTTCAACCGGCGGTGCGAGAGCTGCTGAACATCTGCGCGGAATAATGGGTGAATTAATGATCGCTGATGTGCGCGTTCATCCAACATTGTCTTTATTTACTGATTTTGAAAATGGTACAGTATTTAAACCTCAAGATCTTCATCTAGATAATGTGAACGCAATGATTGACCAGGTGATATCCTGGAGCGGTGCATTAAAAACCATTAGATAGAACAAAAGCAGAGCCCTCGAGGTTCTGCTTTTTTAATCTTATTCTGAATAGTGGTTTTTAGGGTGGATTAAAAGGAAATAATGAAAAAAACAAAGAGAAGGGAGTGGTCCTGTTGTGGAATGCTGCATTTTGGGGCGCAGTATCAGGGTCAGCGGTCCTGCTCGGTGCATTGGCAGCGATGTTACTGCCCATCCGGAAAAAAATAATCGGTTATATTATGGCATTCGGTACAGGTGTCCTGATTGGTGCAGCTTCGTTTGAGCTTCTTGGGGAGTCTGTACACAACGGCGGTTTACTGCCGACCGGCATTGGATTTATGGCAGGTGCAGTCACCTTTACCCTCTTCGATATAGTGATTTCCAAAAAAGGGGCACAGCACAGGAAAAGGTCTGGCCATAAAGCAGCAGTAACCAGTGGAATTGTGCTTTTCGCGGGAACCATTATGGATGCCATACCAGAATCCATCATGGTTGGAACAAGTTTGCTTGAAGCCGATTCGGTCAGCTTTCTTTTGGTCACCGCTATTTTTATCAGCAACTTTCCTGAAGGGCTTTCAAGTACTTCAGGAATGAAAAAAAGCGGTTATTCCAAAAAGAAAATTATTCTCCTTTGGGGTTCGGTATTTGTCATTTCAGGAATGGCTTCAATGGCCGGTTACATTTTTTTGGATGGAGCAACAGAAGAGGTACTATCAGGGATTGCAGGATTTGCAGGCGGCGCGATTATTGCCATGGTTGCATCCACTATGATGCCTGAAGCCTTTGAGGACAGCGGTCCGGTTACCGGATTTATTGCAGCGCTCGGCTTGCTGGCTTCATTGATATTGGATTATTTTTCATAACATTTTCCCGGAAACACTTGAATGTTTGGCACCTCATATGGAAAAATGCAAAGCAGGGGGAGTTATTCATATGGAATAGCAGGAGGATGTGCATATTGGCATCGGCAGCAACAAAATGGTCATCGATTGCGGTATCAGGCTATATCATTTGTAAATGACATGCTCTTGGGTACTTTATTTATTGGAAGTATACTATTTAGTTTCTTTGTGGGAAGTAACGTGATGATCATCCGCCAGGCTTAAATTTATTGAAGGATCTTCACATTAATAGGTTATCGCAAATGGAAAAGGGGTTTTGCAGAACGTCAAAACGGCAATACTAGCGACATGGTTAAAAATATATTTATTTTTAAAGGAGAATCGAGATGGCAGAAGAAACAGATAAGGTAAGCAGTGTAAAGAAAGCGGATATTGGCGATACGATTAGCATCATTAGCGGTTCGGAAAAAGGGAAAAAAGGCAGAGTAGTTGTGGTACGGGATAACTCAGTCATTGTAGAGCTTGGGATTAATCCGAAAAAGGATGAGCCCATCAAAACGGTGATCAGCCATAAGCGCTACAAAGTCGTTAAATAAGGAGGAGGCGCAGGAATGAAATCTGAGTCGAAACAGAGCTCTGCCTCCATACCTCCTGATGTTCGTGAAAAAATTATTAGGTCAGACAGGGATGAAAAAGCAAAGCGGCAGCAATGATAAGATTTTCCATGATAGACGAATATGCTGTCATGGATTTTTTTTTTGAATAGGGGAGTGGAAGGAAATGCTGATTGGACGTATTAAAGAGATTGTCCGCTATCCGGTGAAAAGTTTTCATGGGGAAAGTGTGGATAAAACGAATGTTATGAGCTATGGACTGTATGGAGACCGCAGTCATGCCTATCTGGATGAGTCCAGGCCAGGGAAATACTTCACGATTACTCAGTTTCCGGAAATGGTGCGGTATAAAGCAGAGTTTATAGGTGAGGAAAATAGGAACAGATATCCGCCTGTTAGAATTACAGCCCCGGACGGAAAACAGGTCCCATGGGATGATAAACAATTGATTAAAGAAATAGAAGAACATTCTTCGGCAGAAATTACTCCTGTGCAATATAGTCCTATACATGTTCCAGAAGGAGCAATAGAAGAAGAAAATATTTTAGTAGTGACAGATGCATCCCTGAAAAAAATGAAACAGCTCTGGGGGAAAGGGGAGCTGGACTTCCAGCGGTTTCGTCCGAATCTGGTGCTTTCCCTGGTGAAGGATGAACCCTTTATGGAGGATCAGTGGTTTGGAAAGACGCTGAAAATTGGCAATGTGGAGTTAATAGTGAAGCGGCATTGCGAACGGTGCATGATTATTACCGTCGATCCTGAAAGCGGGGAAAGGGACCCAGGCCTCCATCAAAAGGTGATCAGTGAAAGGAATAATCACTTCGGAGTTTATGCCGCCGTCCTGAAAACAGGTGAGATCGCAGCAGGGGATGAGGTTTACCTTTTTGAGTGAGAACATGTAAACTAGATACAAATGTCTCCGGGAGTGAAAAGATGTTTCAGGCTATTATTTTATTTATATCGGCCGGTTTAGCCGAAATTGGCGGAGGGTATTTAATCTGGCAATGGATACGCGAAGGAAAGCCTTTCTTATGGGGAATCGCGGGCGGATTGATTCTGGCGTTATACGGTGTTATTGCCGCATTCCAGGCCTTCCCGTCCTTTGGAAGAGTGTACGCTGCATATGGAGGTGTGTTTATCGTTCTGTCCATTTTATGGGGATGGGGCATCGATAAAAAAGCACCTGACTTTTATGATTGGCTTGGCGCCGCGATTTGTCTGATAGGGGCGTCTGTAATCCTGTTTGCACCTCGTCATTAAAAATAGCCCAGTTGAGAACTGGGCTCAGTTTGTAGACAAAAGGGGTTCGGAATAGTCTCATTCCGGACCTCTTTTTTGAATTTTATTGGCTTTGAAGCATTTTCAGATGATGATAGACCTCTCCGAGGTCATCTTCTAGGCCATTTCTGG
>NZ_JAMBOJ010000102.1 GCF_023715565.1 Cytobacillus firmus | reverse complement strand
GAAATTCACTGCCAAAAAATAAGAATTTAAAGAATTAATACCCTGAAATAAGAGAAAGGTGAATTTGAGCGCACTCAAATTCACCTTTCTTACTATCTGAAGCTAGTTTTGTCCCAGCCCCTTTTTTGCATGGGAACGCTTCTATTTTACCCCTGACTCTTCATATTCTAGAAGTATAAGAATGGACAAGTTAGGGTGATCGGCTTATGTTTCAAAAACTGTTCGTAACTTTAATAGGAAGTTTATTATTAGGCATCGGCATTAATGGCTTCCTTGTCCCCCACCATTTACTTGACGGGGGCATTATTGGCATTGGGCTGATCCTCCATTATTACTACGAATTCCCCACTGGATTGAGCATGATTGTCCTGAGCATTCCATTATATGTACTTACCTGGTTTTATGAGAAGAAATACTTCTACTATAGTCTGCATGGCCTTTTGATTTCATCCTTCATTATTGATTTGCTTTCTCCTGTGCGAGGTCATTTTGATATTTCCATATTGCCAAGCTCTATTTTAGGAGGATGCCTGGTGGGTTGCGGGATCGGCCTTATGCTCCGTTATGAAACCAGCACAGGAGGCACAGACCTGCTTGCACAGCTGATGACAAAACTCCTTCCTGTTAATATCGGCGCTTTAATATTCGCAATTGATGGATTGGTTATTTTAAGCGGATTAAAGATAGTCGGTATTGAAAAATTTTTGTACTCCTTTATAACCATACTATTTGTGGGCGCCATAACGTCCTTAACAGTTATAAAAAAGACGGACAAATGAAAAAAATCGACAGGTGCCAGGCACCTGTCGATTTTTCTTATGCTTCTGCTTCTATTTTTTCATTCATATCGTTATAAAGGTTTCCATCCATTTCACCGGTGATTCGGCTCGTTAAGATACCGGAAGTCATGGATCCGCTGACGTTAAGGGCTGTGCGTCCCATGTCGATTAGCGGTTCAATGGAGATTAGCAAGCCAGCCAGTGCAATAGGCAGGTCAAGGGCAGATAATACCAGGATCGCTGCGAATGTCGCACCGCCGCCGACCCCTGCCACGCCAAAGGAGCTGATCGCTACAATGAGAATAAGCGTAAAGATAAATCCTGGAGACAGCGGGTTAATGCCCACAGTCGGAGCAATCATTACAGCCAGCATGGCCGGATAGATTCCCGCACATCCATTTTGGCCGATGGAAAGGCCGAATGATCCTGCAAAGTTGGCAATTCCTTCAGGAACACCGAGTGACTTTTGTGTTTTTATATTCAAAGGCAATGCACCCGCACTAGTTCTTGATGTAAAAGCAAAGGTCAATACGGGGAATGCCTTTTTCAAGTATGTGATTGGGTTTAATCCGCTTAATGTTAATAGCAGCAAGTGAATCAGGAACATAATAGCAAGTGCCACATAAGAAGCAATAACAAACTTACCTAAATTCAAAATGGAGTCAAAGTCACTCATGGCGACTGTTTTCGTCATAATTGCCAAAACTCCATATGGTGTTAAGCGCAAAATTAATGTTACAACTCGCATGATGATTGCGTAGAAAGCATCCACAATTTTCGCAAAAAGTTCAGCCTGCTCTGGTGATTTCCTTCTCACACCAAGATAAGCAATCCCTAAAAAGGCTGCAAAGATAACGACTGAAATCGTTGATGTTGGTCTTGCCCCTGTAAAATCAAGGAATGGGTTGGCCGGAAGCAAATCAAGCATTTGTTGCGGGAATGTTCTTCCTTCAATGCCCTGATACGTTTCTTCAAGCTGTTGCCCGCGGGCTGTTTCAGCTTCGCCTCCGCTGATTTGGACAGCCTCCAGATCAAAACCGACAGCTGTTGCAATTCCGACAGCAGCAGCAATTGCAGTTGTACCTACAAGCAGTCCAAGGATAAGGACACTTATTTTTCCAATATTATTTGTTAATTTAAGCTTAGTAAAAGCTCCTAAAATTGAAATAAAGACAAGCGGCATGACGATCATTTGGAGGAACTTCACATAACCTCCGCCAACTAAATTGAACCAGTCTGCAGATTTGGCAATAACCTCAGCACCAGGCCCATATATCATCTGAAGTGCAAAGCCAAACAGAATCCCTAAACCAAGCGCTGTAAACACACGCTTTGAGAATGAGATATGCTTCTTTTGCATAAAGAATAATGCGCATAAAAGCAGAAGCATTACAAAAATATTTAAAACTAAAAGTCCTGTACTCATCGGACTGAATCCTCCCCAAAAGATGTTATTATAATGAATTACTATAATTCATGTATTCCTATGAGTCAAGTCGGAATTAAAATTTAAATTTTCTTATTATATATTCCATTTCGTTGTCGAATGTTCTTGTTTTTCTTTATAATTGTGCCTAAAACCATTATAAAATCCGGCATATATAACTGCCGGGTCCAGATAAATAATTCTTGTCCTAATTATTTTTCCGGGAAAGCGCCTTTGTCTTTTCAAAACATTTTTCCATAGCGCTCATGACCGCTGAACGGAACCCTTTTTTCTCCAGTTCAGCAACGGCTTCAATTGTTGCCCCTCCCGGAGTACAAACCTCATCCTTCAATTCCGCAGGGTGCTTGCCTGTTTCCAGCACCATTTTGGCTGCCCCCAAAATAGCCTGTGCTGCAAGCTCATAAGACTGATTACGAGGCAGCCCGGCTTTTACACCGCCATCTGCCAATGCTTCAATGAACATATATGCATAAGCGGGCGAAGAACCGCTGATAGCTGGAATAGAGTCCATCATCTTTTCTTCCAAAACCGCAGCTCTGCCAATGCAGGAAAATATTTTGATTATATCTTCCATCTCCTCAGGAGATAGTGCTTCATTCGCTGAAAGTACGCTCATTCCTTCTCCCACCAATGATGGGGTATTAGGCATGGAACGGACTGCTTTAATTTTTCTCCCAAATGACTTTTCCAGGAAAGAAAGACTTACGCCTGCCGCTATCGTTATGATAATGGCATGTGATTGAATGCAACCTTTAATTTCATCAATAACCGCAGCATGAGCATCAGGCTTAATAGCCAGAAACAATATATCCGCTTCCTCTGCTGCCTCACTATTAGAAAAGCGTACTTGTATATCCCACCTGTTTTTAACGTCAACAAGTGTTTTCTCCGTTTTCGCTGAAGCTATAATCTGCCTTGCATTTATCAGATCAGATTTTAATATACCCCCGATTATCGCCTGAGCCATTTTTCCGCATCCGATAAAACCGACTTTTTTATTCATTAAACACACATCCTGTCTTGTAATCCTTTTGCTATTATACTGCACGTATGGTTATGAAAAAATAGCACAGGGTAAAAACATAAGACCGAACCTCATAAAATAATATTGGAGAGATTGAATATGAAGGAAATATCACAATATGCTCCTCTTCCAGAAAGCTTTTACCAGCAGCCAACACTTCAGCTGGCTGAAGCTCTTCTAGGCTGCTTATTGATCAAAGAAACTGAAGAAGGAATTGCCTCAGGCTACATTGTCGAGACGGAAGCTTATATGGGCCCGGATGACAGAGCAGCGCACAGTTTTGGGAACAGGAGAACAAAAAGGACCGAAATCATGTACAATGAACCCGGTTTTGTCTACACTTATGTGATGCATACCCATTGCCTGGTTAATGTTGTGAGCGGTCCAAAGGAAAAGCCTGAAGCGGTATTGATCAGAGGGATAGAACCTCACGATGGACTTGAGTTAATGAAGAAAAGACGTAAGATGGAAGTTCTTAAAAACCTCACTAATGGGCCAGGTAAATTAACTAAAGCTCTCGATATAACTATAGATGATTATGGCCGCCATTTTACCAGCCCTCCTCTTATGATTGCAAAAGGAATTCCTCCAGGGGAAATCAAACGGGGTACACGAATCGGTATTGATAATTCCGGTGAAGCACGCGATTACCCCTGGAGATTCTGGATGGCTGGCAGCCCTTATGTTTCACGGAACAGAAAATAACAGCTACGACATGGAGACTGTCCATTCTTTTCATCCTCTACTTATGGAGGCAGTTCCGATGTACCACTATCTATTTTTAGATAAGTGTCTAATTTCATTGTAATTTGTCGATAAAAAAACAAGCTATTTTACTGGACTTTTTTTATTAAAGCGTTTATTTTACTATAAAAAGGCAATATTCTATGTATAAGTTTCAATAAATTGGAATGGGATGGTGTTACGATGGCAAACAAGAAAAATGTTAAATCTCCCGGCAAAGATTTAAATATTGGTGCGAACGTTTCATTAAACGGCCTGGTAACAGCTGTTTTTGATAATATGGTCCATGTCCAGATTGGCGCTAAGATAGTAACAGTTCATGTTAAAGACCTGTATTCCGGATTAAATAATCCTTTATTTAATAAACAGCAGGCTTAGTATCCACCATCTCTAAACATACTTCAGGAGGGGCAGCTCAAAGGCTTGCCCCTTCTGTTTTTCAGACCGGCTGTACCTGCTTATACTTTCCTGCCGTGACTGCATAATCTCCAAGTACTTGATATGCCTTCTTATCGGCTAATGACACAGCTTCTGCAGCCCCCTTAACGAACACAGCCTGTTCTGACACTTTGCTGACGATTTCAACTCCCTCAGGGAATTCATATCCTTCAGTATTACCCAGTATAACCCAGAGCTCTTGTTCAGGAACCTTCTCTTCCACCTCAGCTCCCTCATATGCTGAAGGGAAATCGTATTTGCCCACATGAATTAAATCTTCAATAATCGCACTCGCTGTCGGGAACATACCTGCTCCAGGCCCCTGCAGACTTATATTCCCGACAATATCGGCATCGATTGAAACGGCATTCTGCACGCCTTCTACTCTGTATAGAGGATGGGATTCTCCCGTCAGGACCGGCTTTACTGTACAGCGGACAAAATCTTTTTCCTTCTGAATTGATGCTATATGTTTGAACTTCAGCCCCAGGGAATCAGCCAACTGTATTTCTTCAATCGAAATATCAGTAATGCCTTTTCTTATAGCGTATTTCTGTTCCGGCGCTTTCCCGAATACAAGCTCGCTTAAAACAACCGCTTTGTAAAACGCATCATATCCTTCAATATCGTTTTTAGGATCGGCTTCTGCATAGCCTTTTTCCTGAGCGATTTTCAATGCTTCGTCAAATGATAAGTTCTCCTCACGCATACTTGTCAAAATGAAATTGGATGTGCCATTTAAAATTCCTTCAATCCGTTCGATCCTGTTGGCATTGAGCAGCTGTTTGATGGTCTGAATGATAGGGATTCCGCCGCCGACTGTTGCTTCAAATCCCAGTGATACATTCTTTTCTTTTGCCAGCCTCGCAAGCTCACTTCCATGAAATGCAAACATCTCTTTATTCGCTGTAATGACATGGCATCCTCTCGATATGGCCTGGCGCAGATACGTATAGCCCGGCTCCCTTCCAACAATGGCATCAATGACGACATCAAGTTTTGGAAGCTCAATAATATCCTGAAAGTCATCTGTTAACAGCACATCATCAGGCAAAGAATGTTTATTCACATTTTTGACCAGGATAGCGGAAACCCTCACTTCTTTCCCGAGTATTGCCTGAAGCCTTCCCTGATGCTTTCTGATTGTTTCATATACTCCTTTTCCAACAGTTCCATACCCCAATAGCCCGATCGTTATCGCTGACATTATTTATTCCCCCTGGATAAAAATTTATAGTACCTGCCGTAAAAAACAAAAAACCCCTTCCGTCCATTACAGACAAGAAGGGGTTTGAAGTAATATTCCGTTCATACCGCCTTCTTATCTTCGGAATTTGTATTCCTCTGAATTTGGCACCGTGCATAAATGCTGGTTGCCGAGGCTTCATAGGGTCAGTCCCTCCGCCTCTCTTGATAAGAAGTTTCTAATTATTCAATTTATATGAATCATAAACATTTATCAGGATTGCGTCAACCTTTTTCGAAAAATATTTTCTTCAGACGCTTTCACTTTCATTGAAATCTTCTGTTATGATCTCAAGAAAATGCTTAAGAATTCTCGCAGTCAGTCCCCAAATTACCTTGTCCTGAAAATAGTAAAATACCTCTTCCGCTCTCCTCGTCTGCCAATTGTAATTTTCACCTCCGGCAATTAAGTCAAAAGGAAAATTTTCTTCAGGCTCAACTTTAAAATTCACGTGAAATGTTTCAGGTTGTACTTTTTTCAGAAATGAAAGGGGGACGGTAAAAACCTCTTCTACTTCATCAGGGTTTGGCACAATCTTGTCCGGGTTTTGGATGATGCCTGCATAAGGGTATATAATTTGACCGAAGGAAATCATATAATCCAGCGGGGAAACATTTGTGATGCTCTCTTGGCCCACACCCAGTTCCTCAGAAGTTTCACGGATGGCTGTATGCTCTTCATCCCTATCTTCCGGATCTATCCTTCCTCCGGGGAAACATACCTCCCCAGGCTGCCTTCTCATTCTTAATGAACGTACTTCAAATAGGACATGCACCTCATTATTGATTTCAACCAGCGGAAGCAAAATAGCGAACTTCGAAAATCGCTCACTCCCCAAAATGATGGGGCTTCTGTTCCTTAACCTTTTAGCCAGTCTTTCAATCTCCATATCTGCCCACCTCCAGCAGCCATTCAGTTATTATATCTTTATCATACTGTATTCTATGCGTTTTATTAATTTATACGGCTTGTACCATATAATGGTTCAGGACTAAAGACTATTGCATCCAGCCCTTCAAAAATAAAAGAACGTTTCTCCGCCAGCAATTCAGGGAAATAAAACTATATCATAATAAACGGGAGTGAAAAATATGAAGAAGAATATATTAATAGGCGGATACGATACTCAGCAAGAGCTTAAAGAAGCCATTGAAGGTGCAGGTTCAAATGGATATCAGAAGGAAAATCTTGTGATTGTCTCAAAGGATGGAGCAAATCTTGAAAGCTTTGCGGACAATTACGGAGTAAACTTGCGAATAGTCGGTTCCCAGGAGCTGGGAAATCAGCGTTTTCTTGATTCTGTTAAAGCTCTTTTCATGGGGGAAGACCCGGCCACAAGTTCAGGGATTGATCCCGATAAAAAAGATGGTACACGGTTTGATGAACATGACCTGGATCGATACGCAAGCCTGGTTTTTGACGGAAAATACGTCTTAATCGCCGACTATTATGGAAAATATCCAAACTCCACGCAGGACAATCAGAGAATCACTGCCGAAAACTCTGAAGGATATATGGAGAGTGCTTCAGCCCGGGAGGTTGTCCATGAATCGGATATCAAAACACTGGCAGATAAATCCGCTGATACATGCTGTGTCAACGAGAATCCGAGCCGTACTCAGCATTCACTTACTTCAACAGAGATGAAAACGAGTGAAGTAAATCGGGAAGAAATGCTTACAAAAGACAGACTTAACTAGCATCAGCCCCCTGAAAGTGGGGGCTTTTTGCTGAAATAAAAAGAGAGGTTTCCCTCTCTTTAAGCATATTTCTTCTTATCCTCTTCCTGTTTGAAAAAGCTTTTCATCGCATGAAATACATCTGCTTTTTGCTTAAGAATATAATATCGGAAATCATCATTTTTGATATTTTTATAGGCGGACATCAAAGTCGAGTGGCGGTTGTACTGGTTGACCTCACCATACCCAAACATATTGGACACTTTCATGAGGTCTTCTACCAGCTTCACACAGCGGGCATTATCAGAGGTCAGGTTATCACCGTCTGAGAAGTGGAAAGGATAAATATTGAATTTGCGCGGATCGTACTTGGCATCTATCAGCTCAAGCGCTTTTCGGTAGGCAGATGAACAAATCGTTCCACCGCTTTCTCCTTTTGAGAAAAAGTCCTCTTCTGAAACCACTTTTGCTTCTGTATGGTGGGCAATAAATTCAATTTCCACTGTCTCATATTTAGTTCTCAAAAACCGCGTCATCCAGAAGAAAAAGCTTCTGGCCATATACTTTTCCCAGATCCCCATTGATCCGCTCGTATCCATCATCGCAAGCACGACAGCCTTTGAATCGGGCTTTACTATTTCATTCCAGGTCTTAAACTTTAAATCTTCCTTATAAATTGGATGGAACGCTGCCTTTCCCTTCATTGCGTTCCGCTTGAATGCCGACATCATGGTCCTTTTCTTATCAATATTGCCCATTAATCCTGTCTTTCTGATGTCATTAAATTCAATATCCTCTATCACATTTTCATCCTGTTCTTTTCTCTTTAAATTAGGCAATTCCAATTGTTTAAATAAAGCTTCTTCAATTTCCATGAGTGATACTTCTGCTTCAAAATAATCCTCGCCTGCCTGGTCGCCTGCTCCTTGCCCCTTTCCGGGTCCTTTCTTGCTGCCGGATCCATCACGGGCTACTACATCTCCAATCTGGCTATCTCCATCGCCTTGGCCGACATGTTTGTTTTTATCATAGTTATAACGGATTTTGTATTCATCCAACGAGCGAATCGGAATCTTTACTACTTCCCGCCCATTCGACATTACAATGCTTTCTTCCGTTATTAAATCAGGCAAATTGTTGCGGATTGCTTCCTGGACTTTATCCTGATGACGCTGCTGGTCATCATAGCCTTTGCGATGGAGGGACCAATCTTCTTGGGAAATCACAAACTGATGGTTATTGACATTCGTCATGTTAACCCCTCCTTATAATTAATTTTCACACAATACAGCTTTCCAACATACAATATCGCGAGTGTCAAAAAAGATGAAACATCCCCATTTCAGCAGTCTGCCTTCATTTCAATGACTCAATCCCCGGCAGTGATTTTGATAGTAATGCACCAATACAAAGAATGTTTATTACTCTATCATATGCGGGAAGACAAAATAATTTACAAATAATTTTGACAATAAGACATTCGAAGCATCTTTTGGACAAGCCCTTTTTTTATACAAAAATAAACCTCCGCGTTTAGCGAAGGTTCTTGTCTTTGTTTTTATTCTGAATGGGATCCGGATATTTATCGTAATCCTCTCTCAATTCTTTATTAGTCCGCATGTTCTCCATCTGCTTGCCCAGGTTTTCCATTTCCTCAATATTTTCTGCCATTGAGCTGTTTCTCGGTGTATAGTCCTTGTCTAATTCTTTCTTTTTCATGAATATCACCTCTGTTGTATTTATACCCTTATTTTGGATTTATTAAACTTTTATGCTGATTCGGCATCATAAATATGGCCAAGAGTAAATAGGATTATACAAAAGGGGGGATTTTAAATGAGCGAAATCCTTTGTTGCAGCTGGTGCGGTGAATTATCGATATATGATCGGACCGTTTACCTTGAAAATAAGCCAGTCTGTCCGGAATGCCAGAAAAAGAAGAAAGAACCCGCATTAAAAATAGACAAAAGTTGATAAAGAGGCTTTTCGAAGCCTCTTTCAGTTTGTAGACAAAAGGGGTTCGGAATAGTCTCATTCCGGACCTCTTTTTTGAATTTTATTGGCTTTGAAGCATTTTCAGATGATGATAGACCTCTCCGAGGTCATCTTCTAGGCCATTTC
>NZ_JAMBOJ010000101.1 GCF_023715565.1 Cytobacillus firmus | reverse complement strand
AATGATTTAGATTGGTGGATAGCTAACCAATGGGAATGCTTAAAACTAAAACATTCTTATGCACCTAATAGTAAGACTAGAGCGTTAAAGAAAACGAATCTCAAACAAATGTATATCATCAGATATGCGGATGACTTCAAGATTTTCACAAATTCTCATGAATCAGCTATAAGAATACATCACGTGGAACATTTCCATTTCTTTTTTTATTCCACTTAGAAAAAAATAAATAGATGATAATACCTAAGATTGAACCTACTGCCATTGGAATAGCCAAATCGTTGTATTCACCAGTTTCTTTCCCAATAATATAAATTCCTAAATAACCACCTATCAATAAACATCCAATTATAAATGCCCAAATAAGAATAAATATGATTTTATTATTCACCATCATCACCCTTTGATTTTTCTAAATAAAACAATTCCTCAATTGGTACATCAAAATATTCTATTAATTTTAAAGCCAACTCTAGACTGGGATTATATTTATTCGAAAACAACTGAGTGTAAATATATCTTTACATTCAGTTGTTGAAAATGGCTGAAGATTTACAAATTACACGTCAAACGGTGAATGCGATTGAGAATTTTATTGTGCTAACCTGCCCCTTTTGTTAAATAAGAAAAAGCTGCCTGGTACGGCAGCTGGTCTTAAAGTAAACCAGCTAATAGGAGTCAAGAACTTCTTATTAAAAATTTTTTTCTTCCGTATTATACTTTGGAAGGCACGCCAAATAACCCTCCAAATACCTTTTGGAAGGTTTTTCATTAGCCGCCTTTTCTTGTTGATTAATCCATATCTAGGAACTGCTCATTCCTTTTTAGGATTGCATAAATCCAGTGTAAAAGGTTTGATGAACGAAGTGTAATACTGATGAAACGTTATTTTATGATTGTACTTTATGTTGTACTTTTTGGTAGTGGAGCTGCTTTATTAATTCTATACTCAATGGGTGTCTACTTAATTGAAACGGGTATGTTAATCGTTTGCTTGATGGTTTTATACATAATAATTAGTTTAGGAGCTTTTGTAACAAAGCGATTATAAAAAAGCATTTACAATCTTATTAAACTATAGACGATTAAAGTAAGTTTGTGAAAGGTTGTACTTAAAGTAACGGGTGCTTTTATGGAATAAGGAGTATTAAAATAATCAAACTTTTTTATAAAAATCTCATACTTAGTTAATAAGAGAAACTCCATTTTGATCAATCTATTTTCAAAATGGAGTTTTTACATTGGCTATTAAATAAGGAAGCATACTCAACTGATAAAATTCATGAGCTTTTTCAGAGTACCCAGTTTCCCTTAAATTGACTAAATATACTTGATGGGTCGTTGTAAAAGTCTCTGCAAAATAATCTCCTGTTTCATTGTACTCCGAGTAATGATGTGTAACACATAGGGGTTCTCCTTTACCTTTAATAAATACTTCAAATTTCCCACGAGATGTATTTAATAACCTTCTCTCCCAGCTATGCATAAAGTCCTCCTCATAATAGCTATTAAGTAAATATTTTATTCAATTAAACATCCTTCTTAAATCAGGAGTCAAAACTTAGAAAGTTATGACTCTAACACTTTAAAATTTTTGTAAGAGAATCTTATTACCACTTTACATATTTGGATATATTTTGGACATATTTTTCCATTTTTTAAAAAATGGAAATAAAAAGGTATTTTGTTGAGAAAAGTAGTAAATATTAGGAGAAGAAAGGAGGCAAAGAGATAGTTTTATATTTTTTTACTATTTATACTAAAAGAGGAGGAGATCTTTGTGAGCTTTTTTAAAAAATCAATATTGTTTTTAATGACATCAATTTTAGTATTTAGTTCTTTTTATTTTGATACAACGGCTAATGCAGCTGACAATCAATTTGCGAAATTTGAAGAACAGATTGAAAAGCGTTTCCAACGGGGAATATATTTGCTAAATCAGAAAAAGATCCATTTAAACAGCTTGAAGAAGATTTTTCCTATTATTTAGATAAAATGGTGGAAGTTGATGAAGAATCTGAAAGAAATGAGTGGATAGATAATGCTCAAGTAATTATTGAAAATGAGGAAGTTGTTATTAATTCTTCAGACTCTGACTTAGATTATCAAGAAGCTAAAGTTGTTAAATATACAGATAATGATTTGTATTCAGTTACAATTCCTGTAAAAAGCTCAGATCACTATGAAATTAGCAATGTCGCAATTCATTTTGATACTAATGGAAAAGTTGAAACCTACAGTGAACTTTTAATTCAAAAATCCGATATTGGAACTTTCCAAACAATATTATATATTAATGGAGAAGAGGAATTTAACGAAGTAACTAATGAAGCCTTTTATACTTATGATGAATATAAAGAATCTCTTAAAGATGGTATAACTCCACTTGGACTTAATTTCGGCGGCTTTATAAGATGTCTTGGCCTTCCATCTGTTGTTGGCTGGCAATTAGGTAATATTTGCGCAGTAGCATGCATGACAGGAGTACTTTGCGTTCCTTGTTTAGCTGGTGCTTTAGGAATGAGCACTGGAGCCATTGCAACTTGTTTTGGACTAAACTGGAAATAAAATAAACTAAAAGGGAAGAATGCTTAACCATGGATATAATTTTGACCATAATTTCTTTAGTTTCTATAACACTTATATTGTTTGTTGCTTTTAAATACAGAAATAATAAGAATGGATCGAATAAGGTCGTGGTATTAATTCTACTTTCAAGTGCTGCAGCAGGGTTAGCATTGTTCTTAAATTCAGCTTATTCAATACTATTCTATGTTTTACATTCAGTGTTATTGTTACTGGCGTTAATATTTGCAATCATAAACACTAAGAAACAATCAAATGCGTAAAGTTAAGTTACGAAATTAAAAAGAGTTATCAAAAAACCGATTTTCTTTATTAGGAAATCGGTTTTTTGATAAATGCTTGTTATAGGTAAAGGAGAGTATACAAAATAATGAAGAAAAATGGTTTTATTTTTTTTATTGCGGTATTTTTAATAGTATTAGTTTTGGTTGTCACTCAAAATATCAAAGGGAAAGAAATTACATATGATGATATAACTATAGAAGATTATAAAGATAAAATTAACCCTAAAGAAGATTTTTATGTTTATATTTATTCACCAAATTGTCATACTTGTGAGGAATTTTCTCCGACATTAGATAAAGCTTTAAACCAAGTTAATGTGGAATTATTTGCTTTGGATGTATCGAAAGATGAAAATAATAACAAAGACTTTTTTAAACAATACGGAATTTCAGTAACTCCGACTTTAATATTGTATAAGGACGGAAACGAGGTTGGTAAAATGACAGGTAATATTCCATACAAAGAGCTATTGGAGTTTTTAAAGTAAGGAACTATGGAGTGCTTATAAAATGAATAGAAATCAATTAGTTATTCCTTTTGTTGTATCGTTAACAGCTACACTAGGAAGCCTATATTTTAGTGAAATTAAGGGTTATATTCCTTGTGAACTTTGTTGGTGGCAAAGAATAATTAATGTATCCGATTCCACTATTACTTGGTCTAGCACACTTAAAAAATGAAGTAATGCTTATAAAAAAATACACGTTATTATTATCTATTCCTGGATTTTTCATCTCCATGTATCATGTATTTCTACAGAAAACGAACATTTTTCAGTCTTTAGAGCCATGTAGATTAGGAGAATCTTGTTTAGCAGCATATATAAATTGGCTTGGATTTATCACCATTCCAACACTTTCATTTACGGCATATACTTTAATCACACTTTCATTGTTATGGAACAATAAATAACATATTTTAATAAGGGGTCCTACCAACAAACGCGGAAAATATACGCTAAGAGAATTTTGGAATGAAAAAAGCCGATTTTCCCAACCCATGTTAGTAGAGTTAATGAGTGGTATGAAAAACATGGTGGGAGAGATTGTGTCATCAAGAATTACCTATTAGAAGTACGGAAGGAACAGCGATAAGGAAATCCAGATATAAAACTCGAAGACTGTATATAGGGTGAATTCGTATTATAGAGTTAACCAGTTTTTACTGGTTGCTCTTTTTTTTATAGGACCTATTATTTCAGTAGCCAGGGTAGAACGTACGGGTGCGTGGGAGTTAGATCTCGTCAACTAAACTGTTCGCCCCCTACTTGTAGAATGATGTTTGAGGCTGGTTGGGACAAATGATCTCGTATAACAAGCGAAGCTATGGAACTACAGGAAGGTATAGGGGTTACTGGTGAGTAAAACTAAGGGAGAGATATTAATGAATCCAGTCATTGGCCTAGATGTAGCCAAAGGAGAAAGTGAGGTTCAAGCCTTTTTAGATAAAGACAAGCCGTTCGGGAAAAGTTTCAGTGTAAAGCATACCAAGGAGGATTTAGATTCGCTTATTTTTTTTTTGAGAGAGATAGAGGGACATACTGGGGTTAGGCCAGCTTTTATGAGTTTGCCGGCATCCCAGCACCCGGGCGATTTCACGGGCAACACTGGGTTTTTCAGCAAGAACAAGTGATTTCATAATGACTCCTTTCAAATCCATTCAGTTCCTTTTGTATACTAATTAAGTATGGCGGAAAATCATTCATATTTGTAATGGGATACGTCAGATTGGACAAAATGAGGTAGATGCTGAAAAAGGTGTATTACTTTTCATTCACCCCGATTCATTTTACAATGAATAGAATAGTTTGCTGACAAATAGAAAGACAAGGTGAAAAGAATGGACTCAAAAAACCAGCTTCTATATGATTACATACAGGAGAATTTGAAGAATATTACAGATTTGTGGATGACTTTAAGGGAAAAACAGAAGGGCTCCATTTATTCTGCAGATGCAGACCCTACTTTCGAAAAACTTCTGAGAGAACAAAATACGTTTACCAACCGTACCATTTCATCCGCTTTACTTGATGATGAAGCAGTATTTAGTGAAGATATGGAGGAGTGGGCCAGGACTGTAGCTGAGAGCAGAGTGGACACGAGTACTCCTATTTTTCAAGTACTTGGTGCTTTAAGCACTGTAAGGGAAACCTATTGGCACTTTGTTGAAAAATTCATTAAAGAAAACCAGTCTGAAGTAACAACAGATGATGTATTAATATGGAGCAAGACCATTAATAGGGCTTTCGATAAGCTAATCAACAAATTTGCGGAAAAGTATTATGAACTGACGACAAGAAGGCTTGTTGCCCAGCAAAGTTTGATCAATGAACTCGGCACTCCCGTCATTCCTGTAAATGATGACACAGCTGTTCTGCCGCTTATCGGCGATATTGACACCGAGCGTGCGCAAATCCTGCTGGAGGAAATTCCAAAAAAGTGTGCAAAAGAAAATATTGAACATTTATTTATTGACTTATCTGGTGTTGCCATTATCGATACGATGGTTGCCCATCAAATATTCTCTTTAACGACAGCTCTCAAGCTATTAGGAGTCAAATCCACCATCTCAGGCATCAGCCCTGAGGTTGCCCAGACATCCATCCAGCTCGGCCTGGATTTCACGGGGATTGAAACTTATGGAAAATTAAAACATGCTTTAAAAAGACAGGGTGAAAACATAGGATAGGAAGAACAGGGAAAAGCCGGTAAAACTGCCGGCTATTTATATGGAAATAATAATACGCACTTTACTGTGTTACCATTCTAACAATCTAACTTGTTAAAAAATGGGAAATTATCATTGACATCCCTCAATAGGACACATAAAATTAATTATATTCAGAAAATATAATAAAAATAGGCTGTGATAAAGATGAGACATCTGACAACAGATACTGTAAATAATCTTCTAAAAAAGGCTGTATTTCAAACCTGTGTTTGAGATACAGCCTTTTCTTTATCTCGCTAATGTACCGGGGAGGATATAAAATGGAAAAATTGACAGAATCGATGATGACTTTAACTCACAGGGAGGAGAACAAGGTGGTTACTTTAAATGGAAATACCCTTACTTTGTCTCAAGTCAAACGGGTTCTTTTTGAAGGAGTAAAGGCTGCAGCATCAGAGGAAAGCATGCTTCGTGTGAAAAACAGCCATGAAGCCGTGAAGAAAATTGTAAGTGAAGAGAAAGTCATATACGGAATAAACACGGGCTTTGGGAAATTCAGTGATGTAAGAATTGATCAGGGAGATGTCGAGGATCTTCAGCTGAATTTAATCCGGTCGCATGCCTGCGGAGTAGGGGAACCGTTCCCAGAGTCTGTCTCAAGAGCTATGCTCCTTTTAAGAGCCAATGCCTTATTGAAAGGATTCTCAGGCGTTCGTCCGATTGTGATCGAAACGCTTTTAGCGCTGGTGAATAAAAGTATTCATCCTGTCATTCCGCAACAGGGCTCTCTTGGAGCAAGCGGGGATTTGGCTCCTCTATCCCATCTTGCATTAGTACTAATGGGAGAAGGGGAAGTGTTTTACAAAGGGGAAAGGAAGCCTGCGTTTGAAGTGCTTGTTCAGGAAGGAATAGAGCCTGTAACCTTGCAGGCTAAGGAAGGGCTTGCCCTCATTAACGGCACACAGGCAATGACGGCAATGGGAGTCATTGGTTATCTGGAGGCGGAAAAAATCGCTTATCAAAGTGAGCTGATTGCGGCACTTACAATGGAGGGCTTGAACAGCATCATTGATGCGTTTGATGAGAACATCCATCAGGCAAGAGGGTATCAGCAGCAAGTAGATACGGCCAGAAGAATAAGGGAATACCTGTCTGGCAGCAGCCTAATCACAAAACAGGGCGAAATCCGCGTGCAGGATGCCTATTCCATCCGTTGCATTCCACAGGTGCATGGAGCATCCTGGCAGGCTCTTGACTATGTAAAAGAAAAGCTTGAAATCGAAATGAATGCAGCCACAGATAATCCGCTAATTTTTGAAAATGGGGAAAGCGTCATTTCCGGTGGTAACTTCCATGGGCAGCCAATCGCATTGGCAATGGACTTCATGAAAATCGCAGTGGCAGAATTGGCAAATATTTCAGAGCGCCGGATTGAAAGGCTTGTTAATCCTCAGCTGAGTGACTTGCCGCCATTTTTAAGCCCTGAGCCTGGACTGCAGTCTGGTGCAATGATTTTACAATATGTAGCAGCATCCCTTGTTTCGGAAAATAAGACACTTGCCCATCCGGCAAGTGTGGATTCGATTCCTTCATCCGGGAACCAGGAAGACCATGTGAGCATGGGAACAATTGGGTCGAGACATGCGTACCAGATTATCCAGAATGTCAATAAAGTGCTGGCTATTGAGGTGATTTGCGCGCTTCAGGCAGCAGAATTCCGCGGCACTGATAAAATGGCTGATAAAACTAAACGATTTTATGAAGAAGCTAGGAAGGTGGTGCCTTCCATCGCAAAAGACCGCGTATTTTCAAAGGATATTGAAGCATGCGCGGGCTGGCTGAAAGAAGTGGAAATAGACGCAATCTAATATGCAGGGGTCTGAACATTATTCAGGCCCCTGACTTCTTATTCTTTTGCTCTTTCCTCAAGTTCCTTAGCTTCATCTTCTTCAAAGCGGTTTTTAAACGCTTCCTGCGTTACAAGCAATTCTTCATCTTCCTGTGCCTCAGTGGTATGACGCTCAACCAATGTGTGTTCCGGAAATTCCCCCGGATGATGCTTCCTTTTATGGTTAAAATGGACACCGCGTGACATAATTAGGCTCCTTTCATTATTGAATTTGCATTCTTCCACTATTTTTCCCTCCAGCATCAGGACTATGTATGCCTGGTTTGCTCAATATTTTCCGTTCAACTTTTCCATTGGCCGCATAAGTATATAGAGCAAAGACGAAAGAGAAAAGGAGGGGGACAGCCGTGAATGATCCGTATGCTTCCGTGTTCTGTGCGGGACGGGGAGACCGTGCACCAGTATTTGCTGCAGATGCTGTGATTGATCATCAAATAAAAAAAGTTAATCTGGAGAATTATATTGGTAAATGGGTCCTGCTGTTTTTTTATCCGAGTAATTTTACATTTGTCTGACCGACAGAATTGGCGGCGGTCGCCGCTGTGAACCCATATTTAAAAGCCTTAAACTGTGAAGTCATGTCCATCAGTACGGACAGTGTATATGCACATAAAGTATTCAAGGAAACATCTCCGTCATTAAAAAACGTGAATTATCCAATGGTCAGTGACCGGACACATCAAATAAGCAGAGCATATAGGGTACTTGATGAAAAGTCAGGAGCGGCCATCAGGGCCTCCGTTTTTATCGACCCCAATGGCATTATTGCGGCAAAGCTCATCTATCCCGAGGAAGTCGGAAGAAATCTGCATGAACATGTCAGAATCATGCAGGGCATTCAATATGCACAGCAGACAGGGAAGGGTGTTCCTGCAAACTGGCAGCCCGGCCAGCAGGGGATTAACAAAGATCCGAATTTTATAGGTAAAATCTAAAGGAGGAGGCGGAAGGTTTCTCCTCCAAAATACATAATTACTTTAATAAGCGGCGCCGAAAATATATAATATGAAGTACACATGAAGTGGAGGGGGAGTTTGCGTGGACTTTTTTTCTATACTTTCTGAAGATCGGATCAAAAAGGCTCATAAGGACGGAGAATTTGATAATCTGCCGGGATATGGAAAACCGCTGCCGCCTGATGAATTGTCTTCTGTTCCTGAGAACTTGCGCATGGCCTATCGCATCATGAAGAACGCCGGATTCACTGATGAAGAAAACCAGGTGAAAAAGGAAATGCTGACGATTGAAGACTTAATGAAGAACTGTGATGACCAGGAAGAAAAAAAGAACCTGCAGAAGAAATTAAACGAAAAGCTGCTCCGTTATAACAGTATGATGTCCAAAAGAAGGCAAAACACTAATTCATCCCTTTTTAAAAACTACGAAGAAAAAATAAACAATAAATTACTCTAGTGAATTAGATGATTGGAATTGAGGAGAATACATGAATAAAGATGAATATATAAAGGTCCTTGAAAAAAGAGTGGAGGAATATGAGGCAGCCCTAGCGGATATTACGGCACCCATTATTCCATCAATCATTCCCCAGACGATCCTTGTGCCCGTTACCGGCCTGCTCATGGCAGAAAGACTCGAAAAAATCACAGCCAAGATCTTGAATCATATTAAAGAACATGACATTGAATTTGCCATCATCGATTTTACCGATATTACGGTCGACCGCATAGAGCAGATGGGCCTTTCTGAACTTGGAGAGCAAATCCGCAACCTGACTGATTCGATTAACCTCATGGGAGTTAAGCCTTACTTCGTAGGAATGACCCCGCAGCTGATAAAGGAAATTGTCTTGTCCGGCATTGATTTAAATGCTGAAACCCACGCTAACTTCCAGGCGGCTTTAAAGCATTTAATGAAAATAAACAGCCTCGTCTTTCAAAGGGTATAAATTCTAAGAGACTCCTCTCCTTGAACTATACCCCAGATACTGGACACTTATAAAAAAGTGCCCCTTTCTGGGGTTTTTTGTGTTTCAATAGATTTAATCAATAGGACGGAGGATTTTTCATGAGTAAGAATATTTATAATGAATTC
>NZ_JAMBOJ010000100.1 GCF_023715565.1 Cytobacillus firmus | reverse complement strand
GATCGAGGAATATAACCAGCATCGTTATCAATGGGGCTTAAATAAAATGACCCCGGTGCAATACCGGGGTCATTTACTAGCCGCATAGGCGCTTTTTAAACTGTCCGTAAATCGGGGCACAGTTCATCTTCCCAAGCGTCTTTCTTTAGAACCACAGTCTCTTATGATAGTCATAATCAAAGGTATCGAAATTCTCTTCCCCTTCTATATTGGGGGCACACTCTTCACAAGGTCCTTCCTGCTGGTCATGTTCACATTGCTCCATTAAAAGTTCCACCTGAACGCATCCCCCTTTCCTATCTGATACTTCAATTATAAATGAAAGCGTTTACAGATGTCTTGTACAATTTGTTGGAAAATCGTTAAAAAGTGCCTATCCAATGGCACATTTTAACGTCAAAATCAGACATCTCTGTCGCATTTTAGCCTTTATAACCACTTATAATAGTTATACCATAGACAGGATTCGAGCAATCAAAGGATTGGCGAATTGTGGCATAGCACCGCTTCTGAGCTTCCAGTTTGGACATCAACCCGCATAAGAATTTAAGATGTTCTTTCCCTTTGCCTATGAGTTCCCCAAAAATCATGATAGAAATAGATCAATTCTTATTTCCTCCTTCACCAGTCTCCCGAAAGGCAAGTATTTGTGTCTTTAAGGAAGAAAACACTCCTGCTGCAGCATTTCCATAAAAAAAGCCCATAAAAATGCCAGCCCACAGATTATTCCTGTGTGCAAAGAATACCGATATGATGAGTCCAAGAAGATTAGCCATCCCTGGAACATACGGCTTCGGAATTTTAAAGAGCACCTTGCCCAGCTGGGTCAGCAGGACCACTAATGGCACTGCAATAATGGCATCCCAGAAGTTCGTATGAATGATTGGAAATGCCTCCAAATTACCACCTCTGCAATCTTATTTTCCTGCTACTATCTATATTGCTCCATTCAGATGTTTTTAATTAACAAAAAATGGCTGCACCCAGGCAGCCAAAAAAGGGATTCCCCACTATATGGAGAATATGTAAAATAAATACAACGAAAGCGGTGAGTTGATGAATTCAATTGCTTCCCCGATCGCAGGCAAAGTGAACAATGTGTTTATTCATGTGAAGGACCTGAAAAAATCGGCTGAATGGTATAGCAATCTCCTTGGACTGCCATTTAATATGGATGATGTGGAATCGCCGGTATACAACATTCCGGTCACCTCTAAAACCGGACTTACACTGGATGACCACACCTTTGATCCATCCTTCAAATGGACTCCCTCCGGTCATGTTTTATTTAATTTCTTTGCACAGGATATCGATGAGGCCTACGCCTTTGTTAAAAATCAGGGTGCCACGATTGTGAGAAAAATTGAACGTATTGGAGATTTTGCTTATTTCAATTTTCAGGACCTGGATGGCAATGTATTGATGATCTGCAATTGCTAATGAAAGAATCTGTGGCTAGATGGCCATGGAAAATCAGGGGCATCGTGCCGGCAGAGCATGGAGCTGTATGCGGAGGGATAGTTCCCTCCGGCTGGCACCCTTACTCTTTTACTTCCTCGATAATCGAATGGCCTTCGGTTCCTTCAGCATCCTGCCACTGCCATTTTTCATGCAGCCTGATGCGGCCGTCCGCTAATATTTCAGGAGTGGATAGGCATTTTCCGCCGCGCAGCTGATTTTTGTTATTCACATGGTTATATCTAAATTCCAAACATCCGTCTTCATTGACAATACCAATCAGCGTCCCCTGAATGATCTCTCCCCCGCCATAAGCAGCAGAAATGATATTCCCTTCCTGTTTATAATGAAATAAGGTTTTTGATGAGACTTCACCATTATCTGTATTTTGCATAGAAACAAAGGTACGGCCATTGTAGTTCATTAAAATATCCTCCTGGTATGTATCGATCTATAAATCCCCTTTTAAAATGGAGTACATATACAAATCATCAAATTTTCCATTGGTATATTCATAATGTCTAAGCAGTCCTTCTCGCGTAAAGCCTTGCCTTTCAACCAGCTTCTGCGATGAGAGGTTTTTTGGCTCGATCAAGGCTTCTACCCTTTCAAGCCCAAGGTGTTCAAATCCGAATTTCAATACTCTCTCAAGGGCTTCATTCGCTATACCTTTTCCCCACTGCTCCCTGCTAAGTTCATATCCGACTTCACTTCGGTAATGTTTCGGATTCCTGTTCAGGAAACCACAGCTCCCTATGACTTTCCCTGAATCCTTTAAGGTGATGCCCCAGCGAATGCCTGTGCCATTTTTATAAATGGATTTATACCATTCTATTTCTCCAAGCACCTCTTCGGGCGTTTCACAGGCTGAGATTCCCATATGCTTCACAACCAGCTGATCTGACAGGTATACAAACATATCTTTTGCATCTTCTTCAGTTGCCTCTCTTAAAATTAATCTTTCTGTTTCAAGAATCGGAAATGCTTTTTCCAAGGGACTGCCTCCTCTACATGATAACTACCTTCAACTATACCAAA
This sequence comes from Cytobacillus firmus, assembly GCF_023715565.1. GTDB lineage: Bacteria > Bacillota > Bacilli > Bacillales > Cytobacillaceae > Cytobacillus > Cytobacillus firmus_C. Next base: position 7,062 of record NZ_JAMBOJ010000100.1, on the reverse strand, counting down.
TTGCTGAAAAAAATCCTATCTTCTGGAAATTACAGCTTTATCCATGTTACACTCTATAACTAGTAAACATTAAACAAAGAGGAGAATTTCTGTGAAACAATATGGTCTATGGCTGCTGTCTGCCGGATTGATTCTTTCCGCCTGCAGTAATGATAAAGAGAAAACAGCTGCTGATTCACCTGTTAAAGAAGAGCAAAAGAAGGAAGAAAAGCATGAAAGCATTTTAGCAGAGTCCAAGAATATTAGTTTAGAGGTCTCTGAAGAAACCTTGTTAAATTTGCCGCCTGGAACATTAATGAATGACCTTACATACGAAAAAGACATTGAACCCATTGATGTTTCACCGGTAACGGATCCTGAACTATTACGGGAGATGACTCCGAAACTGGAAGTACTGACGAAGGAAGCCAAAGATACAGACTCTATTAAAAAAGGGCTAATTTCCCTGCTGGCGAGTCCATATTATAAGGACATCATTGAAAAGTCCAATGCCTACCAGCCGAATTTTGAAGAACCTTACCTTCCGGATCCCACCAAGTCAGAACCAGCAGAAGAAGAAAAAAAGGCAACAGAACAGGCGATTATTCTCCTGGATGCCAGTTCAAGCATGCTGCAGCAGGCAGACGGTAAAATGAAAATGGATATTGCCAAAAGTGCAGTTAAGAGTTTCGCCCAGACTATTGGCCAAAGCAGTGATGTATCGCTTGTGGTATACGGTCATAAAGGCTCAGAGGCAGACGGGGATAAAAAAATTTCCTGCTCTGGTGTGGAGGAAATTTATCCGATGAGCAAATATTCCAAGAAGGAATTTCACGAAGCTGTTGATTCATTTGAAAGCAAAGGTTGGACGCCCCTTGCCGGCGCCATTCAAAAAGCAGCAGAAATGAGCGGTGGCTATGACGGCTCCACCACGATCTACATTGTCAGCGACGGTGCCGAAACATGTGACGGCGACCCCGTCCTGGCAAGCAAAAACCTTGTGAAAAGCAACAGCAGCAATACTGTAAATATCATTGGGTTTGATGTAGACGGCAAGACTGAAGATCAATTAAAAGCAGTAGCCGAAGCCGGCAACGGGGAGTATTTTAAAGCAGACAATCCCGACGATCTGAAAGACACCATTCAATATGAGTGGCTTCCGTCTGCCGGCAATCTCGCATGGGCTTTTACAATGGCACCCAGCCCATGGGAGATGATAGATGAGTATAAAATCGGTGAAGTTTATCCCCTCCAATTATTTACAGTCGGGAGGCGTGAAGCAAATCGAATCCTGGATGCCGTCACCATTATGGGAGATAACGGCTGGATTACGGATGAGCAGCGATCCGAACTACGTGAATGGGGCTATGACCGCAGCAGCCAAATGAAGGATCTGTATATGAAGCTTCATGAAAAAAACCGGAATACAGCTGAAACGGAAAGTGCTGAAATTAAACAGAGAGTAGACGAATGGGTTGAAAAAATGAAGTCTCTAAAGAAAGAACGCGGGGATGTTTGGTGACAAAATGGTTAAGAATGCTCCGGGCGAAATGCTCTGAGCATTCTTTTTTACTCTTTAGGTATGAAAATAAAATTCCTCTTCAGCTCGGTCTCATTTATGGAGATCCGGTACGATAAATCCTTTGTCCGCAGTACATATTCTTTAATGCCAATAAATTCTGATTCGGCAATCAAGTAACAGTGCGTACCCTTTTTTAATCCTTTAAAATGATTCTTTAACTTAAATTTTTTCATGATGCTCCTACATTCTTTTTTTAAACTTCTCAGGCTTTTTAACATACCCTTCGATGATGAAACCACAGCTGGTGCATATAAAGTATTCAATATCAGAACCGAGACTCATCTTATCCACAGGAAGCATGACCCCATGGCCTGAATGCTTCCCTTTTCCCAGCTCATTTGATCCGCACTTTGGACATGTTGCTGCTTTCATATTCATTTTCCTTTCCGCTTCTTTTAATAAGTCATACGTTTGGAAGCAGAAAAAGTTTCATGAAAACATAGCTGCCTATTCAGCTGCAGTAAGTGATTCCTTTGATTTGAGCACCTGAATATAAACGCCTGTCAGTGTCTGAGTCAGCAAAAATATGGGGAAAGAATGAAAGAGCTTATACTCTTTTTGCAGGGTAATAATATCTGCTGCCGTTAATATCCATTGAAAAAAAACACCAAATAATGCCCAGCCCAATACATAAATAATGAATGTATTTTTGCTGATGTTCAGTTTTTCATAAAGGTAAAAAAAGAAATAGCCAAATGGGGCGAATAAGAAATAGTAAAAAATATCTGTTACTTCATAATTGTTTAAATCATTAACCTTATAAAAATCGGTTCTGCCTCCGCCTATTGTGAAATCATAAAGTATCCCGATGGCCATGCCCCATAGCAAACTCAGCACTCTAATCTGCTTCGCCAGCCTGTCAGGCCTTCTGATAAGGAGATAGTAAACAAGGTAGGCAGCAGCAATCATAAGCAAAAGATAAAGCTCGTTGTCGCCAAATTCCTTCCACAATTTCATGCTTCATTCACCCCTCTTGTTTTAAGCTGTCCAAAATACTTCAGTAAAAATTGAACCACTAAATGCAGGAGGAATAAATAGATGATTTCATAAACAATATTCCAGTTCTTAAATTCCACAATTTCAAAATGCTTGGCAATCAATACTTCTGAAGCAAGAACTGCAACGGAAACCGCCACTTTAATCAACTTTGAACCCAGCGAAGGCGATGTCCTTACTAAATTTAATGTGATCGCTAATGTGATTGGAAGCGTTATGCTTCTATGTATTAAAAAGGCGGAATTGTTTAAGATTTGCTGAGAAATATCCGCCATATTCAATTCTTCATAAACAATCCACGTATAATTAATATGAATGACCATTGCTGCTAAATAAACAAAGGTATTTTCAATAAACGTCAGCTTCTTATTCATTGAAGTAAAGAACATTATAACCAGCCAGGCCAAAAAAATTAAAAGTACGAACCCCATATAATATCAGCCCCAGATTTTTTTGTTAGTATTGGCGAGGGGAGGGATAATTATTCTGTCGTAGCTTTCTTTTGCTGTATAATTGGGGCTGGGTTCTGACTCAAACACCGTGATTTATGCTTTCTGTGTCCGAAGGTGGGCCACGTTCTGTCACAAACACTCCATTTTCTGCTTTTTGTGTCCGAAGGAGGGCCATGTTCTGTCACTAACCACCTTTTCCGCTTTCTGTGTCCGAAGGTGATCCAGGTTCTGTCACAAACACTCCATTTTCCGCTTTCCATGTCCAAGCCACTCCTCTTCCAACACCAGAGCCTGCCACCCTATACAGTCTCCCGTTCAATCAGCTTCACCGATATCTCCTGGTGAGAATTGCTTTCCCTATCAATCGCTTGAAGCAGCAGCTTTTTTCCCATTTCGACCAGCGGGATTTCAAGTGTGGTGATGTGCATGATTTTGGCAATCGGCTGGTTATCAAATCCCATAATAGCGAGATCGACAGGGATTCGAATTCCTTTTTCCCTGCAGGATGTGACAATTCCGGCAGCAGCAAAATCACTAGTTACCAGCAGGGCTGTTGGAGGATGATCCATTTTCAATAACCGCTGAACCACTTCTTCGCCATGCTCAAAATTCAGACATTCATAAAAAACATAGTCCTCACTATTAGACTCTCCAATCCGCCTAACAAAATCTGCGTAGGCCTTTCCGCGCTGCCTGCTGTTGGCGCCGGCTCTTCTTCCAATGCAATACCCAATTTTCCGATGCCCTTTATTATGTAAATACTCTAAAGCATTAGTGAACGTCATGTAATGGTCGATAAAGGTTGAAGATACATTCTGATTCCTTGCATCTTCACACAGGACAATGGGACCATACTCAGTAAACTGGCTAATGACCTCCCAAGCGCAGATTCTTGAACAAATGATTAAGGAATCAATTTGCTTATGCTGCAGCATTTTGAGAGCCTCGATTTCCCTCTTTTCCTCGTAATTGGTCTGAAAAAGTACCAGTTTATAGTTGTTTTTCATGGCTTCATTGGCAATCCCTTCTAACAGCAGACCGAAATAAGGATGATTGGTAAAAGGAACAACCACTCCAATTAGAAGGGTCTCCCCCTTGCTCAAATGAACAGCATTTATATTCCGCTGATAATTGAATTCCTCCATCGCCTGCAGGACCGCTTCCCGCTTATCCTCCCTCACATAGGGATGATTATTGAGCACCCTCGACACACTTGTAACCGACACTCCTGCCCTTTTAGCGATATCTTTAATATTTGCCATAAACCCACCTGTTTTTTTTACGTTTTTTCTTGCTATGAAATGCGTTTCATAAATTAAGCTTTTCTTAACAACTAAAGGAGGTTTCCTTCATGTTCATTCTATCAGGGATTTTTTTTCTTGTTTTAATATGCAGCTCAATTCTTGCCTTGGCATCTATTCCTATTTCCCTCTATCCAAAAAAGAAGGCAATTAGGAACACTCATGTAAAAGATTACTACAGCTCTTTATTTGATGTCTACGGGGATGAGGCATAACAGTCAAAAACTCACGCTCCCATTTTATGAACTTTCCGTGTATAGTAGCATGTATCCCAACCCGAAAGGAAGGCATGGTGTGTTTATTAAAATTACAAAAGAGCAACAGCAAAAGATGATAGAGGATATCCAGATTTACTTTTCAGAGGAGAGAGATGAAGATCTTTCTGAGTTCGCTGCAGAAAGAGTACTGGATTTTGTTAAGGAGTCTTTGGCGCCGCATTTCTACAATGCAGCAATTGCTGATGTAAAGCATGTGGTGGAACAGCAATATGCATCAATGGAGGATGAAATCCTGACGCTTGAGCGTCCGATAAAGTAGAGTTCAGTAAAAGAATCACCTATACATGGGTGATTCTTTTGCATTTAGCAGAAACAATCATGTAAATAAACTTTAATACTATGTCATCACCCTGTTATATTTCTGAAAGTGATCAGTGATATGATTATTTTAACTGCTATATAGATTTTATAGAGAGCGAGCAAGTAAAGTGAACATAACTGATGCTGTAGCACAATTGCATAAATCTGGAATAAAGACGAATAACGAGGACGTTGAGCGCTGGATCGAAGAAGGAAAAATAAAAGCGGAACGCAGCGCGAGGAGACAAGTCAGCTACTCAATAAAGATGAAGGATCTCGCTGATTTCATCATCCGTGAAAAAGAAGTGCTGTATCGCCAAAAGCTTGAAGGAGTCCTGCTTCAGGTTAAAGACCTGAAAGGGCAAATCGAAATCCTCAATACACGGGTCCAAATAGAGGAATCAAAAGTGAAATCATTGAAGAAAATGATTCAGGCACAAAAACTGATTGCCGAAGAAGAAATTAAGCCTGCGAAGCTTTTGGACCTGAAGCCTGATGAGGATCAGCAAGTTGTCAGAAAAGAATTCAAAAAGTTATTAAAAGCCCTCCATCCTGACCGCGGTGGAGATGAAAGACTTTTCAAGGTGTTTAATGAACATTATAAAAACATGTTTTAACCTTTGAAAACCGAGTATACATACATCTTCTTTCCCGCTCTATGTATTGTTTTTTCCTTTCTCATTCCTGCTTTCTCTGCAACACGGATAGATGCAAGATTTTGGACATTAATAATAGAAACCAGCTTTCTGTAGTTTAAACTGGTAAACCCGTACTCTTTACAGGCTAATGCCGCTTCAGTGGCGTAGCCTTTTCCCCATTCACGCCTTGCAAATAAGTAGCCGATCTCCATTTCCGTAACTCCGCCCGTATCCTGCGGGGTAATTCCGCACTGCCCTAAAAACCTGCCTGAAGTTTTCTCTTCTGCAATCCAAAGGCCGACACCATATGTGCGATAATTACGCAGTGTCCAGCTGATCCAATCTTCAGCCTCCTCTTTTGTTTTTGTGGAGCGATAAAATCTCATGGCCTCCGGGTCAGAAAAGATTTCCATCAAATAGGGCAAATCAGTTCTTCTCATTTTTCTTAGAATTAATCTGTCTGTTTTTATAACTTGAGCAGCCATCGACAGTCCCCTTCCATTATCACTTAAAAATTTTTGCAATCTACTATTTCTACAGCGTATTTTTTTAACATTAACCTGAAATTTCGCATTTCTAATTAAATTCAAAATCTTTTAAATAAAACTATCTTTGAAAACCAGGGAGACACACATGAACCGCAAAATTCTTCTGCATGTAAAAGCTTTTTCTGATCTCGGTACTTTCATGGACTTGATTGCCATTAATGTGCTAATGTATGTGGCCATCGGAAGTTCTGCCTGGCTTGCTGCCACAATGGCCTTCAGGACACTCGGCGGCGTGTTATCCAGCCTTTTCTCAGGCGTTCTCGCCGACCGGTATGACAGGCGGAAAATTATGATTTGGACGGATGTTTTCAGGGCCGTTATCATTCTATGCTTAATTCCATTTCCAAATCCCATCATGATTCTCATTGTCTGCTTCTTTATTGGTTTGACCTCCAGCTTTTTTGCGGTAAGCTACAGCGCAGAAATTCCGCATATTTTTGGGCAGGATAAAGTGCTGGAGACAAATGCATTGATATCAAGACTAACGTCTGTCAGTCTGGTGCTTGGTTTTATCGGTGCTGGAATCATCACTGATTTCCTTGGCTATGAGGTCACTTTTAATCCTTGATGCCGCAACCTACGTCATTTCGGCACTTGTTTTGGTGAGAATGAAGTGGCAATCCTCTGAGCCAGGCTGGAAGGAGGGAATAAGCAATGCTTTTAAAATCATTGGGCTTTGCCCTAGGATTTGTTGCCGCGCCAATTATACTGGAAGTTTTATCATTGGCTAAAATGGTATGGGTTTTCCATGGATCCTTAATATCTGCAACCATTGTCGTCCTCATTTTTGCTGCAGGGATGCAGAAAAAAGGACAGAAAATAAGTCATAGTGCATAAAAAACAGCCCAGTTCTCAACTGGGCTCAGACTGTCGACAAACTCGATGAAAATCGTACTTGTCGGGAGTCTTTTTTGATTTAAAATAGAAGTAATACAATGCTTGAGGTGATTAATATGCTTTCTAAACATAATCCAATTCAACGGGATCA
>NZ_JAMBOJ010000010.1 GCF_023715565.1 Cytobacillus firmus | reverse complement strand
AGGATTACATTTACCATTACAATTACAAACGCAGACAAAAGAAACTAAAGAAACGCGCGCCGATAGAATATCGACACGCGCTCACTGCTTAGCTTTTTATGTTGTCTACTTGACAGGGACAAGACCACCCGGGCCAGTTTTTTATTTGTTTCTTTTTTCGGCCGGAGCTGAATAAGCTAAAGTGCAAATCGTGGAAAAAAATGGCGGATCCTTTTGGTTTTTGTAATATCCTGCGACTTACAAAAGAAAATATAGTATAATAAGCCCGTGATGTCTCAGAAATAATAAGAAAATACGAGTTCTTAGGCCAGTTGGCAATAAAACATGCTAGTTAATTTCCAAGGAAGCCAACGTCTTTTTTAACGGGGGGATATGTGATGTCGGCAGACGATCAAAAAGGGAAAAAAGAAATAATACGGGAAAAAATGATTGAGCGCCAAGGCGAAGCAAAAGTAGTACGTAAAATTGTACTGATAGTTGCAATTATATTATTAATCTCAGCTGCTGCAGTGCTCGGCGGCGGATATTTTTATATTAATTCAGCATTAAAGCCTGTTGATCCCGATAATAATAAGCCGAAAAAAGTCGAGATACCAATCGGGTCATCTGTGACGGGAATCGGCACTGTGCTTGAAGAAAATGGAATTATCAGGGATGCACGTGTATTTAAATATTATGTGAAGTTTAAAAATGAAGCTGGATTCATGGCAGGAGAATATGAATTGAAGCCTTCCATGAATATGAAGGAGATCCTTGATAGCTTGAAAACAGGTAAGGTAATGGAAGAAGTAGCTTTCAAGATCACCATTCCTGAGGGAAAACAGCTTGAGCAGATAGCGGGAATCATTGCAGAAAAAACTGAAAAAAAACCTGAAGATGTTTTGAAAAAACTTAATGAAGAAGCTTTTATTAAATCTTTAATGGCAGAATATCCTGATTTGCTTACAAAGGAAATCCTGGGTGAGAATATTAAATATCCTCTTGAGGGATACTTATTCCCGGCAACCTATCCTTTTTACAAAGAAGATCCGACTATAGAAGAAATTGTCAAAGTTATGCTTGATAAAACGGAATCAGTTATGGAAAAGTATAGCGGTGATATGGAGAAGCAGGAATACACTCCGCACAAATTATTGACAATGGCATCGCTCATAGAGGAAGAAGCAACTGCGAAAGTAGACCGTGATCAGATTGCGAGTGTTTTCTACAACCGGATTGACACAGGGATGCCACTCCAGACAGATCCAACGGTCCTGTATGCACATGGTGAACATAAATCAAGAGTCCTATATAAAGACTTAGAGATCGACTCACCATACAACACATATAAGTACCCTGGACTGACGCCCGGGCCAATTTCAAATGCAGGTGTTTCTTCAATTGAAGCAGCATTGGTGCCTGCAGAAACAGATTACCTTTACTTCCTTGCTACATCATCAGGAGAAGTTCTTTTCTCCAGGACGCTGGATGAGCATAATCAGAAAAAGGCGCAGCATATCTCAAATAATTAAATTGGTAAAGGGGAATGTGCAGATATAGCATTCCCCATTTACTTATGGTAAAATAGATCAGGTGTTTTATATAAGCTTCGCGATAGCGTGAATCACGGACAAGCATGGATACAGGCTCATCTAGCCGGAATGCAGCACAGCGCATTTTTACATCCTATCTGTGAACGCTATTTTTTCATGTCTAAATAAAAAAGCGGCTGAGATCTGAGTTTCTCTTAAATCCGCAGATTGACAATAAAATTCCATCCGATTGAGGTGATGCTAGCTTGATGAACAATAAGCTGCATGCATATATAGAGGAAATAATACCTGGTAGACCCCAGTTACTGGACAAAATGGAGCAGTACGCCAAAGAGCACAATGTTCCAATTATGGAGCTGGCAGGAATCGAAGCGATGCTTCAGCTTTTGCGTATTCAAAAACCGAAAAGGATACTCGAAGTAGGCACGGCAATCGGCTATTCAGCACTCAGAATGGCCTTCACAGTTCCTGAATCGAAAGTTGTTACGATTGAACGCGATGCGGACCGATACGAGCTTGCTGAAAAGTATATAGAAGAAGCCGGGAAAAAGGAGCAAATCTTCATCATTAAGGGAGATGCCCTGGAAGTCGAAGAAGACGTTGAAAAGCACGGACCTTATGATGCTATATTTATTGATGCTGCAAAAGGCCAATATCAGCGGTTCTTTGAAATCTATTCACGATTTCTCACAAATGGCGGCGTAATTATTACAGACAATGTCCTTTTCAAAGGCCTTGTTTGTGAATCAAATATAGAAAATAAACGTATCCGGAATATGGTTAGAAAAATTGATGTATTTAATAAATGGTTAATGAGTCATCCTGAATATCATACAGTTATTTTACCTGTTGGGGATGGCATGGCAATTAGTAAAAAGAGGTGATTATAATGAAAAAACCTGAACTGTTGGTAACGCCAACAAGTGTTGAAGATATAGGGCTCCTTGTGTCTGCAGGTGCCGATGCCTTTGTTGTGGGAGAACAGCGATATGGACTGAGACTTGCAGGGGAATTCACAAGGGAAGATGTGAAAGAAGCGGTTGAACTTGCACACAAGCATGGAAAAAAAGTGTATGTGGCGATGAATGCTTTATTTCATAATGATAAAGTGCCTGAACTTGAAGGTTATATCAGTTTCCTGAAACAAATAAAAGCTGATGCAATTATATTTGGAGACCCTGCTGTATTAATGGCCGCCCGCTCTGCTGCGCCGGACATGAAACTCCATTGGAATACAGAAACTACTGCCACAAACTGGTATACATGCAACTATTGGGGCAGAAAAGGTGCAAAACGTGCAGTCTTGGCAAGAGAGATTAATATGGATGCCATCATTGAAATAAAAAAGAATGCCGAGGTGGAAATTGAGGTGCAGGTTCATGGTATGACTGCCATGTTCCAATCAAAGCGCTCCTTGCTGGGCAATTATTATGAATACCAGGGGAAAGCACTGGAAGTGGAAAACCGCAAACAGGAAAAAAATATGTTCCTTCACGACAAGGAACGGGAAAATAAATACCCGATTTTTGAAGATGAAAATGGCACTCATATCATGAGTCCTAATGACATCTGCATTATAGATGAACTGCAGGAAATGATTGAAGCAGGCATTGATTCATTTAAAATAGACGGGATATTAAAAACTCCTGAGTATATTGCTGAAGTGACTAAACTTTATAGAAAAGCTATTGATCTATGTGTCGAAGATCCGGACCAATACGATGAAATAAAAGATGGTCTTCTCACTGAAGTTGAAGAAATTCAGCCGGCGAATCGTCCGCTTGATACCGGATTCTTCTTTAAGGAAACTGTCTACTAATTTGACTATATGAAAATGAAAGAGGAGGAAGCTCTATGGCAGCGGTAAAAGAAAAAATTTCCGAAATTGTCAACGGCAAACGGGTCATTGTAAAAAAACCTGAATTGCTTGCTCCGGCTGGGAACCTTGAAAAGCTGAAGATTGCCGTTCACTATGGTGCCGACGCTGTGTTTATCGGCGGACAGGAATATGGCCTTCGTTCAAACGCAGGCAACTTCACTTTTGAAGAAATGAAAGAAGGCGTCGAATTCGCCAAAAAATACGGAGCGAAGATTTATGTTACAACCAATATTTTTGCTCATAACGAGAATATTGATGGTCTTGAGGATTATTTGCTGGGCCTTAAAGAAGCAGGAGTTGCAGGAATCATTGTAGCTGATCCGCTGATCATTGAAACCTGCCGTCGTGTCGCGCCTGAGATAGAAGTTCATTTAAGCACACAGCAATCCCTCTCCAATTGGAAGGCAGTCGAGTTCTGGAAGGAAGAAGGATTGGAGCGTGTGGTCCTTGCGCGTGAAACAAGTGCGGAGGAAATCAAAGAAATGAAGGAGAAGGTTGATATTGAAATTGAAACCTTCATTCATGGGGCGATGTGTATTGCCTACTCCGGGCGCTGCACACTCAGCAACCATATGACAGCACGTGATTCCAACAGGGGTGGCTGCTGCCAGTCCTGCCGCTGGGATTATGATTTATATCAGCTTGAAGGAGAGAATGAAGTTCCTTTATACAGCGAAGGAGATGCTCCATTTGCAATGAGTCCTAAAGATCTTAAGCTGATTGAATCAATTCCGCGTATGATCGAATTGGGAATTGACAGTTTAAAAATTGAAGGACGCATGAAATCCATCCATTACATTGCAACAGTAGTAAGCGTGTACCGCAAAGTGATTGATGCCTATTGTGCAGATCCGGACAACTTCCAGATTAAGCAGGAATGGCTTGAAGAGCTTGATAAATGTGCCAACCGCGAAACGGCGACAGCCTTTTTTGAAGGGGTTCCCGGGTATAAAGAGCAAATGTTTGGAAATCATAGCAAAAAGACGAATATCGACTTCGTCGGGCTTGTGCTGGATTACAATCCGGAAACACAAATTGTTACCCTGCAGCAGAGAAACAAATTTATGCCCGGAGAGGAAGTAGAATTCTTCGGCCCTGAAATTGAAAACTTTACACAAGTCATCGATAAAATATGGGATGAAAAAGGCAATGAGCTTGATGCTGCGCGCCATCCGCTTCAAATTGTTCAATTTAAAGTTGATAAGCCGGTATACCCTGACAACATGATGCGAAAGGAGCTCTAATCAATGAAACGCAAACCCGTTGTAATTGGGGTGGCCGGCGGTTCCGGCTCAGGAAAAACGAGTGTAACTAAAGCGATTTATGACCGATTCAAAGGGCACTCAATCCTTATGATCGAACAGGATTATTATTATAAGGATCAGACTCATCTGCCTTTTGAAGAGAGGTTGAAAACGAATTATGACCATCCGCTTGCATTTGATAACGACCTGCTTATTGAACATATTGAAAGTCTGCTGAGATATGAGCCGATAAGAAAGCCTGTGTATGATTATGCCGTGCATACAAGGTCTGAAGAAGTAATTGAAGTCGAACCCAAGGATGTCATCATCCTAGAAGGCATTCTGATTCTTGAGGATGAGAGGCTCCGTAATCTAATGGACATGAAATTATATGTAGATACGGATGCCGACCTGCGGATCATCCGCCGCTTATTCAGGGATATAAAAGAGCGGGGACGCACCATGGATTCAGTCATTGAACAATATGTAAATGTTGTACGGCCAATGCATAATCAATTTATTGAGCCGACGAAAAGATATGCTGACATCATTATTCCCGAAGGCGGGCATAATTACGTTGCGATCGATTTAATGGTCACAAAAATTCAAACAATTCTTGAACAAAAGTCATTTTTATGAAACAATAGCATTGAAAATGTTCTATAGGATTTATCCTTTTACCGAGTGGCTTTTTAAGATCTATTGCTTGTCCCGGTTCAATATAACCGTCAGCTAAATCTTCCAGAGCCGGTCAATATAAAAAGATGATCTGCGCGCCCTTTAACAAAGGACGCGCTCCTGTTCATTTTCCTGAAAATATGATAAAAAGAAGTACATACATTATAGAACACATCCTTTTACAGGAAGTGTAATTCGAAGGAGTGAAGGTTTTGGCTACAGAAAAAGTTTTCCCAATGACACAGGCAGGTAAAGAAAAACTTGAGCAAGAACTGGATTATTTAAAATCGGTTAAGCGCAAAGAAGTGGTTGAACGTATAAAAATCGCAAGAAGTTTCGGAGATCTTTCCGAGAACTCAGAATATGATTCAGCAAAAGAAGAGCAGGCTTTTGTTGAAGGACGGATTACCACTCTTGAAAATATGATCCGCAATGCTAAGATCATTCAAGAAGAAGAAATGGCCGGAGATATTGTTGGACTTGGCCGTTCCGTTACGTTCGTAGAGCTTCCGGATGGTGACGAGGAAACTTACACTATTGTAGGAAGTGCAGAGGCGGATCCTTTTGAAGGAAAAATCTCTAATGATTCTCCAATCGCCAAGAGCCTTATGGGCCGTACAGTTGGAGACGAAGTTACCGTTCAGACTCCTGGAGGAGAAATGAACGTACGCATTGTTTCCATTAAATAAGAATAGCTGGTTTGAAATCAGAAAACCTCGTCAAGACTTTTGACGAGGTGTTTTTTATGTGGAGAAAAAGGGCAGTTGGCTGGCTAATCGTTAGTTTCATAGTAATTTGCTTTCTTATGGGAAGGCTCATACAGCTGCAGCTTGTTTCAACAGAGCATTTTACTGGCAGGAAGATCAATCTTCTTGAAGCGAGTGTCCGTCAGCGATCCCAGGAAATGATTATCGATGCCGGGAGAGGGGATTTTCTTGATCGCAACGGTAATCCCATGACATTTGAAAATAAATCTGTTCTTATATTATTCCCTTTCCTCACAAGAATGGATTGGGATATAAAAAAGGTATCTGAAATTACGGGTGCTTCGGAGTATTCATTGCGGCATTCTATTGAGAATGCAAAAGAACCTTTTGCATTTGGAAGTCCGGAGCCCATTCAGCTGTCTTTCGATCAAATGAAGAAAATCAATGACTTGAAAATTCCGGGTGTCTTTGCTGTTGAGAAGAAATACAGCCGTTCCGAGAAACCTGCATCCCAGCTAATCGGAATTACCGGTCAGAATCAGTCCGTCCTTAAAGAAAGATACCCGGACAAAGATCTATCTTCTGACACAATGATTGGCATTACTGGGATGGAGAAGAGCTTTGATGAATTTCTGCTTCCTGAAGGGGCTTCAAAACTTGTCTATCATGTGGATGGGACTGGCGGACCGCTGTTTGGCATCAACGTGAAATATGTAGAGCCGGCAAACCCCTTTTATCCAGTCAATATTAGGACAACTTTGGATTATGATTTACAGATGATGGCTGAAAAATTGGCGGATCAGCATGGGATTAAAAAAGGCGGTATTATCCTGCTTGATATAGAGACTAGTTCAATCTTGGCAATGGTGTCGCGTCCATCCCTTAATAAAAGTAATCCTTTTGAAGAAAAAAGCAAAGGCACGGTTAATCATATGATTAAACAGCAAATTATGGGATCGGTTTTTAAAACGGTGGTGGCAGCAGCCGCAATTGACCATGGTCTGGACGATCCTAAGTTGCAATTTGACTGCAGCAGGAAAATTAATGGGGAACCGGATCTTAAATATCAGCATGGCATGCTGAATTTCGATGAGAGCTTTGCCAGGAGCTGTAATAATACATTTGCCTCCATTGCTAAGGAGTTGAAAGATATTAACCCGAATCTCCTTGAGCAGTATGCAGACAAACTGTCTTTAATAGGTCCTGTAAGCTGGGAGGGAGATATTTATCATTTCAGCGATTTTAAACAACTTCAGGATGAAGAAAAAGGACGGGTGTTCCTGTCTGAAGATGCTAAAAAGGACAGTAATTTTGCAGGTCTGACAGGAATTGGACAGCATGAGGTGAGAGCTACTCCACTTGCTGTTGCCAACATGATGGCAACTATAGCCAGAGGAGGAGATAAAGAAATGGTCCGGGTTGCTTCAGAAATTGAATATAAAAACAGTACATCTCTTATAGAATTCAAGAAACAGAAGCTGCAGGGAGAAATAATTGCCCCGTTTACCGCTATGAAGCTTCAAAGACTGCTAAGGGAAGTTGTAATTAATGAAGAAGGGACCGGCCGCTGGTTTAAAGAACTTCCTTACGAAGTTGCCGGAAAATCCGGCACAGCTGAAACGGGCATAATGGCTGATGGAAAGCAACTGCACAATAAATGGTTCGCAGGTTACTTCCCGTATAAAAATCCAAAATATGCCCTTGTAACTGTAAATCTGGAGGTTACTGAAGACACAGGGGGAGTAAACCCGCTCTTTGCTGATATCGTCAAAGAAGTTTATAACATTAATCATAAACAAGAAACTGCTCCATTGGGATCTGCAGACCAGTAAACAAATATGGTATAGTGTAACTTTGCTGATGTTGCCTACGTCCATTTACTTGCCGGCAGTACGATGTACATAGGTTATTTCTTTTAACATAACCTAATTCCGTGTTAGAATGTTGACAGCCGCTGTTTGGGTAAAGTAATCCTCATTTTTTATAATTATTTCTTTCATAGTAGATGATTTATGCACTAAGTATGTGCACTGAGTTGATTGGAGTGGAGGGCACTTGACTTCTGCGGGAAGTGAGGGAATGCGAGACCCCACAGGCAAAGCTGAGGAGGCTGGCAGCACTCCTCGCGGAAAGCAAGGCCTGGAGCGGAAATCAACAGACAAAATTATAAGTAAAAATTATATTATTATAGTGCATTAAATAGTTCATTCTGGTATTTACTTGTAATTCTTACAAATTGGGGAGGAGAAAGTCTTGAAAGGAAATAACAGAGAATCCCGTTTTGGTCAACGGGAAAAAAGAAAAAAAACCAATATTATCTTAAATAGCCTTATTGCACTTGTCATCATCCTTATTATTGTTGTATCAGCCAAAATATTCTTTGGCGGTAATAATGACCAGGCACTTCCTGCCGATGAACAGACAGCTTCTGAATCGAAACAAAAAGAGAAAAATAAGGAAGATAAGGGAAATGACATAGAGCAAAATAAGGATAAAGACAAAGAGAAAGCTGATAAAGATCCTGAAGAAGAAAAAGAAAAAGAAAAAGAAGAAAATGCTGAGGAGACTGAGGGAGATCAAGAACAAGTTGTAACAGAAGGCGGAAGCGGGCCTGACGTTGAAAGAACGATTGAAAATCCAGCATGGAAACCAGTAGGAACCTCTCAAACCGGAGAGCATACAGCTGTCTATGATCAAAATCATGCAGATTGGCAGGAAATGCTCAGCGCCATTTCTTATGCAACAGGTGTTGATCAAGGAAATATGACTGTTTGGTTCCTCGGAAATAATGGACCCAACAGCTCTGTTGGAACAATTTCCACAAAAGATAAAAGTGAAAAGTACCGTGTCTATATAGACTGGGTTGACGGAAAAGGATGGAAGCCATCCAGGGTAGAGGTCTTAAATGAAATAAATTAGTTAATAAGGACGCCAGGGCGTCCTTATTTTTTTGCTTTATAGTGGACCACCGCCGAGAAATAAGTCCTTCCATTCTCATCAAGATGCATTTGATGCGATACGTGGTGAACAGATAAAAGGATGGCTTTATTATGCTCAATCTGCAAATTTATCTTCTTTTCAAGCTCCTTTAAACTAGGAGCTTCATAAAACTCAACCTTATCTTCTATCAAATCAAACTGGAAATTCATCATAATTCCTCCTTCCCTTCGATACTATCTTTTATTTTATGGGGTTAGTTTTAGTCTGGCAACTTTCAAAACCTGCATGAATTAATTACGAATATGGCAAACATCACGTTTATGATGGTAGAATAGAGTTTGCATAAATCATATGGGCATGCAAATACCATGATTGTAATCAAAGCAAAGAAAAATCAGAAAGAGGTTTTAAAATGAAAATAGCTATTATTGGAGCAATGGAAGAGGAAGTTACTTTACTTAGAGATAAAATAGAAGATAAGCAACAGGAAACGATTGCCGGATGCGAGTATACAGCAGGAAAGATGAATGGTGCAGATGTTGTGCTGCTCCGTTCTGGAATAGGCAAAGTGAATGCAGCCATGTCGACTGCCATCCTCTTGGAGAGGTACAAGCCGGATTTTGTCATTAACACCGGTTCAGCTGGAGGATTTAATCCTGCACTGAATGTTGGAGATACGGTAATTTCGACTGAGGTTAGACATCATGATGTAGACGTTACTGCTTTTGGCTATGAATATGGCCAGGTGCCTCAATTGCCGGCAGCATTTGAAGCTGATCACGGCCTTGTGCAAATTGCTGAGGCATGTGCCAGAGAAATCGGTGATATCCAGGTTGTTAGAGGGTTAATTGCAACAGGTGACTCCTTCATGAGTGATCCTGCAAGAGTGGATTATATCCGTGATAAATTTACAGATCTTCAGGCAGTAGAAATGGAAGCAGCAGCAGTTGCGCAGGTTGCTCATCAGTTTGAGACTCCTTTTGTTGTCATCCGTGCCCTGTCTGACATTGCAGGTAAAGAATCTGATGTTTCATTTGAACAATTTTTGGAGAAGGCAGCACTTCATTCTGCTACACTCGTAATGAAGATAGTAGATGCCCTTAAGAATAACAAATAATTTTTTAAAGGGATAATCCTTTCCCTTTTTTTCCTATCTTACATTATTTACATCACCTTCAAACTTGCTAAGTATGTTAAAGTAGAAATACAGTCTTTCTTAGAAGGTGATAATAAATGATGAACGAAGCAAAGCACTTATATCAAAAAATGGTTGATTTCAAGCGGTTTGCAATTTCAATGCTCGCTGTTGGATCGTTTTTTTACATTGGTTTAATTATCCCTGACACTGCCAATACAGTTTCTGATTTATATATAATGGCTGGATCTTCCTCAGCTTTCCTTATAGGCTCAATCCTTTTCTTTACCCTTTCCAAACGTTGCAGAACGAAATTGAATGAAACGGATGAAGGCCAGGAATATCTCATGAGAAAATAAGTAAAACCAACGCCCGGATCTCCGGGCGTTTTTTTCATCGGTTATTTTCGTAAAGTATGTTGCTTCTTAATATTTTTATGCATTTTACTAAGCGGATCTTCGCTGTGGGCATTTGATTCTCGAAAATGCTGACGCATCCCTACTCGCGGAAATCGACTGGCTACATTTATAAAAAAAATATAAAATAATAATTTATCAAAAAGAGGTTTACAAACAGCATAATCGTGGATATAATTACCAGTGTAAGCGAAAATTCTATAAAGGAGGTCGAATGAAATGATGTTAACTGCAATTGTATTAAAAGCACAGCTAAATAAATATTGTACAAATTCGACCTATATGGAATGGATCGCTTAGATTTTCTTTATTGACATTACATATCCATGCCGCAGGAAGAATTGTCCCTGCGGTTTTTTATGCCTAAATGGAAAGCCGCTGGGAGTATATCTCTTTGCGGTTTTTTTGTGCCTTTTGGCAGGATATGAAAGAGGAGGTGGAATATTTAATGACATTAAATATCTTATTTTTGACAGTCACGATAAAAAAACGTCACGTATCAGCAGAAGATGTTGTTCGGGAACAAATGGCTAAAAAAATTATTGAACAAAACCGTGATCGTCAATTCTCAATTTACCGTCCATTTTAATTTCAGTGACAAAAAAACATGAAAGGTGGTTTGTAATATGATTTACATTTTACAAGGTCGTCAGGCAATTTTCTGGGTGGAGAAAGATTCCACCTAACAAAGCTGTAACCGGTTAGGAGGTAAGGGGCATGTCTTTGCATATTTTAATTTTAACCTTGAAATTCCGAAAGAAAAGAAACTGATTCATTGATGCTGATTAACAGAATGTTCACATTCCTACCATTTTTTGAAACAGAAACCATGTTACATTAAAGAAAATAAGGAATTATAAAAGGGGTGTGGAGGATGTTCTGGATCGTAATGGGATTGGTTGTGTGCGGTACTGTCGGCTGCATCATTTCTGCTGAGGTAAGCGTAACGGAGGAATATGAAATATAACAAAAAGGACTGACTTCCGGATTGAGAAGTCAGTCCTTTTTGTTAGGGTAAATCCAAAGAAATAGAACAATTCCAGTAACTGCGAGCAATATCAGCAAGGTCTTTAAAGAAAAACCTTCAAATATAAACTTTGCAAGGCTGTCAAGAAAAACAATAAAAAATACAAGGGCTAAAATTATTCTCTGACCATTCAAATTATCAAGACCTCTTTCTTCCTGATTAATTATATAACTTGAAACGAAGCTATGTATACAGCATGTAGGCGATAATAATTATACCAAGAATAATTATAGCCTATCACCACTGTGAAAAGCTTTAATGAAGGTTTAATGCCTGAAAAAATGAGGGCAGCAAATTTTTCTGAGGAAATTATCTGAAGTGGACAGACAAAAACAACTCCATCCACACATAGGAATTAGTTAAAGGCATTTTTGAACGCATTATAAGCGGGGGTGGAACGATGTCCGGTATTTTGACTGCACTCGGATTTTTGGTTAAGGAGATAGTGTTTCTTGTATCTTATGTAAAAAATAATGCATTTCCCCAACCGCTGTCTCCTGCAGATGAAAAGAAATACCTGCGTTTGATGGCTGCGGGCGATTCGCATGCCCGTAATATGCTTATTGAACATAATCTCAGGCTGGTTGCCCATATTGTAAAGAAGTTTGAAAATACAGGAGAAGATTCTGAGGATCTAATTTCAATAGGGACAATCGGGCTAATAAAGGCCATTGAGAGCTATTCGGAAGGGAAGGGCACTAAGCTAGCCACTTATGCAGCCCGTTGTATTGAAAATGAGATACTGATGCACCTGCGCGCATTAAAGAAGACTAAAAAAGATGTGTCACTTCATGATCCAATTGGGCAGGACAAAGAAGGCAATGAAATATCTCTGATTGATGTTCTAAAGTCAGAATCTGAGGATGTTATTAATACGATTCAGCTAAATATGGAGCTGGAAAAAGTGAAGGAGTACATTGATGTTTTAGATGACAGAGAGAAAGAAGTCATTGTAGGTCGGTTCGGGCTTGATCTGCAAAAAGAAAAAACACAAAGAGAAATTGCCAAAGAGCTTGGAATATCAAGAAGTTATGTCTCAAGAATTGAAAAGAGAGCATTAATGAAAATGTTTCATGAGTTTTATCGGGCAGAAAAAGAAAAAAGGAAAAATAACAGCTAAAGGGACAGTTTGACTGTCCCTTTCGTTATTCAATTCTGCCGTTTTTCAATAAGAGCTTCCAGTTCTCACCGCTGTCTGCAGATTCATATACATCTTTGAGATATGTTGAAACAGCAAGCTTTCCGTCAGATTTTTGATCGGAGGCAATATATGTAATAGGGTTGTCATAGCTGAGAAAAGGGATTTTAACCTGTGAGTCTTCCATCGTTATAAGATCAATTTTGTTCATTTGAACCTTTTCCTGATCTGCAGAGGCATAATACAAGCTGTTTTTCGTAAAAGTGAGGGCTGTAGCCATAATTGGCTCAGTTACTAATTTGACGGTTTCTCCTTTATCCTCTGAGTAAAAGATGCCGCTTCTTGTTGACATGGCCATGATTTCCGGATTTGATGGATGTGCCGCGATCATACCAAGTGTGTCGGCCTCAAGTCCTTGTAAGCTGACCGGATCCCATGTTTTGCCTGCATCTTGAGAGCGGTAGACACCTGCCGCAAGCTCCTCGTTTTTTTCCTGATTGATCATATAGATTATATTGGTATCATAGCCTGCAGCTAAAAAAGGAAAAGAACTTGTTCCGCTAAAAGCAAGTTTTTTGAATGAGGCGCCTTTATCTGTACTTTTCACAATTCCAAGAGCGTTTTTTATCACGGAGTTCTTATCAGGATGGCCGCTGACAATGAATCCATCTTTGACTGCCTGAAACCCCATATAGTCATGGTTAAGAGAAGTGGTCTCGTGCCAAATGCCATCTTTGAAAAACTTGAATCCTTCGCTTGATGCAAGATAGAGGCCAGGATCATTTCCCGGATATCCGATCCCTTGAATATGCTCGATTTGCTGGGCTGAGGCCTCAATAATAGTATAGTCAGTCACTTCTGATGTTTCATTTGAAGGTTTATCATCCGTTTTCTTGCTTTGCTGCTCTTCAAGAGAACAGCCAGCTGTAAGCAATAAAAGGAGAACTGCCAAAATCGTTCTGCCTTGCTTCATTTGGTTCACTCCAATTCGTAGAATTCGATGGTTATTATTATCGATGTCATTATATAGTATTTCAGCACAAAATAAAAAACCCTTGCCTGTGAAAGGGTTCATATAATGGCTCCCTGCTATGAGCGAAGAAAATACTTATTCCTCTCCTTATACTTGATATCGGAAGGCTCTTTTCGTATAAATTGTTGTTTTTCGCTTATCAATGTTGTCCGTTGATTGCAGTGAGAGCATGCTCAGCAAACCACGGGGCGGGCGGTGAGCCTCCTCGACGCTACGCATCTGCGGGTCTCACCAGTCCTGCTAATCCCGCAAGGACTCTGAATTGGCTACCTTGATAAACACCGCACGAAGAGAATGCGAATGCATTTTCGAGGATCTCACACCTTCCACTACAATCAACTCAGTAAATATAATATAAATAGCAACAAACTTTGCGAAAACAGCCTATCGGAAAGATGTTCTGTCAGTTTGCCTGACCCCTTACAGGCAGGGCAGGTTTTCTTTAAGAATTTACATGCTTTTATGCTGCCTGTGCCTTTGCATTTCTTGCAGATTGAGATAATCTTCATTTAACACTCCTCCCATAAAATTCCTTCTAGTATATTCTATGAACTGTTCTAATAGAGGTGCTAAGAAAACATCGATTTATAGCAGTTATTTAGTACAAAAGCCTAAGCGATTGTCCATTTGTTACATATCTTAATAATAGAAGGCGAAGGGAGGTAATTGGTTATGCCTTATGGTTACGGCGGTTATCCTGTTCCCCCTCCTTATCCATGTGGTTATTATGGAGGAGGGGGTTTCTGGCTGGCCCTCGCAGTTGTCCTGCTGATTCTGCTTCTTGTCTTTGGGGGATTTGCTTATTATGGAGGCTATTTCAGGTAGCGATAACCAACAGTTGGCTCATATCTTAGGATATGGGCTCTTTTAAATGTGTGATTTTATAGAAATTTCCGAAAAATAAAGGTATAATATTTCTGCATCCGAAACTTTTAATGGGGGGATTTTATGACTGCAACAGCATATTCATTAGTGTGGGATTTAGATGTCTTTTTTAAGGATGGGAGCGGTTCAGCTGAATTTGAACAGCACTTACAGGAAACAAGAAAACATATTGATACATTTTCTAATTCAATACATAATTGGAAGCCTTCTAACTCAGCGGCAGATGCCGCTGAAATAAGTAAAATTATTGAGCTGTTTCAGCAAACGGCCAGAAAAGTGCGCCAAGCAGGTGCTTTTGTCAGTTGTCTTCAGGCTCAAAATACCGAAGACAAAAAAGCGAAAGATCTTAGAGGGGCAACTACGGAATTGAGTGCAGGTTTTCAAAATGCTTTAACTGTATTTGATCAGAAGCTGGCAAGTTTAGATCAGAGTGCATGGGAGCAGATAATAAATGATCAGGAATTAAATGAACTCTCATTTGTATTAAGCGAACGCCGTGAAAATGCCTCAGAAAAACTTTCGCAGGAGGAAGAAACTGTTATTAATGCTCTTGCTGTTGATGGGTATCACGGATGGGGCCAGATGTATGACGTAATAGTAGGAAATATAAAGATTCCCTATACTGAAAATGGGGAGAAAAAACAGCTGTCAGTTGGACAGGCTGCCAATAAGTTTTCGAGTCCTGACCGAAAGTTGCGCAAGGAAGTTTTTGATAATTGGGAAAAATTATGGGGCAGTCAGTCTGATTATTTGTCCAAAACTCTAAATCACCTAGCCGGTTTTAGGTTGAATGTATATAAATTAAGAGGCTGGGATGACTATCTTAAGGAACCGCTGGATTTAAACAGGATGAAAAAAGAAACCCTGGAGACAATGTGGGATGTTATTTCCCGAAATAAAGCACCGCTTGTTAACTATTTGGAGAGAAAAGCAAAGCTTTTAGGTTTAGAAAAATTAAGCTGGTATGATCTGGATGCACCACTCTCTGAGTCAGAAACGAAATTAACTTATCAGGAGGGTGCGGAATTTATCCTTGAGCAGTTTGCTCACTTTGGAGAAGAGATGACCTCTTATTCTACAAAAGCCTTTGAAGAAAAGTGGATTGAAGCAGAGGACCGTCCAGGAAAGGCGCCAGGCGGTTTTCATACTTACTTCCCTGAAGATAGCCAATCAAGAATCTTTATGACATACTCAGGGACACCATCCAATGTTTCTACCCTGGCACATGAACTTGGGCATGGTTTTCATACATATGCAATGAGAGATCTTCATTTGCTGAATCGAAATTATGCCATGAATGTTGCAGAAACCGCTTCTACTTTTGCAGAAATGATTGTCTCTGATGCTGCAGTGAAAAATGCAGGATCAGAAGATGAGAAATTGGCACTTCTAGAAGATAAAGTACAAAGATCCGTTGCACTACTAATGAATATCCATGCGCGATTCCTCTTTGAGACAAGATTCTATGAAGAAAGAAAACAGGGAAATGTAAGTTCTGACCGTCTGAATGAAATCATGGCGGCTGCTCAAAAAGAGGCTTATGGCGACGCACTTGATGAGTATCATCCTTCCTTCTGGGCTTCAAAGCTTCATTTCTTTATTACTGGAGTCCCATTTTATAATTTCCCATATACTTTTGGATATTTATTTTCGCTTGGAATCTATGCACAGGCACTAAAAGAAGGGAAGGGGTATGAGGAAAAATATATTGCATTATTAAAGGATACTGCATCGATGACAGTTGAGGATTTAGCAATGAAGCATTTAAATGCTGATTTAACCAGACCTGAGTTCTGGGAAAGCGCCGTTCAATTATGTATGGATGATGTAGAAGAGTTCCTGGAATTAACTAAAGATAAATAAAAATTGGAAGCCGTGCTCATATTGTGAGCACGGCTTTTTACATTTTTTTCAGCGTGAAAGGGCTTATCATTAAAGTTGATAGTGCAAGCATTATGAAAAGGAATATTGGAGAAGGCCAATACGGAATCGCCAGAAAGCATAATGTGGCGAGACACCCGGAAGCTGTTATAGGCAATCCTGTAAAATAACCGTTATTCTCACTGATGTTAAAACGGGCAAGCCTTAATGCTCCACATCCTATATATAGAGCAGTCAGGAAGGCGCCGGGTGCCCCGAATTCATAAAGTACTCCCGTGTATAAGAGCAGTGCAGGTGCAACTCCAAAGGAAATAATATCACTCATGGAATCAAGCTGCTTTCCTAAATCCGATTCAATATTCATTTTTCTTGCTGCCATCCCATCAAATCGGTCAGCTAGAGCTGCGATAAAAATCAGCAGTACACTCAATTTTAAATTATTATTAATAGAAAATAAAATAGCAAAGCACCCTAAGAACAAGTTAGACAGAGTTAAGATATTGGCTGTCTGTGCTTTTAGCTTCTTAATGGTTAGATCAAGAACATCCTGAAAAAACATATTAAGCACTCCTTACACCGGGAAATCACAGCTTGCAGTCTATTTGGAAGATTTTCTAACAGCTATGTGTTAATGTCTTTCGGCAAATGGGAACTATCGGGAAGGGTAGAAATCATAGAAGTAATCCGCAACTTTAATGAAGCCAATAATAAAAAAAGTGCCAAATCCGGGGAAGTCTATGGCAAACTTAGTTTTATATGTTATATAATAATATTTTATTCTATGCTTTTTATGCCTGTTCGTAAAGAACATATTTAGTTAGGGGGCATTTCCTTTGTTAAAACCTGTATATCGACTGCTGATTGAATTGACAAATGGAAAATGGACATCCGGTATACTTCAGAAATTTGCACAATCAAACCTTAGCAGGAGGGTGATTCCTTCATTTTCAAGAATTTATAATATTAATGAAAGTGAAATGGAAAAAAACCTGCATGAATATCCAACACTTCATGAGTTTTTCATCAGAAGGCTGAAAGCAGATGCACGAGTAACGGATGAGAGCCCTGATTCAGCAGTGAGTCCTGTAGATGCTGTAATTGAAGATATTGGGGATATCCGGGAGAATCGTATAATTACGGTAAAAGGGAAGAACTATTCCATCTCTGAGATGCTTGGTGCAAATAAAGCAGGGAAATATGCAGGCGGCACTTACATGATCTTTTATTTAAGTCCGAGCCACTACCACAGGATACACAGTCCGGTCACTGGAAAAGTAACAGATCAATGGATTCTGGGGTTAAAATCTTTTCCTGTTAACAAATGGGGTTTAAAATATGGCAGAGAAACGCTTTCCAAAAATTTCAGGAGCATAACTGAAGTAAAGCATGGTGATTCAGCCATCGCAATTGTGAAAGTGGGGGCTATGTTTGTAAATTCCATCGAACTTACCCATGAAGGGGACCAGCTTGAAAAAGGAAAGGAAATGGCCTATTTTACATTTGGCTCTACTGTCATTCTTCTGTTTGAGAAGGGGAAATTCCAGCTCGAAAAGTCAATTAAGACTCCTGCTCACATTAAAGTAGGGGAGCGGATTGGAACCCTGTTGTGAATGAAAAGACCAGTTAAATATGAGTATAAAAAAAGCCCTGGTAAGGGCTTGTCCATTTATGATGTTACTTTTATTCTGTTTGATAGTGAACGACGGTGGATTTCTGTTTCAATTAAACGGATGAAGTCTTTGCTAAGCTGCAGTTCTTTTGCTTTATAATAGGATTCGATTAATAATTCATCTGACAGTTTACGCATTCCTGTCCCACCTCCAGGTACTTGATATTTCAGTTCTAAAAGAATTATTTTATACATATAATGTAAGATTTTATGTTGTACCCCTACTTTAGCAAATTAAAACGGTTAGAACAACTGTTCTCTTATCCACAGGATACGGTGGATAACCTGTGATTATTTTGTTTATAAAAAGGGGAAAAGTAGTAAAATCATATTGGGTTATGTGCATAAAGTTATCCACAGGGCTGAGGAGCAGTTGGTTTTTGTCGAAAAATTTTTATTTTAACGTTAATTAACAAGTATTCTGTGGAAATTTACTGAGTTTTGAGTGTCTTTCCCCATTTTGTGGAATCGTATAAAATAGAACGGCCTGATTGAAATCCGTCATGCTTTATTTTGAAAGAGCGGACAAAATTGGGTATGATGAAATCGGTGTTTTCTAATTAACATTTAAGACGGGGATTAATTTGAGGGCATAGATACACTATTGCCGGACAATATGAATCAATGATTGAGGTGTAAATATAGTGTTAAAGCATTTTTTGCCTAATCAGCATGTTAAAAGTATTTTTGAAATAACTCCACATAGTTTACAGGAAAAGGGAGTTAAAGGGATAATTACGGACCTGGATAATACACTAGTCGAATGGGACAGGCCAAATGCAACACCAAAGCTGATTAGCTGGTTTGAGGAAATGAAGCAAAGCAACATTAAGGTTACCATTGTGTCAAATAATAATGAAAATCGTGTTAAGGCTTTTTCCGACCCCCTTGAAATTCCTTTTATTTATCAGGCCAGAAAGCCAATGGGCAGGGCCTTTCGAAGAGCGCTGACTGAAATGGGACTGAAAAAAGAGGAAACAGTGGTGATTGGAGACCAATTGCTGACTGACGTACTGGGAGGAAACAGAAGCGGGTTCCATACCATTTTGGTCGTACCTGTAGCTCAAACTGACGGTTTTTTTACAAAATTTAACCGGCTGGTGGAAAGACGGATATTAAATTGGTTCAGAAAAAAAGGAATGATTCAGTGGGAGGATTAAAAAGTGAGTGAAGAACAATTTGTGTGTGTAGGCTGTGGAGTGAAAGTTCAAACAGAGAACCCTGATGAATTAGGTTATGCTCCTCAATCAGCTCTGCAGAAGGAAACGATTATTTGCCAGCGCTGTTTCAGGCTGAAGCATTATAATGAAGTTCAGGATGTCAGCTTGACTGATGATGATTTTCTAAAGATCCTGAATGAAATTGGGCAAAGTGATGCACTTATTGTGAAGATTGTGGACATTTTTGATTTTAACGGCAGCTGGCTCCCAGGTCTTCACCGTTTTGTCGGCAGTAATAAAATCTTGCTTGTTGGAAACAAAGTTGACCTGCTTCCAAAGTCCGTGAAAACAAATAAGCTGATTAACTGGATGAAGCAGGAATCAAAACAGCTGGGGCTGAAACCGGAAGAGGTGTACCTGGCCAGTGCTGCAAAAGGGTACTCCATTAAAGAAATTGCAGCAGCCATCGATCATTATCGGGAAGGAAAAGACGTTTATGTAGTAGGGTGTACAAATGTAGGTAAATCCACTTTCATCAACCGCATATTAAAAGAAGTAACAGGTGAGGGCGATGTCATCACTACTTCCCACTTCCCAGGAACGACTCTGGATATTATCGAAATCCCTCTATCTGATGGAAAGGCTTTGGTGGATACTCCAGGCATAATTAACCATCATCAGATGGCTCATTATGTAGATAAAAGAGACTTGAAGGTGATAACACCTAAAAAGGAGATTAAACCTAAGGTTTTCCAGCTTAATGAAGAGCAGACACTCTTTTTTGGCGGACTGGCCAGGTTTGATTATATTGCTGGCGGCCGGCGCTCATTTGTTTGTCATTTCTCAAATGAATTAAATATACACCGCACCAAAACAGAAAAGGCGGATGAGCTTTATGAGAATCATGCGGGAGAGATGCTTACACCGCCAAGAATAGAGCAGATGGAGACCTTCCCTGAGCTTGTGAAACATGAATTCACAATTAAAGAACCGAAAACAGATATAGTGTTTTCAGGACTTGGCTGGATAACGGTAAATGAGGGTGGGGCCAAAGTAGCTGCATATGTTCCTAAAGGTGTCCATGCCATGATAAGGAAGTCATTAATTTAGGCTGTTACTTGCATTTGCTTACGCTTTTCAAAAGGGGTGAGGATTTTTGAAAAAGCTTTTTGGAGTGATTGGGGACCCAATTTCCCATTCAATGTCTCCGGCTATGCACAATGAATTATTTAAGATTTACAGTATTGATGCACATTATCATCCATTTCATGTATCCAGGGGAAATCTGAATGACGCTGTTAAAGGGTTCAGGGCAATCGGAATTGAGGGATTTAATGTTACGGTACCCCATAAGGAGGCTATCATTCCTCTTTTAGATGAACTGGATCCTCTTGCTGAGGCAATTGGGGCAGTTAATACAGTGGTCAATCAGGATGGTAAGCTAATAGGCTGCAATACGGATGGAAGCGGATTTGTAAATGGCCTGCTGAATCAGAACCAATCAATTAATGAGAAAAAAGTGCTGATAGTGGGAGCAGGAGGAGCTGCGAGAGCCATTTATTTTACAATTGCTAAAGAAGGCCCAGAGCTTCTGGACATTTGCAATCGGACTCAAGAAAGGGCAGAGCAGATCTTGAATGACTGCCCTTTTGAGGTCCCTGCCCGGGTTTTGAACCGGCAGGAGGCAGAGGAAAGCCTGGAAAAATACGATTTAATTGTTCAGACTACATCAATTGGAATGCATCCGGAAATTGGCAAAAGCCCGCTTTCGGTACATAAACTTATGCCTGGAGCCTTTGTTAGTGATATCATTTATAATCCGCTGCAAACCAGGCTTTTAAAGGAAGCTGCCGTAAAGGGCGCCGGAATTCAGAATGGAATTGATATGTTCGTATATCAGGGGGCTCTTGCTTTTGAAATGTGGACTGGCATTGAGCCTGACATTGAAAGAATGAGACAAAAGGTTTTAAATCAGCTGGGAGGATTATTATGCTAACAGGAAAGCAAAAGCGTTTGTTGCGATCAAAAGCGCATCATTTAAGCCCTATTTTCCAAGTTGGGAAGGGCGGGGTTAATGAAAATATGATTAAACAAGTAGGAGAGGCACTGGAAGCCCGTGAGTTATTAAAGGTTTCAGTCCTTCAAAATTGTGAAGAAGACAGAGATGCGGTGGCACAGCAGCTGTCAGAAGGTGCGAAGGCTGATGTTGTCCAAATCATCGGGAATATTATTGTTTTATACAAAGAATCAAAAGAAAACAAACAAATCAACTTGCAGTAAGCTTTGGGAAAATTAAACTGTTTGTATGGAGGAGTGTAAATGGAAAAGGTAGGCATACTTGGAGGGACCTTTAATCCGCCTCATTTAGGCCATCTCATTATCGCAAATGAGGTTATGTCTTCCCATGGTTTGGATGAAGTATGGTTTATGCCGAACCATGAGCCTCCCCATAAAAAAAGGTCAGATCATGTTAGCGGCAGTGATCGAATTGAAATGCTGAAACTCGCATTACAGAATCACCCAGGCTTTAAAATAGAATTAATTGAGATGGAGCGGGAAGGTCCTTCATTTACCTACGATACAATCAGGATTTTGAAGGAACACTATCCTCAAAAGCAATTTTATTTTATTATTGGAGCTGACATGGTTGAATATTTGCCCAAGTGGCATAACATTGACAAACTTCTTGAATTGATTACCTTTATAGGAGTAAGGCGGCCATCTTACAATTTGCAAACTCCGTACAAAATTCTTTATGCTGACGTTCCTGAAATGGGGATCTCCTCAAGTATGATCAGAAGCCGTATAAGGGAAGGCGGTACTATACGATATTTAGTACCGGATTCTATAAGGAGTTATATAAAGGAGAATCAATTATATGAATCGTGAAAAAGCTCTGGCTATTGTAAAGGAGCAACTGACTGAACATCGCTACCTTCATACAGTCGGGGTGATGGAAACAGCCATTAAACTTGCAGAAAAATATGGCGCTGATAGTAAAAAAGCTGAATTGGCAGCCATTTTTCATGATTATGCTAAGTTCCGCCCTAAGGAAGAAATGAGGGAAATTATCATTAATACTGGTATGCCAGCCGAGCTTTTGAATTACAATAGTGAACTTTGGCATGCTCCTGTCGGTGCTTACTTGGCAGAGAAAGAAGCTGGAGTGCATGATATAGAGGTTTTGGATGCAATAAGATATCATACTTCAGGGAGGCCGGGAATGGCACTACTTGAAAAGATCATTTATCTAGCAGATTATATTGAACCAGGAAGGCATTTTCCTGGAGTTGACGAAGTGCGTGATTTAGCACAGACCAACTTAAACAAGGCTTTAATAAAATCTGTTCAAAATACCATTATGTTTTTAATGAAAAAAGGGCAGCCTGTTTTTCCGGCGTCCTTCGAAACTTATAATGACCTTGTAATGAATAAGGAGGGATTGATTAAATGAAAGAAAATACTATGCTGATGACGGCAGTAAAAGCAGCGGATGATAAACGTGCAGAAGATATAACGGTTCTAAATATGAAGGGGATTTCCCTGATTTCGGACTACTTTGTTATTTGTCACGGAAATTCTGATAAACAAGTGCAAGCCATTGCTCGGGAAATGAAAGAAAAATCTGAAGAACAAGGGTTTACGGTTAAGCGAATGGAAGGCTTTGATGAAGCAAGGTGGATTCTGGTTGATATGGGTGATATCGTTGCACATATTTTCCATAAGGATGAGAGAAGCTACTATAATCTTGAAAGACTCTGGGGAGATGCTCCGGTCGAAAACGTTCAGGGCATTCTTAACCAATGAGCTACGGTAAGTTCGCTTATCTCTATGACAGGCTGATGGAAGATGTTCCTTATGACAGCTGGATTAAATTGATCAATGAAAAGCATATGGAATTTAATGTTACAGGCAAACAATTGCTGGATCTTGCATGTGGCACAGGGCAGCTTTCCATAAGGTTAAGTGAACAGGGCTATGAGGTAACAGGTGTGGATTTATCAGAGGATATGCTGGCTGTAGCCCATGCCAAGGCGGAGCAGAAAGGTCTGCAAATCCCCTTTTACCTGCAGAACATGGCAGAGCTTGAAGGGTTTAGTGAATTTGATATTATTGGCATATTTTGTGATTCTTTGAATTACCTGGAGACGGAATCAGATGTAAAAAACACTTTCCGGCGGGTTCATAGCTATTTAAAAAACGATGGTCTATTTATTTTTGATGTTCATTCCATTTATAAAATCATGCAGATATTTATGAACCAGACCTTTGCTGAAAATGACGAGGAAATCTCATATATTTGGCACAGTTTTCAGGGCGAATACCCAAATTCTGTAGAGCACGATCTTTCGTTTTTTGTTCAGGACGAAAAAACAGGAAAGTATGACCGCTATGACGAACTGCATTTGCAGCGCACTTATCCTATTGACCAATATAAAAGCTGGCTTGAGGAATGCGGTTTTGACCTTGTTGACCTTTCAGGAGACTTTAAAGAAGGAACACCAGACAGCCAGGCTGAACGAATTATCTTTATTGCAAAGAAAAAGAACTAATATAAAACAGCCGGTTTAATTTTTCCGGCTGTTTTTTTAAAATAGTGAAGGATTATTTCTGTTGACATCGAATAGTTAATAGAGAGAATACTGCTTTTTTACTTCTACAAGATCTTCATCAAACTTGGAATGTGTCGCCTGGAATAAGTGTTCAAAAACACTGCCGAGCTCGCTTTCAAGAATTTTAATTCCCTCTCCTGTAATTCCTCCTTTGACACATACCTTCTCCTGCAATGTAGGCAATGTATAAAAGCCTTTTTTCAGCAATTCTCCAAGTCCGATCAGCATTTCACTAGCAAGCTTTGTTGCTGTTTCATTATCAATTTCCGTTTCAGCAACTGCCGCGTTGATGAAGCGCTGTGTTAAGTAGCTGAAAAAGGCAGGTCCGCAGCTGACAATATCCGAAGAAACCCTGGTAATTGCTTCCTCTATAAAAACAGGTGTGGAGATACTTGCAAAAAGCCTGTTAAGTTCCCCTTTCCATTGTTCTCTGCAATGTTCCCCGAATGATAATAAAGACACCCCTGATAAGGCCCTGTTAGTAATGCTTGGAATCGCCCTCGCCGCTGAACAAGGCACAACTGATTCCAACTGTTTTACACTAATGGGGCTGGTTATGGACACTACACATTTATCTTCTGACAGGAACGGCAACATATCCTGAACGACATTATACACATCATGGGGCTTTACACAAATAAAGATCAGCGAAGAACGATGTGCGGCCTCTCTTGCATTATTTACAACAGTAATTTCATGATGTTTTTCCTTTATTTTCCTTGCTTTTACGACTGTCCGATTGGTTATCGTCATGGAGGCCGGGGAAACGGCTCCCCCGTCAAGGAACGCCTCGGTCAATATTCTCCCCATATTACCTGTGCCAATGATTCCGATTTTCAATGCTACATCCCTCCTCTGAAAGCAGGCTCTCTCATATAACGATATGTATCAAAAAAACTTTTATTCCAAAAAGAAAGGATGGATCCATAGTGCCCGAATGGATAAAAGCCTATAAATTTTATTTTGCAGGAGCTGCTGTTGCATTGGCTGCTCTCCTCTATTATTTTTTAATGCCTGTTCAGTATAGTGAGGTATTACCGGAGATTGAACAGTCAATTTCTTTGAACGAAGATGAAGGTAGAGAAACAGCAGGTGATACGCAGGCTGAACAGGTGATGCAGACGATGAAGGCAGATATTAAAGGAGCAGTAAAAAAACCGGGAGTGTATGAAGCAAAAGAGGGTGAAAGGGTAATAGACCTGCTGGAAAAAGCAGGGGGACTGACGGAAGAAGCGGATAGCACTAAAATTAATTTTGCCCTGAAAATTACAGATGAAATGGTAATTTATGTTCCTGAAGAGGGTGAAATTCTTGAAGAGGCCCTGGCGGTAGCCGGAAATGTCGAGGTTAAAGGACAACAGGATAGCAGAAAGGTAAATTTAAACGGGGCGGATGAAACAGAGTTACTGACATTGCCGGGGATTGGGCCTTCTAAGGCTGCAGCGATAATTGAACACCGTGATACAAATGGACCCTTTAAGAATATTGAGGATTTGAAATTAATTTCAGGGATAGGGGATAAAACCTTTGAAAAACTCAAAGAGCATATTAGTGTAAACTAATTTCCTTCCATTGACCTGCACAAGCTTGAGGCTTACACTTATTGAGAGAAAAAGTTATATTTTAATTCAGGGCATTTATGCCTGTGTAAAGGGGAGAGACAGATGGACCGGATTTCCTGGAACCAATATTTTATGGCACAAAGCCATTTGCTTGCTTTGAGGAGCACATGTACAAGACTTGCAGTCGGTGCAACCATTGTTAGGGATAAGAGAATCATTGCCGGCGGCTACAATGGATCAATTGCCGGCGGTGAACATTGTGTTGATGATGGCTGCTATGTTATTGATAATCATTGTGTAAGGACCATACATGCGGAAATGAATGCGATTTTACAGTGTGCAAAATTTGGGGTGCCGACAAGTGATGCAGAAATATATGTAACTCATTTTCCGTGCCTGCAATGTTGCAAAGCAATTATACAGGCGGGAATTAAAACAGTTTACTATGCACAGGACTATAAAAATCACCCTTATGGAATTGAACTCTTTGAGAAGGCTGGTGTGAAAACTGTCCACGTGGCGGCTGAAAAAGTATCCTTCGAGAACAGCATACAGGAAAAACGTGATTTTATAGAGGAATTAATCAATGAGCTTGAAAAAAACGGTAAAAATCAGGACATTATGAAAAGTTATAAAGAAAAAAAGGACAAACTATTTCAAAATTAATTCATAGGAGGAGCGGCGCATTCAATGACAAGTTGCTGCTCCTTTAAAAACTAAAGGAGTAAATAATATGAAAGGCAGATGGATCTACGCAGCTGCTGCCTCACTCCTGGGGAATTTGACATCATTACATCATCCGGCAATTGCTATCATTTTTTCTCTTCTTGCCCTATTTCTCGTCAAAAGAAATATTTTGGCCAAAAAGAACATGATTTTTCTGCTTTTGATTTACCTCGCCTTTACCATAAGGAGTGAACTAGCGGCAGAATATAACAGAACAAGTCTTACAGGAAATGAAAGTAATTTTGAAATTACCCTGTCAGAATCAGTAAAGATAGATGGGGACCTTCTCACAGTCCACGTTGAAATGACCGAAAAAAAAGAAAAGCTGGCTGTCAGGTATAAGATCAAATCGGAAACAGAACAAAAATTTCTTTCAGACTATCTTAGAGTAGGAATGACATGCCGGGTTAATGGCACCTTACAGACTCCTCCAACATCTACAAATCCAAATTCCTTCAGTTACAAGGATTTTTTAAACCACAATAGTATCTTTTGGATCCTCGAGTTGCAACAGTTAAACCTCTCTGATTGCACATACCATAAAAGCCGTATCTCATTACCAATTTTAAAAATGAGGGAGATGGGCACAAATCATATTTTAGAGCATTTCCCTGAACAGACGGCTCCACTTTCAATCGCGCTTGTCTTTGGGAATCGGAGTTTTATTGATGAGGATATTATCGATTCTTATCAGAAAATCGGAATTATCCATTTGCTTGCAATATCCGGACTTCATGTAGGGATGCTTGCGGGGATGTTTTTTCTTGCCGGAGTACGTGCCGGGATCACCAGAGAAAAAATGACCAGCATCCTTATAATGGTTTTGCCAGTATATGCAATACTTACAGGGGCTGCGCCATCTGTACTGCGGGCTGTGTTTATGATGCTTTTGGTTTTAGTGGCAAAGAAGCTGAAGATCCCTGTTCAATTAGCTGATATTATCTCCATTGTGTTTGCCGGCTACCTTTTTATCTCCCCTTTTGTTATCTATAATGCAGGGTTTCAGCTGTCTTTTGCTGTGGCCCTATCGCTAATTCTCTCAGCTCCAGCCATACTCAAAAAGTTTACTCATCCTCTTGCTGCCCTCCTGTCTGTCTCTTTTATTTGCCAGATAGCGGCCATTCCGATCCTCCTTTGGCATTTTTATGAGGTATCGATTATTTCCATAATTGCCAATCTGATCTTTGTACCGTTGTATTCTTCCATAGTCCTGCCTGTGGTATTAATTTTATTTATTTTTGATTTAATAACAGGAGAAAGGGTAGATTTCTTACTCTATGTATTGGAAAAAATGATTGTTTTTCTTAATTGGATTGCTGAAATGCTTGCCGCCATTCCTAATTCGACCCTTATTCTTGGCAGGCCAGCCCCTTTAATGCTGATCATTTATCTTTTTCTCATTCCCGTATTCTTTGCCGGCTGGGAAAGATCAAAAAACAAAAAAGCTATTATTAAGAACGGTGTGCTTCCTATTCTTGCGATAGTCATTCATTATTTTTCAAATGTGTTTACACCAGCTGGTGAAATTACATTTATTGATGTAGGGCAGGGTGACAGCATCGTGATAAAGCTTCCGTATGGGAGAGGGAATTATTTAATAGATGCAGGAGGTGCGCTAATGTTTCAAACTGAGGACTGGAAGATGCGTAGCGATCCATATGAAACAGGAAAGGACACAGTAGTGCCTTTTCTGAAAAGCAAAGGGATTAGTAAAATAGATAAATTTTTTCTCACTCACGGGGATATGGACCACATTGGCGGAGCATCAGCTGTTTTGAAGGAAATGAAGGTAAAGTCCGTCGTGTTTCCGCAGGGAGCTGAGTTCTCGGAGGCTGAAAATAATTTGATTGTACAGGCTGCAAATAGCAAAAGTGAAATCTTGTTCACTAAAGCCGGAGATAGCTGGCTCAATGGAGATTCCGTATTTCAGGTTTTGTCCCCGTTTGGAGGGGAGATGGGGGACGGTGTGAGAAAAAATGATGGATCTATTGTTCTTTTTGCCAAAGTGGGAGGGTTAAACTGGCTATTTACCGGAGATTTGGAGGAACAGGGGGAAGGCCAGCTCATAAAGTCTTATCCCGAGCTAAAAGCTGATGTTTTGAAAGTTGGACATCATGGAAGCAAAACTTCCTCAACTGATTTATTTCTCTCTAGGGTGAAGCCGCGGATTGGCGTTATTTCTGCGGGCAGGAACAACAGGTATGGGCATCCTCATAATGTTGTAATGAGCAGGCTGAATGACTATAATGTCAAAGTATTGAGAACCGATAGGCAAGGGGCAATTACCTATTTTTTTAAAGGGGATTCAGGAACCTTTTCAGTGCAGCTTCCATAGTATATGTTAGAAAGCATCAGGTTCCAGAATTGTTAGTGCTTTATCAAAACTCCGCTCAAAAAAAAGAGGCTGCTGAGGCAGCCTCAACGTGTCAGCAGTATTGTGACACATTACTGTATGTAGCCATTAAGCTCCTAAAAATTTAATGACTGTTGCAATAATAAACAACGTTGCGAAGAAACCGAATGATACGATGAATCCTACACCAGAGTCGATTGCATCATTACGTTTGCTTTGGACGTTCTTTTCAAATTCGTTCACAGTCTACCCCTCCTATTTCCTATATAGTATAAGTCATTCAAATAAAAAAATCTAGAGTTCGCCTGCCCTTTTCCTGTATTAGCAGGAGTTGTCACAAATATGACGAAACATCATGGGGAAAATAATTAACAAAGGTGCACCGCAGCTTCCTGAGTTTCCCGGGCCTCAGGGATGCAGCGTTCTATATAGATTGGAAATTGGCGTTCATTTGGGCGCCAATTTCTTATGTCTTGTCAAATTGCCATCGCTTCTTTAGGATATATAGTGAATATATTGTTTGGCGAACGGAGAGAAGAAATTGGTTTTTGATATTTGGAACAGAATTAAAGCGAAAAGTTTTGCTCCTATTTATTTATTATACGGAACAGAACCATATCTTATAAACGAAACGAAGCAGCTTCTGATCAGCAATGTGCTTAGTGAAGAAGAAGCTGATTTTAACTTATCCTCTTATGACCTTGAGGAAACCCCCATTGATACAGCGCTTGAAGATGCTGAGACATTTCCTTTTATGGGTGAAAGAAGACTGATCTTTTTACATAACCCGGTTTTTTTAACGTCAGAGAAATCGAAAGCTAAACTGGAGCACAACCTGGCTAAGCTTGAAGCCTACATTAAAGAGCCTGCCCCATATTCAGTGGTGGTATTTTCCTCATCGGCAGAAAAACTCGATGATCGGAAAAAAATAACCAAACAATTGAAAAAAACGGCTGCAGTACTTGAAGCCAAGAAATTAAATGAAGGTGAATTGAAAGCCTGGATTAGGGAACGTGCAGCATTGAACGGTGTGCAGATTGATGAATCTGCTGTTGAACTGATTTTGACATTGGCAGGCGCGAATCTGTTTATTCTGACCAACGAGATCGATAAATTAGCTCTATATGCGAATGACACAAAGCGGATAGATGAGCAAATGGCAGAAAAGATGGTATCACGGTCTTTAGAGCAAAATATTTTTTCCCTTGTGGATAAGGTGGTTCACCGCAAAATAGAAGAAGCCTTGAGAATTTATTATGATTTATTAAAGCAAAATGAAGAGCCTATTAAGATTTTATCTGTTATTACAGGGCAGTTCAGACTGATTTATCAGGTGAAGGAGCTTGCCAGGAGAGGCTACGGCCAACAGCAGATTGCCGGCTATTTAAAGATACATCCTTTTAGGGTAAAGCTTGCGGCCGGACAGGCCCAGATGTTTGCTGACGAAGAACTGACAGCAATTATTAGCTTGCTTGCTGATGCAGATTACCAAATGAAAACAGGAGGTATGAATAAAACCATGCTGATTGAAATGTTCCTGTTTCGTCTGCAAAGTCAGGCGCTTAGAAAAAATCCTTAATAAAAAAAGCGGTCCAGTTCACACATCTGGACCGCTTTTTTATGTAAAATAAAAGGCTATCCCTTAAGATAGCCGATATCTTTAAACATTACGCATTTAAAGAGTTCATTTTTTTCATTAAACGAGACTTTTTACGGGCAGCAGCATTTTTGTGGATAAGACCTTTTGCAGCAGCTTTGTCCAGTTTACGAGCAGCATCAGCGAAAGATTCAGTTGCAGCAGCAGAATCGTTGTTTACGATTGCAGCATCAACCTTCTTAACAGCTGTACGCATTCCTGATTTAACAGTAGCGTTTTGAGCTTTGCGAGCTTCGTTAGTTTTAACACGCTTGATAGCAGATTTAATGTTTGGCATTCCATTCACCTCCTGAAAAAGCATCGAGATTCTATAACTCGACATTCACGTTCATTAACAAATTCAGAACAAGTGATATTTTATCAAACACGGAGCCATAATGCAATACTCTGTACTCAAAATTACTGAGGGATAAATCGGTAAGTTCATTCTTTTTCTGCATGTTTTTGCAATTTAAAGGCAAAGATAGGATATATCTGAATTTTAGTCTGTTATTTTCCAACCTAATAAGCTTAGATTGTGAGGGATACATGTGAAGGAATCAATAGATTTAAGCCAGTACTCAGTTCGGACAGATCTTGCCATTGAAGCAAGGGAAATGGTGATTTCCGGGAGGCAGAAAGACAATGTTCACGAGCAGGAGAATCTTTCTCAAATAGAAGGCGTCATAATTAAAGAAAAAGAAGAAAACGATATTAAAATTTCCTTTGTTGAAGTAACAAAGCAAGGAGCAGAAGCATTAGGGAAAAAAGAGGGCAAATATCTGACACTAGAAGTGACGGGCATACGCCAGCAGGATACGGAGCTGCAGCACAAAGTGGAGACTGTATTTGCAAGTGAATTTTCCCAATTTATAAAACAGCTGGGCATTAATGAAGATGCATCCTGTTTAATAGTCGGACTGGGCAATTGGAATGTCACTCCCGACGCATTGGGGCCGCAAGTCTGCGAAAACCTGCTTGTTACAAGACATCTCTATCAGCTTCAGCCTGAAAGCGTAGAAGAAGGCTACCGTCCTGTAAGTGCTATTTCTCCGGGGGTAATGGGCCTGACAGGAATTGAAACAAGTGACATTATTCTTGGCATTGTGGAAAAAACAAAACCCGACTTTGTCATTGCGATCGACGCTCTTGCTTCCCGATCAATCGAAAGAGTCAATTCTACTATTCAAATCTCGGATACAGGGATTCACCCAGGTTCTGGTGTAGGGAATAAACGAAAAGAAATCAGTAAAGAGACTTTAGGAATACCTGTCATAGCGATTGGCATCCCAACGGTTGTCGATGCAGTATCCATCACAAGCGATACAATTGATTACATCCTGAAGCATTTCGGCAAGGAAATGAAAGAAGGTGACCGTCCATCGCGTGCCTTGGCTCCTGCAGGAATGACTTTTGGAGAGAAGAAAAAGCTGACTGATGAGGATTTGCCGGAGGAGCATCATCGAAAAACCTTCCTTGGCATGATCGGAACCTTGCCTGAAGAGGAGAAGCGTAAGCTTATTTATGAAGTACTCTCGCCTTTGGGTCATAACCTAATGGTGACGCCAAAGGAAGTGGATGTATTTATTGAAGATATGTCAAACTTAATTGCCAACGGCTTGAACGCAGCGCTCCACCAGAAAGTGAATCAGGATAATGCCGGATTTTATACAAGATAGAAAATATCATGTTCTATCTTCTCTAGCAAAGTCATAACATTTACTAGACTAGCAAGGAGAGGTGGAACAATGAAACCTTTTAAAACGAACGGACTTGTAGTAACTATTCAAGGGACAAGCCTGCTGAAGGCTATTGGCGGGTTTCTGCTTTTTCTATTTATGATATTTTCCATTAGCGGAGCATTAACTTCCTTAAAGCCTGAATATCGAATCAGTTCTTCTTCAGTAAATTCTGCTGCGAATAGCCTGACGGGAGAAATGCTTTATCATTTTCTTGGATGGGAAAATCACTCATTTCTCCATGGGGTTTCTGAAAGCAGTTCTCCCCCGGGCTTTGCGAATTTAATTTTTAAGTTATCCACGAATGTCAATTTGGATGATCCGAGAAGTCTTCTGGGAAGGGAGCTTCCTTTTTTCTCAATTTATGACAGTAAAATCCTGGTTGCAGGTGAAGGTACAGATTATACAAACATGCCAGTAGAATCTTCTCCACCTTTAGAAGTACTTATGGCCGAACAGGAGGCAACCCTGCAAAACACAGAAGGGCTTGAGACTTCTGGGGATGAAAAGCAGTCAAACACCCCGCCGGTCTCAACAGGTGATAAAAAACCTGTCTATCTATACTTTTCGCATAATACTGAATCCTATCTTCCGTATCTGAAGGGTGTCACCAACCCTGATGCTGCCTACCATTCAAAAATTAATATTACTAAAATCGGTGAC
This sequence comes from Cytobacillus firmus, assembly GCF_023715565.1. Taxonomy (GTDB): domain Bacteria; phylum Bacillota; class Bacilli; order Bacillales; family Cytobacillaceae; genus Cytobacillus; species Cytobacillus firmus_C. Next base: position 64,888 of record NZ_JAMBOJ010000010.1, on the reverse strand, counting down.
AAGCTTAAGGAAGAGTTGGAGAGCAAAGGGATAGGCACATATGTGGATAAAACGGATATTCAAGGAAATTTAAACAAAAAGGGCCTAACATATGGACGCTCCTATCAGGAATCCAGAGAGGTAGTCCAGGCAGCAATCACTTCCAATCGGGATCTGGCTTATTTAATCGATATTCACCGTGATTCAAAAAGAAAAAAAGATACTACGAAAGAAATTAACGGAGAGTCATATGCCAAGCTGGCTTTTATCATTGGAGGAAATAATCCGAATTATGAAAAGAACTTAAAATTTGCTAAAGAACTGCATGATAGACTGAGTGTCAAGTACAAAGGATTAAGCAGGGGTATAATGAAAAAAGAAGGCGCAGGGACAAATGGCAACTTCAATCAGGATTTATCAGGCAATGCCATACTCATTGAGTTTGGGGGAGTCGATAATACATTTGAGGAGTTAAACCGTTCGGCCGAAGCACTCGCGGAAGTATTCAGTGAATATTATTGGCAGGCGGAGGAAGTGAATTCACCGGCTGGCAATGAATCAGAAAAGAACTAGTAATAGGATGATGCAGAATGAAAATGTTTATGCTTAAAGCTCTTTTTTTGACAGCGCTTATGTTTGTCTCAGTGCTATTCGGAATGCAGCAGGCAAATGAAGGAATTCACAGAATGAAGGGATTCTATGACGGGGATTTCAAAAGTGCCCTGACCATAAAAGAAACCAACGAAGGCGAAGTTCATGCTTCTGTCCTGGGGAATGATGTGTCAAGCCATGATATTCAGAAGAAAAGGGAAAAACTTGAAGAAATGAAAGCGTATAATTTCTTTTCTTCATTAGGAAAAAGCATATCCGAAGGCGTATCAGAGCTGACAGAAAAATCGCTCGCAATCATCACAGACTTAATAACAGGGAAATAGGCTGCTCAGGTGGGCAGCTTTATTTTTTTGGAAAATTAGCGGCTTAAAGCTTAGCATTGAATCTTCACAAACCTACTGATATAATCAAAAATAGTGTATAAACTAAAAGGACTATTTTAAAATTGATCACACTTAGCTCCAGGCGCCTGTTTAAGGCGCTTGCGCTTTTCTATAGTAGGAGTTGAAATAATAAACAATGAACAGAGAAGAGAGACTAAAAAGGCAAGAGAAGATAAGGAATTTTTCTATCATCGCCCATATTGATCATGGTAAGTCGACTTTGGCCGACAGAATTCTTGAAAAAACCAATGCGCTGACTTCACGTGAAATGAAGGACCAGCTCCTTGATTCCATGGATCTTGAAAGGGAGCGCGGCATTACGATCAAGCTGAATTCAGTTCAGTTAAATTATAAAGCGAAAGATGGAGAAACATATACTTTCCACCTAATAGATACGCCGGGACACGTCGATTTTACATATGAAGTATCCCGAAGCCTTGCAGCATGTGAGGGAGCCATTCTGGTTGTGGATGCAGCTCAGGGTATTGAAGCGCAAACTCTTGCCAATGTTTATCTGGCCCTGGATAACGATCTTGAGATCCTTCCAATTATTAATAAGATCGACTTGCCAAGTGCGGATCCGGAAAGGGTTCGAAATGAGATCGAAGAAGTTATCGGCCTGGATGCATCTGAAGCAGTATTAACTTCAGCAAAGGCTGGAATTGGAATAGAAGAAATTCTTGAACAGGTCGTTGAAAAAGTACCTGCTCCAGTAGGGGATCCGGATGCCCCGTTAAAGGCTCTTATATTTGATTCCCTTTATGATGCCTACCGGGGTGTAGTAGCCTATATCCGTGTGGTTGAGGGTACGGTAAAAGTAGGGGATAAAATTAAAATGATGGCAACCGGCAAAGAGTTTGAAGTCACAGAGGTGGGTGTGTTTACGCCAAAATCAACGCCACTGCCTGAATTATCAGTTGGAGACGTAGGATTTTTGACTGCTGCCATCAAAAATGTCGGGGATACACGTGTGGGTGATACTATTACAAGCGCGAAAAACGGTGCAGCAGAAGCTCTTCCTGGATACAGAAAGATGAACCCGATGGTTTATTGCGGACTTTATCCAATTGATAGCGCCAAGTTCAATGATCTTCGTGAAGCGCTTGAAAAGCTGGAGCTGAATGATTCCGCCCTTCAATTTGAACCGGAAACTTCACAGGCACTCGGATTTGGATTCCGCTGCGGTTTCCTTGGATTGCTTCACATGGAAATTATCCAGGAGCGCATTGAGCGCGAATTCAAAATTGATCTGATTACAACAGCACCTAGTGTTATCTATGATGTTATCATGACTGACGGCACTGAGGTTAAAGTGGATAACCCATCCAATATGCCTGACCCTCAGAAGATTGACCGTGTTGAAGAACCTTATGTAAAAGCTACAATGATGGCCCCGAATGATTATGTGGGTGCCATTATGGAACTTTGCCAGCTAAAACGCGGTATCTTTATTGATATGCAATACATGGATGAAACCAGAGTTAACATTATCTATGAATTACCTTTATCGGAAATTGTTTATGATTTCTTTGATCAGCTGAAATCCAATACAAAAGGATATGCCTCTTTTGATTATGAATTAATTGGTTACAAGCCATCGAAACTTGTTAAGATGGATATTCTGTTAAATGCAGAAAAGGTAGACGCATTGAGCTTCATCGTTCATAGGGATTTTGCTTATGAAAGAGGAAAAGTTATCGTTGAGAAGTTGAAAGAGCTAATTCCCCGTCAGCAGTTTGAGGTTCCAATTCAAGCTGCGGTTGGCCAGAAAATTGTAGCCCGCTCAACCATTAAAGCCATTCGCAAAAATGTATTGGCTAAATGTTACGGAGGAGACATTTCCCGTAAGCGCAAATTATTGGAGAAGCAGAAAGAAGGTAAAAAGCGGATGAAGCAGGTTGGTTCTGTTGAAGTTCCGCAGGAAGCTTTCATGGCCGTTTTGAAGATGGACGATAATACCCCTAAAAAGTAAAATATTTGATTTGTTTTAAGAGGTTAGATATGCTGTCATAATAATAACAGCACTAGCCTCTTTTTATTTAGGAAACTGTTGTATTATGAATGATGATTGAATGATGAAAGTAGTGAAATGAATGATTAAAGCAGCTTATATACACATCCCCTTTTGTGAACATATCTGCCATTACTGTGATTTTAATAAAGTGTATTTGAAGAACCAGCCGGTTGGAGAATACCTTGACTCTCTTGATAAAGAGATAGATCTTACTTTGAAAGAAACACAGGCAGCGCGCCTGAACTCCATCTTTGTCGGAGGCGGCACACCCACTGCGCTGAACGGGAAACAGCTTGAACAGCTTTGCAGTACAATTAAACGTCAGCTGCCCTATGACTCTTTCACAGAATATACATTTGAAGCTAATCCGGGAGATCTCTCTAAGGAAAAACTTCAAATATTGCATGATGCCGGGGTCAACAGGCTCAGCTTTGGTGTTCAGACGTTCAATGATGAACTCTTAAAAAGAATTGGAAGGTCACACCGGGCAAAAGATGTTTTTCAGTCAATTGAAGCTGCAAAACAAGTAGGTTTCGATAACATTAGCATCGATCTGATATACAGTCTTCCCGGTCAAACACTTCAGGACTTTAAAGATACACTTGAAACATCATTTACATTGGATATTGATCATTATTCAGGCTATTCTTTGATCATTGAGCCAAAGACGGTATTCTATAATCTGATGAGAAGAGGGAAACTTCCGACACCCGGAGAAGATGTGGAAGCTGAAATGTATGACTTATTGATAGAGCAAATGGACAAACATGGATTTGCCCAATATGAAATCAGCAATTTTGCCAAGCCTGGCTATGAGAGCAAGCATAATATCACTTATTGGGACAATGAATGGTACTTCGGCTTTGGGGCAGGTGCACATGGCTATGTTAATGGGCTTCGCCGTTCAAACCATGGACCTCTGAAAAAATATATGGAGCCAATTGAAAAGGGCCAGCTTCCGATCCTTGAAGAACATAGGGTGCCTCTGGAAGAACAGATGGAAGAGGAAATGTTTCTTGGACTGAGAAAAACTGAAGGTGTCTCAATTAGTCGTTTTAAAGAGAAATTTGGCAAAAACCCGCTGGAACATTTTGAAGTACAGATAAAACAGCACACCGATAAAAAATTAATTATTGCCGGGGAAGAGCATATTAAATTAACAAGACGAGGACGATTTCTTGGAAATGAAGTATTTCAGTCCTTTATAGGGTAATCTGACTGAGGATTGCTTCAGGAAAAAAGAAGCCAAATTATTGACACTGCACGTATGATTTGATAATTTATTATTAGAATTAGCACTCGGGGACAAAGAGTGCTAACAGAGGTGATAATTGTGTTAACAGATCGTCAATTATTAATTTTTCAAGTAATTGTTGATGATTTTATTCATACTGCACAGCCTGTAGGGTCGAGAACTCTGTCGAAAAAAGAAGAAATTTTTTTTAGTTCCGCAACGATCAGAAATGAGATGGCTGATTTAGAGGAACTTGGGTTTATTGAGAAAACACACACCTCATCGGGGAGGATTCCATCTGAAAAGGGCTACCGCTACTACGTGGATCACCTTTTATCCCCGCAAAAATTAAATCAGCATGATATCCACAAAGTGCAATCGATCTTTGCTGAAAGAATTTATGAGCTGGAGAAAATTGTTCAAAAATCGGCAAAAATACTATCTGAGCTGACTAATTATACATCCATAGTCCTTGGGCCAGCAGTAAGGGATAATAAACTGAAGAGGATTCAGATTGTTCCTTTGAATAAAGAAACAGCGATAGCGATTATTATCACAGATACAGGTCATGTGGAAAACAGAATGTTCCACTTGCCGGAAAACATTGATGCAGGTGATTTGGAAAAGGTAGTGAATATCCTAAATGACCGTCTTGCCGGTGCGCCATTGGAAAGTCTGAACAATAAGTTATATAAAGAGGTTGCCGTGCTTTTAAGGCATCATATCAATAATTATGATCTAATGCTGAATTCAATTGCCGATACTATAAAGATACCAGCCTATGATAAGCTTTTCTTTGGCGGTAAAACAAATATGCTCAGCCAGCCGGAATTTCATGATATTGAAAAGGTCAAAAACCTCATGAATATGATTGAGCAGGAAAAAGGCATATATGATTTACTCAGTAAAAACAAGTCAGGGATCAATATTAAAATCGGCAGGGAAAATAATAATTCAGCAATGGAAAACTGCAGTCTGATAACAGCAAGCTATTCAATTGGCACCGAAAAGCTCGGCACAATTGCCATTCTGGGGCCAACCAGAATGGAGTATTCAAGAGTCATCAGCTTATTGAACTATATCAGTGCAGACTTATCATCTGTTTTATCCAAGTTGTATCAAAATAGATGATGGTGGAGATATTGATTAAGGGTGGAAAAACCTTTCCACTCCTTTCCTTATGTTATTTTATAATAATCCAGCTATTCTTTAAGGGAGGTGAACATGTTGGCAGAAGAGAAAGAGACATTGAGCCATGAATTAAATGATCAAACCAACGTACCTGAAGGAACTGAAAATGAGGCTCCTATTGAAGAGGTATTTGCAGAGTCTGATGAAGCAGAAGGAGATCCTGATCAGGGAACTGATTCAGACCTTACAGCAGCAAATGCAAAAATAGCTGAATTGGAAGGTAAACTGGAAGAGGCTGAAAATCGGATCTACCGTCTTCAGGCTGATTTTGAAAATTCACGGCGCCGTGCAAGGCTGGACCTTGAAGCGTCTGAAAAATATAGAGCACAAAGCTTAATCTCTGATTTGCTGCCTGCGCTTGACAATTTTGAAAGAGCACTTCAAATGGAAGCTGAAAATGAACAGGCTAAATCTATTCTTCAAGGAATGGAAATGGTTTATCGAAGCTTGGTGGAGGCTATTAAAAAAGAAGGTGCAGAACAGATTGAGGCAGTTGGGAAAGAATTTGACCCTCATATGCACCAGGCTGTTATGCAGGTAGAAGACGAGAATTTTGATTCCAATACAGTGGTCGAGGAGTTCCAAAAAGGCTACAAGCTAAAGGATCGGGTCATTCGTCCATCAATGGTTAAAGTAAATCAATAACTACATATTTGGGGAGGTAAAGAACATGAGCAAAATTATCGGAATCGATTTAGGTACAACAAACTCATGTGTCGCTGTACTTGAAGGCGGCGAACCAAAAGTAATTCCAAATCCGGAAGGCAACCGTACAACACCATCAGTTGTAGCGTTTAAGAACGGTGAGCGTCAGGTTGGTGAGGTGGCAAAGCGCCAGTCTATTACAAACCCTAACACTATCATGTCCGTTAAACGCCATATGGGTACAGATCATAAAACAGAGGTTGAAGGAAAGGAATATTCTCCACAAGAAGTTTCTGCTATTATTCTTCAGTATTTGAAATCTTATGCAGAAGACTACCTTGGCGAGAAGGTTACTAAAGCGGTAATCACAGTTCCAGCATATTTCAACGATGCTGAGCGTCAGGCTACAAAGGATGCAGGCCGAATTGCCGGCTTGGAAGTTGAACGAATCATTAATGAACCGACTGCCGCAGCTTTGGCATATGGACTGGATAAGATGGATGAAGACCAAACAATTCTTGTTTATGACCTTGGCGGCGGTACTTTTGACGTCTCTATCCTTGAACTTGGCGATGGTGTATTTGAAGTAAAATCCACTGCCGGGGATAACCGTCTTGGTGGAGATGATTTTGACCAGGTAATTATTGATTACCTCGTTGATCAATTCAAAAAAGAGAACGGCATTGATCTTTCTAAAGATAAAATGGCTCTGCAGCGTTTAAAAGATGCTGCTGAAAAAGCGAAAAAGGATCTTTCCGGTGTAACTTCAACACAAATTTCACTTCCGTTCATTACTGCCGGCGAAGCTGGACCTTTACACTTGGAAGTAACACTTTCAAGAGCTAAATTTGAAGAGCTGTCAGCAGATCTTGTTGAACGTACAATGGGACCTACACGCCAGGCATTGAAAGATGCTGGTTTGACACCTTCAGAAATCGATAAAGTTATCCTTGTCGGGGGGTCAACACGAATTCCGGCTGTACAGGAAGCAATCAAAAAAGAAACAGGAAAAGAACCGCACAGAGGAGTTAACCCTGATGAGGTTGTAGCTATGGGTGCAGCTATTCAGGGCGGTGTCATCACTGGTGATGTTAAGGATGTTGTCCTTCTGGACGTAACACCTTTGTCTCTTGGAATTGAAACAATGGGCGGAGTGTTCACTAAACTGATTGAACGCAATACAACTATTCCAACATCAAAATCCCAGGTGTTCTCAACTGCTGCTGATAATCAATCTGCGGTTGATATCCATGTCCTTCAAGGGGAACGCCCGATGGCAGCGGATAACAAAACACTTGGCCGTTTCCAGCTAGGGGATATTCCTCCAGCTCCGCGCGGTGTGCCTCAGATCGAAGTGTCTTTTGATATCGATAAAAATGGTATTGTAAACGTACGCGCTAAAGACCTTGGCACAAACAAAGAGCAAGCCATCACAATCAAATCATCAACAGGATTATCTGATGAGGAAATTGAAAAAATGGTAAGAGAAGCTGAAGAAAATGCTGAAGCTGATAAGAAGCGTAAAGAAGAAGTTGAACTCCGCAATGAAGCGGACCAGCTGGTATTCACTACTGAAAAGACTCTAAAAGATCTTGAAGGCAAAGTGGATGAAGCAGAAGTGAACAAAGCAAATGAAGCTAAAGATGCACTAAAATCTGCAATTGAGAAGAACGATCTGGATGAAATCCGTACTAAGAAAGATGCATTACAGGAAGTTGTCCAGGCGTTAACAATGAAGCTTTATGAGCAGGCTCAGGCTGCTCAGGGCGCAGAAGGTGCTGAAAGCGAAAGTAATGACGATAACGTTGTAGATGCTGAATTCGAAGAAGTTAAAGACGATAAATAATATCTGAATCTTTTAAGTCAAAGTCAGGTCTTTCTTGGCTTTGGCTTTTATTTTTGATACAATAATCTTTATGTGAAATGAATCGGGGAGAGTGGTAATCATGAGTAAAAGGGATTACTATGAGGTTCTCGGAATCAGCAAGGGTGCATCCAAGGATGAAATTAAGAAGGCTTATCGAAAGCTTTCAAAAAAATATCATCCTGATATCAACAAAGAGCCTGATGCAGACGAGAAGTTCAAGGAAGTTAAAGAAGCATATGAAGTCCTAAGCGACGACCAGAAAAAATCGCATTACGATCAATTTGGCCATACGGACCCTAATCAAGGCTTTGGAGGAGCAGGGTTTGAAGGTTTCGGCGGATTCGAAGACATCTTCAGCACCTTCTTCGGAGGAGGCGGATCACGCCGGCGAGATCCAAATGCCCCAAGACAGGGTGCAGACTTGCAGTACACTATGTCCTTAAATTTTGAGGAAGCAGTATTCGGTAAAGAGACCGATATTGAAATTCCGCGAGAAGAGACATGTGAGACCTGTAGCGGTTCAGGTGCGAAGCCGGGAACTAAGCCGGAAACATGCCGTCATTGTCATGGATCAGGTCAGTTGAATGTTGAACAAAATACGCCATTTGGCAAGATCGTAAATAGAAGAGTTTGCCACTACTGTAATGGTACCGGCAAAGAAATTAAAGATAAGTGCACAACCTGCCGTGGAGCAGGTAAAGTGCAAAAACGCAGAAAGATACACGTGAAAATTCCTGCAGGCATTGATGATGGCCAGCAGCTTCGCGTAGCAGGCCAGGGGGAACCAGGCTTTAACGGTGGACCTCCAGGCGACCTTTATGTTGTATTCCATGTGCGGTCTCATGAGTTCTTTGAGCGTGATGGCGATGATGTTTATTGTGAAATGCCTATAACATTTGTGCAGGCTGCCCTAGGCGATGAAATTGAAGTGCCGACACTTCATGGGAAAGTAAAACTTAAAGTCCCTTCGGGCACTCAGACAGGAACCAAATTCCGTCTGAAAGGAAAAGGTGTACCAAATGTAAGAGGATATGGAACAGGAGATCAGCACATTATTGTCCGGATCATTACACCGACAAAACTGACCGAAAAACAGAAGCAGCTTTTAAGCGAGTTTGCTGAAGTTAGCGGAACAGTCCCGCAGGGAGAACAGGAAGAAAGTTTTTTTTCTAAAGTAAAACGAGCCTTTAAAGGTGAATAAAGGAATGGGAGTTGGTAGTAGTGAAATGGTCAGAAATCAGTATTCATACTGCAAATGAAGCTGTTGAACCGATTTCGAATATTTTGCATGAAGCCGGAGCAAGCGGAGTTGTAATAGAGGATCCTTTAGAACTTGTAAAAGAAAGAAAGGATCAATTCGGTGAAATCTACCAGCTCAATCCGCAGGACTATCCTGAAGAAGGCGTTATTGTAAAAGCATATTTGCCAGTAAACAGTTTCCTTGGGGAAACTGTTGATGAAATTAAAGAAGCAATTAATAACCTCATTTTATTTAACATCGATATTGGCGCAAATAAAGTCAGCATTAGTGAGGTAAATGAAGAAGAATGGGCTACTGCCTGGAAAAAATACTATAATCCCGTAAAAATTTCAGAACGCTTCACGATTGTCCCAACCTGGGAGGATTATACACCTGTCAGCAGTGATGAACTTATCATAGAGCTTGATCCGGGCATGGCCTTTGGAACTGGAACGCACCCTACAACGGTTATGTGTATCCAGGCTCTTGAAAGAACAGTAAAACAGGGTGATAATGTTGTAGATGTAGGAACAGGTTCGGGTGTCTTAAGCATTGCTGCAGCTATGCTGGGTGCCGGGAAGGTAAAAGCACTTGATCTTGATGAAGTCGCAGTAAATTCAGCTAAATTAAATATTAAGCTGAATAAAGTGCAGGATATAGTGAATGTATCACAAGGGAATCTGCTCGATGGTGTCAGCCAGGGAGCAGATGTGGTCGTTGCCAACATCCTTGCAGAAGTAATTCTTCGCTTTACAGATGATGTTGCCTCAGTCGTAAGGAAAGGCGGATACTTCATCGCTTCAGGCATTATCCAGCAGAAGAAGCAGGAAGTAAGAGATGCTATTTCCGCTGCAGGGTTTGAAATAGAAGAGACCATACAAATGGAAGATTGGGTTGCCATTGTCGCAAGGAGAAAATAATTAGAAAATCCCCGGTTCCTCGGGATGAGAGGGGCCGGTGTTGGATATACCGTAAAAAGGGGGTAATAAGTTTACCCTCCTTTTTACAGTTGAAAGGATTTTGAACAGGTAAGGAAGAGGGTGCCGATTGTGCAGCGGTATTTCACAGGAAATGCAGTTAAAGAAAATTACTTTCATATTACAGGAGAAGACCGTCATCATATAGTGAAGGTAATGCGCATGAAAGAAGGCGGCAAAATTATCTGTGTAGATCCATCTCAAAAAAGTGCACTTTGCACAATTGCAGAAATTACCGATGAATATGTGGCTGCAGAAGTTGTACAATGGATTGAAGGATCTTCAGAACTGCCTGCAGACATTACTATTGTGAGCGGACTGCCTAAAGGGGATAAGCTGGAGTGGATCATTCAAAAGGGGACTGAGCTGGGAGCGCGCCGTTTTATCCCTTTTACTTCAGCTCGTTCAGTAGTAAAATGGGATGCGAAGAAATCAATGAAAAAAGCAGAGCGATGGCAGAAGATTGCTAAAGAAGCTGCTGAACAGTCACATAGAAGCATAGTGCCTGAAGTTCTTGCACCGCTTGATTTAAAGTCATTGCTGAAAATATCAGCTGAATATTCATATAAATTGATTGCCTTTGAAGAAGAAGCGAAGCAGGGAGAGGACACTGTGCTTTATAAAACACTTTCTTCCATGAACAAAGGAGAATCACTTTTAGTTGTATTCGGACCAGAAGGCGGTCTTGCAAATAATGAAGTTTCATTGCTGCTCGAAGCAGGTTTTCTTGCCTGCGGTTTGGGACCGCGTATTTTAAGGACAGAGACAGCGCCTCTCTTTTTGCTGTCAGCTGTTTCCTATCATTTTGAATTAATGGGGTGAATATAGATGCCTGCAGTTGCATTTCATACACTTGGCTGCAAAGTCAATCATTACGAAACAGAAGCTATTTGGCAGCTGTTCAAAGAAGCTGGCTATGAACGGACAGACTTCGAATCCGTTTCAGATGTTTATGTGATTAATACATGTACGGTTACAAATACGGGTGATAAGAAAAGCCGTCAGGTAATCAGAAGGGCAATTAGAAAAAACCCTGATGCCGTTATCTGTGTAACAGGCTGTTATGCACAAACCTCACCTGCCGAAATTATGGCAATCCCTGGAGTTGATATCGTTGTAGGGACTCAGGATCGGGTGAAAATGCTTGAATATATCGAGCAATATAAACTAGAACGGCAGCCAATCAATGGGGTCGGAAACATCATGAAAAACCGTGTCTACGAAGAGCTCGATGTGCCGGCATTTACAGACCGGACACGTGCATCTCTTAAGATTCAGGAAGGCTGCAATAACTTCTGCACATTTTGTATTATTCCCTGGGCGCGCGGCTTAATGAGATCAAGAGACCCGAAAGAAGTAATCCGGCAGGCTCAGCAGCTTGTTGATGCCGGCTATAAAGAAATCGTTCTGACTGGAATCCATACAGGCGGATATGGCGAAGACATGAAGGATTACAACCTGGCTATGCTTCTTACGGATTTGGAAGCTCAGGTGAAAGGTCTTAAGCGTTTAAGAATCTCCTCAATTGAAGCCAGCCAAATTACCGATGAAGTTATTGAAGTTATGGATAAGTCCAAGGTCGTGGTAAGACACTTGCATATTCCTCTTCAGTCAGGCTCAAATACGGTTCTAAAAAGAATGCGCCGCAAGTATACTATGGAATTCTTTGCAGAGCGTCTTGAGCGCTTGAAGGAAGCTCTTCCAGGCTTGGCTGTTACATCTGATGTTATCGTAGGCTTTCCGGGGGAAACAGAAGAAGAATTTATGGAAACCTACAACTTTATTAAAAAGCATAAATTCTCTGAGCTTCATGTATTCCCGTATTCAAAGCGTACAGGAACGCCTGCGGCAAGAATGGACGAACAGATCGATGAAGAAGTCAAAAACGAGCGTGTTCATCGCCTGATTGCCCTGTCAGATCAGCTTGCAAAAGAATATGCAGCTCAGTACGAAGGTGAAGTTCTCGAAGTGATTCCGGAGGAAAGCTTTAAGGAAAGCAGTGACAGCAATTTATTTATCGGATACACAGACAATTATTTAAAAATCGTCTTCCCGGCAACAGAAGAAATGGTCGGCCAGATTGTAAAAGTAAAAATTACAAAAGCGGGCTACCCATACAATGAAGGACAATTTGTAAGAGTCCTGGATGAATTGAACGAAAGAGAAGAGGCGGCAGTCTAAAGGAATTACCTTAGGGTAGTTCCTTTTTTTTGATAAATTTATTAATATCTTTGGGGAAAACTACTTTCGAAAACGATTACAAAAAATATAAATAGTACTCGATATTTTATTATCTAAGTGATATTATGTAAGAGGTACGTACAACTGTTTTTAAAAGGAGTAGTTAAAATGACAAATAACGTAGCAAAAATGATCGATCATACATTACTTAAAGCCGATGCAACAAAAGACCAAATAGAAAAAATCTGTGCGGAAGCTAAAGAATACAATTTTGCGTCTGTTTGTGTTAACCCGACATGGGTTAAACTTTCAAGCGACCTCCTTAAGGGAACCGAAGTGAAGGTCTGCACCGTAATCGGATTCCCGCTGGGAGCTTCAACACCTGAAACAAAAGCATTTGAAACAAAGAATGCCATTGAAAACGGTGCAACAGAAGTAGATATGGTAATTAACATTGGCGCGTTAAAAGGCGGAGACAATGAACTGGTTGAACGGGACATCCGTGCGGTTGTTGATGCTGCAAAAGGAAAAGCATTAACCAAGGTAATTATCGAAACTTGCCTTTTGACTGACGAAGAAAAAGTTAAAGCATGTGAGCTTTCTGTAAAAGCGGGTGCTGACTTTGTAAAAACATCTACAGGATTCTCAACAGGCGGCGCAACTGCTGAAGATATTGCCTTAATGAGAAAAACTGTCGGACCTGATCTTGGAGTAAAAGCTTCCGGCGGAGTAAGAAGCGCAGAAGATGCACAGAAGATGATTGAAGCAGGTGCAACGAGAATCGGAGCAAGCTCCGGCGCTGCTATTGTTAACGGATTAACAAGCGATTCGGATTACTAAGAAAATGCCGGGATTCCCGGCATTTTTTACTTTTTATCGGCGTGCAATCTAATGACAAACCTGCCAAACTGATTTGCAAATGGGAGGACAAGCAGTGAAGATATGACATTAAATAAAACACTGATATGCGCAAGCTGTACATCCGGGGAACTGGCTGTACTCTCACCTGCGACAGCAAGGGCATGAATAAAAGGATAAAAGGCCGCCACGCCTATACAGTTCAGCCAAATATGGGCATAGGCAGTCAGTTTTGCTTCTTTTCCTGAACCGATGGATGCTAAATATGCGTCTACGCATGTACCTATATTAGATCCAAGCATTATGGCAATGCCCGTATCCAAATCCATTGCGCCAGCAGTTAAAAACCCCATTATAATGCCAGTTGTTGCTGTGCTTGATTGGATGATAGCCGTAAGGACAATTCCGGCAGCTACAGCGAATAAATAATTCCCATCCAAAGTAAGCAGCCAGTGGTTGACCATATCATTATCTTTAACAGAACCAGCAAGATACTCAAACCCGCGCATTGCTGCAAAAACCGCTGATAACCCAAGAACTGCCAGACCGGTGCTTCGTAGGCTCTTATTCTTCATTACAGCAAGGATGCTCCCGGCAGCAGCAAGCGGAACAATATATGACTCAATATTAAAAGTAATTAACTCTGTCGTAAATGTTGTACCTATGTTGGTTCCTAATATGATGCCAATCGTCTGGGGAAAAGTCAGCATTCGTGCAGAAACCATTCCAATTGTTATGATCATTACCGCTGAACTGCTCTGCAGGACAGCTGTCACGATTGTGCCTATAACAGTGCCTTTCCAAGGTGAATTAGTCACAACTGCCAGCCAATTCTTTAATGAATCGGCAGATAAATTAAATAGTCCCGATCTTAAGAGTGTCATACCATAAATAAATAACCCAATGAGCAGAAAAAATAATAAAAGCTGGACCAAGCATTCACCCCCTACATTTAATACTATGGGACACCCTGCCGGGACATGCTTATGTGCAAAAAATTGTTTAGCTTGTCAAGAATGGGGTACTAAATAAGCACAATCTATAAAAATCAATCCAGCAGGCTAATTACTGTTGACCTTGATAAGCTGTTATATTATAATTGCAAGGTACATGGAATAAACCATGTTGTTGATGTAAGTGTGTTGTGCTCGGAGGGAGGGAAAGAGAATGTCTAAAACCGTCGTTCGTAAAAACGAATCGCTTGAAGATGCTCTTCGTCGCTTCAAACGTTCAGTATCAAAAACTGGTACTTTGCAGGAAGCAAGAAAGCGCGAATTCTACGAAAAACCTAGTATTAAACGTAAGAAAAAGTCTGAGGCTGCTAGAAAGCGTAAGTGGTAAGAGAGGGTGTATGTAATGAGTCTTCTCGAGCGTTTAAATGAAGATATGAAACAAGCGATGAGGAATAAAGAAAAAGAAAAGCTTACTGTTATTCGTATGATCAAAGCTTCACTTCAAAACGAAGCAATCAAGCTTGGTGAAGATCTTAACGAAGAACAGGAGCTAACTGTCCTTTCTCGCGAAGTTAAACAACGCAAGGATTCCCTCCATGAATTTGAAAAAGCAGGTCGTGAAGATCTTGTTGAAAAAATTCGTACTGAACTTCAGTATGTCGAATTATATATGCCAAAACAGCTCTCTGAAGATGAAGTTTCAAAAATTGTTGCAGAAACAGTTGCAGAAACAGGTGCTTCTTCAAAAGCTGATATGGGAAAAGTGATGGCTGCTATCATGCCTAAGGTAAAAGGCAAAGCAGATGGATCACTAATAAATAAACTTGTACAACAACACCTTTCATAAAACTATGCATTAAAAGACCGAAAGCTAATGGCTGACGGTCTTTTTTACTTTTGTAACAGGAAAAGACTGGTGAAGTGAATTACTCTTGTTTCTAGGTTATAATAAAGCTGTAGCAGATTTCTGGATAAATAAAAATGAAACTTTTTAATGATTCATTCGTAAATACATATAGAAGTCATTTTGCGGTTAGAGGGGGGAAAGTTTTGAATGCCAGAAGAGCGATAACCGCCTTTTCATTATTTTTTACTCTGCTGCTGCTTTTAAGCCCTTTTCAAGGAAACGCCGATAATGAAAAAGTACTGATTGTACCTATTGAAGAAACGGTGGAAAAAGGACTTTACGCATTTTTAAGCAGAGCGGTTAAAACAGCTGAAGAAGAAAATGCATCAGCTATAATATTTGAAATAAATACACCCGGAGGGGCAGTGGATGCAGCCGGACAAATTGGAAGGCTATTAACCTCAACAAATGTAAAAACAATATCTTTTGTCAACAAGCAGGCTTTATCTGCAGGTGCCTATATCGCTTTGAATACGGATGAAATATACATGGTGCCGGGTTCGACAATGGGATCAGCTGCAATTATTGACCAGCAGGGAAATACCGCTGGGAAAAAAGCGGAATCATACTGGTTTGCGGCAATGCAGAGTGCAGCCTCACAAACGGACAGAGATCCTGTTTATGCTCTTGCCATGGCAGATGAATCGGTGGACCTGCCAGAATTGGGATCACCAAAAGGAAAGCTGCTTACCCTAACAGCAGCACAGGCTGAGCAGGTTGGCTATTCGGACGGTACAGTAGACTCAAGGTCGGATTTACTGAAAGTGCTCGGATATGATGAAGCTATTATCCAGACCATCGATGAAAGCTTTGCGGAGAAGGCAGCCCGTTTTATTACCCATCCTGTAGTCATACCAATTCTATTATCTATTGGAAGTCTTGGGCTGGTTCTGGAACTGTATTCACCGGGTTTTGGCATTCCTGGGTTAATGGGAATATCGTCTCTGCTTCTGTTCTTTTATGGTCATATGGTGGCCGGGCTGGCAGGATATGAGACTTTAATCTTGTTTGTAATCGGAATTGGCTTAATAATTGCCGAGTTCTTCCTGCCTGGAGGCATTGCCGGAATAGCTGGTGTTGCAGCAATACTTGGGAGCCTATTCCTGGCTTCTGACAACGTGGCCCATATGGGAATGTCTATTTTAATTGCTATAGGAGTTTCAATATTGGCATCTATATTAATGATAAAGGTGTTTGGGAAAAAGATGAAATTCTTTAAAAAAATTATTTTACACGACAGCACAAATACTGAAAAAGGCTATATTTCAAATAAGAGCAGACTTGAACTGATTGGCCTTGAGGGTTATGCACTTACAGCTTTAAGGCCTTCGGGCACAGTAGTCATAGAAGATGAAAGAATAGACGTTGTAAGTGAGGGAGCCTTTATTCATAAAGGGGCAAAAGTAAAAGTAGTTAAAGCAGAAGGATCGCGTATCGTTGTTAGAGAAATATCTAATCTTGTTTTAGATAAATAAAAAACATCAGGAGGTAAAATTATGTTAGAAGCAGGAACAGCAGCAATATTGGTTGCCGTTGTACTCGGTGTCATATTGCTGGGGATATTATTCACCTTTGTACCGGTCATGCTGTGGATATCAGCATTGGCAGCAGGAGTCAGAGTCAGTATCTTTACATTAATTGGAATGAGGCTTCGCCGGGTTATTCCAAGCCGTGTTATTAACCCGCTAATTAAGGCACACAAAGCAGGGTTGAATGTTTCGACAAATCAGCTGGAAAGCCATTACTTAGCCGGAGGTAATGTTGACAGGGTTGTGAATGCATTGATTGCAGCCCATCGTGCAAATATCGATTTAAGTTTTGAAAGAAGTGCCGCTATTGACTTGGCAGGCCGAGATGTTTTGGAAGCAGTACAGATGAGCGTTAATCCTAAAGTAATTGAAACTCCTTTTATTGCAGGGGTGGCGATGGATGGAATTGAGGTAAAAGCAAAAGCAAGGATTACTGTAAGGGCCAATATTGACCGCCTTGTTGGGGGAGCTGGAGAGGAAACTATCGTGGCGCGTGTCGGGGAAGGAATCGTATCTACAATCGGATCATCAGATAACCATAAAAAGGTTTTGGAAAATCCGGATATGATTTCTCAGACTGTTCTTTCAAAAGGCTTGGATGCAGGCACTGCTTTTGAAATTCTCTCGATTGATATAGCAGATGTAGATATCGGCAAAAATATTGGTGCAGAACTTCAGACTGAACAGGCTGAAGCAGACAAGAAGATTGCCCAGGCTAAAGCTGAAGAAAGACGTGCTATGGCCGTAGCTCAGGAGCAGGAAATGAAAGCACGGGTTGAAGAAATGAGAGCGAAAGTTGTGGAAGCAGAAGCGCAGGTGCCGCTTGCCATGTCAGAAGCACTCCGATCTGGAAATATTGGGGTAATGGACTATATGAATATCCAAAACATCTCGGCTGATACCGAAATGAGGGATTCAATCGGCAATATGAGTGATGACGGCAAAAATGGCCGTAAAAATGACTAAATGATCCCTGATCGGGAGAAGGGAGGAAACTCTCTTGGAATTTTTATTTGAGAATCCTTTTATTCTCATTGCTGTTATTGCTTTCATTTCCTCCTTGTTCAAAAAAAAGAAGGAGGAAAGGCCTGTGAAACAGGCTCCCCGAGTACAGCAAGAGAATCGGACAGAGGCGGAACGAACTTCTGCAGATCCTGCATTAGCCGAAGTGCTGGAAGAGGAAAAAAGGAAGCTGGCAGAGAAATCCAGAAGAATAGAACAAGAATACAGACAGCGTAAACAGCAGGCAGAACAAAGCATGAAGGCTCTCCAGAGTCAGCAGAGAGCTGCTGAAAGAAAAGCAAGCGCGATATCGAGAACAGCAGCTAATACAAAAGCTTACCCGGTGGAAGCCTCAGGAGCCGGTAAGTATGAACCGCAAAAACAGTCGCTTGTTGACGGGATTATCTGGTCCGAGATTCTTGGACCTCCAAGATCTAAAAATCCTCACAGGTCCCTCAATAGAAAGCGGTAAAAAATAAGTGCTAGAACCTTCGTTCATTTCATAAATTTGAATTTTTTTATGGGTGGTTGTGGGAATCACTTTAAATCAATATTTAAAAGGTTGGGGAAATTTTACCCTCAACCTTTTTACATTTTATACTTAAGCTTAACATTCTGAACGTTTAAGCATTCTTATTAATTTTAGAAAAATGTGACAGTGGAGGGTTTTTAAAAGTACACTTAAGATAGATGAAAGTGAAAGGTGGAGGAATTGGGTGATATTAGATATTGGCATTACAAATGAGAAAGAGTCTAATGAGTTTTTACGAAGTCTTTGGTCTCAGATGGCAAAGGAATTTGGGAAATGTGCTTGGCAGTACATGCCCCACAAAAACAAACAAACTAAAACAATAACGTTCGGTTTTATGGACATAGGTGTTTCAGTTTTAATGGCTGGAATTACATACAAGAATAATGGATCGATTATTAAGTTGTTCTTTGGATACAGTGGTACAAAATACGAATATAGAGGGGAACAAGAGGAGGAGTTAACAAGGGAATCCGAACTAGGACAGAGGTTAGTAAGAGTTGTGAAAAGGGCAAGAAGAGGCGTCAGGAAATATGATGATTACTATGCGATTCCCACAATAAAATCTTTATTTCCACTATCTAGTTATGAAGGGGATAATTTCAAAACGCAACTTGTTGCAGATGATATAACAAAAATTTATTTCCCTGTCTCTGCATATGATGAGAATCAAGTAGAAGGTAAAATTACTCAGAAGACAAACCAAGTGATGGATTTCTTATCAGTAGAAACTAATGTACCCTTTTGGATAACCTCAAGCCCTGATATCGAAGGTCAAGAAACGAAAGTATTGGCTGCTGAAGTATATCAAGAGCCAGACTTTATAGATGGTTTTTCTGTTAAGGATGGTTATTTAACAATTTCTGAGGAGGCTAAAGATTTTTTAGACTATATAATTACAAATGACGGAGAAGATGAAGATGTACAAATATATCTAAATGCCTGTTCGCATTTCCATACTGCAAGAAAGTATGATGCACAGATATATGACCATCAAGGCTATATAGACCACCCATTAGATGATGGTTTAGGTGTAGAGATTGAAATGTATACCAAAAATGAGGACTTAAAGACAGCACTTATGACAGGTGAATCTCAGACCGAAATAGCAACAACACTTTACATGTCAGCATTAGAGGTTGTTACATTAATTGGTTTTCAGAGTGAGAAGTGTAATGAGTGTAAACAGGACAAATATGGTATTGCCAGCAGAGTAAGGAATATAGTGAATAAATACTTAAATTCATATATAGCAGGACAGCTTAATGGATACTATGACAAGAGGTCAAAGTATCTGCATAGAGGTTACCTGTTAACTAATGACGAGCCAACAAGTAGTTCAATACCGTTACTTGATGTTGATGGGGAAAATGGGTGTAAATTTCCCATACAAGTATCTCTAATAAACCTTAGGGAGTACACTAGTTATGTTTTGAGGGCATTTTATAAAGAGTATTTCCTTAGCCAAGAAAAAGCTGTGGAAGATTTATAGATTATCTTACAGAAGCCCAATCATTTAGAAAGAATTTACTTACAACCTGAATTAGGATGACTTGAATAATTGAATGGTGTGTGGATGAACCGACTCTCGGCTTATCCTGTCCATGAGTCTAATGAATAAGTGGAAATACCCCCCTATATCCTCAACATAGAGAAAAGACCCTTAAAGGGTCTTTTAAATTCCTTCATATTCCTTAACCTTACGATAGAAGGTAGCTTTAGTCATATTTGATTTTTTCATTGCTTCAACTGCAGTGATATTTCCTTCTTTCCATTGTTTATAAGCTTGTTCAAATTCGGATGTAATAGATGTTTTAGGTCTACCTAGGTGTTTACCCTCTGCCTTAGCTAAAGCTATACCTTCAGCTTGACGAGTCTTAATCTTAGTTCTTTCTTCTTCTGCAACCCATGATAAAACCTGTAATACCAAGTCAGCTACAAAAGAGCCGATCGAGTCATTATATTTCCGTGTGTCTAACAATGGCATATCAATTACAACAATATGTGCTTTTATGTTGTGTGTAATATCTTTCCACTCGTTTAGAATCATATCTTTGTTACGTCCAAGTCTATCTAATGAATGTATATATAATGTATCTCCTTTACGTAATCGCATTTTCAAAGCTTGATATTGAGGTCTATTGAAGTCTTTACCGCTTTGCTTATCAATATGAATATCACGCTCATCGATTCCAAGAGCATACATGCTATCTAGTTGCCTTGCTTCATTTTGGTCTTTACTGCTCACTCTTACATATCCAAATTCTTTGTTGTCCATGATTAATTCCACCTTGTTAATTGATACTCTAATCATAATGAGTGCGTTTCAAAAGGTCAATGATAATTTTGATACGTTTCAAAATTTAGTTTATCACCATTTGAGGCTATCCAAAGCCTTATTCGAGCATTTAGGCATATGCGTTGCAAAAAGTGTACCTTTTGAAACGTGTGTAATTATCAACAACACCATGACAAAGACTATTTCTTCCATATCACAAAAGAATACAACTCATATTTTCAATCGATTTTGTTATCGAAAAATATCAGTAAATCCATGATTAATTCATTAATTTACCAGAGCAAATCTTAACTTTTATTTGTATCGTGTCGAGGATTTTCTGATGGCTGGTTTGTAGATGGGTGTGCTTCCTTCTTTTCATACAGCTTTCTTCCAACTTTTAAGGCTCTATAAACACTAGAATGAAGACATGTGGAGCATCTAAGAACATGCGTGCCTTTAATGGAGTGTATTTACTTATGTAGTGTACAGGTTAAAACAGAACAGCGGTAAAATGTAATCGCCAGTTCACGACATAAACGTTCCACCAACAGATGACTTGTATTATAATTAAGTTGTGCGAAAAAGGTAAAATATGGGGGAGTGAATATGCGAAAGAACTTTGTTGTTTCAAAGCAAAGTGATATTGAGGGATTTAGTTCTTTTAAATGCTCTTTATGCAGTGAAGAATTCAAACTGAAAACCAGTGAAGTTCAAGATGACGATGTTCTTGAGATGTTTTGTCCTAATTGTGGGATTCCTAGTCCAATTTCTTCCTACTACACCGATGATATTTTAGAACATGCAAAGACACTTGTTATGAATGAAGCAATGGATATGTTGAATGACATGTTTAAAGGCTTAGAGAAGTCAACAAGGAGGAACAAGAACGTAACCTTTAAAAGAGGTAAGTCATTACCAAGTAAACAACCAAGGTCATTGTACGAAAATGACGACTTGGAGCAAATTGAGTTTGTATGTTGTGACAGAAAGGCAAAACTCTCATTATTGTCTAAGACAATAAAACCGTTTTGTCCATATTGTGGGGTGAATTAATTGGAAAAAATCATCGATGTAAAAGAATTCAAATTAATATCTAGGCAATTCAGAAGGGTGGCGGGGGATTTACTCAATGCTCAAGATACATATGAAGCAATGAGGTTAGCGATAAGATTTGTTTCGTACATTGATAATGAACCAATTCTATCTGATTTTATAAGTAAAAACAATGTTCTAGAGTTTGATATGAAGGAAATCATTCAAACAAAGGAATATAATGGTAAATTTGACATTCCAATCAAAGTCAATGAAGAAATAGCCTTCATCTATCAGCTTTTAAAATATGTTACGGACAATTTCGACAGATATGATACCATTTCACGTGCTTATGCTTTCTATAGCGGTGCAAAGATTGCTGACAGTATCCGAGAATTTAACAGGGAAGTAGTAAAGTTATTAGTGAATCACATAACAGATTATTTAGAAGAGAAGGCGATCGAATTGGGTATTGATGAAAAACCAAATGCCAAAGTATTGGTACAAGGCAACGTTGGACAACTTAACTTTAGTGAAACAGGCAATATCCAAGCTAACCAAACGAACAATCAGAATGGTGATGAAGAATTAATACATCTTGCTAAAGAACTCATTACTCTCTTGAGAGAGGCAAATATTGAAAATACTGCTGATAAAGAAGATGCAATTGATTTTGTTGAAGAAGCAACTAATGCTATTGAATCTGGTAACCAGCCAAAACCATCTGTTATCCGTAGAGCAACTGAGTCTTTAAACAGATTAAGAACAGTGGTGGACGATGGTACTTTTCTAGCTTCTCAAATGGATAAAGTTGTCCAAGCATTGAGTCACATACAATTCTAATATTGGACAAGACGAAGGTATAAAAGCTTGAGGTAGTTACGTCCTCAAGCTTCTATTATACCTATACGACATAACCAAACGCCTTCAACTGTTTATATCTATTTACGGCAATAATACCTTTCCAATACCTTCTTGCAATTTCAAATTCTTCTGGATAACTCCCCCAACTCCATGAGATATCCCAAATTCCTTCGTCAGACATTTGTTTAATATACATATTGAGATTCTCTTCTATCAACGAACCGAAAGTTTCACAAAGGGGATGATAAGGATTATCGATAAAATCTAAAGGTAGTGGTTTATAGCCTTCGGACCAAGTTGAAATATCCTTATCTACACATTTCTCTGCAAGCATCAGTATTTGCTCAGAAACGCTTTTCAACGGATATTGAATTTTATTATCAAAAATAGACTCATGTGGTTTTATGATTTTAATTAATTGTTGATAGTTGTTTATTTCATGCTTATCCATTTCACTCTTATTCATTATGTGATTTACCGCTTTTGCGATAGTATTCCATCCAATTTCCGCAGCATTACTTTGCTCAGTAGACCAATGAACAAGAAACGCAGCTAGTTCAACACTTGGGTTAAACATCCAATTTTCTTGAACCCCCTCATGCCAATGCCACCAAGGTGCGTGTGGAAATTCATTATTCTCAGGTAGTACAGAATCCCACATTCCAGTTTCAATATCAATCGTATTTACTAAATAAGAAATCATCGACCTAATCATTGGTTCGTTTTTATCTGCACCAATTTCCATCAAAATTTGCCCAGCTGCCCATGTAGCCATCGGAGATGAGTGGGGCAACCAAAAATCTGGCTCAATTCCATGTCCAAAGCCACCATCCTCATTTTGATAAGTTATTAGGTGTCTTAAGACATTTTCCTTACTGCCATTTTCAAACAAAAATTCAAACCGAGAACGTTCTAATTCTCGAGCTTTTGAATTAATGAATTCTTTTGCACTTTCAAACTGTCTTTTCGGAAATTTACTCACTTAGTAAAACCTCTTTTCTCCTAATTACAAATCAATCATTTGGTGATTTTTCAGTGCCTTTAATACATCCATTGTGCAAATACTTTTCCAAACTTTCGCTCCTTCTTCATCTACATTCCAATTTAAAATGAAATACCCATCCGTTGATTGTGTATTGATTTCATTTTCTAAACTTCGGATAATAAACTCTTTAATTGGCAAAAACATTGGACTTTGAGGTGAGTAAGCAAAGTAAAATGGTTTAGCACAATAAGTAGTTGCCCATCTGCTGGAGTCTGACTCAATGATTTCCATTATATCCTTTTTTAATTGTTCTAGAATCATCGACTTAAATGGTTCGTCTGTTCTAATTGCCAAACGGAGTAGACTAAGTGCTTCTAAAAAGTAAAATTGTCTTGGTTCTCCAGATGTGTCAATGGTACTCATAGAGGCTATTGCATTTTCGGTAACGTTCCTTAGAAAATCTTCTGGAACTAATTCCTGATACTCATATAAAAAACCTAATAATTCAGCACATGGATTATCAAACCAACCCTTACTTTGTTGGTTAGGTCTCGCATGCCAACATTTGAGTTCATGGTCATATGAGTCAATTATGTATTTAATACCTTCTTGTACTATATTGTCGTTTACTGAAGCACCAACTTCACTAAGATATTGAAATGCCATGCAGGTATCCATCACATTTGTGAAAGTGCTATTCCCTTCTCCCATGTTTCTAAATCCACCATCAAGACCTTGATATGCTTGAAGTTTAGAAATGAATTTTTGAGGGTTACCATTTTCGAAATGAAAACGAAACAATTCCTGTTCAATGTCTCTACCGTTAATCATTAAGTACCTTCGTGCCTTTTGAAAATTTTCAGTAGTTAATGTTTTAACCATAGCCCACATCCTTATACTTTGATATAAACTATTACGACAACTAAAAGTCATTTCCTGCTAATAACTTTAGTTTATGATTAAATCGCTTTAAGAAAAGAAGAAGGTAAGCCACGGATCGTGGCTTACCTTCTTGTGAGAACAATCATCATTTTTCAAATACATTATCTAAAACAGCGGAAGAACAAAGGGGATATTTACTCTTATAAAAATCACAGTTTTATAAAGAATGGTGGATCAGCCTAATCGTTGTTCTCAAAAATGATGGTTTTACTTGTATCCAGTTTAAATTTTTCCTTTAATTCCTTATTCGCCTTTTTGTATTCTAAGTTATACTTTTCCTTAACTTCAGATATACTCCTATCAAACTCTCGACTCAGAATAGCCTTTTTGTTCTGTTTCTCTTTGTTAAATCCGTATTCCCAAGGTTGCAGTTGAGAATAATTGATTTGAACATACCTGAGAATTCTTTCCTTAGTTGTATAGCCATGACGGTTAATATCTTTAAGGATAAATTTCTCGATCTGAGTTTGAACATATTGGCTATACTCTGATATATAGCGTTCATCATGGAAAATTGAATCAGCAAACTCTTGTCCAAATACCTTGATTAGGAAAAACTTACTGAAGCCGTTTGCACGGAAATTATTATCTAAAAGAACCTTGGCTCTTCGATTTGATTCCGTAAGTAACTCCTTATTGTAAATAGAGATAGTATAAAAATTTATGGGTGATAATTTTTTATAGTCTATACCCATCTTTTGGGCTAATGCTTTAGTTTCTCTAATTGCTCTACGTTCTGTCGTACGATTATTAGTTTTTACCTTGTTTAATAAGCCCAATGTACAAAAGATTGAAATGTTTCGATTCCATGTATTGTAACTGCTAAAGTATTTACGTGCCAAGTATCTAGATGATGCAAAGAAATAGTAGTTCCCTTCTTGTCGTGCTACAGGACTAACTATTTTCTCTCTTGAATACTCAATTAATGTTGTTAAGAAGTGTACTCTACGTTTAATTAATCTATGGAGAAAAGGGTACTTTTTCTCTAATTGTACCTCGTTGTTTAACTGTTCTAAATTCCATTCTATTTTCACAAAATGTGGGGTTGTTTCTTTGAAAGTAATGTTGTATTTCTCCTTAAATTCCTTGACCGAGGAAAAATACATATAGTTTATTCCATCATCTTT
This sequence comes from Cytobacillus firmus, assembly GCF_023715565.1. Taxonomy (GTDB): domain Bacteria; phylum Bacillota; class Bacilli; order Bacillales; family Cytobacillaceae; genus Cytobacillus; species Cytobacillus firmus_C. Next base: position 39,556 of record NZ_JAMBOJ010000010.1, on the reverse strand, counting down.
TCCTTGAATGGTTCTCTTATCTATAGGTATGAACTGCTTATATACCTCTCTGTCGTTACTACTCAATTTATCACCTTCAACTTTATGTTTTTACTGTGAGTTTATTATGCTTGTAACTATGTGGAACAATAAATCGGACCAGTTTGATTACTAACGGGATGAACTTACACAATTGGTCGATTAAGTACAAGAAAAGGATACCCTTGTTGATGGGATATCCTTCATTTTGATTCAATAAACAAATCGACAAAATCACCTTGCTCAACTTCTGTATATCCCTCTAGGGGAGAAGTAATTGTAACCTTTTCATCGACTCTTGCATAATAAACCTTATTAATTATCAGCTTCAAGATGCGATTGCACTCTTCTAAATATTGTTGAGAGTCTTCCTTATTATATAGTTTATAGAACTGCTCAATCTTTTCAATTTTGGATTTATATTCAGACGAGATTGAATCCTTGTCCATGGATTCAACTTGTTCTTGTAGGTCGTTTATTGCATTGGATAGCTTTGTTAATTCAGCTTCAATATCATTCTTAGATTTCAGATATTCCTCTTTGCTAAATACCCCATCAAGGTAAGCATCTTTTGCTCTTGAGAGTCTTGTATTAAGCTTGTCTTGTGACTTATTCAGTTCTGCTACTTGTTGGAGTAAAGTGTCTTTAGAAACGCTCTGAGAGGATTTTAAAGCATTCTCCCACTCATTTTGATAGAACCCTTGAAGGAACTCAAACTCACTTATAAATGATGTTATTAGCTGATGCTCAACGATTCCACGGTTTCCGCATTTACATGACTTGAGATAGATTGCATCCTTTTGCTTACTATCCTTCCTAAACCCCATCTTTAGACCACATTCCTTACAGTATAAAAGGTCTTTCAGCATGCTCAATACCTTCCCTTTGGAGCGGTTTCTTGTATCCATATCACCGCTCATACGTCCCTTGATTGCTTGTTGAACGGACTTGAATTGTTCGTTAGTGATTATTGCTTCATGAGCATTCTTCATCACTATTGTTTCAGTGATTTTTCCCTTTTTGTCTTTGATATTATAAATGATACTACCTGTGTAAGTCTTATTATTTAGTATGGTATAGATTGCTGTATTAGTAAATTGATTTCCAGCTTTTGTTTTATGCCCTTCAAGTTTGGTCACAATGCTTTGGATACCATAACCGCTCTCAGCATAATTGAATATCATTCTAACTAGATTTGCTTCTGATTCAATGATTTCGAGTTTCTTTTCCTTTCCTCTTGTATATCCAAGCGGAGGAACACCCTGCACCCATTCACCACGTTTAGCACCTTCACGTTTTCCTCTTTTCTGACGTTTTGCAATCAAACGTAATTCTTGAGAAGACATAGCACCCAACATATCAAACATCAATCTATCATCACCGTTTAGGTCATAAAGCTTCTCAGGTGTCAGAATATAAACGTCATTGTCTGCTAATACCTTTGCTACATATTGAGTGTAATAATTATCTCTGCTGATACGGTCTGTGGAAATTACAAATATAGCTTCATACATTTGAATATCAATTAGTAACTGGTTCAACGATTGTCTTTCTTCAATATCTTTTGCACCTGATATAACTTCCTCGTAAATCTTGTATGAATATCCTTTATCTCTACAATACCGTTCTGCAATCGTTCTATGTGAAAGAAGGGTGTCTCTGCCTTCTCCTGATTCCCTTGAAATCCTGAGATATACTCCAACGCTTTTTACCATGTTTGCTACTGTCATAGTTGTTTTTCCTCCCGAATATAATCTCACAGGGACAATTATATCAATGGTATATACATATATCTATAAATAATTTCATAAATATGAGATGAAAGGGGGTTCTTTTTTTATGGCAAAAAAGTGGGGACAATTCGTCCGCGGCTGGATGACTAAAAATATGGAGCTTCCTCAAGATGTCATGATGGACCTGCCCCGTATTACAATGATTGGGCAAATCCATATCTATATAGAAAACCACAGGGGATTACTGGCTTTTTCAGATAAGGAATTAAGACTGCTATTAAAGCAGGGGCAGCTTTTAATAAGAGGGAAAGCCTTCGTCATAAAAACGATACTGCCGGAAGAAATACTGCTCGAGGGAAAAATTGATTCAGTTACTTATATTACGGACACTGATTAAGAATTCAGGGGGAAGGAAATGAAGAACCAGTGGATCGAATTTTACAGGGGTCTTGTAACAGTTAAAGCAAGCGGGAAAGGAATAGAAAGATTTATTAATGCACTTACCCGCAGCGGAATTAATATCTGGAATGTAAAGAACCATGGAACGCAATCAGTCACCTTCAAAATGAAATTGGAAGATGCAAAAAAAATAAGAAGCCACGCTAGGAACAGCGATTGCAGAATCGAGTTCCTGCGGCGGACAGGAGCACCGTTTCTTATGAAAAGGCTGCTGAAAAATAGCGGATTTGCAGCTGGTGCCCTCGCGTTTGTTGTTGTCATTCTCCTTTTATCGAATATGGTCTGGGGCATAGAGATTAAGGGGGCAAATCCTGCAACTGAATATCAGATCATCAAAGAATTGGACAAGATGGGGGTTAAAAAAGGAAAAATGCAGTTTTTTGTAGATAATGTAGAGTCTATTCAGCGGACACTATCCAACAATATCGAGGCAATAACCTGGGTTGGCGTGGAGTTAAAAGGGACAACCTACCATCTGCAGGTAGTTGAGAAAAATGAACCTGAGAAACCGGAGTATTTAAGCCCGCGGCATCTGGTAGCCAAAAAGAAAGCTGTTATTGTAGAAATGTTTGTTGAAGAAGGACGTCCGGTCGTGGAGATTCACGATCATGTCCAGCCAGGGCAGCTTTTAGTCTCCGGGATCATCGGTAAAGAGGGGCAAACGGAGACTGTTCCTTCAAAAGGCGAGGTTTTCGGGGAAACATGGTATAAATCTGAAGTCATTCTTCCGCTTAAGAGCACATTTAAAGTCTTTAGCGGCAATGAAAAAGTTAAGCATAGCATCACAATCGGAAATCTGGAGATTCCTGTATGGGGTTTTGGAAAACCGGGGTTTGAAGAGTATGAATTAGAGGAAAATAAAAAAGTAGTAAAGTTCCTGAAATGGGAACTGCCAGTTTCATATGTAAATAAGACATTCCGTGAAAGAGAGCAAGTCACCAGAATATATTCCAATAAAGAGGCTTTGGACGCTGCGAAAGATTTGGCAAGAAAAAAAATAAAAAGCAGCTTAGATGAAAATGCTAAAGTTAAGGGAGAAAAAGTTTTGCACCAATCAATTGACAATGGTAAAGTAACTATAGCAATACATTTCCAAATTATTGAGAATATTGCAGAAGGACAACCAATTATTCAAGGAGATTCGGAATGACAGAAGACTTGAAAACAATGAACCTGCAGCTGGAAGATCCTAATGAAGCCATTGCATTATTAGGCAATTCAGATGCAAACCTAAAAATTATTGAGCAAGAACTAAATGTTTCCATTGTAACCAGGGGAGAATCCGTTTATGTGTCTGGCGAAATGGACAAAGTGGAACTGTCTGGTAAGGTTCTGGATAAACTGCTTTATGTAATCCGGAAAGGTATAAATATAAGCCAGAGAGATGTTATGTATGCTCTTCAAATGGCAAACAAGGGAACATTAGAGTATTTCAGTGATTTATACGAAGAAGAAATCACCAAGAATGCAAAAGGAAAGTCTATTCGTGTAAAGACACTGGGACAGCGTCAATACATTCATGCAATTCGCCAAAATGACCTGGTTTTTGGCATAGGGCCAGCAGGAACAGGAAAAACATATTTGGCAGTTGTAATGGCTGTCAATGCTTTGAAAAATGGGAATGTGAAGAGAATCATTCTTACCCGTCCTGCAGTCGAAGCTGGAGAAAGCCTTGGCTTTCTTCCGGGGGATCTTAAGGAAAAAGTCGATCCTTACCTAAGGCCTTTGTATGATGCTTTGCATGATATTTTAGGTGCAGAGCATACACAGAGAATGATTGAAAGAGGCACGATTGAAATTGCACCGCTGGCTTATATGCGCGGGAGAACTTTAGATGATGCCTTTGTTATCCTGGATGAAGCGCAAAATACAACTCAGGCACAAATGAAGATGTTTCTGACCAGGCTGGGCTTTGGTTCAAAAATGATTATTACCGGAGACAGAACACAGGTTGACCTTCCTAAGGGTGCAAAATCAGGTCTGATCGCAGCAGAAGACATACTCAAGGGTGTAAGCGGACTATCATTCGTTCACTTGGAACAAAGTGATGTTGTGCGTCATCCACTTGTGGCCAGGATTATTCAGGCATACCAGACAGAAGATAACCAATGAACCATGTAGCCGCCTTTTTTTGGCGGTTTTTTCTTTTGCAGATAAAATCGGCATTTAATTACTATGGAATTATTTGCTATTAATGAAATGTTTAGGTAACCTGTTAATAGATAGTCTATTTTTCATTAGTGAAAACCAACTGAAAAACTGTTATGATTTTACATGATCAATAATTAAAACATTAAGAATATTGAAAGTTTTTTACCCAGGACAGGAGGGGTAAATGTGTCAAATCTTCAGCAGAGTATGACTACAATCAGAAATTTACTTAATATGACCTTTTTTCGTGTTCTTTTATTTGTTCTTTTGGGAGTTGCTATGTATTTTTCCATGTATAGCAATGTGAAGCCTGAAAAGCTGGATTTAAGTCTATTCTCTGTCGCTGAACAGACAATAAGGTCGCCCATTACAATAGAGGATAAAGCAAGCACAGAAAGAAAGAGAAAAGAAGCAGAAAATAATGTTAAGGATATTTACGTTGTAAAAAAGGAGATTGCTCAAAACAGAGTTGACCTCGTTACTTCCATTTTTGGATCAGTTTCGGAAGTGAATGAAGAAGTAAAAGAAGGGCTGGAAGAGAAAAAGAAGTCTGCTGCAAATGAGTCAGATAAAGATGTAGAGGCACCAGCCCCTTCAACCCCTAGTCCTGAAGACAAGTTGTCCATGGTTAAAGAAAAACTCACAGAAGATGTAACACGTGAAGTATCGGATGGCGTTTTCCTTGCTTTGCTGCAGGCAAAGGAGGGGGAACTGAGTATTGCGAAAGATCTCACTGTTACGGCCATCAATAAAATCATGAATAATGAAATTCCGGCGGAACAGGTGGAGAACGCAAAGAAGCGTGTTGAAGAAGAACTTAAGTTCACCAGTTTAAATTCAGAAATAAAAAAAGCCGCAATAGAGCTTGGGCGCTATGCAATATATCAAAATCAATTCTATGATCCTGCGGCCACTGAAGAATTACGGCAGCAGACTATTGAAAGTGTCGAGCCGGTAAAAATCCTTCAGGGACAGATCATTGTTGAAGAAAATCAGCTGATCAGCAGGGACATATACCGACAGCTTGAACTTGTAGGGCTTCTGGACAGTGTTAATTCGATTCAGCCTTTTATCGGCTTATCTCTGATTATTATCATTGTTTTATCAGCCCTATATTATTATTTCCATGAATTGAATGTGCAGCGGGAATTAAAGCAAAGCTATTTATTGCTGTTCAGCCTTGTCTTTATCTTATCGTTGTTGCTTATGAAGGTCATAAGTCTTTTCCAATACGCCGATTACTCAGAAATAGGGTATATCTATCCTGCAGCTATGGGAGCTATGCTGATCAAAATACTGATTGATGAGAAGCTTGCAATGTACTACACAATTATTATGGCTATCAGCGGAAGCATCATTTTTAATGAAGGTGTTACAGGGACATTCCAGCTGACATCAGCCATTTATATCCTCTGCAGCGGCTTGGCTGCCATTTTGTTTTTGAGCAGACAGAATCGCCGCTCTAAAATATTGCAGGCTGGTTTATTCGTATCTGCAGTAAATATACTTGTTATCTTTTCTATGCTTTTCTTAAGAAATGGCCACTATGAAACGATTGAATATGGATTTTACTTTGTAATTGCTTTGATTTCAGGTATTTCGTCTGCAGTCCTGGCCATTGGCCTTCTGCCATATTTTGAGGCGGGATTTGGAATTTTGTCTACTATGAGGCTGATTGAGCTATCTAATCCTAATCATCCGCTGCTGAGAAAGATACTGACCGAATCTCCCGGAACCTACCATCATAGTGTAATGGTTGCAAATCTCTCGGAGTCAGCTTGTGAAGCTATTGGGGCAAATGGTCTTTTAGCAAGGGTGGGCTGCTACTATCACGATATCGGCAAAACGAAACGGCCTCAGTTTTTTATTGAAAATCAGGTGAATATTGAAAATCCGCATGATCGGCTTCCTCCTCAGACCAGTAAGAATATTATTATCGCCCATGCCGCAGATGGTGCTGAACTGCTAAGAAAGCATAAGATGCCTAAGGAGATAGTGGATATTGCCGAACAGCATCATGGGACAACATTGCTGAAATTCTTTTACTACAAAGCAAAACAAAATGGTCTTGAGGTAAAAGAAGAAGACTATCGTTATCCTGGACCTAAACCGCAATCAAAAGAGTCGGCTGTCATTGGCATTGCGGATAGTGTAGAAGCTGCAGTCCGTTCAATGGCACATCCTACAACAGAGCAAATAGAGGATTTAGTCAAAAAGATAATCGCAGACAGGCTTCAGGATGGACAGCTGAATGAATGTGATTTAACCTTAAAAGAGCTGGAAACCGTATCACACTCTTTCTGTGAGACGTTAAACGGAATTTTCCATTCACGTATCGAGTATCCTGAAATGACAAAACAGAAGGTGAAACAGGCATGAATTTAAACATTGATTTTTTAGACGAAACGAATGAGCTCCAGGAAAATGATATAGCCAAAATTGAAGAGTTAATTAACTTTGCGGCTTCAAAAGAATCTGTGGAGCCTGATACCGAAGTATCCATTACTTTTGTGACGAATGAGCGCATCCGCGAAATCAACAGGGAGTACCGGGATAAAGACCGGCCTACAGATGTTATTTCTTTCGCTATGGAAGAGCTGGGTGAGGGTGAAGTTGAACTTGTTGGGGCTGATATGCCGCGAATCCTGGGGGATATCATTATCTCCACTGCTAAGGCGAAGGAGCAGGCGGAGGAGTATGGACATTCTTTTATTAGGGAGCTTGGCTTTTTGGCGGTCCATGGCTTCCTGCATCTTCTTGGCTATGATCATGAAAATCCGGAAGATGAGAAAAAAATGTTTTCCCGCCAGAAGGATATACTTGATGAATACGGGCTCACAAGGTAAAAAAGTCCGAAAACACAATGTCCTCAAATCCTTTGTGTTTGCTTTTTCCGGAATTAGAACGGCGCTATTAAACGAAAGGAATCTGCAGATACATTTGGCAGTATCCCTCGCTGTCATGTTCTTTGGCATCTATTTTGGCATCAGCCGGGTTGAATGGATAATCATTCTAATGGCCATCGGGGGAATGCTCTCACTTGAACTCCTAAACACAGCCATCGAAAGGGCTGTGGATCTGGCAACCGAAGATTACCATCCACTTGCCAAGCAGGCTAAGGATGTAGCTGCTGGGGCGGTACTGGTGTTTGCCATAATAAGTGTAATAATAGGCGGAGCAATATTCCTGCCAAAAATCCTGATATTTTTGCAGTGAGGTGAAGCTGTCCGAATGGGCAGCTTTGTTTTTTCCTAAGAATAAATAAGACTGATTGTAAACTGCTTTGAATTAGCGGACTCGAGTTTGAAAACGTTCACTGAATCAGCTAAAATGACAGAACAGCCTTAAATTACACAGGCTGGGGAGAATCCGAGGGATGCCATTTAGAAAACAATGGTCAGATAAGTTTAAAAGGCCTAGTTATTTTTAGAAAATTCAATTTTTTTGTTACGTTTTTGCTACAATCGATGAAAATCCCAGTAAAGTGTTGTAAAATATAAGAGAAGCGGCTGCTTTTCAAGAAAGAAGCATTGCGAGCCTCAAAGCCCATGATTCATCGGGAGCAGCTCCGTTTTACAGGAAAGGAAGAAATAATTGTGAATATCGATCAACTAATACACGAAGCAAAGATTGCAAGAGATAGAGCATATGTGCCATATTCAAAATTCAAAGTGGGAGCGGCGTTATTAAGCAGTGACGGTCAGGTTTTTCATGGCTGCAACATAGAAAATGCAGCGTACAGCATGTGTAATTGCGCTGAAAGGACTGCGCTTTTTAAAGCATATTCTGATGGCGTTAAAAGCTTTTCAGCCATTGCTGTTGTTGCTGACACAGACCGTCCTGTTCCCCCATGCGGTGCATGCAGACAGGTAATATCCGAATTATGTCCGCCTGAAATGAAAGTTGTTCTAACCAACTTAAAAGGGGATATTAGAGAATTAACAGTAGAAGAATTACTGCCAGGAGCATTTTCACCGGAGGACTTACATGAATAATACACAACAAGGACACAAATCAGGCTTTATTTCCATAATCGGCAGACCCAACGTAGGGAAGTCAACATTTTTAAATCGCGTAATTGGGCAGAAAATTGCCATTATGAGTGATAAGCCGCAAACAACGCGCAATAAAGTTCAGGGTGTCCTGACTACCAATGATGCACAATATATTTTTATTGATACGCCAGGAATCCATAAGCCAAAGCATAAACTGGGAGACTTTATGATGAAAGTTGCCCAAAATACGCTTAAAGAAGTGGATGTCATCCTGTTTATGGTAAATGCCCAGGAAGGTTTTGGACGCGGTGAGGAATTCATACTTGAGAAATTTCAGTCAGTCCGTACCCCAATTTTCCTTGTGATCAATAAGATTGACCAGGTACATCCAGATGAACTTTTAAAAATTATTGAATCTTACAAGGAAAAGTACGATTTCAGTGAAATTATCCCCATTTCAGCTTTGGAAGGCAATAATGTAGAGACGCTGTTAGAACAGATTAAAAAGTATATTCCTGAAGGGCCGCAGTTTTATCCTGCTGATCAAGTAACAGATCACCCGGAGAGATTTATCGTTTCCGAACTGATCAGGGAAAAAGCGCTGCATCTAACAAGAGAAGAAATTCCGCACTCGCTTGCTGTGACTATTGATAAAATGGAGCGCCGCGAAGACAAAGATGTCGTTCATGTCATGGCTACGATCATAGTGGAACGTGATTCACAGAAAGGCATTGTCATTGGAAAGCAAGGAAAAATGCTCAAGGAAATCGGAAAAAGAGCAAGGGTGGATATTGAAAATCTTCTCGGATCACAGGTTTTTCTGGAGCTGTGGGTCAAAGTCCAGAAAGACTGGCGCAATAAAATGTCACAGCTTCGCGATTTTGGCTTCCGTGAAGATGAGTACTGAGCCAGCCCTAATTAAAGTATTAACCATTTCTGGTTTATATTCATAAAGGTGATTGACAATATTTTCGTCTCATGATTTTACAAAGACAGGCTATGATATAGATAAATGTATTGGGATAAAGAATTGCTAGTTGAATAACTGAAAGGTGGGGTTTTCGATGATGGATTTTACCTGGAGAGTGTTTTCCCAGACAGGAAACATTGACACATATCTTCTCTTCAAGGAGCTAGAAAAGGAAACTCAGGATATACCCGGCAGCAATGATGAAGAGCTAGCAGAAGCTGATTTTCCCATCTCATAGGTTTGTCGAAAGACAGGGATGGTGTCACGGTTGCTTGATAAATGTGAAGGCATTGTCATCAGGACAACTAATTATAGTGAAACAAATAAGATAGTTACTTTATATACCCGTGAATGGGGAAAAGTTGGTGTGATGGCACGTGGAGCGAAAAAACCCAACAGCAGACTTGCTGCTGTCACCCAGCTTTTTACATACGGGAATTTTTTAGTTCAGCGTGGAAGCGGTCTGGGCACTCTGCAGCAGGGTGACATGATTTCATCGATGCGATCTATTAAAGAAGATATTTTTCTTACGGCTTATGCAAGCTATATTGTCGATTTAACAGATAAAAGCAGTGAGGATAAGAAGCCCAACCCATTTTTGTTCGAATTGCTGCATCAAACACTGAATTTAATAAACGAAGGATATGATCCGGAGATTCTCACGAATATTTATGAAATGAAAATGCTTAACGGTTTGGGTTTATATCCAGTTCTTGATCAATGTTCTGTCTGCGGAAGCACTGACGGGCATTTTGCATTTTCAATCCGGGAAAACGGCCTCCTTTGTCACCGCTGTCTTGATAAGGATCCTTATCATTATAAAGTATCACAGGCGACAATTAAGCTGCTGCGCCTCTTTTATTTTTTTGACTTGTCAAGGCTCGGCAATATCTCTGTTAAACCGGAAACCAAATCTGAATTGAAAAAGATTATCTCTGCTTATTATGAAGAGTATTCCGGCTTAAACCTCAAGACTAAGAAGTTTTTGAATCAAATGGACAAGTTTAATGATCTTATGTAATGAGCTCCTTTTACTTTTATTAAAGATTGACAATCCAATGTGATTCCGCTATGATTCAAATTAATAAAATATTATTGCTGTGAAGGAGAAGAGTACTTAACTTTTTCTCATTAAAGCGAACTCGGGACAGTGGGAGCCGGGTATGGATAGTTAAGGAAGGGCGCTCTGGAGCAATTTTGTCTATTGACAACCAAAGAGGCTGCGGTCAAAATCGCAGCAAATAGGGTGGAACCGCGGGTAACTCTCGTCCCTATGCCATTTGGCATAGAGACGGGAGTTTTTTATGTTCCACGGGAAAGCGAACAGTCTGGAGTGGAGAACGACAGACAACATTGAGAGATAAAATACAATAATTTATATGAAAGAGGTGTCCTATGAATATTCAAAACATGATATTAACACTTCAAAAACATTGGTCTGAACAGGGGTGTATCCTGATGCAGGCTTATGATACTGAAAAGGGTGCAGGCACAATGAGCCCATATACATTTTTACGGGCAATCGGACCAGAACCGTGGAATGTGGCTTATGTAGAGCCTTCACGCCGTCCTGCTGATGGGCGATATGGAGAGAATCCAAACCGGCTTTATCAGCATCATCAATTTCAGGTTATCATGAAGCCGTCCCCTGATAATATCCAGGAGCTGTATCTTGATTCACTAAAGGCATTGGGTATTGATCCGCTTGAACATGACATCCGGTTTGTGGAAGATAACTGGGAGAATCCTTCATTGGGCTGTGCGGGCTTAGGGTGGGAAGTGTGGCTTGATGGAATGGAAATTACACAGTTCACATACTTCCAGCAGGTAGGAGGATTGGAGTGCAAGCCTGTATCTGTTGAAATTACATATGGAATTGAAAGGCTTGCCTCTTACATTCAGGATAAGGAAAATGTCTTTGACCTTGAATGGACAAGAGGATTTACAGTTAGGGACATTTTCCTGCAGCCAGAGTTTGAGCATTCGAAATACACGTTTGAAACATCAGACCAGGAAATGCTTTTTAATTTGTTCAATATCTATGAGAAAGAAGCTCATAGGCAAATGGATGAAGGGCTTGTACACCCGGCTTATGACTATGTATTGAAATGTTCCCATACTTTTAACCTGCTCGATGCCAGGGGAGCGATCTCGGTGACAGAAAGAACCGGATATATTGCAAGGTGCAGGAACCTGGCCAGAAAAATAGCCAAAACCTTTTATGAAGAGCGGGAAAAACTTGGCTTCCCAATTTTAAAGGATAAGGAGGAAGGATCTCATGAATAAGAAAGATCTTCTGCTGGAAATTGGACTCGAAGAAATGCCTGCCAGATTTGTCACTAATTCAATGAATCAGCTTTCAGATAAAGTAAAATCATGGCTTTTGGAAAAGAAAATATCTTTTGAAGAGATCAGTGCTTTCTCCTCTCCACGCCGTTTGGCTGTTCTTGTTACGGGAGTGGATACCGCCCAGGAGGACATAAATGAAGAAGCGAAAGGACCTGCGAAAAAAATCGCGTTAACCAATGATGGAGAATGGTCAAAAGCTGCTATTGGATTCAGCCGAGGTCAGGGAGCTTCTGTTGAAGGTATATTCTTCAAAGAAATTAACGGTGTTGAATACGCCCATGTCAGCAAATTCATTAAAGGTCAGGAAACAGCTGCCCTTCTGCCTGAACTTCAGCAGATTATTACCTCGCTATCATTCCCGAAGAATATGCGCTGGGCAAACCAGGATTTACGTTTTATCAGGCCGATTAAATGGCTTATTGCATTATTCGGAAATGAAATCATTCCTTTTTCAATCACAAATGTCCAGACTTCTAACCTTACAAGAGGTCACCGCTTTTTAGGGGAAGAGATTGAGATTAACAATCCTGCTGATTATGAAAAGGCCATGCTGGCGCAATATGTGATCACTAACCCTCAGGAAAGAAAAAGTGCCATTCTTTCACAATTGGAAAAAATTGAGGAAGAACATGGCTGGGTTGTTCCGGTGGATGAAGATTTATTGGAAGAAGTAAATAATCTGGTTGAGTACCCGACTGCATTATATGGCAAGTTTGAAGAAGAATACCTTGAGCTTCCGGAAGAGGTGTTAATTACTTCCATGAAAGCGCACCAGCGCTATTTCCCGGTAAAGTCCAAAGATGGCACCCTTCTTCCTTACTTTGTAACAGTCCGGAATGGTTCTCATGAACATTTGGAAAAAGTGGCAAAAGGAAATGAGAAAGTATTGCGGGCAAGACTTTCTGATGCAGCTTTCTTCTATAGAGAAGACCAAAAAACGGACATCGCAGTATCGCTTCGAAAACTCAATAACATTGTGTATCACGAAGAAATAGGAACCCTTGCTGAAAAGGTAAACCGTGTCCGCCAGCTGGCAGCAAAACTGAGTGAGATTCTTGACTTCAGCGATGAAGCAAAAGCAGTGACAGACCGAGCTGCTGAAATCTCAAAGTTTGATCTTGTTTCACATATGGTTTACGAATTTCCAGAGCTGCAAGGTTTTATGGGAGAAAAATATGCCCTGCAAAAAGGCGAAAAAGAAGCTGTGGCGCGTGCAATTAATGAACATTACATGCCGCGCAATGCAGAGGACCAGACTCCGGAAAGCGATGCTGGTGCAGTACTTTCCATTGCTGAGAAACTGGACACGATTGTGTCATCGTTTGCAATTGGAATTATTCCAAGCGGTTCCCAAGATCCATATGCTTTAAGGAGACAGGCATCGGGTATCATCCAGACGTTACTGGCTAAACACTGGGATCTGAAGCTCGAAGAATTGATCGCATTATCTTCAGAGACCGTGATTAAAGCGAATATAGGAAAGAAATCCAAAAGTGATTTAATGCAGGAATTAGTTTCTTTCTTTAAATTAAGGGTTAAATATATGCTACAGGAAAAAGCAATACGCTATGACTTAATTGAAGCTGTATTAGGAAATGATATCGGCTCCGTGCCTTCACTTGTGAATAGAGCTCAGGTACTGGAATCCCACAAGGAAGCAAATGGCTTCAAGGAAAGCATTGAGGCTCTTGGCAGGGTAATCAACATTGCTTCTAAGGCAGAAGATAAAGGGGATATTGATACCAGCTTATTTGAAAATGATAATGAAAAAGCTCTGTTCAACAAATATTTATCAGTAACCGAGGAGTTGAAAAAAGAGGTTAAAGAGGAAGAAGCCTTTAACTTGTTAATCAGCTTGAAACCTGAAATTGATCAATACTTTGAAAATACTATGGTAATGGATGAAAATCAGGAAGTTCGTCGCAATAGGCTGCATCAAATGGCGCATTTGTCTGATGTGATAAAGAAATTTGCAAATATGAATCAAATAATTGTTAAGTAATAAGCTGAAACTTTGCGTTTTATGCTTGAATACGATTAAAATCTAAGATGAGGACAGCTGCCGTTGCTGTCATTGAAAGAGCCTGTTTATCACACTGACGGGCTCTTTCGTATTTTGGGATAATAGGCAGTTCAAAGCAAACTATATATGAAACGCATCTTTTCATTTATGATAAATAGTATATAATAATTATATAAAAGTATAACCTTATTATAGTGGGAAATGAGTGCCAAAAGCATCTCCTTTTCAGATAGGTGGTGAGGGAAATCGAATTAAATAAAAGGCAGGAAAAAATAATAGAAATCGTTAAGGAAAACGGGCCGATCACTGGTGAGAGTATTGCAGAACAGCTTAGTTTAACGAGGGCAACACTAAGGCCAGACCTGGCTATATTAACAATGGCAGGCTATTTAGATGCCCGTCCGCGTGTAGGCTATTTTTATACAGGGAAGACAGGGGCGCAGCTGCTGACTGAAAACCTTCAAAAGCTATATGTAAGGGATTATCAATCCATTCCTGTAGTGGTTAATGAGAATGTGTCGGTATATGATGCCATTGTGACAATGTTTCTGGAGGATGTTGGCACGCTATTTGTTGTTGATCAGGGTTCAGTGCTTGTTGGGGTTCTGTCAAGGAAGGATTTACTCCGAGCAAGTATTGGCAAGCAGGAGCTAAATTCCATCCCAGTCAATATTATTATGACCAGAATGCCTAACATTACCATGTGCGAAAAAGATGATTTGCTTATCGAAGTTGCTAAAAAGCTGATTGAAAAGCAGATTGACGCTCTTCCTGTTGTAAAAAAGACGGAAAAAGGGTATGAAGTAAACGGCAGGATAACTAAAACAAATCTGACAAAAGCATTCCTGGCTCTGGCCGGAGAAAAGTAGCATTGAAAGAAGGAGATGGTGTTAAAGGATGGAAAAAATGCCGGTCATTTATGTCGTTTCAGATTCAGTGGGAGAAACGGCTGAACTTGTAACAAAAGCTGCAACGAGCCAATTCAATGGCAGCGATATATCTATCAAGCGTTTTCCATATGTTGAAGAGAAAGTACATATTGATGAAGTTATTTCACTCGCAAAGCTTGATAATGGGATGATAGCCTATACGATGGTCAAGCCGGACATGAGGAAATATATTAACCAGAGGGCTGCTGAAGAAGGGATATATGCTTTTGATATCGTTGGCCCTTTAATGGATCAAATCCAAAGAGCCTGCGGCGTTACACCGCTTTTCGAGCCAGGGCTGGTCAGAAAGCTGGATGAAGATTACTTTAAAAAGATTGAAGCAATCGAGTTTGCTGTAAAATATGATGATGGCCGTGACCCTCGTGGCATACTAAAGGCTGATATAGTGCTTATAGGTGTATCAAGGACTTCAAAAACACCTCTTTCCCAGTATCTTGCCCACAAGCGCCTTAAAGTGGCTAACGTGCCCCTTGTGCCTGAAGTCGATCCTCCAGAAGAGCTGTTTCTTGTTCCGCCGGATAAGTGCTTCGGTCTGAAAATCAGTCCTGAAAAATTAAACTTTATTCGAAGAGAACGCCTAATATCATTAGGTCTAAGCGATAATGCCAGCTACGCAAATATAGAAAGAATCAAAGAAGAAATAGGTTACTTTGAAAAAACCGTTTCCAAAATTAAATGCCCGGTTATTGATGTTACGAACAAAGCAGTTGAAGAAACAGCCAATATGATCCTAAATCAATACCGGAAAAACTTTCCAAAAAGCTAGCACATAAATTCTTTATGTGCTTTTCTTTTTTATTGGCAGGTTAAGAGGGCTTTTTCGTATACAGACTGCAAAATTAATTCTTTTCTTGCCAGATAAAATAATGGCAAAATAGAGATTAATGTACTATAATAAAAAATTGTGATAAAAATGTATCCGAATAGGTTTAGAGTTCATTGTCAAGGAATAAACTATTTATTGTGGCATGTCAAGCTTTCGACCAAGAAAAAATTCGACATATCTCACTATGCAAAAGTTATTCATTTAAAGAAGGATTATGCGGAGTGATGTAGAATTATTAGAACATTAGGCAAACCAATCAATATGGTGGGTGCTGATTCCTGTCCAGTAAAAGAAGAAATTGTCGAAATAGGCAATTCCTTTAAGGTGGACGCAGTGTTTGTTGCTTCATATGCCCATATCCAAAATGAACTGAATGGGGCTTGATTTATTCATAATGAATAATGTGAAATCAGGAGATGCGGTTATCACACAAGATATTGGATTGGCATCACTCTTTTGTTAAAAGGTGTTTATGTCCTTTCTCCCAGGGGAATTTTATTTGAGGAAAGTGAAATTCCGAACCGCTTTGGAAATGAGTTACCTTTCAGCCAAAGCACGAAAGAGAGTTTATGGGAAAGGCCCAAAACCATTTAATCAAGAGGACCGCGATCCAGGTTTGTGCAACAGTTGATAAAAAAATTGTCGAATTTTGAAGGGATTCAGTAACGTTTATCGAATACCTCAGTAAGTAATGGAGTTGTTCATATGGCAGAACGGATCGCCGAGGAGAAAGTAAATGAGATTCGGCAAGCTGTAGATATTGTTGATGTCATTGGCGACTATATCCAATTAAACAAGCAAGGACGCAACTACTTTGGGCTTTGTCCTTTTCATGGCGAAAATACTCCTTCCTTTTCTGTATCACCCGAAAAGCAGATCTATCATTGCTTTGGATGTGGAGCGGGAGGCAATGCGTTTTCTTTCTTAATGGATTTAGAAGGATATTCCTTTCAGGAAGCCGCATTAAAACTCGCTGAAAAGGGAAATGTTAAGCTCGAAATTGATGCGGCATCCGCTGCATCAGCAAAATCAATGCCTGTGGATATACAGCAGATGATGGAAGCCCATGAGCTTCTACGTAAATTTTATCACCATCTGCTTGTAAACACAAAAGATGGTCAGCATGCATTAGAATATTTGCTTAATAGGGGCTTTACAATGGAATCAATCGAGAAATTTCAAATCGGTTATTCATTAAAGTCCTGGGATTTTGTCTTCAAGTTCCTGACTAAAAGAAAGTTCCCCGAAGGCGTTATGGAAAGAGCAGGACTGATCATCAAAAGGGAGAAAGATGGGAACTATTTTGACCGCTTCAGAGATAGAATTATGTTCCCGATTTTTGACCGCAGCGGAAATACGATTGCTTTCTCAGGGAGATCCCTTGGGGCCGATGAGCCCAAATATTTAAATAGCCCTGAAACAGCAATCTTTAATAAAAGCAAAACCTTATATAATTTTCATTTGGCGAGACCGCAGATTAAAAAATTGCAGAAAGCCGTTCTTTTTGAAGGGTTTGCAGATGTAATCGCCGCTGATCGTGCTGGTGTCGGTAATGGTGTTGGTACGATGGGCACTGCTTTAACTGAAGAACATGTTGCTTCCTTAAGAAGAAATGTTCAATCAATCACGATCTGTTATGATTCCGATAATGCCGGTATCGAAGCCGCATACCGTGCAGCATACCTGCTAACGGAAGCAGGCTGCCAGATCAGAGTGGCACTGATGCCTGACGGCTATGATCCGGATGATTATATTAAAGAATACGGCGAAGAAAAATTTCGTCATGATGTAATCGAATCCAGCATAACCTTTATGGCATTTAAACTTCTTTATCTCCGTAGAGGCAAAAGGCTTCAAAATGAAGGAGATAGACTCTTATATATCGAAGAGGTATTAAAGGAAATCAGCCGGCTTGATAAAGCGGTGGAAAGAGACCATTATCTTCGCCAGCTGGCAAATGAATTTTCACTTTCTCTGGAAGCCTTGAAAGAGCAGCAAAAACAGGTTTATTACACAGAGAAGAGAAAAAGCAGCCAGAAGGGCAAAGGTGCCTTCGAGCCTCAAAAAAGGCTGCAGACACCGAAAAGGGCTGATAGTCTTAAACCCGCCTTTCATACAGCGGAAAGAAGGCTGATTGCCCACATGCTCAGAAATAGTGACATAGCATTTAAAGTTCAGGATATGCTTCAGGGAAATACATTTAACATCGATGAACACCAGGCTATAATTACCTATCTATTGGGCTTTTACGAAAAAGGCCATACGCCTGATCCTAGTGCATTCATAAATTTCATAAATGATGAAAAGCTTAAGCGTATTGTGGTGGATATAGAAATGATGTCCATAAACGATGAAATAAGCGAACAGGAATTATCAGATTACCTTAAACAGGTGTTGAATTATCAAAAGATGTTAAAAATAAAAGAAAAACTAAATGAAGAAAAGGAAGCAGAACGCCAAAAAGATTATGCTAAAGCGGCTTTAATCGCAATGGAAGTTCTTCATTTGCGAAAGTCACTATAAGAAGGCTGTGTGCCTGAAATAAAAGTTATGGAATTAGCACCACCTAAGAAGACTTAGAATGTGTGTGATTTTTGGAAGGAGGGGGACATATGGCTGAAAAATCGGCCCGTTCAAAAGAGGTTGATACAGAATTGACCCTTGAACAAGCGAAAGATCAATTAGTTGAAATAGGAAAAAAGACAGGTGTCCTTGCCTATGATGATATAGCAGAAAGATTATCTCAATTTGAACTTGATTCCCACCAAATGGATGAATTCTATGAATTCCTTGGAGATCAGGGTGTTGAGTTAGTTGGAGATAATGAAAATGAAGATCCGAATGTTCAGGAACTTGCAAAAAATGAGGAAGAATTTGATCTTAATGATTTAAGTGTCCCTCCAGGTGTGAAAATTAATGATCCTGTCCGTATGTACTTAAAAGAAATTGGACGTGTTGATTTACTCTCTGCAGAGGAAGAGATTGCACTTGCCAACCGAATCGAGGATGGCGATGAAGAAGCTAAAAGACGCCTGGCAGAAGCGAACCTCCGATTGGTAGTGAGTATCGCGAAAAGGTATGTAGGACGCGGAATGCTGTTCCTTGATCTTATCCAGGAAGGGAATATGGGACTGATAAAAGCGGTTGAAAAATTCGATTACCGTAAAGGATTCAAGTTCAGTACGTATGCAACATGGTGGATACGACAGGCCATAACGAGAGCAATTGCTGACCAGGCCAGAACGATTCGTATTCCTGTTCATATGGTGGAAACCATCAATAAATTGATTCGTGTTCAGCGCCAGCTTCTTCAGGATCTTGGCCGTGAACCGACACCGGAAGAAATTGCAGAAGATATGGATTTAACTCCTGACAAGGTTAGAGAAATTCTTAAGATTGCACAGGAACCTGTTTCATTAGAAACACCTATCGGTGAGGAGGATGACTCCCACTTAGGTGATTTCATAGAAGATCAGGATGCCACTTCTCCATCGGAGCATGCGGCATACGAGCTCCTGAAAGAACAGCTTGAAGATGTTCTGGACACACTGACTGACCGAGAAGAAAACGTTCTGCGTCTTCGATTCGGCCTTGACGATGGCCGTACGAGAACTTTGGAAGAAGTCGGCAAGGTATTTGGCGTTACCCGCGAACGTATTCGCCAAATTGAAGCCAAAGCCTTAAGGAAGCTGCGCCATCCAAGCAGAAGCAAACGTTTAAAAGATTTCTTAGAATAAAAAATAATTGCCAGTGGATAGTTTACTTCTTACAATGGAAGTAAACTATTTTTTTTACAGGATGTGCTTTTGTTGGAAGAAAAAAGAAAAAATATTATTGTTAACGAGCTGCAGCATTGGAAAAAGAGCCGAATGCTCCCTGACCATTATTGTGACTATCTGCTAGCTCTTTACACCGAAGGAAGTCAGCCGAAGGATATAAAAAAAAGTAAAAATACAGTGGTATTGTATCTTGCCAGCCTTTTCCTCCTGTTGCTGATTCCAATTTCTGCTTTATTAATTTATTTTACTGAATTGTCTATTACTTTGCAAACCGTCATTTTAATTCTTTTCATTTCTTCGTGTGTTTTCTTAATTTTTTATTTTTCTGAAAAAGTAAAAATGATACATATACCCATCATATCAGGAGCATTGATTTTACTTATGGGATCTGTTGATTTTGTGACGGTGGTATATCCACGAAACGAGGGATTTCTCTATGTTTCCTTAGTAATTAATTGTGTTCTTTGGCTGTTATTGGGGTTTAAATGGAAATTAATATATCTTTCGATTTCAGGGGCTCTTGGCTTTCTTTTGTTAGCTATTTCTATATTCATATAATAAAATATTTTAAAAAGTTTTTAAATGTTGAGAAAACTTCAGCATCCCTTATATAATAGTAATGAAAGCGTATACAACTTTTGTTCTTATAAGGGGGATTTACATGAATTTTGACTTAACTGCAGAACAGAATATGATACTTAAAACAATCAGGGAATTTGCTCAGGAAGAAGTTGCACCGGGAGCTTTGGAAAGAGACCGGACAAAGGAATTTCCGGTAGAAGTATTTAAGAAAATGGCTGATCTTGGCTTGATGGGGCTTCCTTTTCCTGAAGAATATGGAGGCGCAGGAGCAGATACTGTAAGTTTTGCTATTGTTACAGAGGAGTTGAGCAGGGCTTGCGCTTCAACTGGAATCACGTATTCAGCCCATATATCACTGGGAGGAGCACCGCTTTATTTATTCGGAACCGAAGAGCAGAAGCAAAAGTATCTGGTGCCGATCTGTACAGGTGAGTCTTTTGGAGCTTTCGGGCTGACAGAGCCTAATGCAGGATCAGATGCCGGCGGTACCAGAACAACAGCTGTCGAAAAAGATGGTGAATATATCATTAATGGTAATAAATGCTTCATTACGAATGCCAGCTATGCAAAGCATTTAGCTTTGACTGCTGTCACCGGTGAAGTGGATGGAAAAAAAGAAATCAGCGCGATTATTGTTCCTACGGATGCAGAAGGATTTACCGTTATCGATAATTATGAAAAAATGGGACTCAATGCCTCAAATACAACTGAACTGGTGCTTGAAGACGTACGCGTTCCGACTGAGCACTTGCTCGGCAAAAAAGGGGAGGGCTTTAAACAATTTTTAATTACATTGGATGGAGGGCGTATTGGTATTGGGGCAATGGCTTTAGGGATAGCGCAGGCTGCTTATGATAAAGCACTTCAATATGCAAAGGAGCGCCAGCAGTTCGGCCGTTCTCTCTCAAACTTCCAAGCTATTCAGTTTAAACTTGCAGACATGGCGATGAAAATTGAATTGGCACGAAATATGGTTTACAAGGCTGCTTGGCTGAAAGATCAGGGTAGACCATTTGCCAAAGAAGCTTCCATGTGTAAGCTCTATGCCTCTGAAATCTGTATGGAAATCGCCGACCAGGCTGTTCAGATACACGGTGGATACGGCTATATGAAAGAATACCATGTTGAACGCTATATGAGGGACGGTAAGCTCACTGAAATCGGTGAAGGCACCTCTGAAGTACAAAGAATGGTCATTGCTCGCCTTATTGGATGCTAAAATTGTATTTCGTATTACATGAACGAGATACCCAGGTGAAATAATCGGAAAAACTCCATCCTCAAGGTGGAGTTTTTGTCCATTTTATGAACAAGATTTGACAAAGTTTACAATAGGGCTTTTCCTTCTGTCTTTTTTAAAGTAAAATAGAGATTGTTTGTATACTTACTTAAACTGAATGTGCTTACATAAGGGAGGTTAAATCATGAATCGCAATCCAATCATTCCATTTGTGTTAATTATGGTTTTTGGTGTGGTAGCAATGTTCCTAGTTTCTTTTAAAGGTCTTGGCGATATGGAAGAGCTCGCAAAAGAACAGGAAGGCGGCGGTGCTGAGACTGAAGAAACTGCTGCTGCGAACCCTGAAGAAATTTACCAGAAGAGCTGTATCGGATGTCACGGCGACCAGTATCAAGGCGGAGTTGGTCCTGCTCTAACAGGTGTAGGCGATCGTTTATCACAGGATGAAATCGCAGATATCGTAGTAAATGGTAAAGGCTCAATGCCTCCAGGATTAGTGCCTCAAGACAAAGCTGCCGATATGGCTGAATGGTTAGCAGGCCTTAAGTAACATCTATAATGAAAGTCCTTTGCATATGTAAAGGACTTTTTTTATACTATAAGAAAGGCTATCGTAAAATGACGATAGCTTTTTTAGCTTTTTGCTCAAGAAGAGCAGGCGCTATGCGCTTTTTACAATACATAAATAAGTGGTGACAGAATGAATACTGAAAAATTATCAAATCGGCTTGAAGCTGTAACAAATTATATCCCCTCAGGCGCACGAGTAGCTGATATAGGCTCAGACCATGCATATTTGCCATGCTTTACAGTAAAGAAAGGGATTGTCTCTTTTGCTGTTGCTGGTGAAGTGGTGGAGGGTCCCTATCAATCCGCAAAAAAACAGGTAAAAATGGAAGGACTCGAAAATCAGATCTCAGTAAGAAAAGGAAACGGGCTTGAAGTGATTAGCCCAAATGAAGTTGACTGCATAACCATTGCAGGCATGGGAGGAGCTTTGATTGCGAGCATTCTTGAAGAGGGGAAGAGTAAGCTTGCTTCAGTAGAGAGGCTGATCCTCCAGCCGAATTTAAGTGCCATCTCGATTAGAAGCTGGCTGATTGAAAATGGCTGGGAGCTAATAGCCGAACAAATCCTTGAAGAAGACGGAAAGATCTATGAAGTTCTTGTAGCTGAAAAAGGAGAGCCATTAAAACCCTACAAGAATAAAGAACAGGGTTTACTGATGGGACCTTTTCTTATGGAGCAGAAATCAGCCGTTTTTCAAAACAAATGGCATGGTGAAAAGAAGAATTGGGAGAGGATCCTTTTGCAGCTTGAAAAAGCAGCATGTTCCAGTGAAACAGAGAAGAGAAAACAGGAATTAAAGCAGAAAATTAAAATGGCAGAGGAGGTATTGATGCAGTGAAAAAAACAAATGGACATGAGATAATCCAACTATTTGAACAGTTTTCCCCAAAAGGGTATGCGATGGAAGGAGACAAAATTGGCCTCCAGGTTGGGAGGCTTAACACTCCAGTTGAAAATGTCATGGTTGCTCTGGATGTTCTCGAAGATGTAGTTGATGAGGCGATTGCAAAGAATGTTCAATTGATCATAGCTCACCACCCCTTAATCTATAGACCCTTGCAAAAAATTCCCACTGATAGTCCATCAGGAAGAATTATTGAAAAGCTTATCAAACATGATATAGCTGTGTATGCAGCACATACAAATTTGGATATCGCCAAAGGCGGGGTTAATGATATGCTGGCTGATGCACTGAAGCTTTCCCATACGGAAGTCTTATATCCCACATATGAAACTGTATTGAAAAAGCTCGCTGTGTTTGTGCCTGAAGAAAATGCTGACTCTTTAAGACAGGCTCTTGGAAACGCAGGGGCTGGTTCAATCGGCAATTACAGTCATTGCTCTTTTACGTCTTCAGGAACAGGGATGTTTAAGCCTGGAAATGATGCAAATCCTCATATTGGCCAGCAGGGTGAGCTTGCGGCAGTTAGGGAAGTCTGTATTGAAACCATTTTTCCTGAACATATAGAAAAGAAAGTGCTTTCTGCTATGTTCAAAAACCACCCTTATGAAGAAGTTGCCTATGATATTTATAAGCTTCAAAACAAAGGTGAAGTTCTGGGCCTGGGTAAAATTGGAGTAATTGGCGAGATGACTTTGGGTGAATTTGCGGAGCATGTGAAACAAACACTTGAAGTGGAGAGAGTTCGTGTAGTGGGCGACCTTTCTTCAAAAGTAAAAAAAGTTGCTGTTCTTGGGGGAGATGGAAACAAGTACTTTATGTCAGCGAAGATGAAGGGTGCTGATGTATATGTGACGGGGGACATGTATTACCATGTGGCCCATGACGCTATGATGACGGGCTTGAATATTGTTGATCCCGGCCATAATGTGGAAAAGGTAATGAAAAAAGGAGTCACCCAAAGGTTAGCTCAGATGTGTACAGAAAAAGGATATAGCGTATCCATTTTTCCATCTGAAGTTCATACAGACCCCTTTAAATTTGTCTGAAAATCAAAAGAACCGGCTTCCCGCAGGGACCGGTTCTCTTTATATTCACTTCCATTTTTCTTATAACTTTGCTGGCCTCTTTACTTTCGGAAGTATTTTATTTAACGCCACTTTCTTCTCGCGTGACCAGGTGGACTCATCAGCCGGATCATATTGTTCAAGGAAAGTAATAACTTCCTTTGTAATCGGTGTCGGGGTTGAGGCTCCTGATGTAACGGCAACAGTTTTAGCATCTTTAATCCAATTTACATCCAGTTCAGTAATATCAGCAATACGGTAGGCTGTTGTCCCCGCAATTTCTTCTGATACTTGTGCAAGACGATTGGAGTTATTGCTCTTAGGATCACCTACAACGATCAATACATCGGCCTGGCCGGCTTGTTCTGCAACTGCTTCCTGGCGGACTTGGGTAGCCATGCAGATTTCTTTGTGGAACTCTGCGTGAGGGTATTTTTCCTTTATCTGATCCATTACATGGACAACATCCCACTGGCTCATTGTAGTCTGATTTGTCACAAGTATTTTTTCAGCCTGTATGTTAAGTTCATTTACATCCTCAACAGTCTGTACTAAATGAACTGCATGAGGAGCCACTCCAACTGCACCTTCAGGTTCCGGGTGGCCTTTTTTGCCAATGTAAATGATTTGAAAGCCTTCCTTTTCCTTTTCCCTGATAAGATCATGTGTCCTTGTTACATCAGGGCATGTTGCATCAAGCGTCACAAGGCCTTTTTGTTTCGCTGCTTCCCGCACTTCAGGTGATATGCCATGTGCTGTGAAAATGACAGTCCCTTTTTCGACTTTTTCCAGGATTTCTTTGCGGTCTTTGCCATCAAGTGTAACAATGCCTTCCTCTTCAAAAGCGTCTGTCACATGTTTGTTATGGACGATCATGCCCAAAATATAGATGGGTCTCGGCAAAGATGGATCAAGTGCAGCGTTCCTTGCAATAACCATTGCATCCACCACACCGTAACAATACCCCCGAGGAGAGATTTTTATGACGTTCATCGGTATATCCTCCCTAATTAAAAAGCTTATATATGAATTGAACTGAGTCCTGTATCTAAACGGAAAAACTCCATATTGCACCTCTATTATATAAGAATTGCACCTCTATTATATAAGAGATAAACCGATAATACAAAAGGAGCAATTTTTTTTACGGAAAAAGAAAAAGAATGCCCCGGCATCCTTTTCTTTAAATATATAATTTTGGTTTGGAAAGGCCTTCTGCTGATGATCGCCTGGCAGCCGGCTGTTCCATATCCTGGTCCTTTTTGATGTTTTTTGGCCTTGAATTCTGTTCCTTTTTTTCTGTATTGGCCTGAGGGGACTCCGCTTTAGCTTCTGAGACTGTCTCATCAGCTTCAGGTGCATCCTTTATGCCTCTATATAGCTTCCACATGGCAGGAAGGTTCCTGACCAGCGGTCCATACTGCTGAACCATGGGCCCAAACTGCTGTGCTGTATTTAAAACCTTTTGAGTGTTAGTTAAAAAGCCGTTTATGGAAGATGGGTTGCTTATTGCCTGAAGGATGCCTCCGCCTGCCTGTGAGCCACCTGCAGCTCTTGCAGCGCCCATTCCTGTTCCAGGCTGGGCATTTCCTTTTCCTAATATTTTGGAGAGCAATCCCCCTCCTCCTCGTTTCATTCCCGGAGGACCGCCCATCATTGGCCCCATGGGAGGTCTGCCCTGCATTGGGGTCATAAAAGGATGGGGATGCATCCCTCCGCGCATTGGGGGTCTTGATCCTGGCATCATATTCATTTGCCTCCTATCTCTGCATATTTCTGATTCTTAAATAAAAATTCATATTATAAAGTATGCGTTTATCCCATTTTGGTTTAGGCATTATACAGAAGAAACCGTTTTTATTTATTAAAATAGCCTAAAATGCTCATCATAAAAATATAAATGCCTGTTTGAGTGGTTATTTACAGGAAACTTTATTATAATAACAGGATGTAAGAAAAGCTCGGAACCAGCAAGTTGTCAGTTGATACTAGTAGATCTTACTCACTAATATATGTTTCGGATGAAGCCTGAAACAAGGCGAATCTGATAATTGAGGAGTTTTTATATGAACGAAACGAAATTTGACCGATTTAATTTAAAGCCATTTATTATAGAAGCGGTTAAAGATTTCGGCTTTTTTGAGCCGACAGAAATTCAGGAAAGAATGATCCCTGCCGTGCTGAAGGGTGAAAGCGCAATTGGACAATCACAGACAGGTACAGGAAAAACGCACTCATATGTGCTTCCTATTCTTCAAAAAGTTGACCCTTCCCGCCAGGAGGTTCAGGCTATTATTACAGCTCCAACCAGAGAGCTTGCCAATCAGATATATCATGAAATCCTTAAGGTTACAGAGCATTGCCCGGAGGGAGAAGAAATAACAGCACGCTGCTATATTGGCGGTACGGACAAGCAAAGAACCATTGAAAAGCTTAAAAAACAGCCTCATGTGGTTGTAGGCACACCAGGTAGAATCAATGACCTTGTCAAAGAACAGGCATTGTTTGTGCATACTGCCGAAATCCTTATTGTGGATGAAGCCGATTTAATGCTTGATATGGGGTTCATTGAAGATGTTGATCAGATTGCAGCAAGGATGCCGGAGAAGCTTCAGATGCTGGTCTTCTCAGCTACCATTCCAGAGAAGCTGAAGCCTTTCCTGAAAAAATACATGGAAAATCCTAAATATGTTCATGTGGAGCCTAAGCAGGCCACAGCAGCCAATATTGAGCACTGGCTTCTGCCATCCAAACACCGCAATAAAGTGGAGCTGGTCTACCAGGCACTGACTTCCTTAAACCCTTACTTGGCCATTGTTTTCACCAACACCAAGAAAAAGGCAGATGAAGTGGCAGATGGCTTAATCAGCAAAGGTCTGAAAGTCGGAAGAATCCACGGGGACCTTAACCCGCGTGAAAGAAAGAAAATGATGAAGCAGATTCTCGACCTTGAGTTTCAATATATTGTGGCTACAGACCTGGCTGCCCGGGGCATTGATATACAGGGAATCAGCCATGTGATTAACTATGAGCTTCCAACTGATCTTGATTTTTATATACATCGGGTTGGGAGGACCGCGCGTGCAGGTTTTTCCGGAATTGCTATAACAGTGTATGAGATTTCCAATGAGGATGCATTAAACAGGCTTGAAAAAATGGGAATCGAATTCAGACACAAAGATCTGCAAAAAGGTGAATGGAAGGACCTGGATAATCGCAACAAGCGGAAAACAAGACAGAAGCAAACAGATGACATTGATAAAAAAGCCGCTTCATTGGTGAAAAAGCCGAAAAATGTAAAACCAGGCTACAAAAAGAAAATGAAATGGGAAATGGACAAAATAAAAAAACGCGAAAGAAGAATTAAGCGTAAATAAAGAATCAAAGGGAGAGGTATTGTCATGCTGAAAATTGGATCACATGTTTCCATGAGCGGGAAAAAAATGCTTTTAGCAGCAAGTGAAGAAGCTGTTTCATATGGCTCCAATACATTTATGATTTATACAGGAGCTCCGCAAAACACAAGAAGAAAAAAAATCGAAGATCTGAACATTGAAGCCGGACTGAAGCATATGGCAGAGAACGGGATTGCTGATATTGTTGTACATGCTCCATATATTATCAATATCGGGAATACTACAAACCCTTCTACATTTGAATTAGGCGTTAATTTTCTTCGCTCTGAAATCGACCGCACCGAAGCGATTGGGGCTAAGCAGATCGTTCTGCATCCTGGCGCACATGTTGGAGCAGGGTCAGAGGCCGGTATCAAAAAAATTATTGAAGGTTTAAATGAAGTCTTAAACGGCGAAGAAAATGTACAGATCGCACTTGAGACCATGGCCGGAAAAGGGTCAGAGTGCGGGAGATCCTTTGAAGAGCTGGCTATGATTATAGAGGGAGTCAATTATAACAACCACTTATCAGTATGTTTTGATACTTGCCATACACATGATGCAGGATATGATATTGTAAATGATTTTGACGGGGTATTGGAAGAATTCGATAAGGTTGTGGGACTTGACCGTCTGAAAGTTCTCCATATAAATGACAGCAAGAATGAGCGCGGTATGCGTAAAGACCGTCATGCAAATATCGGATTCGGCCACATCGGCTTCAGCGCATTAAATTATATTGTACATCATCCTCAATTGAAGGATATTCCTAAAATTCTGGAGACTCCTTATGTGGGAGAAGATAAAAATAATAAAAGAGCCCCATATAAGCATGAAATTGATATGCTGCGCAGTCAGGAATTCAATGAAAGCTTATTAGAAGCTATTGCGTCTGTATAAAATAGTAAAAAGCTGTGCCTGAGCTGCACAGCTTTTTGCTTGAAAAAATAAGTATCATGAGCAAAGTTCTATTTTGTAAATTGCAAAAAAAGCCTATTTACTTCCCTTGCAGTTTCCGGGCCGGCAATCCTGGCAATATCCTTTATGAGTTTTGTCCTTTCACGGTCATCAAAGATGTTGACCTGCTTGCCTCTTAAATGATCTGCAATTTTCTCAGCCTGTGCCTTTGTAATCTGGATGTTGAACTGCTCTCCATATTTTAATAATTCATCTGCTGTAATATTGCTTAATTTGTGATTAATGATGTTTTCGAATATTTTCATTTTCATCACTCCTCCTCAGTACTTTATGAGTGGAGAATGTGAATAGTGACAATATGTTTTAAGATTTATGATAAAAACATGTACCTTTACTTTAATTGCGGGTTCCTGTATACTGTGTTAGTAAATCGTAATGATTCTTAATATGTAAGGTGATAAAAATGGCACAGCCAATAATTGAAATAGCTCATGTTTCTTTTAGATATGAGAAAGAGATTGTTCTTGAGGATATAAATTTGACTATTAATTCAGGAGATTTTCTCGGAATTGTAGGTCCCAATGGGTCGGGCAAATCAACCCTTTTAAAGCTTATTCTGAATTTGCTTAAAGTGCAGAAGGGGAGTGTCAAACTGTTCGGCCAGGAGATTAGCCGATTTAAGGATTGGCAGAATATTGGATTTGTTTCTCAGAAGGCAAATTCATTTAATACAGGTTTCCCGGCAACAGTCTTTGAAGTCGTTTCAAGCGGCCTTACAAAGAAGCTGGGGCTTTTTAAATTTATGGGCAAGACCGATCAGGCAAAAGTTATGCGTGCGATTGAATCTGTTGGCATGCATGAGTATGCAGGACGTAATATTGGCGAGCTTTCAGGCGGGCAGCAGCAGCGGGTTTTCATCGCCAGGGCATTGGTAAGCGACCCGAAATTATTAATATTAGATGAACCTACAGTTGGTGTGGATGTGAAAAATGTTCAGTCCTTTTATGAAATGCTGGATGATTTAAATAAGGAGCTGGGCATTACTTTATTGCTTGTTACGCATGATATTGGGACAATTTCTGATAAAGTCACTCATGTGGCTTGCCTGAATAAAAGTTTGCATTTCCATGGAAATACAGCAGAATTCGAAAGCTTGAATATAAATGAAATGTCGGAAATCTATGGACATGATGTGCATGTCCTGACACATAATCATGATCACCATCACCACCACCACGATAAAGGAGCAGGCAGATGATTTCGGGAATCCTTCAATATGAATTTTTACAAAATGCTTTTTTTACTGGAATGATCATCGGGATTATTGCTCCTCTTCTTGGTGTGTTTATAGTTGTGAGAAGGCTATCTTTAATTGCCGATGCTTTAAGCCATGTCACACTTGCAGGGATCGCTGCAAGCCTGCTTCTTGAAAAGAAGTTTGTCGGTCTTAGCGGTTTGAATCCTTTGTATATGGGGATGGCTTTTTCGGTAGCTGGATCGCTGTTTATTGAAAAACTGAGAGCTGTTTATAAGCACTATCAGGAGCTGGCTATTCCCATTATTCTATCGGGCGGTATTGGACTTGGTGTCATATTCATTTCACTTGCTGACGGATTTAATACAGATTTATTCAGTTATCTGTTTGGCAGTGTCAGTGCAGTCAGCCGGCTTGATTTATGGACTATCTTAATTATCAGCGTGCTTGTCATTGCACTTGTAGTCCTGCTCTATAAAGAGTTGTTCTTGCTGTCATTTGATGAAGAGCATGCCAAGGCATCCGGAATTGCTGCCAAAAGTGTCCACTTTATATTTATTGTGATGGTGGCCCTTGTTATAGCTGCATCCATGAGGATAGTGGGGATTTTATTAGTTTCTTCCCTTATGACATTGCCGGTTGCTGCGAGCATCAGAATTGCAAAGGGGTTCAAGCAGACCATTTTCCTGTCTATGCTTTTTGGTGAAATATCCGTTTTAGGCGGATTGACTATTTCCTATTATATTGATTTGGCGCCGGGCGGAACTATCGTCATGATTGCCGTATTAATACTGATTGTAACAATATTGCTGAAAAAAATTGCGGGCATGAGGCCGGCATAAAGTGAAACTTCAATCAGTGGGAGGGTTCCTTATCCCCCACTGATTGTTAGTTGAACCAATCGGCTTTTACGAGTAGTAAGCCCCCCCCGCTTATCCTCCTTTGGTTCCTCTGAGTCTTGAAGTGGGGGTCTTACTGTCCGTTAGCCTGCGATAAATGTAGTTACTTCTATCCTGAATGATTTAAGAGCAAAAAAGAGGTGGAAAGAATGAATGTTGATGAAGCCATGCAGCTTTTAAAGGATAAAGGCTATAAGCATACGGGGAAAAGGGAAGAGATGCTTCAGCTGTTTGCCGACAGTAATAAATATATAACGGCTAAAGAGGTTCTCGAAAAAATGAAAGATAATTACCCTGGACTTAGTTTTGATACCATTTACAGAAATTTATCGTTATTTGTGGAACTGGGTATTTTTGAAATGACAGAGCTGTCAGGCGAAAAACACTTCCGCTTTACGTGCTCTCATGATCATCATCATCATCATTTTATTTGCCTGGATTGCGGAAAGACGAAAGAAATTGAAGTTTGTCCTATGAAACAAGTGCAGGAAAATCTAAAGGGATATGATGTATCAGGACATAAGTTTGAAATATATGGGAAATGCCCGGAGTGTTTTTAATACTGGAACAAACAAAGAAGCATGGAGCTATTTCTCCATGCTTCTTTGTTGCAGCAGCCATTCTTCTGTCCATGCGTTGGCTTCCTTCCAGTTTTTAACTCTAATAACGCCATTGGGAAGGGGGTCCTGATTATAAGGCGTATCAAATAAAATGACAGGAATTCCGCAAGCCTCATGGATCATGACCGCGTTATCATGCTTGTCTTCAAAAAAGATATCCACCTCATACTTTTTGGCAGCTTCAATTTTATCATGGTTTCCAATTAGTTCGATATGATCAAACTCCAAAGCGTTCTCTAAAAACCATTCCTCTGTGACTTGCTGCAGGTGAGAACCCCTGGCACTTATAAAATACAATTCATGCTCCCGTTTCCATTTGGTCAGAACGTCTTTCGCGCCTTTCGCCAGGGGGGATTCTTTGTAGATAATGGGCTCATTTTCATAAAACCAATGTGCAAATTGTTCTTCTGAGATTGTCACTAAAGGTGTTAAATCATATTGCTTAATATCATTTAAAGTAATATTTAAATTAAATGCTTCATTTAAATACGGAACCATGGCTTCAGGGCTTGTAACGGTTCCATCTATATCGATGCCAAAGCGCTTCTTCATTTTAATAATCTCCTTTAATGGATATATCCCTTATCTTAACAAAAGTCATGGCCTTTCAAAAGAGTGCTGATGGCCAGATTTGACAGTTAAACATTTACATCTTTAAAAAGTCTTTTATCGCAAACACTATAAATGCTCCATTAAGTAATAACTCTTTAGGAACTCCGCAAAGAAAGAGAGGGATTATTATGGCAGACCAAGATCGCACCAATGAAGAATATGACCTCCGATACAGTGAGCGAATTGGTGAAGCAGATTATTCAGAGGAAGCCTCTGCAGAAATAGCAGCGCCAGGTGTCTACAATAGATCATTGGACAGGGATGATGAGACTGAAACCGCTGCAGAAGGCAGAGGAGTCGGTTATGCAGCCCTGGCACTTTCCATATTATCTTTGTTTGTGCTGCCGGTTCTTTTTGGAGCAACTGGAATTGTCCTTGGTTTCATCGCAAGGAGAAGGGGTTCAGAAAGCCTTGGAGGCTGGGCGATTGCTATAGGAGCGATTTCCATTATTGTCGGTATGTTTATACTGCCGTTTTTTTAGAAAATAAGAAAAAGCCTGGTTTCCAAATTTAATTTGGTTCCAGGCTTTTCTGTTTAATTTATTGTGGTTTTTTCTATGGATGCAGGCTTTCAGCATGTGCTTTTTCTTCTTCCTGTTTTGCAAAATATTCTTCAGCGATTTTGTCGATTTCGATCTTTAGTTCCTCGACCATCGTTTCTTCCGGAACCTTCCTTACAATCTGGCCTTTGCGGAACAGAAGGCCTTCTCCGCGGGCACCGGCAATGCCGATATCAGCTTCCCTGGCTTCACCAGGTCCGTTAACCGCACAGCCCAATACAGCAACCTTAATGGGCGCTTTAATTTTTTGAATATATTCTTCCACTTCATTAGCAATGCTGATTAAATCAATCTCAATCCGTCCGCATGTTGGACAGGAGATCAGTGTGGCAGCATTGGAGGATAAGCCAAACACTTTAAGAAGTTCCCGGGCAACCTTGACTTCTTCAACCGGGTCTGCGCTCAATGAAATTCTTAATGTATTTCCAATGCCTTTGCTTAAGATTGCCCCGAGTCCGGCGGCGCTTTTCACAGTACCGGCAAAAAGTGTGCCTGATTCTGTTATACCTAAATGAAGAGGGTAATCAAAAGCTTGTGAAGCTTTCTCATATGCTTCAATGGCCAAGTTCACATCTGAAGCCTTCATAGAAACGATGATGTCATAGAAATCAAGGTCTTCTAAGATTTTGATATGATGAAGGGCGCTTTCAACCATGCCATCTGCTGTAGGGTATCCGTATTTTTCAAGAATTCTTTTCTCAAGTGAACCGGCATTTACCCCAATCCGGATAGGTATCCCTTTTGCTTTGGCTGCCTTGACGACTGCTTCCACCTTTTCTCGTTTGCCGATATTGCCAGGGTTTATGCGGATTTTATCTGCTCCGCCCTCGATAGCCTTTAGGGCCAGCTTGTAATCAAAGTGGATATCAACAACAAGCGGTATATTAATTTGTCTTTTTATATCTGCTATGGCATTTGCAGCTCTTTCATCAGGGCAAGCAACACGTACAATCTGACAGCCAGATTCTTCCAGCCTTTTAATTTCGGCTACAGTTGCTTCAACATCATGTGTTTTTGTTGTGGTCATACTCTGGATGAACAGCTCATTGCTTCCGCCAATTGTTAAAGGCCCAACTTTGACAGGCCTTGTTTTCGTGCGATGTATAATTTCACTCAATGGAGATTCGCTCCTTTTTATCTATTCATATAACAGCTGAATAGTACGCTGTTAGAGAAGGTCCATTCTATTGTATCAATGAACCGCTGATGTTGACAAGAATGATGATTAGTTGTCTTGACTATATTTTGGGAATTTATAGGTTTCACCTGATTTTATTTCTTCTGGCTTCATTCCATTGTTCAATTCCGAGAAGTCAGATACAACCTGGTCTATGCCAACAGGAATTGGCCCATCAAGGTTTAGTTCAATTATGGAAAGAACTGTCTCTCCCGGATTGGCTTTTTTCTCAAAAAAGCCAGTTGCTGTTTCTGCAGATGGAATTGTGCTGGCCTCTATAGGCGGGTTTTGCCCAGATGGGAGTGTACCATGATTCAGGTCATAAAAGATTACGTAAACTACAAGGACTGAAAGCAATACTCCCGCAATTTTCTTCATATCGGACAAACCTCCTGCAAATAGCATGTTTACCCAATATCTATGCTTGTCCTATTGTGCTTAGACCACTCATTTTATTATTCTGCAGACACAAGAGATTTATTTTAAGCCCAAATAAAAAAACGTGCAGTGTGCACGTTTTATTTGGGGTTATGAGCAGGAACTTCCTTAATTGCCAGCAGAAGGATAATAAGGGAAACAAGCCAGTTAATAATAGCCCCGTTTTGCACGGTGGTTTGCAGGGCTGACATAATAGCAAAGAATATGGTCGGCAAAGTAATGCTGTAGGCAGACATACGCCATAACTGACGGTATTCCAATTTTTTCGAAAGAGTTTTTTTAATTAGAAGGCCTGCCAGTGCCAGCAGGGATATCTCAATAAATCGAATGCCCGCTGCAAAAATGTAAATGACAATCCCTATTAAGGGAATAATAATCGGCATAAGTGATTCTGCAGAAGCAAGGAACTCGGAAAGATCACTTTTGGAAATTGTGCCGCCCGACAGCATCGAGTAAGGATATGTCTGTTCCTGTCCTTCTGCACGTATATAGATTTCATTTGTTAATAAAGCAATCGTATTACCGCTTTCGGTTAGAACTGAAGGGTCAACTGCACCTGTTGAATCAACAATGATTGTAAAGTCGTTCCTGCTGATGGTGAGGGGGGCTTTTTCATCTGTGTGAAGCTGTCCATCTATTATTTCAAACTGGGGTAATTGATTGTCAATGGTTTCATCAATGGCCTTTATTGCATTAATGATTCCTGTCCCGGAATAATATACTGTCGGCAAAACTGACAGAAGGGTAAGGAAAAAAACATACAAAATAGTCTTGCCTATTCCCTGTTGACGAAATAAAGATATATCTTTAGGAGAAAATAAGCTCTTATAAAACTGAACAAAAATATTCATTTGCACACATCCTTTTTGAGATTCACATTCTTATTTTAGCCAAATACCAAGATGTTACAAGTGGTACACTTTATTAGTATAAAAGCAATAGATTTTGCTGATTGTAACGAGACTGTAATATTAGTGGGGAATGTTAAGGTATTGTAAATTCGGCTCTTATTATATTTACTTTTTGCATGAGTATCATTAATAATTGTATGGGGTTTGATGAAACATGTCGAATAAAATACTAGGGGTTGAATAATTGTGGAACTTAATGTTCAGCAAATGCTTTTCGAATTTCTTGGAGGGCTTGGTATCTTTCTTTATGGAATCAAGTTCATGGGTGATGGGCTCCAAAAATCAGCCGGGGATCGGTTGAGGGATTTACTAGATCGTTTTACTACAAATCCAATCATGGGTGTTTTTGCTGGGATGCTCGTAACGATGCTGATTCAAAGCAGTTCAGCAACCACAGTTATTACTGTAGGATTGGTATCAGCAGGATTCATGACGCTGCGCCAGGCAATCGGGGTAATTATGGGGGCAAATATAGGGACCACTATTACTGCCTTCATCATTGGAATAAATGTTGGTGAATACGCTTTGCCAATCATTGCAGTGGGATCTGTATTATTATTTTTCTTTAAAAAACAGAAAATCAACAATATTGGGCAAATTGTTTTTGGCTTTGGTGCATTATTCTATGGGCTGGAATTAATGAGTGGAGGAATGAAACCTCTTCGTACATTGGAATCCTTCCATGACTTGACCGTCAGCATGAGTTCGAATCCAGTTCTGGGTGTTGTTGTAGGAACAGTATTTACTTTAATCGTTCAGAGCTCGAGTGCAACAATCGGTATTCTTCAGGGCCTGTTTTCTGAAGAACTGATCAATCTGGATGCTGCACTGCCGGTTCTGTTTGGAGATAATATTGGTACAACCATTACAGCTGTTTTAGCTGCTATTGGAGCGTCTGTTGCTGCAAGAAGAGCTGCCGCTGTACATGTACTGTTTAATTTAATCGGTACAACTATTTTCTTGATTTTATTACAGCCATTTACAATCCTGGTTGAAACACTTCAGGATAAAGTGGGTCTGAATCCTGAAATGACAATTGCTTTTGCACATGGAATTTTTAATACATCTAATACTATTATTCAGCTTCCATTTGTAGCTGTCCT
Organism: Cytobacillus firmus; assembly: GCF_023715565.1. Classification (GTDB taxonomy): domain Bacteria; phylum Bacillota; class Bacilli; order Bacillales; family Cytobacillaceae; genus Cytobacillus; species Cytobacillus firmus_C. Next base: position 4,055 of record NZ_JAMBOJ010000010.1, on the reverse strand, counting down.
GGCATGGATTGTGACAAAGCTTATTCCGGGTGAAGATGCGGTTACAGATTATAAAGCAAAGCATTTGGATCCTATGTTTATTGAACAGTCCCCATCGATTGCACTTGGACAGGCAAAAGAAGAAGTCCTCCGAATGGGAGCATTCTCTGTACGCGGACTTGAAGAAACGGTTCAGTATTTAAAAACAGGCAATCAAAAACATTCTGATACCGCATATCAATTAGAAGATGCGATCAATAACCTTGACCGTAAAATTACAGATTATTTGATCAAGCTCTCTACAAGTTCACTTTCAGCACATGAATCTGCCGAGCACACAATGCTGATGGATACGGTAAGAGATATTGAGCGTATCGGTGATCATTTCGAAAATGTAATAGAGCTTATTGATTATAAACAGGCAAATAAAGTGTCCATTACTGATTCAGCCATGGCCGATCTGGAACAAATGTTCAAATTAACCATTTCCACCGTGAAAGAAGCCATGCAGGCACTTGATCATAATGATAAAATTGCTGCAGAACATGTTGTAAAAAAAGAAGAAGAGATTGACAAGATGGAAAGAAAGCTCCGCAAACAGCACATCCTTCGATTGAATGAAGGAACTTGCACTGGACAGGCCGGCATTGTGTATGTTGACATTGTCAGCAACCTGGAGCGTATGGGTGATCACGCTGTGAATATTGCCGAGGCTGTTTTAGGGGAAGAATAAGTGGTAAAATAAGCAAGGGAATTCCCTTGCTTATTTTATCGAGGTCTAACGGGCTGCAAGACCCCCGTTACAAGACTCAGAGAAATCCAGGAGGATAAACGGGGAAAACTGCCCGTTGGGGATAAGGAACACCCCCCACTGATTTATTTTAATAAAGAGGTGCTGATATTGGAGATAGTTTATTGGACACTGATTATTCTGTTGTTTATTATTGCTTTTGCGGGTCTGGTTTTTCCAATTATACCAAGTGTGCTGTTTTTGCTGGGCGGTTTTATCCTTTATGGATTTCTATTTTCTTTTGAACCGTTTAACTGGCTATTTTGGACGATTCAAGGGCTGTTTGTTCTTCTGCTGTTTGGAGCTGATTACGTAGCCAATATGATTGGCGTGAAAAAATATGGCGGTTCTAAAGCTGGTGTATGGGGAAGTACAATTGGCCTTTTAGCTGGCCCATTTGTCATACCTGTACTAGGAATCCTGATTGGCCCATTTCTCGGAGCGGTTATTGCTGAACTTGCAGTTAATAGGACAAACTTTAATGATGCCTTAAAGATTGGATTTGGATCTGTAATCGGATTTGTCAGCAGTGCTGCAGCAAAAGCGGTAATCCAGGGTGTTATGATTATTTATTTTCTTTTTGTGGTTCTATAAATAAGCAAGCTTCTGCGGATTAAAAAGTCCTAATTTGGATAATGTATATATGTAGCAAAGCATTTTGTTTGAAACAAAAATCCAACTTTGGTAATCTTAATCTAAAGACCTTAGAAACATTTTAAAATCTGAATTTTATAAATGATTGAATTGTTTCAGGGGCTGACCAAAACAGATACATAGGGAGGAATTTTATTATGGCATTCGAATTACCGCAATTACCTTACGCCTACGATGCATTGGAGCCAAACATCGACAAAGAAACGATGAATATCCACCATACGAAGCATCACAATACTTATGTAACAAACCTTAACAACGCTTTAGAAGGAAACGAAGAGCTTCTTTCTAAAACTGTTGAAGAAGTGGTATCCAACCTGGATGCTGTTCCTGAAGCTGCCCGTACTGCTGTACGCAACAACGGTGGCGGTCATGCAAACCATTCTCTTTTCTGGCAGATCATTTCTCCAAATGGAGGAGGAGAGCCAACAGGTGAATTAGCAGATGCCATCAGCAGTAAATTCGGAAGCTATGACAGCTTTAAAGAAGAGTTCGCTAAGGCAGCTACAACTCGCTTTGGTTCAGGCTGGGCTTGGCTTGTAGTAAACAATGGTGAACTTGAAGTAACAAGCACACCTAATCAGGATTCACCATTAATGGAAGGTAAGACTCCAATCCTTGGTCTTGACGTTTGGGAGCATGCTTACTACTTAAAATACCAAAACCGTCGTCCAGAATACATCAATTCTTTCTGGAATGTTGTTAACTGGGACGAGGTAACTAAGCGTTACAGCGCTGCAAAATAATAAAACAAACAGCACGGCAGATTATATCTGCCGTGTTTTTCTTGTGCAAATTTCTAAATTATTGCATAACCGCACTGGCTTTGTAGGAGACTACCCTTAGAACCAAAGGGGAGTTTTTTTATGAGCAAATTTAAAAAACTGATCGGTGATGTCGATTTAACAAAAGATTTAACATTGCTATTATTTATTGGCGGACTCTATTCTTTGAGTGCTGCCCTTTCAAACACGTTTGTTAATATCTATCTCTGGAAGCAGTCTGGTGAGTTCAGTGATCTGGCTTTGTATAACCTGGCCATTGTTGTTCTGCAGCCTTTGACTTTTATTTTGGCGGGGAGATGGGCGAAGAAGATTGATCGTGTCATTGTACTGAGAATCGGTGTGATTTTTTTAGCCCTTTTTTATCTGACCGTACTGTTTATAGGAACAAATGCCTCGAATTTCTTATTGCTTCTTGGGGCTCTGTTGGGAGTAGGGTACGGGTTCTACTGGCTTGCTTTCAATGTACTCACTTTTGAAATAACTGAGCCGGAGAATCGGGATTTCTTTAATGGCTTCCTTGGAATACTAACATCCGTTGGGGGTATGATTGGACCAATAGCAGCGGGTTTCATTATTTCAAGGATGGAAAAGTTCACCGGTTATTCCGTTATTTTCGGAATCTCCCTGACTCTTTTTTCAATAGCAGTTTTTTTAAGCTTTTTTCTTAAAAGGCGGCCGGCCGATGGAAGGTATTTATTTGGAAGGATCCTTGCAGAACGAAAAAACAGCCTGAATTGGCGCATGATTACCAATGCCCACTTTTTTCAGGGGCTCAGAGAAGGAACCTTTATTTTTGTCATATCAGTTTATGTATTTATTTCAACTGGCAGTGAACTGGCTCTTGGTACATACGGTTTGGTCAACTCAAGTATATCTTTTTTAGGGTATTATCTTGTGTCAAGACTTTTAAAAAAGGAGTATCGGAAAAGAGCCATACTGATCGGCGGATTGGTACTGTATGTATCCATATTTTTTATCGTTTCTGATGTCACCTATCCAAAACTGCTGATGTATGCTGCTGCGATTGCTGTAGCTTATCCTCTCCTGCTTGTGCCTTATATCTCATTAACCTATGATGTCATTGGAAGAGGATGGAAGGCTGCCGAGATGAGAATTGAGTATATTGTCGTCAGGGAAATCTTTTTAAATGCGGGCCGTATAGTATCGATTTTAGGTTTTTTAGCTGCGGTAACTTTTTTTCAGGAGGAAAAAAGCATCCCAATTCTTCTCCTGATAATAGGAGCCGGACATTCCGTCATTTATTTTTTTATCAGAAAAATTCATTTTCAGTCTGCATGAGAGAGGATATCCTCTCTCTCAGTTTGTAGACAAAAGGGGTTCGGAATAGTCTCATTCCGGACCTCTTTTTTGAATTTTATTGGCTTTGAAGCATTTTCAGATGATGATAGACCTCTCCGAGGTCATCTTCTAGGCCATTTCTGGACCTTGCCAAGTCCAGTTGGCCATTTTTTTCAAATTCATGGCAGCGAAAGTAAGCATCGCCTGCATGGACAATTTTTTAAGTCCCCTTAGGGTTGTCCAACGCATGCCATGCTTTTCTTTTGCATCTGCAAATACACGTTCAATTGTTTCTTTGCGCTTCTCATAGATCGGTTTGACGTCTTGATGGTGACGAAGGTGATCTGCCTCTTCCACATGTTCCTCCCACACATGACGTTGAATTAGTTTTTGGTGCGCTTGACTCTGTGTGCATTGAGGCAAGAATGGGCATCCAGCACAAATTCGCGGATCTGATTTATATTGACGATACCCTTCCTTGGTAGTCGTAGTATATTTTAAAATCTCACCAGCTGGGCAAATGTAACAGTCAAAGTGCTCATCATAAA
>NZ_JAMBOJ010000001.1 GCF_023715565.1 Cytobacillus firmus | reverse complement strand
GCCCTACTTCTGAATACATATCTTTTACCAAGTCATAGATGAATGAGAAATCAATCGCTGCCTCAATTTTGCGAACCAAATGATCCGCTGGTACAAGTTCGTCTAGTGCAATCATTTCAATTTGATCCCGTTGAATTGGATTATGTTTAGAAAGCATATTAATCACCTCAAGCATTGTATTACTTCTATTTTAAATCAAAAAAGACTCCCGACAAGTACGATTTTCATCGAGTTTGTCGACAGTCTGAACAACCTTTAAAAAGGTTGTTATTTTTGTTTTAGGTTTTATTAGATGAAAATTCACTGCTCTTCTTGCATAATAAAACTATCATGAAAGCAATTTGCCATTAATGGCCAGGCTATATATAAATAGATAGCCAGGCCGTTTTTCATAGAGAAGAATTATTTTTGAGATTGGTGGGGTCCTATAATGCTGACTGGAAAGAAGATATTATTATGTGTAACTGGAGGAATTGCTGTTTATAAAGCTGCAGCCTTAACAAGCAAACTGACACAGGCAGGAGCGTTGGTGAAAGTGATCCTAAGTGAATCGGCTGTTAACTTTGTTGCACCATTAACTTTTCAGGCCCTTTCAAGACATGATGTTTACACAGACACTTTTGAAGAAAAAGATTCTAAGGTTATTGCTCACATCGACCTGGCTGATTGGGCAGATTTAATTCTTGTTGCTCCCGCTACAGCAAATGTGATCGGGAAGCTTGCAAATGGAATTGCAGACAATATGATAACTACAACCCTTTTGGCTGCATCATCACCGATTTGGATTGCACCTGCAATGAATGTGCATATGTACAGCCATCCCGCTGTTCAAAAAAACATTGAAACCTTATATGGTTTTGGCTGTAGATTCATAGAGCCTTCAGAAGGGTATCTTGCATGCGGTTATGTTGGAAAAGGCAGGCTTGAAGAGCCTGAGAAAATTACAGAAACGATCAGTGAATTTTTCAAGCCTTCCAGATTGGAGCTTACTGATCGAAAAGTGGTCATTACTGCGGGTCCAACCAGGGAGAAAATTGATCCTGTACGTTATATAACGAACCATTCTACAGGGAAAATGGGCTATGCAATTGCGGAAGCTGCCGTCTCTGCAGGGGCTGAAGTTATATTGATATCCGGCCCGGTTTCGATTAATGCGCCTGCAGGATTAAAACTGATAAAGGTGGAATCTGCTGAAGAAATGTATAAAGCTGCATTAAATGAATTTGTTAATGCCGATGTTGTCATCAAGACAGCTGCAGTCTCCGATTATCGCCCAAAGGTGGCTTCTGCGCAAAAAATGAAGAAACAGCCCGGCGATGAAGTATTAGAGCTTGAAAGAACAAAGGATATATTGTTCGAGCTGGGACAAAAAAAGGAGAAGCAAATCCTAATAGGATTTGCGGCTGAAACTGAACAGGTCGAAGAGTATGCAAAGGGCAAGCTAATGAAGAAAAACGCCGATATGATTGTTGCCAATAATGTAACTGCTGAAGGTGCCGGCTTTGGAACTGACACTAATATTGTCACACTTTTTAAAAAGGATGGGTCGTCGGAAAAACTTCCGCTAATGTCTAAAAAAGATGTGGCTGTAAAAATTCTTGAAGAAGCAACGAAGCTTCTAAAGGATGAGCATGAATGAACATAGCCAGTGTAATTGTCGATGTTCCTGCCAAACAGACTGACCGGGCGTTTGACTATAAAATACCCTCTCATCTGAAAGGTGTCATTTTCCCCGGCATGAGGGTGGTTGTTCCATTTGGGCCGAGGAAAATACAGGGGTTTGTTACAGGATTAAAAGAAGAATCGGATTTTCAACAGGTAAAATCCATTTTAGAGCCGATGGATCTAAATCCAGTTCTTAATCAGGAGCTTTTGAATCTTGGTGATTGGCTTACAGAAAAAACATTATGCTACAAAATTTCAGCTTTTCAGGCAATGCTGCCTGCAGCATTGAAGGCAAAATATGAAAAAAAGCTTGTTATTGCGGTAAATGCAGATCGTAAGCTGCTCCCTGAAAAAGTATGCACACTCTTTCATAATGCTGAGGAAATTACCTGGGATGATGCTGTAAAGGACGGTGCTTTGCCGCTTCTTCAGAAGGAAGCATCCAAAGGAAATATCGATATTATTTACCAGGTAAAAGAACGGGTGAAAAAGAAAAAAGTCAAGCAGGTGTTTGCGGCCGCCCCCCCTGAAAAGATTGTTGATTACCTTCAAAACCTTCCAGGCAATGCAACTAAGCAAAAGGAAGTACTGGAGTATTTTCTAAAGGAGGAAGGACCGGTCGATCAGAAAGAGTTATTTTCCTTGCTTGGAATCACTTCTTCCACATTAAAAGGGCTTTTGCAAAAAAGGCTGCTTGGCCAGAAGGACGTGGAAATTTACCGCAATCCTTTTGGAGACCGTGAATTCGAAAGAACGGAACCGCTCGCTTTGACTGTTGGACAAAGAAATGCCATTATCCCCATCCTTGATTCTATTGAAGATAACAGGCATGAAACCTTTTTGCTCTATGGAGTCACAGGAAGCGGGAAAACGGAGGTTTATCTGCAATCCATCCAGCGGGTGCTTGAGGATGACAAAGAAGCCATTGTGCTTGTTCCTGAGATTTCTTTAACTCCGCAGATGGTCAAACGCTTTAAAGGAAGGTTTGGCGATCAGGTTGCGGTTATGCACAGCGGCCTGTCAGCAGGAGAAAAATATGATGAATGGAGAAAGATTCAGCGGAAGGAAGTCAAGGTTGTTGTCGGAGCCCGTTCGGCGATCTTTGCCCCATTTGAAAACCTCGGAATTATTATAATTGATGAAGAGCATGAAACCAGCTATAAGCAGGAAGAGAACCCAAGATATCATGCAAGGGACGTTGCCATCAAAAGAGCGGAAAATCATAAATGTCCTGTAGTGCTTGGTAGTGCAACTCCCTCATTGGAATCTTTCGCACGGGCACAAAAAGGTGTTTACCATCTTCTCACTCTCGAAAACAGAATGAACAATCAGGCTCTCCCTGCCGTTGATATCATTGATATGCGGGAAGAACTGCGAGATGGAAACCGGTCCATGTTCTCAAGGAAGCTCCTTGAAAAAATAAAAGACCGTCTTGGGAAAAAAGAGCAAATTGTATTATTTTTAAATAAAAGAGGGCACTCCTCATTTGTTATGTGCAGGGACTGCGGATATGTTATTAATTGTCCGCATTGTGATATTTCCTTGACGTATCATCGTTATAACCAGCAGATGAAATGCCATTATTGCGGATATGAGGCATCGGTTCCAAATGCATGCCCGGAATGTGAAAGTGAGCATATCCGCTATTTTGGGACCGGTACGCAGAAAGTGGAAGAGGAATTGGCAAAGATTCTGCCGGAAGCAAAGGTAATACGGATGGATGTCGACACCACCAGCAGGAAGGGTGCACATGAAAAGCTCCTCGATCAATTCCAGGAAGGACATGCAGATATTCTTCTTGGGACCCAGATGATTGCTAAAGGCCTTGATTTCCCAAATATTACTTTAGTGGGCGTACTCTCGGCAGACACTATGCTGCACTTGCCTGATTTCCGCTCGTCAGAGAAAACGTTTCAGCTGCTGACACAGGTAAGCGGGCGAGCTGGGAGGCATGAATTAGAGGGTGAGGTAATCATTCAGACCTACACACCTGAACATTATAGTATTGAGCTGGCGGGGGAGCAGGATTACGATAAATTTTACGACAGAGAAATGATGGTCCGAAAAATTCATAGATATCCTCCTTTCTTTTATATCTCCCTTGTCACAGTCAGTCACGAAGAATTAATGAAGTCTGTTTCTGTTACAGAAAAGATCACGCAGTACATTCAGTCAAAATTATCAGCAGAGAGTATCGTTCTGGGTCCGGTTGCCTCCCCGATACCTCGTATCAATAATAGATATCGGTATCAATGTCTGATAAAATACAAGCGGGAACCGGAACTTGGCCAGACGCTAAAAAAAATTTTGGATAATTACCAGCAGGAAATTGCTTCAGGGGGCTTAACTGTCTCAATTGACCTGAATCCATATATTTTAATGTAGTTTCTAAAAGAGTCAGCTTTAGAAGGATTGCAAAAGGCGCTTCTGCTTTTCTGGTTATGAATAAACCCAGATTGGTTGAAAATAGATAAAAACGGAGGAAATGTTTTGGCGGTAAAAAAAATTGTTACTTATCCAGCTGAAATTCTGGAGGCAGAATGCGAACCAGTTAAAGTCTTTGATAAGAAGCTTGGCAAATTGTTAAATGATATGTATGATACGATGCTGGAATTCGATGGTGTCGGGCTTGCTGCTCCGCAAATTGGGCAAAAGCTGCAAATTGCCATTGTTGATATAGATGATGAGTTTGGAACAATTGAAATGATCAATCCGGAAATTTTTGATACGGATGGGGAGCAGACAGGCCCTGAGGGATGCTTGAGTTTTCCTGGGTTATATGGAGAAGTTACAAGACCTGAATATGTCAAAATAAAGGCGCAGGACCGCAAAGGAAAATTTTTCACCCTGGAGGCTGAGGGTTTCCTCGCAAGAGCGATCCTCCATGAAATTGATCATTTGCAAGGGGTGCTATTTACCTCAAAAGTAATAAGATACTTGAATGAAGAAGAGTTGGAAGGATTGGAAGCTGAATGACAAAGATCGTTTTTATGGGCACACCCGATTTTTCAGTGCCCGTACTAAAGCAAATAATGGACGACGGATATGAAGTGATCGGAGTGGTTACCCAGCCTGACAGGCCGGTTGGAAGGAAAAAAGTTCTTACTCCCCCTCCTGTAAAAGTCGAAGCTGAAAAACAAGGCATCCCTGTGTTTCAGCCTGAAAAAATCCGCCAGCCTGATGAATTGGAGAAAGTTCTTGCTCTTAAGCCAGACCTTGTTGTCACGGCAGCGTTTGGGCAAATTTTGCCTAAGGAGCTTCTGGATGCGCCTAAGTATGGCTGTATAAATGTTCATGCATCATTGCTTCCGGAATTGCGCGGCGGTGCACCCATTCACTACTCCATTTTGCAGGGGAAAGAAAAAACAGGGATCACCATTATGTATATGGCTGAAAAGCTGGATGCAGGCGATATATTAACACAAGTTGAGGTGCCGATTACTGAAACAGATACAGTGGGCACTCTTCACGATAAACTTAGCGAGGCAGGATCCAAGCTGCTGTCTGAAACACTGCCGAAACTGCTGAATGGCGAACTGAATCCCATTAAGCAAAATGAAGAAGAAGCCACGTTTGCCTATAACATTAAAAGAGAACAGGAAAAAATCGACTGGAGCAAAACCGGAGAGGAAATCTATAACCACATTAGAGGGTTAAATCCATGGCCGGTTGCTTATACAACTTTTGACGGCAAAGTGGTTAAAATATGGTATTCAGAGAAAGTCAACTATGTTAAAAGCCAAGAACCGGGAACCATCATCAGGCTTGAGGAAGACGGAATAATTGTGGCCTCAGGGAACGATACAGCGGTTAAAATAACTGAACTGCAGCCTTCAGGAAAGAAAAAGATGCCTGCAGAACAATTCTTAAGAGGTGCAGGTTCCAATCTGACTGCCGGCAGCCGTCTGGGAGACATCGAATGAAAAAACTACAGACGAAAAATGTTAGAGAAACGGCAATGGAGCTTCTTGAGGCTATAGAAAAAAATCAGTCCTACAGCAATCTTTTACTGAATAACGCCATAAAAAAGAATGAAATTGACCAGAAGGACATAGGGCTGCTTACTGAACTGACATATGGTACCCTTCAGCGCCGGATGACACTCGATTTTTACCTGAAGCCCTTTTTGGCAGGCAATAAAAAAATCGAAAGCTGGGTAAATCAGCTCTTAAGGCTGACGCTGTATCAGATGGTTTATCTTGATAAAATCCCTGACCGGGCAGCAATTTACGAGGCAGTAGAAATAGCCAAACGAAGAGGGCATAAAGGGATTTCCGGCATGGTCAACGGTGTGCTTAGAAACATTCAGAGGAAGGGGCTGCCGGATCCCGAACAAATTGAGGACAGGGTGAAGCGCCTCTCCATTGAGACCAGCCATCCCGAATGGCTTGTAAAAAGATGGACCGATCAGCTGGGATATGAAGAAACAAAGAGAATGTGTGAAATAAACTTAACTGCCCCACTGCAGACGGCAAGGGTAAATGAGGTAAAGGCATCAAGGAAGGAGTGCCTGTCACTTCTTCAGGAAGAGGGATATGAAGTGGAACCAAGTCCGTTTATTCCAGTTGCCATTAAATGTATGAGGGGCAATCTGGCCAATTCCCGTGTGTTTAAAGAAGGGCTTATTACTATTCAGGATGAAAGCTCCATGCTTGCTGCTTATGCTCTTGGAGGAAATCCCGATGAGAAGATCCTGGATGCCTGTGCAGCTCCGGGAGGAAAAACGACACATATAGCAGAAAAAATGCAAAATACCGGCCAGGTCATTTCACTGGACCTTCATGAGCATAAAGTTAGGCTGATAAATGATAACGCCGATAGACTGGGGTTAAAAAATATTAAGGCAGATGCCCTTGACAGCAGAAAAGTCCAGGAGCATTATGAAAAAGAATCTTTTGACCGTATTTTAGTGGATGCCCCATGTTCGGGCCTTGGGGTTATGAGAAGAAAGCCTGATATGAAATACACCAAAAAAGAGGAAGATTTACATCACCTCCATAAGATTCAAAGGAATTTATTGGATGCAGTTTCACCTTTACTGAAAAAAGGTGGTATTCTTGTTTATAGTACATGTACAGTGGACAAAGAAGAAAATCAGCATGTTGTTCACGCGTTTTTAAAGGACAATGCGGAATTTGAGGGAGATCTATCTGTTCAGGAGCGGATGCCTGATGCAATTGCTCCATTAATAGATGGCTTTGAACTGCAGGTTTTACCGCAGGATATTGGTTCGGACGGGTTTTATATTTCCTGTCTGAGAAAGAAGGTGCAATAAATGGAACAAAAAGCAGCAGAGAAAATTACAGCAGAACAAAAACCATCCATTTATACTTTACAGCTTCATGAGCTGAAGGAATGGCTAAAAGAAAATAATGAGAAAGCCTTCAGGGCTGAGCAAATATTTGATTGGCTTTACACAAAGAGGGTCACATCATTTGAGGATATGACTAATCTGTCAAAAGGGCTGCGGGATATGCTATCAGCAAATTATTCACTGACAACCCTTAAAACGATCATCCAGCAGGAGTCTGCTGATGGAACAATTAAATTTTTATTTGAACTTCATGATGGCTATTCAATTGAAACTGTACTGATGAGACATGACTATGGGAATTCAGTATGTGTAACCACTCAGGTGGGCTGCCGGATCGGCTGTACATTCTGTGCCTCCACATTAGGCGGATTAAAACGTAATCTTGAAGCAGGAGAAATCGTTGCCCAGGTCGTAAAAGTACAACAGGCACTTGATGAAACAAATGAAAGGGTCAGCTCAGTTGTCATTATGGGTATTGGTGAACCTTTTGATAATTATGACAGCATGCTCTCATTCCTTAAAATTATCAACCATGATAAAGGGCTGAATATCGGCGCACGCCATATAACTGTTTCGACAAGCGGAATCATCCCGAAAATTTATAAATTTGCAGCTGAAAATATGCAGATTAATTTCGCACTTTCCCTACATGCTCCAAACACCGAAATCAGGAGCCGCCTGATGCCTATAAATAAAGCATATAAGCTGCCGGACCTTATGGATTCAATCAGGTATTATATAAATAAGACAGGCAGACGTGTAAGCTTCGAATATGGCTTATTCGGAGGGGTAAATGATCAGGTGGAACATGCTGAAGAGCTGGCAAAGTTAATAAAGAATGTTAAGTGTCATGTTAACCTAATACCAGTAAACTATGTACCGGAACGGGATTATGTTAGAACACCTAAGGATCAGATTTTTGCTTTTGAAAAGACACTGAAGAATCATGGCATTAATGTAACCATTCGCAGGGAGCACGGTCACGATATAGATGCAGCATGCGGACAACTTCGTGCAAAGGAGCGAAAAGAGGAGACGAGGTGACAGAATGAAAGCTGTTTTCATGACAGATAGAGGCAAAGTCAGGCAGCATAATGAAGATAATGGCGGCATCTATATAAACAGCAGCGGTCAGCGCCTTGCCATCGTAGCAGATGGCATGGGCGGCCACCGTGCTGGAGATGTGGCTAGCGAAATGACTTTAACAAGTTTAAAAGGATTCTGGGATCAGGCAGATGCCTTTCAGACTGCCGATGAGGCTGAAGGGTGGCTGCAGAAGCATATTGCAGAGGTTAACACCATTCTTTATGAACATTCCAAAGTGAATGAACAATGTGAAGGTATGGGCACTACTGTTGTTGCTGCCATATGCACCGATCGTTTTGCGACTATTGCGAATATAGGCGACAGCAGATGTTATATTTTAAATGAATCAGGTTTTCAGCAGCTGACAGAAGACCATTCCTTAGTGAATGAACTTGTAAGGTCAGGGCAGATTTCAAAAGAAGATGCCGAGCATCATCCAAGAAAAAATGTGCTGCTGAGAGCATTGGGAACGGAAGCAGCTGTTGAGATAGATATTAAAACAATTACATTCGAAGAAGGCGACTTATTACTATTATGCTCTGATGGATTATCCAACAAGGTATCTTTGGCAGAAATGAGCGCAATCCTCAATAGTGGAGGTACACTGGAGGACAAAGCTTCAGTGCTGATTGATAAGGCCAATGATAATGGCGGCGAAGATAATATTACGCTCGTGATTGCTGAGTATTATGAAAGCAATGAGAGCGGGATGATAAAGGATGATTAAGGGAAGAAGATTAAGCGGCCGTTATAGAATTATTGATATGATCGGCGGAGGAGGCATGGCGAATGTCTACCTGGCCCATGATATGATTCTTGATCGTGATGTAGCCGTGAAAGTGCTTCGGATGGACTTTGCCGAAGATGAAGAATTTATCCGCCGTTTTCATCGTGAAGCCCAGTCTGCAACAAGCTTAGCCCACCCGAATATCGTCAATATCTATGATGTTGGCGAGGAAGACTCAATCTATTATATTGTGATGGAATATGTAAATGGACAAACGTTAAAGCAATACATACAGCAAAACAGCCCTGTTCGCATAGATGATGCCCTGGAAATTTTAAAGCAGTTGACCTCAGCCATATCTAATGCACATCAAAACCATATCATACACCGGGATATTAAACCGCATAATATTTTGATAGACAGGCATGGTAATGTAAAGATAACTGATTTTGGAATTGCCATGGCACTAAGTGCTACCAGCATAACCCAGACAAATTCAGTGCTGGGCTCTGTTCATTATCTTTCTCCTGAACAGGCCAGAGGGGGAATGGCCAACAGAAAGTCTGATATCTATTCCCTTGGCATAGTTATGTTTGAGCTTTTGACAGGCAGGCTTCCTTTCTCGGGTGAATCTGCGGTATCAATAGCACTCAAACATCTGCAATCGGAGACGCCATCCCTGAAGAGGTGGAATCCATCCATACCTCAAAGTGTTGAAAATATCGTTTTAAAAGCAACTGCTAAAGATCCTTTTCACAGGTATGATACCGTTGAAGAAATGGAAGAAGATATCAGAACAGCTCTTGATCCCGAAAGACTGCATGAAAAAAAGTTCATAGTGCCGATTGACGATGATGCTACAAAAGCTATACCTGTAATTACAGATGACCGCTCATATCAAAATATGGACGAAACCCTTGTGCATGCAAAGGATCCCAAGGGAGATACCCAGCCTGTGGCAAAGCCTCTCCCTGAAAAGAAGAAAGAAAAAAAGAAGAAAAAGAAATGGGCACTAATCCTGGTATCAGTCTTTATATTTATGATTGTGACAGGGATCCTGGCCTTAACCGTTTTTCCCGATCTGATGGGGCCAAAGGATGTCCAGATTCCCGATGTATCCGGCAAAGAGGTGGAAGATGCAGTAGCAGAGCTGATTGCTGCGGGGTTTACGGTTAGGGATACAAAACCGATCAATGATCCTGATGTGGAAGAAGGCCTGGTTGTTAAAACAGTTCCAAAAGCAGGGCGGACTGTCAAAGAGGGAACTTCAATTGATATATATGAAAGCTCAGGCAAGGAAAAATTTGAATTAGCAGATTATAAGGGCAGGCAATATGATGATGTTGTCCGCCTGCTTGATAGCAAAAATTTTAAAAGCATTGAAAAAAACGAAGAAACTAATGATAGTGAGCCTGCTGGGACCATTCTGGATCAAAACATATCAGAAGGCGACCTTGTGGTTCCAGAGGATACCGAATTGATCTTTACTGTGAGCAAAGGACCGGCACCAATAGCATTAAAAGATTTACGCGGCTATAACGAAAAGGGTCTTCAGGAGTACGAAGAATCCTCCGGATTAAAGGTAGAATATGGGGAAGAAGAGTACCATGAGGAAGTCCCTGAAGGGCTGGTTATCAAACAGGACCCGGCACCAGGCACCAATCTGGCAAGGGGACAGAAGGTGACGGTGGTTCTGTCAAAAGGAAAAAAAGAACTCCTTCCTAAGACTGAAAATATTGAGATCAGCGTTCCATATGAACCTGCTGCAGAAGGTGAGCCGAATGAAGTTCAGATTATCATTAAGGATTTGAATAATACAGGTTCTGAACCAATGCATACAGAGCTGATCTATGAAGATGTCGTAATACCAATTGATCTGACAATCGCTCCAGGACAGAGTGCCTCTTATAAGGTTCTGCGGGATGGCCAGGTTTTTGAGGAAAAGGAAATACCTTATCCGGATAAAGAATCATAAGCAAGGAGTGTTGCTATGCCTGAGGGCAAAATTATTAAAGCCCTAGCAGGGTTTTATTATGTATTAAGCGGAAATGAAACCATTCAGTGCCGCGGACGCGGAGTATTCAGGAAAAATAAGGTTACACCGCTTGTCGGTGATGAAGTAGTGTTTCAGGCAGAAAGTAATACAGAAGGATACATCTTAGAAGTAAAGGAACGGAAAAATGAGCTGATTCGTCCGCCCATTGCCAATGTTGATCAGGCCATTCTTGTCTTTTCAGCTGTTGAACCGGGCTTTAGCACCTCTCTTTTAGATCGTTTCCTGGTGCTGGTTGAATTCAATCATATTAAACCGCTCATCTGCATTACTAAAATTGACCTGGCAAATGAAAATGAGTATAGAGAAATTCAGCAATATGCATCTGATTACCGCAATGCCGGCTATGATGTTTTGCTGACTTCCTCTGAAACAGAAGAAGGCGTTAAAGATCTGATGCCTTATCTGGAAGGTGAGATCTCTGTCTTTGCCGGACAGTCTGGTGTGGGGAAATCTTCTTTGTTAAACGTTCTAAGACCGGACCTGGAACTGAAAACAGATGATATTTCTTCACATTTGGGCAGGGGAAAGCATACGACCAGGCATGTTGAGCTGATTGGGGTTGGAAAAGGGCTTGTAGCTGATACCCCGGGATTCAGCTCCCTCGAATTCACTGATATAGAACAAGAGGATCTCAATTATTGCTTCCCTGAAATTCAGGAGAAAAGTGAACTTTGCAAATTTAGAGGATGCCTGCACATGGCTGAGCCTAAATGTGCTGTAAAAGCCGCCTGTGAAAACGGTGAAATTCCATCCTACAGGTATGAACACTACAAAACCTTTCTGCAGGAAATCAAAGATAGAAAGCCGAGGTATTAATTCATGGTAAAAATCGCACCTTCTATTTTATCGGCAGACTTTTCTAAATTGGGAGAAGAGATTAAAGATGTTGAACGCGGCGGCGCTGATTATATTCACGTTGATGTAATGGACGGCCATTTTGTGCCGAATATTACAATTGGTCCATTAATTGTGGATGCCATCCGTCCTGTAACAAAGCTGCCCCTTGACGTTCATTTGATGATAGAAGATCCGGATAGTTACATTGAGGCATTTGCTAATGCGGGGGCCGATTACATCACTGTTCATGCAGAAGCATGCAGGCATCTTCACAGAACGGTTCATTTTATTAAATCTTTTGGCGTCAAGGCAGGAGTGGTTCTTAACCCGGCAACACCAGTTAACATGATAGAGCATGTAATCGAGGATATCGATATGGTATTGCTTATGTCTGTTAATCCCGGTTTCGGGGGGCAGAAATTCATTCCATCCGTTCTTCCGAAGATTGCGGCCGTTAAAAAAATGGCTGACGCAAAAGGCCTAAACATTGAAATTGAAGTGGACGGCGGAGTAAATGAAGAAACAGCCCAATTGTGCATTGAAGCTGGAGCCAATGTGCTGGTTGCCGGGTCGGCAATTTACAATCAGAATGACAGAGCAGCGGCGATTGCTGCTTTAAAGGGTTCACAATAAAAGAAGCCAGCTGGAAAACAGCTGGCTTTTTGTCATTTAAGATACATAAATGAATGGAGCAATGTGTAATGATTATCAATATTTTAGCCGGCGGCCCGGATGACTTGCTGCCTGATCTGCATTCGTTCAGTAATACAGCTGATATTTGGGTTGGAGTAGACAGAGGGGTGCTTACTCTAATTCGAAGCGGCATTCAGCCGCAAATGGCATTTGGTGATTTTGATTCGGTGTCGGATGAAGAGCTTTTGCTTATTGAGGAACATGTAAAAGAGTTGAATAGGTTCATGCCGGAGAAGGATGAAACGGACATGGAGCTTGCCCTGAATTGGGCACTCTGCCAAAAACCTGAAAAAGTCCGTTTGTTTGGTGCCACAGGCGGCAGGCTTGACCACCTATTCGCAAATGTTCAGTTGTTAATAAAACCTGCACTGGCGGAGGACTTTGTTCCTGTCGAACTTATTGACAGATCTAATAAGATTTATATTAAGCCTCCAGGTAAATACAGCATTAAACAGCATTCAAATTTAAAATACATTTCGTTTGTTCCGGTCACTATGGAAATTAAAGGCCTCACTCTGAGAAATTTCAAGTATCCGCTGACAGATCGGACCGTTCCTGCAGGTTCTACTCTTTGTATCAGTAATGAACTTATTGACGATTGTGGTACTTTTTCTTTTACTGAAGGCATATTAATGGTTGTAAGAAGCAAGGATTGATTGCCGGGCCGGTGTTTCCCTGCAAGATGCGGGAAAGCTGGATAAGAGTCTTAGCGTGAATTGCTTTCTGATCATTTTTTGTAATCATGAGTACTCATCTTTCATTATTTGAATAAGATGGTAAAGACGGTTTAAGGACAGAATGGATGCGTTAGATCGTGAGGAGGGACACGAGTAATGAGATTTTATACAATCAAACTTCCTAAATTTTTAGGGGGCATTGTGCGTGCCATGTTAGGGACCTTCAAAAAGGGGTAGACACCCATAAATTAAAAAGAAAATAGCATCAAAACTTGGCACCTCACCGGGGTGCTTTATTTTTTGCGCAAATGAGGAAGAATGATAGTGGGTCAAAAAAGAAAATAAAAAGGACATCCAAAAGGGATGTCCCTGAGCATGTTACACGCGCTCAACTTTACCTGATTTAAGTGCTCTTGCAGAAACCCAAACACGTTTAGGTTTACCGTCTACAAGAATACGTACCTTCTGAAGGTTAGCACCCCAAGTGCGCTTGTTAGCGTTCATTGCGTGAGAACGTGCGTTACCTGAAGTTGTTTTTTTACCAGTTACTACACATTTGCGTGGCATGTATGTTTCCCTCCTTACTAAAAGCATAAGCTGAAACTATTTTTCAATGCTTTCATCTGCAATAGTCAGATTCATCCATCTGAATTAATGCGGAATCCCTGTGCGGATTTCGACATTAAAAGATACTTTAATAATTTATCATACAACCCTTCTGATTGCAATAGTTTGCTTTCAAGAAAATTCCCTTGACATAGGGGGAGGGAACATGAGCTATAATAGGGAAGGAGAAGTATGACTTTCAATATCACAGCCCATATAGTAAAATATTATAAGGTATGCTTTAAGCTTTAAAGGTAGAAAAACCGCTGCCCAGCTAAAAAAAGGTGAATTGACTCATACCGGAAGGCTTAGCCTCCAGGGTGCAATTCAGGGAAAGCCAGCACTATCGTTAAGCGGTAGTGTCTGTATAAGCTTTTATGAAAAGCAATTTCCAAAGGGGGAACGAACAATGTCCATCGAATTAAAAACAAATTTCGGGCAAATTGATATCTCTAATGATGTAATTGCAACAATCGCAGGCGGAGCAGCAGTTGACTGTTACGGCATCGTAGGAATGGCCTCAAAAAATCAAATTAAGGATGGCCTTACAGATATACTGCGAAAAGAGAATTTTACCCGTGGCGTAATTGTTCGCCAGGAAGAAGATGAAGTACATATCGACATGTATATCATTGTAAGTTACGGAACGAAAATTTCCGAGGTTGCCCACAATGTGCAATCTAAAGTAAAGTACACCCTTGATAAAACAGTTGGGCTTAGCACTGACTCGGTTAATATTTACGTTCAGGGAGTTCGAGTAACGAACCCGTAGTGAGGAGGAAAGACTTGTGTCAAAAAAAGATTTAAATGGGAAGCTTTTTGCCGAAATGGTCATACAAGGAGCGAACCATTTATCTGCTAATGCAAAATTAGTGGATGCATTAAATGTTTTCCCTGTTCCTGATGGAGACACAGGAACCAACATGAATTTGTCAATGACTTCCGGAGCAAAGGAAGTTAAAGCTAATATCCAGGAACATATTGGAAAGGTAGGCTCTGCTCTTTCTAAAGGTTTGCTTATGGGAGCACGAGGGAACTCGGGGGTAATCCTTTCCCAGCTGTTCAGAGGCTTCTCAAAAGCGATTGAACACAAAGCTACTATCAATGGAAAAGAATTTGCTGATGCCCTGAATTCTGGTGTGGAAACGGCATATAAAGCTGTGATGAAGCCGGTTGAAGGAACGATCCTTACTGTAGCAAAAGATTCCGCTAAGAAAGCGGTTCAGGCTGCTAATCATGAAGATGATATCATCGTGATTATGGAGGAAGTTTTAAAAGAAGCAAGGGCTTCCCTAAACCGAACTCCAGATCTTCTTCCAGTCTTAAAAGAAGTAGGAGTTGTAGACAGCGGCGGCCAGGGTCTTGTTTTTGTATATGAAGGATTCCTTGCTGAGCTAAAGGGAGAAAAGCTCCCTGATACACCTGCGGCCCTTCCAAAGATGAATGACCTGGTTAGCGCAGAACACCATAAAAATATTCACAGCTTTATGAACACTGAGGATATTGAGTTTGGTTATTGCACTGAATTTATGGTCAAATTCGAAGATGAAAAGCTTTCTGCTAATCCTTTCTCAGAAGACACATTCCGCCAGGACTTAAGCCAATATGGCGACTCACTTCTAGTGATTGCTGATGAGCAGCTAGTAAAAGTACATATCCACTCTGAACAGCCGGGAGATTGCCTGACATACGGACAGCGCTATGGCAGTTTAATCAATATGAAGATTGAAAACATGCGCCAGCAGCATACTAACTTAGTCGAAGACGTTCCTACACCTTTGGCAGCTCAGGCTAAGCCTAAAGAAAAGCAGGAGTACGGAATTGTGACAGTATCAATGGGCAGCGGCATTGCGGATCTATTCCGAAGCATCGGTGCACATGTGGTCATTGAAGGTGGACAGACAATGAATCCGAGTACGGAAGATATTGTAAAAGCCATCAAAGAAGTAAATGCAAAAAAAGTCATCATTTTGCCAAACAATAAAAATATTATTATGGCTGCACAGCAGGCTGCAGAAGTGACTGAAGAAGAAGCAGTGGTTGTGCCTTCAAAAACCGTTCCTCAAGGTATGGCTGCACTTCTTGCCTTTAATCCAAGTGCAGAGATTTCTGAAAACGAAGAAGGCATGACAGATGCTCTTCAGCATGTAAAAACTGGCCAAATCACGTTTGCTGTCCGTGATACCAGCATCGACGGCCTTGAAATCGAGAAAGATGATTTCATGGGGATTGCAGACGGCAAAATTGTTGTGAAACACAAGGATAGAGTACAGGCTGCCAAAGATCTTCTGGAAGGAATGATCGACGAAGACTCTGAGATCCTGACCATCTTAAAAGGTGAAGATGCAGCAGAAGAGGAAGTTGACTCTCTTATCAGCTATATTGAAGATAAATATGAGGATATTGAGGTTGAGCTTCATGATGGAAAACAGCCTCTATACTCTTTCATTTTCGCAATTGAATAACCAGTATCAAGTAAACAAAGCGAGGGCCCTGCCTTCGCTTTTGTCCATTTTCGACCTTTAATAATGCTTTAAAGCATGAGTTGTTATTTGCTTTAAGGTTACTTTCTTGCATTATTAAAATACAATATGCTAGTTATAGAGCAAGGCATTTCATTAGCCTGTATATAAAAGTAACGGAGCAGGGAGGGATGGCGGACTGCCTGAAAGAAAAAACAATTGGCAGCCGTTCAATAAATGTGAATCCAAATTTGATCCAGTCTGTTACAGCTGTTAAAGGTATTGGTGAGGAATCAGCTGAATTACTGGCTGAAATGAATATTTACACTGTAAAAGACTTGCTTGAATATTTTCCTTATAGATATGAAGATTACAGGCTCAAGGACCTGGCAGAAATAAAGCATGATGAAAGAGTGACAGTTGAAGGAAAGGTTCACAGTGAACCTTCACTTGCTTATTACGGCAGGAAACGCTCCAGGCTTACTGTTCGGGTGCTTGTAGGACGGTATCTTATCCAAGTGATTCTGTTCAATCAGCCTTATTTAAAGAACAAAATTGTATTAAACGAAACGGTTACAGTGACTGGGAAATGGGACCAGCACCGGCAGGTAATTACAGCCAGTGAACTTAAAATAGGAAATGCCTCTGGCAATAAGGACTTTGAGCCGGTTTATGCTGTAAAAGGAAATGTCTCGGTCAAGGGCATCAGACGATTTATTAAATTGGCTTTTTCGCAGCATGGGAATGAAATATCAGAAACGCTGCCTGAAAAGTATTTATTGCAATATAGACTATTAAATAGGCGGGATGCTGTAAGATCGCTTCATTTTCCTGCCGATGAACAGGAACTCAAGCAGGGAAGGCGGCGTTTTGTTTATGAGGAGTTTTTCTATTTTCAATTAAAAATGCAGGCGCTAAGAAAGATTGAAAGAGAGCAGTCAAAAGGGGTTGCACAGGCTTATGATCTTTCAAAACTAATGGAGTTTATTGACTCACTGCCATTTGATTTAACGGGAGCGCAAAAAAGAGTAGTTAATGAGATTATGTCTGATCTGAAATCCCCATACCGGATGAACAGACTATTACAGGGGGATGTTGGTTCCGGCAAAACGGCAGTGGCGGCGATTGCTCTCTTTGCCAGCAGGACAGCAGGTTTTCAGGGAGCATTAATGGTACCGACCGAAATCCTGGCAGAGCAGCATGCAGAATCTTTAAAGTCGATGCTTGAACCGTTTGGTCTGCGGTGTGAACTCCTGACAAGCTCTGTTAAAGGAAAGCGAAGAAAAGACATTCTCCAGCATTTAAGGGATGGAGAGATTGATATTCTCATCGGCACACATGCACTTATCCAGGAGGAAGTAGAATTTAATAAATTGGGACTTGTTATTACTGATGAACAGCATAGGTTCGGGGTAGGGCAGCGGCGGATACTCAGGGAAAAAGGTGAAAATCCTGATGTTCTTTTCATGACTGCAACGCCAATCCCAAGAACTTTGGCCATTACTGTTTTTGGCGAAATGGATGTATCCATCATAGATGAAATGCCGGCAGGACGAAAAGCAATTGAAACCTATTGGGCAAAACCTGAAATGCTGGACAGGGTCCTTGGTTTTATGGATAAAGAGCTTTCAGCAGGTCAGCAAGTTTATGTGATCTGCCCTCTTATTGAGGAATCAGATAAATTGGATGTTCAAAATGCTATAGATGTACATGCGACATTGATGCATCATTTTCATGGCCGTTATGATGTCGGACTTATGCATGGCAGGCTCCATCCGGAGGAAAAGGAAAGTGTTATGAAAGCTTTCAGTCGTAATGAAATTCAGGTTCTTGTTTCGACAACGGTTGTTGAGGTGGGTGTTAATGTTCCAAATGCGACTATGATGGTGATCTATGATGCCGAGCGGTTTGGACTTGCACAGCTGCATCAGCTGAGGGGCAGGGTAGGAAGAGGAGATAAACAATCTTTTTGCGTGCTTTTGTCTGACCCTAAATCGGAAGTTGGAAAAGAACGCATGAAAATCATGACAGAAACCAATGATGGCTTTGCACTAAGTGAAAAGGACCTTGAGCTTCGGGGTCCTGGAGACTTTTTCGGAAGAAAGCAAAGCGGGCTCCCGGAATTTAAAGTTGCTGATATGGTCCATGATTACCGTGCACTCGAAACCGCCAGAAATGATGCATCAATGCTGGTGGAATCGGATGAATTTTGGCACTCGGATGAGTACTTGCCTTTGCGGGAATATTTAAAGGAAGCAGGAGTGCTGGAAGGGGAAAAACTGGACTAGATATAAGATATTCAGAGTGGATTGCAGAAAAGTTCTTTCTTGCAATCTGCTTTTTTTGATTATATACTACTATTAGTACCTAGTCTTAATATCTCGGACGGTGGGATTTTAATGAAACGAAACAAAAAAGAACGTCAAGCATTATTAACGGACACTATAAAAGAAAATCCTTTTGTCACGGACGAGGAACTTGCGGACAAATTCTCTGTCAGCGTCCAGACAATCAGGCTCGATCGGCTGGAATTATCAATTCCGGAATTGCGTGAGCGAATCAAGCATGTTGCTGAGAAAAGCTTTGAGGATGAAGTGCGGTCTTTACCATTAGAAGAAGTAATCGGTGAAATAATAGATATAGAATTGGATAAAACGGCGATATCCATTTTAGATGTAAAAAATGAACATGTCTTCAAACGTAATGGAATTGCCCGGGGCCATCATCTGTTTGCACAGGCCAACTCACTGGCGGTCGCTGTAATAAATGATGAGCTGGCATTAACGGCAAAAGCCAATATTCAATTTACAAGGCCAGTGAGATTAAATGAACGTGTCATAGCAAAAGCAAAAGTCCTTACAATAGATATTGACAGCGGAAGGACAATGGTTGAAGTCAATAGCTTTGTCAATAACGAACAGGTTTTCAAGGGCGAATTTGACATGTTCAGAAAAAAATAATCACTAAAGGATGAACCATCATGAAAATTGCCATAGATGCAATGGGTGGCGACAATGCCCCAAAGGAAATTGTCCTAGGAGCAATGAAAGCTGCCGAAGAATTTAAAGATGTACATATTACGCTTGTAGGTGATGAGTCAAAAATAAACCGATACCTTACTTCAAATGAGCGTATTGATATATTACATACAGATGAAGTTATCTTGCCGGATGATGAGCCGGTGAGAGCTGTGCGCAGAAAGAAAAAAGCATCCATGGTGCTTGCCGCACAGCTTGTTACAGATGGTAAAGCGGATGCGTGCATTTCTGCAGGAAACACGGGCGCTCTTATGGCAGCAGGCCTTTTTGTGGTCGGAAGGATTGAAGGCATTGAACGCCCGGCATTATCGCCTACCCTCCCGACAATAGACGGAGAAGGGTTCCTTTTGCTGGATGTAGGCGCGAATGTGGACGCGAAGCCGGAACATCTTCTTCAATATGCGATTATGGGATCTATATATACCGAAAAAGTCCGGGGTGTAGCCAATCCCAGAGTAGGGCTCCTAAATATCGGGACAGAAGAGAAAAAAGGGAATGAGCTGGCAAAAAATACATTTGATCTGCTGAAGAGTGCGGACATCAATTTTATCGGCAATGTGGAAGCGCGCGATTTGCTCGAGGGAGCTGCGGATGTTGTAGTGACGGATGGCTTTACCGGCAATATGGTGCTCAAGACAATTGAAGGTACTGCTTTGTCTGTATTTAAAATGCTAAAAACAGCTCTGACCGGCAGCTTTAAAACAAAATTGGCAGCAGCAGTCTTAAAGCCTGATTTATATCAGCTAAAATCTAAAATGGATTATTCGGAATACGGTGGTGCAGGATTATTTGGATTGAATGCACCTGTTATCAAGGCGCATGGGTCTTCTGATGCAACAGCTTTATTCAGTGCAGTGAGGCAGACCAGGAACATGGTCGAAAACAATGTTGCTGATACGATTAAGGAAGCAGTTGAAAAAGAAGCCAAAAAGACAGCTCTTAATTAAACAATTTTAACTTGGGAGGAAGTACGATGGGTAAAATCGCTTTTGTATTCCCTGGGCAGGGGTCCCAGGCTGCAGGTATGGGAAAAGCCTTAGCTGAACAGGATGAAAACGTAAAGGGATTTTTTGATAGAGCCGATCAAAAACTTGGGTTTTCAATATCGGAACTTATTTTTGAAGGGCCTCAGGACAAATTGACGTTAACAACAAACGCACAGCCTGCACTATTGACCACTGGCATTGCTATTCTGGATTATTTTAAAAGATCTGGTATTACACCTGATTTTGTTGCGGGACATAGCCTTGGTGAGTATACTGCACTAGTCGCTGCGGAAGCTATATCCTTTGAGGATGGGGTATACGCTGTCCGTAAGCGGGGTGAATTTATGGAAGAAGCTGTTCCTAATGGCGAGGGTACAATGGCTGCAGTATTAGGTCTTGACAGGGACAGGCTTACTGCAATTACAGAAGAGGTTACAGCAGGAGGAAATCCGGTGCAGCTTGCAAATCTGAACTGTCCTGGACAAATTGTCATTTCAGGTTCAAAAAGAGGAGTGGAACTGGCTTCTCTAAAGGCTAAAGAAGAAGGTGCCAAGCGTGTGCTTCCACTGGAGGTAAGCGGGCCTTTCCATTCCCAATTAATGAAGCCTGCTGCAGAGAAGTTCAGGGGAATCCTCGACGAAATTAAGATTAAAAATGCAAAGGTTCCTGTCATTGCCAATGTAACAGCTTCAGAAATGACATCTGCTTCAGAAATAAATGGCAGATTGATTGAACAGCTGTATTCTCCTGTGCTGTGGGAGGATTCAATCCGCAGGATGATAGAACTTGGAGTGGATACATTTATAGAAATAGGACCAGGAAAAGTACTGTCAGGCTTAGTGAAAAAGGTAGATCGTTCCCTTAAAACGTATGCCGTTTCAGATGCAGAATCATGCCAGACAGTTACAGAATCCTTGAAGGAGGAATTGAGATGAAGCTAGAGGGAAAAGCCGCTTTAGTAACAGGAGCTTCTCGCGGAATCGGAAGGGAAATCGCTTTGGGTCTTGCCAGGCAAGGTGCGGATATTGCGGTTAACTACTCCGGAAGTGAGGCAAGAGCGAACGAAGTAGTTGATGAAATAAAGGCATTAGGCAGAAATGCTTTTGCTGTCCAATGCGATGTGTCAAATAGTGATTCCGTAACAAGCATGGTAAAAGAAGCAGTAGAAAAGTTTGGCAAGCTTGATATTCTGGTTAATAATGCGGGGATTACGAAGGATAACCTGCTTATGAGAATGAAGGAAGACGAGTGGGATGATGTTATTAACATTAACCTGAAAGGTGTTTTCCTTTGTACCAAAGCTGTTACAAGGCAGATGATGAAACAGCGCAGCGGCCGCATTATCAATATTTCATCCATTGTGGGTGTCAGCGGAAACCCTGGACAGGCTAACTATGTCGCTGCAAAATCAGGGGTTATCGGCCTGACAAAAACCTCAGCAAAGGAACTTGCATCAAGAGGGATAACAGTCAATGCCATTGCACCAGGCTTCATCACAACTGATATGACGGATAAGCTGAACGAGGATGTAAGGGATCAGATGCTGAAACAAATCCCATTGGCGCGCTTCGGCGATCCAGCAGATATTGCAAATGTGGCAGTGTTTCTGGCATCAGAGGACAGCCGTTATATGACAGGGCAAACCCTGCATGTTGATGGCGGAATGGTCATGTGATTTGTAACAGGGTTGTAATGCAAAATTTTTTATAAAAGCTTTCATTAAAGGCTAAAAATAATCTATAATACTTGAGGGGAGGTGAACAAGCATGGCAGAAGTATTAGAACGTGTAACAAAGATCATTGTGGACCGTCTTGGCGTTGAAGAGTCTGAAGTGAAATTGGAGGCTTCTTTCAAAGATGATCTAGGTGCTGATTCCCTTGATGTTGTAGAACTAGTAATGGAATTAGAAGATGAGTTCGACATGGAAATTTCTGACGATGATGCTGAGAAAATCGCAACAGTCGGTGACGCTGTAAATTACATAAAAGCTAGCCAATAATCGTTAGTAGAACCACTCTGCAGTGAGGGAATTCCCCTCACTGCAGCAATTTTTTCAGATGTTTACTGTCCGGTGTTACCTGCAACATTGAAAGGGCAGCTTGAAATTAAGCTATCAGCCTTCATCAGGTGACTGTGGACAGTAAATATGATTCTCAAAAGCTCCGTTTGATGACGGGGCTTTCTTCTGTGAAAAACGCTGTAACCCTATGAAACATAAAATTGCTTTATATCGAAGTTTTTTGCGTTTTTCCTCTATATTACGTAAACTTAAGGAAGACCAATTAAGCGTGTTTAACTCAAGAAGAATAATAAATTTTTAGCAAGGTGGATGCAATATGCGCAGCAATAAAGATAAAGAAAGAAAATCATTTCGCGCAATCGAAAAACAATTTAAAGAATTTCAATCGGAAATCGGAATTCACTTTGAAAATGAAAAATTACTAAAACAAGCGTTTACCCATTCATCCTATGTGAATGAGCACCGAAGAAAGCCTTATGAAGACAATGAGAGACTGGAATTTCTGGGGGATGCCGTCCTCGAATTAACTGTTTCAAAATTCCTTTACCTTAAATATCCGATGATGAGCGAAGGCGAATTAACAAAGCTGAGGGCTGCCGTTGTCTGCGAACCATCCCTGGTCTCATTTGCCCATGAGTTGTCATTTGGCAGCCTGGTGCTCCTTGGTAAAGGAGAGGAAATGACAGGAGGAAGAACCCGTCCGGCCCTGCTTGCAGATGTATTTGAAGCCTTTATAGGTGCATTGTACTTGGATAAAGGAATAGATACAGTTGTCGGTTTTTTAGAAAAAGTTGTTTTTCCAAAAATTGATTCAGGTGCTTTTTCGCACGTGATGGATTTTAAAAGCCAGCTGCAGGAGCTTGTGCAGCGGGATGGTGCAGGTGCAATTGAATATAAAATCCTTCAGGAAAAGGGGCCTGCCCACAATCGTGAATTTGTGTCCACTGTTTCTCTAAATGGCAGGGAACTTGGGACAGGCACCGGCCGGTCAAAGAAAGAAGCCGAACAGCATGCGGCCCAAATGGCTCTTGAAGTATTAAAAAATCATATAAAGTGAACATTCTCTAACTCTGACATCAAAGAGCAGAAACATGAGGAGACAGAGGGGGACCAAGGTTGTTTTTAAAAAGGCTTGATGTTATTGGATTTAAGTCGTTTGCTGAGCGGATAACGGTTGATTTTGTTCCAGGCGTCACAGCAGTTGTCGGTCCAAATGGAAGCGGGAAAAGCAACATTACTGATGCCATCCGCTGGGTATTGGGTGAACAATCAGCTAAGTCCCTTCGGGGG
This sequence comes from Cytobacillus firmus, assembly GCF_023715565.1. Lineage (GTDB taxonomy): Bacteria > Bacillota > Bacilli > Bacillales > Cytobacillaceae > Cytobacillus > Cytobacillus firmus_C. The sequence goes on along the minus strand of NZ_JAMBOJ010000001.1, from coordinate 154,225 downwards.
GCGAAAATGGAGGATGTCATTTTTGCGGGCAGTGATTCCCGGAGAGCACAGAATTTTGCAGAGGTCACACTAACACTTGATAATGCAGAACAAGGTCTGCCGATCGATTACAGCGAAGTCAGTGTTACAAGAAGAGTCTACCGGTCCGGAGACAGTGAATACCTGATCAATAAGCAAACATGCAGACTTAAAGATATTGTAGATTTATTTATGGATTCAGGCCTTGGCAGGGAAGCTTTTTCAATCATAAGCCAGGGCAGAGTTGAAGAGATTCTAAACAGCAAAGCTGAAGAACGCCGGACTATATTTGAAGAAGCGGCAGGCGTACTTAAATACAAGACAAGAAAGAAAAAGGCGGAAGGCAAGCTTTCTGAAACCCAGGATAACCTAAACAGGGTCAATGATATTCTTCATGAACTGGAAACCCAGGTAGAGCCTTTAAAAATACAGGCCTCAATCGCAAAAGATTATTTGCAGCAGAAAGAAGAGCTGGAGAAAATTGAGGTTGCCCTTACCGTTTATGAGATCGAGGATCTTCATTCAAAATGGGAGCAGCTTTCACATCAGCTCGAGGTTCATTCGGAAGATGAAATGAAGCTTTCGGCCGTTATTCACAACAAAGAGGCTAAATTGGAAGAGTTAAAGGATCATATTGCAGCAATTGATGAATCAGTCAATGATCTGCAGGATGTCCTCCTTCATGCTAGTGAAGAGCTCGAAAAATTGGAAGGCAGAAAAGAAGTACTCAAAGAGCGAAAGAAAAATGCCAGCCAGAATAAAGACCAGCTTCAAAGAAATATGAAAGAACTTACTTTGAAGATGGCTGAGTTAAAAGAGCAGAAAGAAAAGCACTCTGCACTAAGGGAAAAAGTGAAGGGAGATGCTGTAAAGCTTCAAAAAGCATTAAAAGAAAAGCAGGAGCAGCTCAAACTATTCAGTGAAAATGCAGAAGAAAAAATAGAATCACTGAAAAGTGATTATATTGAAGTGCTGAACAGTCAGGCAGCTTCAAGAAATGAATTGCAGAATATTGATCAGCAGCTGAGTCAGCAGGGCCAGCGCAGTTCAAGGCTTGAAATGGATAATGAAAAATATATTGCTGACCGCAAGCAGAATGAAGTGAAAAAACAAAAGATACAATCCAATCTTGAAAACCTGCAAATGGAATTAGAGAATCAAGTCCATTTATTCCGAAATGAAGACCGCAAGCTTGAATCATTAAAGAATAATTATCAAAAGCAGGAAAAAACCTTGTATCAGGCTTATCAATATTTACAGCAGGCGAAATCCCGTCAGGAAATGCTTGAAGAAATGGAAGAGGATTTTTCGGGTTTTTTCCAAGGTGTAAAAGAAGTATTGAAAGCAAGAGGCAGCAAGCTGAAGGGAATTGAAGGAGCCGTAGCGGAGTTAATTCAGGTACCAAAAGAGTACGAAACTGCGATTGAAACAGCTCTTGGCGGTGCCATGCAGCATATCATTGTACAGGATGAACAGGATGGGAGAAGTGCCATTCAATTCCTGAAAAAGAATTCATACGGCAGAGCCACATTCTTGCCTTTAAGTGTAATTAAGGGAAAGAAGCTGAATACCACGCAAATACAGTCGGTTTATGGCCACCCTGCCTTTATTGGTGAAGCTGCTACACTTATACAATTTGAAGAGAGGCACCAGTCTGCTATCGAGAACTTGCTTGGCAATGTGGTTATTGCCCGGGATCTTAAAGGTGCTAATGAACTTGCAAGGCTGCTTCAGTACCGTGTGAGGCTTGTAACCATTGACGGAGATGTGGTTAATCCCGGGGGATCCATGACTGGAGGAGCTGTGAAACAAAAAAGCACTTCCATTCTTTCCCGTAAAGGTGAACTTGAAGAACTGAAGTCCAGAATTTCGGATATGGAATCCAAAACAGCAAATCTCGAAAAACAAGTAAAACTGCAAAAAAGTGAAATTCAAAAACAGAATTTACGCATTGAGCAGCTTAGAAAAACAGGCGAAGAGCTTCGTTTGATGGAACAGAAGGTAAAAGGAGAACTTTTAGAAGCAGAGTTTGAAGAGAAAAGCATTAATGAGCGCCTATCCCTTTATGATATGGACAAAGAACAATTTTCGCAAGATATAGAGAAACTGCTGGCAAGAAAGAGCGAGCTTTCAGTCTTATTGGATCAGCAGAAAAAGCAAATTGCTGATCTTGATCAGGAGATAAAGGCATTAACAGAAAGAAAAAACACCCAGCAGACTTCAAAGGAAACTATAGTATCTGAAATTAATGAGCTGAAAATTAGCTTTGCTTCCAAAAGTGAGCAGCTGAACCATTCGGAGGACAAGCTGGCCGCCATAAATTCTGAGCTTGCGGTTACCCAGGAGAAGCTGAAAACCGTTAAAGAAGATTTAGAATTGCTTTCATCTGAAATGACAAACAGTTCTTCTGGTGAACAGCATCTAGAAGAAGCAGCACAGCAAAAACTGAAGGAAAAGAATGAAACGCTTGAACTAATTGCTTCAAGAAGGAATGAGCGATTAAAGCTCCAAGCAGCTTTAGAGGACCTTGAGCTAGAGACGAAAGAATTAAAACGCCAGCATAAAGGCCTTGTAGAAGTGCTGAAAGATGAGGAAGTTAAACAGAACCGGCTGGATGTTGAGCTTGAGAATAGACTTAATCATTTAAGGGAAGAATACCTGCTGTCTTTTGAAGCGGCTAAAGAAGAATACCCGCTGCAAATTGAAATTGAGGAAGCGCGAAAAAGAGTAAAACTCATAAAGCTGGCTATCGAGGAACTTGGCGCAGTAAATCTCGGAGCAATAGAGGAATATGACAGAGTATCGGAACGCTATGAATTCCTGCTTGAGCAAAAAACAGATCTACAGGAAGCAAAAGATACATTATTCCAGGTAATTGGTGAAATGGATGTTGAAATGAAAAGGCGATTTGAAGAAACCTTTGAAGGGATTCGTTTTCATTTTGAGTCGGTTTTCCAATCTTTATTCGGAGGCGGCAGAGCGGATTTACGTTTGACCCAGCCTGAAGATTTATTGAATACAGGAGTGGAAATTGTCGCACAGCCGCCAGGAAAGAAATTGCAGAACTTAGGATTATTATCTGGTGGAGAGAGGGCACTTACAGCCATTGCTTTACTGTTTTCCATTTTGAAAGTAAGGCCTGTTCCATTCTGTATTCTTGATGAAGTTGAGGCTGCTTTGGATGAAGCAAATGTCCATAGGTTCAGTCAATACCTGAAAAGATTCAGTGAAGAAACCCAGTTCATCGTTATCACCCACAGAAAAGGAACAATGGAAGAAGCAGATGTCCTTTACGGTGTAACCATGCAGGAATCCGGTGTCTCCAAACTGGTATCTGTACGTCTGGAAGAAACCAGGGAATTGATTACACAATAGATATTCAATGCGGAACAGTCTGTAAGACAGTTCCGCCGTATACATAAAGGTTGTTTGGAAATTTTGTTATCTAAATTATGCAATAAAAAGCTTTTAAAGGAAGTGAAAACATGAGTTTTTTTAAAAAACTAAAAGAAAAAATTACAATGCAGACAGATAGTGTTACTGAAAAATTTAAAGACGGATTAACCAAAACGCGCGATAATTTTTCAAATAAGGTAAACGACCTTGTTTCAAGATACCGGAAAGTGGATGAAGAATTTTTCGAGGAGCTGGAAGAAATTTTAATTGGGGCGGACGTCGGTTTTGACACTGTCATGGAACTGGTGGATGAACTGAGGAGGGAAGTAAAGCGCAAGAATATTCAAGATCCCCGCGAGGTTCAGGCAGTAATATCTGAGAAGCTTGTAGATATTTATGATAGCGCAGGAGAAACTTCTACAGAATTAAATTTACAGACAGATGGACTTACGGTTATCCTGTTTGTTGGTGTTAACGGTGTAGGAAAAACTACAACAATCGGGAAGCTTGCCCATAAGTTCAAAAGTGAAGGGAAAAATGTCCTTCTTGCAGCAGGTGATACTTTCCGTGCAGGAGCGATTGAACAGCTTGAGGTATGGGGCGAACGTGTCGGTGTTGGTGTCATTAAACAGGGAGCCGGATCTGACCCTGCAGCTGTCATGTACGATGCAGTTCAGTCTGCGAAATCGCGCAAGGCAGATATTTTAATCTGTGATACTGCGGGACGCCTTCAAAATAAAGTCAATTTAATGAAAGAGCTGGAAAAGGTAAAGCGCGTACTTGAAAGAGAAGTACCTGGTGCCCCGCACGAAGTATTGCTCGTTCTTGACGCTACAACCGGACAAAATGCCATGATTCAGGCTAAGACCTTCAAGGAAGCAACAGATGTTTCCGGTATCGTTCTGACAAAGCTGGATGGTACTGCAAAAGGCGGCATCGTTCTGGCAATCAGAAATGAGCTGGAGATACCCGTGAAATTTGTAGGTTTAGGTGAAAAAATGGATGATTTGCAGGTATTCAATGCGGAACAATATGTTTATGGACTCTTTGCCGACATTGTTGAAAAAGAAGCAGAAGAAGAGGAAGTATAATAATATGACTGAAAAACAGCCTGAGAATCGGTTCTCAGGCTGTTTTTTATAGTACAGTTAATAGTAAGAAAATAAAATGTAGTTTAAAAAGTGTGATTTTTAGTGTAAAATTACACTAAAGGATTACTGAGCATCAATAGTAACTTGTAAAACAAATTATTTTAATACCCTCAGGAACTTTTTGTCATTGAGCTGCGTCAATACAATGGAAGAAGTTATCAGGCTGGCAATAATTTGTAGTTATAAAAGCTGCCTATATAAATTTAAAAAGCTAATATTTACGGTTTTAAAGGGGAGATTGGGTTGCACGGTAAATTAAAAGTAATCATTATGGTTTTATTCTGCTTTGTATTAATGTTTCATCCATTCCAATCAGCATTAGCAGCCGGTTCAGGCATTAAAGTTACTCTGGATGAAGGCTTTGGCGGAAAAGTTAAAAGAGGAGAGGGATTTCCTCTGCGTATAAAGATGGAAAATTCAGGTGAATCTTTTAGCGGAGAATTGCTAATAAGTTACCATCCATCCTACAATACCAGTGGTGCAGTTTCTGTAAAAGTAGAGCTGCCTGCCGGAACAGCTAAGGAATATCTGGTTTCCATACCTGGAATGACGGAGGACCACCCCTCCATGTATCAGAACATACCCATGCTGACTCTTTATGAAGGAGATTGGAAAGACGGAAAAAAAGTTAGTTTTATAGGTGAAAATACACTAAAACCTCAATTTGTTGATATGGCTACTGAAGTAATTGGAGTTCTAAGTGAAAACTATGACCGTGTAAAAGAGCTTCGGACACTTCCTTCTAAATTAATGCTTGAACTCAAAGGGGAAGATTTGCCGGATGATGCAACTGGGCTGGAGACACTCGATTACTTGCTTATTGATGAATATAAGGTTTCCCAGCTAAGTGAAAAACAGCAAAAAGCTATAAAGGACTGGATATTCAGTGGTGGAACACTAATTGCCGGAGGAGGCCCAGATGCAAGCGGCTCTTATGGAGAATTATATTCACTGTTGCCGATGAAATCAGAAAATGAGGCATCCGCCCCAGTCAAATTCCTGCAGCCAGTGAAGGGAGAGGAGCCAAAATTTGATGAGCTCAACTTCTTCACTGGTCCGGTTGAGAAGAGTGCAGAAGTTATGGCAAAAAGCGGAGATCTCCCTGCAACTTTGAAAAAGGAGTATGGAAGCGGGACGATTTTGCAGACAGCTTTTTCACTGGGGGATGAGCCTTTATCTTCATGGCAGGGGTATGACACATGGTTTGAAGCCTATATGAAACAGGCGTCAGGTTCAGGCAATGGATCAACCCCCTATTCACAGGATTATCTTGATCAGCTTTATTGGGAATTTGCAGAAATAAATGAATTCTTTCCTGCATCCAATTTTTCAATCGGACAGCTTATTGGACTTTTTGCCGGTTATATTATTCTAATCGTGCCTGTGCTTTATTTTGTGTTAAGAAGGCTTGATAAACGGGAGCATTCCTGGTGGATCATTCCTTCTATTGCCATCTTAATGGGTGCAGCTGTCTTTGGAATGGGGGCAAAAGACAGAATTTCTCAGCCGCAGCTGAACCAGATGGGGATATATAAAGTGAATAACAATCTGCTTACGGGTTATCAGGCTTCAACACTGCTGTCAAATAAAAGCGGTGAATACATCCTCTCGATGCCAAAAGGTGAATATAATGCAGTGGTTTATTCAAACAATTCCACGTCATCTGACCCGCTTAGGGGCGGAATTATGGCTGAGAGAGTAAAAAACAATGAGATAATTTTCCCGGAGGTAGAATATTGGTCATCTAAAACCATTTACGGAAAAGCTCAAACAGAAATGAATGGGAAACTGACAGCAGATATCACCCTTAAGGAAAAAAGGTTAACAGGAACAATTCAAAACCAAAGTGACTTCGATTTTGAAGAGTTATATATTTGGTCAGGAAATGAAGCAATTAAACTGAGTTCAATCAAAAAAGGCGAGACTATTAAAGTAGATAAAGCCACAAAACAGTCCCTTCTGAGCAGGCCGTACGGAGGAGCGTTTAATGGAGGAAATCCTGCCAATAGCCAAAATGATATAAATAAATTAAGAAGAGAAAAGCTTCAATATGCTTCCAGTACATTTCTGCTCGGAGATCTTACACAGCCAGTCCTTGCAGGAATTACAAGGGAATCTGTCATTGATGTAACCATGAGAGGGAAGAAAGCAAAACAGAATAACACCAATCTGATTGTTCAGCCATTTGAGGCCAAAAATGAGTTTTCCGGAGAATTTACATTGAAGGATGGCATGATGGCAGCTGATTGGAATGTGATTAAGGGACAGATCTATGAAAAAGGTATGGACAACACTAGTGGGGAAATGATGCTTGAAGACGGTGAATATGAATATTCTCTGAACCTGCCGAAACAGCTTAAAGAGAAACCTTATAAACTGGACAAAATTTCGTTTAGGATTAATAGCCAAAACGTACAGTATTCATTAAAAAACCATAAAACAGGTGAATGGCTCACGATTGAACCGGATCAAAGGAGCTTAAAGCTGACAAGTAAAGATGACTTGTCTCAGTATGTTTCAAAAGAGGGTCGATTAATTTTGAGGGTTATTAAATCTTCGCAGGGAGATCCATTCGTTCCATTGCCGGCTGTAACAATAAAAGGGGAGGTGCCGAAATGATCGAAATATTAGATTTAACGAAACGATATGGAAAATTCACAGCACTGGATTCATTAAATCTTACTATTGAAAAAGGCAGTGTCTTTGGTTTTGTCGGACAAAATGGTGCGGGAAAATCCACAACCTTTTCCATTTTGGCAACTCTGCTTGCCCCAACTTCGGGATCGGCTTACGTAAACGGGTATGATGTTCAAAAGGAGCCAAAGCTCGTAAGAAAGCAAATTGGCTATATGCCTGACTTCTTCGGTGTTTATGATCAGCTTAAGGCTGATGAATATCTTCACTTCTACGGTGCAAGTTACGGTATTCCATTCGCAGAACGAGAGAAACTGATTCCGCAGCTGCTCGACCTTGTCAACTTGTCACATAAAAGAGAGTCATATGTGGACCTCCTATCAAGAGGGATGAAACAGCGTTTATGCCTGGCAAGATGTCTAATTCATGATCCTGAAGTCCTGATTCTGGATGAACCTGCATCAGGACTTGACCCGCGAGCAAGGGTAGAAATGAGGGAAATATTAAAAGAATTGAAGAGTATGGGCAAGACGATTTTAATATCTTCACATATTCTGCCTGAGCTGGCAGAAATGTGCGATACCATTGGCATTATTGATCAGGGCAAACTGGTGGCTCAGGGGTCTGTTGGTGATATCCAGTCGCAGCTCAGAGGAGAAAGACTGATTCTTGTAAAAGTTAATGGGAATGCTGAAAATGCCATCTCCTTTTTCGAAGATGATCCAAATATTTTTAAATTATCTTTGCTGGAGGGTGGGTTATCTTTTCAGTTTATTTATAAAGGAACGACTGAAGAGCAAACAGAACTTCTTAAAAGAGCCATGTTAAGTAACCTGGCCATTACCAGCTTTGCAGAAGCCGAAACAGACCTGGAAGATGTCTTTATGGAAATTACAAAGGGGGTTGAGCTGACATGAAGAATTTAGTCGTAAATCCTGTACTGAATAAAGAATTTAAGCTCCGCTTCCGAAGCTTTAAAAGTTACCTCGGTGTCCTTTTTTACCTCTTGGCATTAGGGCTAATCATTGTTGGATTCATTTTTATTGAATCACTGTCAAACAATATGCAGGGCTTTTTTAAACCGGAACAGAGCCGGACAATGTTTATGGTTTTATCTATATTGCAGCTTGGCTTGATTCTGTTTATTACCCCTGGATTAACAGCAGGGGTTATCAGCAGCGAAAGGGAGAGGCAGACTTTAAATATCATGCTCACGACGACTCAAAGCTCATCAAGCATAATATTAAGCAAGCTGATCTCTTCCATTTCATATTTAATATTGCTTATTGCGGCAAGTTTGCCTCTTTATAGCTTTGTATTTTTATTTGGAGGCATTTCTCCTGGCCAGCTGCTTACGACAATGGGATTTTATTTGTTTACAATCGTGGTTTACGGAAGTATCGGAGTCTTATTTTCAACGCTCATTAGAAAAACCATTGTCTCGATGGTTACTACCTATGGGGTTACTTTATTCTTAGCAGGCGGAACGGCTTTCCTTGCTTTAATTTTTATGCAATTAACAAATACCTATGGGTATACTGGAACTCAGCCTACAAATCCGCTGGCATATTTCCTGGCTATGCTTAATCCGGTCATTATTCTGATGAGTACATTTGAGCCGGAAATAACTAATGAAATTACAAGATCAACAGGCATTGAATTTCCTTTATGGATTTCATACTTAATTTCATATACTTTGATTTTCATTGGATCTGTGCTTCTTAGCATAAAAAAACTCCGTCCTAATATGCAAAAGGGCTAGGTATCTTCGGGCAAACCCCCGAGAGGAATTGCCCGAAATTTAAAATAAGGGAATGATACGGTGGAAGACCGCAATCAATATCTTAAACTCTTAAAACCGGTAAAAAGGCAGCTCCTCATCCAGCTGATCGTTAAGGAATTTCAGGTATTCCTTTTAGCAGCCGCTGTCTTCGCTTTGTGTCTTATGGTTTTAGCAAGAATTTTCGTTATCCCATACCTGCAAAACTATTTCCTGCTGATTATTTTGCTCGCACTTTTGGTCGCTGCTATTCGGATTTGGAAGAAGAGGCCAGACATAACCCAGGCGGCTTCATTGTATAACAGGTTTGTAGCGGAAGATCGAGTTATTACAGCCCATTCTTTCCTTTTGGATGATGCTGTTGTGGCAAGATTGCAGCTTGCAGATACAGTAAAGCATATGAAAAAGGTACACCATCAGCTATTAGGCAGGAAGAAGGTTTTTTTTCACCCTAAACTTGTTTTAATGTGTATGGCTTTTCTAGGCCTGGCATTCCTTTTTTACATGATTCCGGGAGAAAAAATGGAATTGGCACAAAAATGGGAGAAGCAAATCAAGTTAGTTGAAGAAACAAAAAAAGAACTTGAGAAAAAAGCAGAAAAAGAAAAGAGTCCTGAAGTAAAAAAAGCATTAGAGAAAACGAAAGAGAAGATTGCAGAAAAAAAGTCTGCTGAGGAAGCCTTGAAGGAACTTGCGAAACAAACAAAAAGCCTCGAATTAAAGGCAATCAAAGAAAAAGGAAAATCTCGTAACCTGGAAAGCATGAAAAACACCCTTGATAATAGCGGTTTAAAGGAATTTAGCCGAATGCTGGAGGAGAAGGATCTGGCTTCATTCCAGGAAGAATTAGAAAAACTTGAGAAGCAAAAGAAAAGGAAGGAACTTAATGATGAACAAAGCAAAGCATTAAAACAGCTTACCGGCAACGAAGGGGAGCTATCTGAAGAGGAAATGTCAAAACTTATTGAACAGCTCGAGAAGGCTTTGCAATCAGATGAGCTCTTAAACCAGCTGGCAGCAGCCCAAAAAGCTCTTCAAAGTTCAGGTCTGTCATTACAGCAGAAAATGGCAGCCAATGGAATGCCGCCTGGACAGCTTGCATTTGCGCCTCCCGGGCAGCCGGGGGGGCAGGAAAATAATCCTAATTCATCGCCGCCTGCACAGCAGAATAATCAAAATCCGCAAAATAATAATCAAAATCAGCCTGGCAATAGCCCAAACAACGGAAGTGGCAGTGGCTCAGGAACCGGTTCAGGCAGCGGCTCCATAAGTGGTTCAGGCTCCGGAGCAGGGTCTGGCTCAGGCTCAGGCTCAGGCACAGGGAGTGGTTCAGGCAGCGGTCTTGGTGGAGGTGCCGGACTTGGACAGGGATCCAGGGATCTGCTCACCATTCCTTCTGGCATGGAAGGGGAGACGAATATTGAAAATGACAATGGCAGTCTGGGGAAGGGTACTCAGGGACAGCAGTTTGAAGGGAACGGTCCTGTTATAAAAGGAAGTATCAGACGTTACAGTGAGGTATTTGGAAATTATGAGTCTTCATACAGGCAGAGCACCGACCGGTATAAGCTGCCGGCTGATTTAGAGGAAATCGTTAAAAATTACTTTACAAGTATAGATCCTGACAAGGAGTGACTTCGATGTCCGTAACACAGGAAAAAGAGCAGCAATTCGCACAAGCAGCAGATATTATTGCAAGAGTGAAAGATGAAATCCAATCATTTATAGTAGGCCAGGAGGAAGTAGTCGAACAAGTATTATGGAGCATTTTTTCAGGCGGCCATGTTTTGCTCGAAGGTCTGCCTGGGCTTGGTAAAACGATGCTGATTAAGACTATTGCAGAGGTACTTGACCTGAAATTTTCCCGTATTCAATTTACCCCTGATATTATGCCATCCGATATAACCGGAACGATGCTGCTTCAGCCTGATGAAGCAGGCAGGCAAACGTTCAGCTTTCATAAAGGGCCTATATTCGCCAACATCATCCTGGCAGATGAAATTAATAGAGCAACACCTAAAACACAGAGTGCCCTGCTTGAGGCAATGGGAGAAAAAACGGTTACCATTATGGGTGAAACCAAAAGAATGGAAAAGCCATTTTTTGTTCTTGCAACTCAAAACCCGATTGACATGGAAGGAACATATCCTCTGCCGGAGGCGCAAACCGACCGGTTTATCTGTAAGGTGAACGTAGCCTATCCGACGCAGGAAGAATTAAAAGAAATTGCCCGGAGAACTACAGGTGTGCAAAATACTCATTTAAATAAAGCGGCCGGGCTGAATGACGTAGTTGCTCTTCAGGAACTCACAAGAGAAATCCTCGTATCAGAGGATGTTCTCGATTATGCTGTATGGCTGATCACTGCCACACATCCGTATTCAGAGGGTGCAACGGAAACAGTAAAAGAATACGTCCTATATGGAAGTGGTCCCCGCGGGCTTCAGAGTCTGATAAATATGGCAAGAGCAAGAGCATTGTACTCAGGAAGGTACCATGTTTCAATAGGTGACCTTAAAAATGTTGCCTATCCTGTTCTGCGACACCGCCTCATTTTAAACTTTGAAGGAGAAGCCGCGGGGATTACGGCAGATTCGATTATTGAAGGTTTAATAAAAGAAATTTCCCGGGGAGCTAAGAGCTGATGAACAGCCATCAAATCCTTCTTGGAAAGCTGCAGAAGCGTAAAGTTGCGGTAAAGACCAGGAAAAGAGGATTTCATTCAGGTTCCAGGCAATCCCATAAATTCGGATCTTCCTTGGAGTTTTCTGACTTCAGGGCATACCAGCCCGGAGACGATATCAGGCAAATAGATTGGAATGTCTATGGCAGAACACAAAAACATTATATTAAACGTTTTCTTGATGAGCAGGAACTCTCTATTGCTGTTTATTTGGATGCTACTTCATCAATGTCCAATATGGAGGAAAAATGGGAGTACTCCAAAGCGCTTGCAGCGGCTTTGAGCTATATGATTCTTTCCGGTGAAGACCGGCTCCTGTTTTCACCTGTTTCTTCTGCTGGCATACAGCCTATCAAAAGAAAAGGCTCTGTTTACAGCAGGCGGACATTCACGGAAATCCAGAAAATTGAACCCTCTGCTCTGTCCAATAACTTTTTGGGCAGCTTAAAAGACACTCTTTCAAAGCACCAGCAGCTTGCTATTATAATAGCAGATGGTTTTGAACCGCTTCAGGAATGGGAAAGCCTTTTTAGGAAGCTAAGAGGGCTGAAACAGGAGTTCTGGCTATTTCAGGTGCAGGCTGATGAAGAAATGACACCGTCATATTCTGGAGATATAAAGTTAATTGATAGTGAAACTGGGACCGCTGTAAATGTGAGCATGAGTCCTGCTGTATTGGCCGAATATGATAAGCGTTTAAGAGAACATAATGAACAGCTTGAGGTTTTATGCAAGCGGTATGGCGGCCAATATATCTTTGCCCCTGAAACAAGAGATCTTCAGACTGTTCTTTTCAGGGATCTGTATGCGAAGGGGCTGGTCAGGTGAGAGTGATATGCAATTCATAAATCCTGTTTATTTTATTTTATCCATTTTTATCGGAGCGGTCGTCCTATTTTATTTCTTTCGGAAGCAGTATGAGGTAAAGACGAATTCATCCAATTTGCTCTGGGAACAGGTGCTGAATGAATGGCAGGCTTCCCCCTGGCTGAAAAAGCTTCAGCAAAATCTGTTCTTTTGGCTGCAATTATTGGCACTTCTATTTTTGATGCTGGCCCTTATGCGTCCATTTTGGCTTGAAGATTCTTTAAAAGGAGAGCACATAATCATCATCATTGATCCCTCTGCCTCTATGTCGGCTGAAAGCGGAGGAAAAAGCCGTTTTGAGATCGCAAAAGAGGAAATGCTTCATCTGGCAGGCAAGCTTAATGGACAGCAGGTTAGCTTAATTAAAGCAGGGGAGAAAAATGAGATCCTCTTAAGCCGAGAAGATGATCTAAATGCTATTCGAAGAACCATTGAGGGGCTGGAGCTTACTTATGAGCATGAGAATATGAAAAAAGCCATCTTATTGGCAAGCTCCTTATCTTCAGGAAAAGACACGGCTCTTCATATTTTTTCAGACTCAGCTGGAAAGAAAGATTTAATGAATGAATTGGCCGGTCTATTTACTGTGGTACATAATATTGGAGAGAACGCAGGGAATGTGTCGCTGAAATCGTTTGGAACCTCTGCCGCCAGTGATGGTATTTCAGCAGCTGCAGTAATAGAAAACCAGTCTTCTGGGAATATAGAGACAACTTTTACAGTGAAATCTGATGGAGAAGTCCTGTTTGAACAGAATCTATCATTAAAAACAAATGAGGAGAAAACCATTCAAATAAAAAATCTGCCGGAAAAACCTTACTACGAGGCAGCCATCTCCATTAGCGATGGCTATAGTGCAGATAATCATGCAGCCTCTATTTACATTGACCCAAAACCTAAGGTTTACACTTTGGGAGATGTAAATCCCTTTACGGTGAAGGGTTTTCAAACTATTGGTGCTGAATTGCTGCAGACAGATCCGTCTGCTCTAAAAGGTTTGGATATGAAAGGTGTCGTTGTGGCGGAAGGAAGCACTCTATCGGGACTTCCGGAGATGCCGATAATCTTTTTTAATACAAGCAGAGATAAAACAAAACTTGAAGAAGGAATTTCGGGGGACAAGGATCCTCTTTTTGAATATGCAAACTTTGAAAAGGTGTATATCAGTTCTGCATCCTCCGTTCTGAAAGGAGAATGGGAGACTGTATTGAAAAGCGGGGATATTCCTTTATTCCAAAGGGGGATGCATAATGGACAGCCAATTATTATCGTCAATTTTAATCTATCAGACACAGATTGGCCCCTCCTGCCCGGTTTTCCAATCTTTCTGTATAACTCTTACCAGTGGCTATCTCAGCAATCAAATTTCCTCGGATATTTCAGCTCTGGTGAAGAAAGATGGATAAATATCGGCAATGGAACTGGAAGCTGGGAAATTTTCAATAATCAAGACGAAAATCTTTACTCTCTTGATCTAAATAAAGAAACCTTTAAAGCTCCTTTAATCCCAGGAACTTACCAGGCTGTATCTGATAATCAAATTTATTATTTTTCTGTCCTTCTGGATGAAAGGGAGAAAAGTGCAGGAACAGAAGAATCCTTTACACTGAATGCTAAACCATCTGAAAAAAGCAGCATGACCCAAAGACCTAATGAAAGTCTGTGGTTCTGGCTGACGTTCATAGCTTTAATCTTGATTGTTATCGAATGGGAGGTATATCGCCGTGGGCATAGAGGTTAAATATCCCTTCCTGTTTCTCCTCCTGATTCCTGCTGTCATAATCGTTTTTTTATTTATTCAACAAAATTACAGCAGAAAAGGAAATGAAAAATTTTGGATTGCCGGTTTGAGGTTGATCATTTTCACTTTATTAATTATTGCTCTGACCGTTCCTCAGGTGGTTCTTCCGGTAAAGGGACAGACCGTCGTATTCTTGGCAGACCGTTCTGCAAGCATTGGCACGAATGAGGAAGCACTTGCCTGGATAGAAAATAGCACCAGCCACAGGAAAAATGACGATCAATTCGCAGTGGCTGCTTTTGGAAAAAATGCAGTACTTGAACAGAATCTGGGCAGAAACCGTGAAGCTATAAGCGGATTTAACGGAGTGGCAGAAGATTCCCAATCCAATCTCGAAGCAGGGCTGCAATTTGCCGCTTCGCTTATTCCGAGGGAGTCTTCCGGCAGAATTGTCCTGATGACGGACGGGAATGAAACGGAAGGCGATAGCCTGGAAGCTGCTGCAGTTTTGAAAAATCGAAATATCGAGATTGATCATGTGCCATTAAAAACAGCAACAGGGGACGATGTCTCAATCTCAGAATTAAGTGTTCCTCCTTCATTATATTTAGGAGAAGAGGCTCCGATTACAATAGAAGTTACCAGCAATGTTGCCAAAGAAGCTGATATCAGACTATCGGTAAATCATAAAGAAGTATTAAAGGAAACCGTTCATGTGAACGAAGGGAAAAATGTTTATACGTTTACCCACAAAGCGGATACCGCAGGGTTAACGGTATATAAAGCAGAGATAGCTGCAGAACGGGATGCCTACTCTGAAAACAATGCACTTCACTCAGTTGTGAATGTTAAGGGTACCCCTAAGGTTTTGATCGTACAAGGAGAGGAAGCTGGCGATCTTGCAAATCTTTTAAAAGGTTCAGGCCTGGAGATAGACATCGTTATTCCAGAGAAACTTCCGACCGTACTCTCAGGTTATTTGCAATATCAATCGATTATTTTTAATAATGTCCCTGCAACTGTTATCTCAGAGCAGCAAATGATCTTGATGGAGAAGGCAGTGAAAGAATTCGGGACTGGTTTTATTATGTTTGGCGGTGAAGAAAGCTTTGGGCTGGGGGGCTATTTCAAAACTCCGATCGAGAAATTGCTTCCAGTGGAAATGGATATCAAAGGCAAGAAAGAAATGCCTTCTCTAGGTCTTGTATTAGTTATGGACCGTTCTGGAAGCATGGCAGGAAATAAAATTGAATTGGCGAAAGAGGCAGCTGCCCGTTCAGTTGAACTTCTGCGTGAAGAAGATACACTCGGATTCATTGCATTTGATGACCGTCCATGGGAAATCCTTGAAACTAAGCCTCTCAAGAATAAGCAAAAGGCAATTGAAAAAATCAAATCCATTACACCGGGCGGGGGGACAGAAATCTTTACTTCTCTGGAACAGGCATACAGTGAGCTTGAAGATTTACAGTTGCAGAGAAAGCATATCATTTTACTGACAGATGGCCAATCTGCCACAAATGGAGACTATGAGCTTTTAATTGAAAGCGGGAAAGAGAAGAATATCACTCTCTCAACTGTTGCTCTTGGCCAGGATGCTGATAGAGGGCTGCTGGGGGAACTTGCCGGAATGGGATCTGGGCGTTTTTATGATGTTACAGACTCTACCGTTATACCAAGCATTTTATCACGTGAAACCGTAATGGCTACGCGAACTTATATTGAGGACAAACCTTTTTACCCAAGTATCCAGCCTTCCCCTGACTGGTCCTCTCTTTTTGAAAAAGGTGTGCCCAAAATGAATGCTTATATAGCTTCCACTGCTAAGCCGCGGGCGCAGGTGCCACTGTTAAGTGAAAAAAAAGATCCGGTACTTGCTGAATGGCAATATGGAATGGGGTGGACAGCTGCCTTTGCATCCGATATCTCAGGCAAGTGGTCGGGAGAATGGGCAAGCTGGGAAAAGTGGCCGTCCTTTATTAATCAGCTTGTTACTAAAACACTGCCGAAATATGAAAGTGAACCATACAGGATTGATGTTGAGAACAAGGATGGCAATACAGTGCTCAGCCTGGAGTCTGCGGAAAGCATTTCTTTGCCTATTGAGACCTCCATCGTGTCTGAAACAGGTGAACAGATAAAAGCTAATATGAGACTTACTGCACCAGGTAAATATGAGGCGCTGATGCCTGAAAATGCGGGGATGTACTTTTTAAATATTAAACAGACTGATGAGAATGGGAATATTCAGGTTCATCAGACGGGTTTTACCATTCCTTATTCTGAGGAGTATTTGCTAAAGGGAACAAATAAAGATCATTTGCAGTCACTCTCAAAAATGACTGGAGGAAAGATGCTCACGAGCGGAGAAGAGGCATTCCGGCCGCTGAAAAAACCGGCAATCACCAAACAGCCAGTCAGCGAATGGATGCTTCTAGCTGCATTTCTGCTCTTTTTTGCAGAAATCGCAGTAAGGCGCTTTGGTCTTGCAGCAGGAATTGTGAAGAAAAACAGAAAAGTAAAAGAAAAGCCAGATGCGCCTAAGAAGGTACCAAAACTTAAAGCTTCCAGAATAAAAACGTATCCTGCCGAACAGGCGCCTGTTAAACTTCAAGAAGAAATTCCTGTAAAGGAAACACGGGAGAAAGCAAAAGCAAAGAAGCCGAACCGGCCTCAACCATCAGCGGAACCCTCGCCGAAAGAAAGAGAAGAGCGGATGAAAAGGCTGCTGGATGCAAAAAACAGGAAAAAATAAGTGAAATTAGAGTTGAATGATACCTTCAGCACTCTCCGGAAATTAGTTACTGCCAACACTGTAAAGATATTTTCTTGACATGATATGAAATTCTATGTAAACTTTACTTTGTAAAGGCTTTTCACTTAACAAGGGGGAATAGGGATGCTCGAAAAGACAACGAGGATGAATTACCTTTATGATTTCTATCAATCGTTGTTAACTCCTAAGCAGAGAAGCTATATGTCCCTTTACTACCTGGATGATTTTTCGCTTGGAGAGATTGCCGAGGAATATGATGTTAGCCGGCAAGCGGTTTATGATAACATTAAGAGAACAGAAGCAATGCTTGAAGAGTATGAAGAAAAGCTACTATTATTTCATAAATTTCAAGAGCGCAACAAGCTAATTGCAGGAATAAAAAAGATGCTGGTGGAAGGCTCCCCTTCCCGCGAGGCATTGGAAGAAGCAGTGGCAGAGCTTGAGAAATTAGATTAGGAGGCGGCATTATGGCATTTGAAGGATTGGCCGACCGACTGCAAAATACAATTCAGAAGATCCGCGGAAAAGGCAAAATTAATGAAGCGGATGTAAAAGAAATGATGCGTGAAGTCCGTCTCGCCCTTTTGGAAGCGGATGTTAACTTCAAAGTTGTCAAGGAGTTCGTCAAAAAAGTCAGCGAACGCGCTGTCGGGCAGGAAGTATTAAAGAGCCTGACGCCGGGACAGCAGGTAATAAAGGTTGTTAAAGAAGAATTAACGGAACTGATGGGTGGAGAGCAGAGCAAAATTGCTGTTTCCAATCGCCCGCCGACAGTCATTATGATGGTCGGTCTTCAGGGTGCCGGCAAAACGACTACAACCGGAAAGCTTGCGAACCTGCTCCGCAAAAAGTATAACCGCAATCCGATGCTGGTTGCTGCAGACATTTACCGGCCTGCGGCGATTAAGCAGCTCGAAACGCTTGGCAAACAACTGAATATGCCTGTCTTCTCCCTTGGCGATCAAGTCAGTCCTGTTGAAATTGCAAGACAGGCGATTGCAAAGGCAAAAGAGGATCATAATGATTATGTTCTAATCGATACAGCAGGAAGACTGCATGTGGATGAAGCTTTAATGGATGAGCTAAAGCAAATCAAAGAGCTTTCCAATCCGGATGAAATTTTCCTTGTTGTAGATGCCATGACTGGCCAAGATGCGGTTAATGTAGCACAAAGCTTCAATGATTTGCTGGGTCTTACAGGAGTAGTCCTGACAAAGCTGGATGGCGATACCCGAGGCGGTGCGGCTCTATCCATTAGATCCGTAACAAACACGCCGATTAAATTCGTCGGTCTGGGTGAAAAACTTGATGCCCTTGAAGCGTTCCATCCAGAACGGATGGCATCCCGTATTTTAGGTATGGGGGATGTCTTATCCCTAATTGAAAAAGCACAGGCCAATGTGGATGAAGAAAAGGCAAAAGAGCTTGAGCAGAAGATGCGTACTGCTTCTTTCACATTTGATGACTTTTTGGATCAGCTTGGTCAGGTCCGCCAAATGGGACCACTTGATGAGCTTCTGAAAATGATGCCTGGTGCTAACAAAATCAAAGGCTTGAATAATATGCAAATTGATGAGAAGCAAATCACTCACGTTGAAGCCATTATTAAGTCGATGACTAAGGAAGAGAAAACTCATCCGGAAATCATCAATTCAAGCCGCCGCAAACGGATTGCCAAGGGAAGCGGAAGAACCGTCCCTGAAGTTAACCGTCTGTTAAAGCAATTTGAAGACATGAAAAAGATGATGAAGCAAATGGCAGGCATGCAGCAAAAAGGCAAGAAAAAAGGCGGATTTAAGCTTCCCTTTAACCCTTTTTAAGCCGCTATTCAAGCTTTTCATAACATGTAAAGAAAAAAACCTTTACAAACTAATTAACTATCTGATATTATACTATCTTGTGTGAAACTATTCGGAGGTGCTTATTTAAAATGGCAGTAAAAATTCGTTTAAAGCGTATGGGTGCTCATAAAAACCCTTTCTATCGTATCGTTGTAGCTGATTCTCGTTCTCCTCGTGACGGACGTTTCATTGAAACAGTAGGAACTTATAATCCGGTTGCTCAACCAGCGATCGTTGAAATCAATGAAGAGTTGGCTCTTAAATGGCTTCAGACAGGTGCTAAGCCATCTGATACAGTACGTAACCTTTTCTCTAAGCAAGGCATTATGGAAAAATTCCATAACGCTAAAAACGGTAAGTAATTCATTATAAGATGAAAGAGCTTATCGAAACGATTGTTAAGCCCCTTGTTGATTTTCCGGAAGATGTTCTAGTGAATGTCCAAGAAGAGGATCAGCGCGTAACCTATCAGCTTTCTGTCAACAAGAATGACATGGGGAAAGTAATTGGGAAGCAAGGGCGCGTTGCGAAAGCAATACGGACCGTTGTATATGCAGCAGGTTCATCAGAGCAAAAGAAGATCTTTTTAGAGATCATCGAATAATTATCCTGCTATGAGCAGGATGCAGCCGAAAAAGGAGGGGAAACCCCTCCTTTTTTTACAATCTAAAAAATCCTTCTGATTATGACTTTTTAGTACTATGATTTAAAATGCTGAGTTGATTTTCGCTGTGGGCACTAGATCTTCGAAAATGCTGGCGCATTTCCTTCGTGCGGTGTAAGTTCGTGGAAGCTTATTCAATATCCTGGGGAAGTGAGGGAAGTGAGAGACCTCACAGGCGAAGCCGAGAAGGCTCTCATCTCTCCCTGCGGAAAGTAAGTGACCGCAGCGGAAATCAAAGGGCAGAATTTCTAAATAACAAATTGTTTCAGTAGAAGAGTTAAAAATTCAAACAAACATCGCCAACTAAGAACATGACAGCAGTGTCAGTTACGACGTTTTTTCATTCGAATTATGATTTGGGAGGCGCTGTACATGAATATTATCCAAACGGTTACAGTTAAGCAGGTGCTGACAGAGAACAGCAAGCAGGAACTGCTGGAAGGATATGCGGCCAAAAAAAAGCAGCTGCAGAAAGAAAGCGATCAGCTGAAGTTCGAACTGAAAAAGCAGGAAAAAACCAAAAAGCTCCATCCGGCCAGTCTGAAGCAGCACTTTGAAAAGGAAATTCAAATGAGGCAGGAAAAAGTCCAACTGCTGGATTTTCAAATAGAACAATTACATATGCTACCGTTAGGAAGTGAATTAAAAGAAAAAGAAGTTCAGGCGATTATCGAGGTTCAAAAGGGCACCCCCTGGGAAGACATAGAAAAAGGGAAAACAATCATCATAAGAGATGGTATTGTTGATGAAATACGCTAGAGGTGATAAAGCATGCAGAAATGGTTTAACGTTGGAAAAATTGTGAACACCCATGGCATTAAAGGGGAAGCGAGAGTCATTTCAAAAACAGACTTTGCTGAAGAGAGGTATAAGCCGGGAAATAAACTTTATTTGTTCATGCCTGACACAAAAGGTGATCCCGTTGAGCTGACAGTGAAATCACACCGCACTCATAAATCATTTAATCTGCTTACCTTTGAAGGATACGAGAACATCAATCAGATTGAAAAAATGAAGGGCGGCATTCTGAAAATTTCAGAAGATCAGCTTGGCGATCTTGAAGAGGATGAATTTTACTACCATGAAATCATAGGCTGTACGGTTGAAACTCTTGATGGAGAAGAATTAGGCAAAATTAAAGAAATTCTTTCTCCCGGAGCGAATGATGTGTGGGTAATTAAAGCAAAAGGCGGTAAGGAAATTCTAATCCCATATATAGAAGATGTTGTTAAGGAAGTTAATGTAGAAGATAAACTTGTGAAAATTAATGCCATTGAAGGATTGCTTTCATGATGAATATTGATGTGCTCACGCTGTTTCCTGAAATGTTTGATGGGGTGTTTGGGCATTCCATATTAAAAAAAGCCTCAGAAAATGAAGCGGTAACGTACAATGTGGTCAACTTTAGGGAGTATGCCGACAATAAGCACAAAACTGTTGATGATTACCCATATGGCGGAGGAGCGGGGATGGTTCTAAAACCGCAGCCGATTTTTGATGCAGTGGAGGATCTTCGCAGTAAAAGCGGGGCGTCTCCGAGGGTGATTCTTCTGTGTCCTCAAGGGGAACGCTACACTCAAAAAAAAGCCGAAGAACTGGCAGAGTCAGATCACCTGATTTTTGTATGCGGCCATTACGAGGGGTATGATGAAAGAATACGTGAACATGTTGTAACAGATGAAATTTCAATTGGGGATTTTGTGCTGACTGGCGGAGAGCTCGGAGCCATGGTTGTAATCGACAGTGTCGTCCGATTGCTGCCTGGTGTATTAGGCAACCAGGAGTCCCATATGAAAGATTCTTTTAGCACGGGGTTTCTTGAACATCCACATTATACGCGTCCTGCCGACTTCAGAGGCATTAAAGTGCCTGATGTTCTCATGTCAGGCAATCACCGCCTTGTCGAAGAATGGAGAGCCAAAGAATCCTTGAGAAGAACTTTTTTAAGAAGGCCAGATCTTCTTGAAGATGCAGAATTAACAAGTGAACAGCAAAAATGGCTTAATGAATTAAAAAAAGAACATAAATAACATTGAAGTTGCTGTCCATATATGATATGATACTTTTTGTGACTAAGACTGAACTTGTTCAGTTTACGTCTGATAAAGATGTTCCGCTGCAAACATAGGTTGTGCAAGAGCGTCTGTTGAGAGGAGTTGAAAACGATGCAAAAGTTAATTGAAGAAATCACAAAAGAACAGCTTCGTACTGACCTTCCGTCTTTCCGTCCTGGTGATACTGTACGTGTACACGTAAGTATTGTTGAGGGAACTCGTGAACGTGTTCAGGTATACGAAGGTGTTGTGATTAAGCGTCGTGGTGGTGGAATCAGCGAAACTTTCACAGTTCGTAAGATTTCTTACGGTGTAGGCGTTGAGCGTACATTCCCTGTGCACACACCTAAGATTGCGAAGCTTGAAGTTATCCGCCGCGGTAAAGTCCGCCGTGCGAAACTTTACTACCTGCGTAACCTTCGCGGTAAAAAAGCTCGTATCAAAGAAATTCGATAATAAAATGAAAAGCGAAAGCGTCTTGATCAGCCCCGATAAGCATAAGTCGAATCATGCAGGAAGCGTTAGCCTCTGGAGTGATTTGGTTTATGACCTCGAGGGGCTAGGCGTTGCAGCTGGACAATGAAAGAAAAGAAGGAGCTTGTTAATCAAGCTCCTTTTTCTATCATGAATTAGTAAGGTGCAAATAATATTACATAAATGTTAAATAATATAAAAATAAGATTCCCATCGTGTTTATTAAGAAGAATTTTTGTACAATAAACAATAGAAATCATTTATAGCGATACATGCAGGGATATAAGCATAATTTTTGACGGAAGAATGGTGGGGAAGGCTATGGCAAAAAAGAAAAGTGAATTGTGGGAATGGACAAAAGCACTTGTAATCGCGGTTCTGTTAGCGGCGGTCATCAGATATTTCTTATTTGCTCCAATTGTGGTTGATGGCTTGTCCATGATGCCAACATTGCATGACCAGGATCGGATGATTGTGAATAAATTCAGCTATAAAATCGGTGAACCTGAGCGCTTTGACATTATTGTGTTCCATGCACCTGAAAACAAAGATTACATCAAACGAGTAATTGGCCTTCCGGGAGACAAGATTGAATATAAAGACGATACTCTTTATGTTAACGGAAAAGCTTATGAGGAGCCATACCTGGATGAATATAAGAAGCAGGTAATTGACGGTCCGCTGACGGAGCCGTTTACTTTAAAAGAAAAGATAGGGCAGGAAACAGTGCCAGAGGGTCACTTGTTTGTAATGGGCGACAACCGCCGGTTCAGCAAGGACAGCCGTCACATTGGCCCTGTTGCTATGGAAGAAGTCCTTGGTGATGCCGGAGTAATATATTGGCCTATAGAGGACATTCGGATCGTTGATTGATTCTTCCTATTGTAAATACATATTGGATGGAGGTGGCCAGCTGTGACGATACAGTGGTTTCCCGGCCATATGGCGAAAGCCCGCAGGCAGGTTACAGAAAAATTAAAACTGGTCGATATCATCTTTGAGCTCGTTGATGCAAGGATTCCTTATTCATCACGAAATCCGATGATCGATGAAATCATTCAGCACAAACCCCGGCTTGTTTTGTTGAATAAAGCTGACATGGCTGATAAGGAAGCCACGAAAAAGTGGATTAGATATTTTGAAAATAAAGGCATAAGAGCTCTTGCGATAAACTCACAGGCTGGACAAGGCATGAAAGAAATCGTCTCCGCATCTCAGGAAATCCTTCAGGAGAAATTCGATCGAATGAGAGCAAAAGGTGTCAAGCCAAGGGCAATTCGTGCAATGATAGTTGGTATTCCGAACGCCGGAAAATCCACACTAATCAATCGCCTGGCCAAAAAGAATATTGCAAAGACAGGTAACACTCCCGGCGTTACGAAAGCTCAGCAGTGGATAAAGGTAGGGAAAGAGCTGGAGCTTCTTGATACCCCGGGGATTTTATGGCCAAAATTCGAAGATCAGGAAGTGGGCCTTAAGCTTGCTTTGACTGGAGCGATCAAGGATACTATCTTAAATCTGCAGGATGTTGCAATATATGCCCTCCGTTTTCTCGGGAACAAATATCCGGATCGTCTGGATGACCGCTACCAGATCGAAGAAATCCCGGAAGATATCGTTGAAGTCTTTGATAAAATCGGCAGGCTGCGCGGCTGTCTGATGGGTGGCGGCGAAATTGATTATGATAAAGTAACAGAGCTGGTAATTAGGGAATTCCGTTCTGAAAAAATGGGACCAATTACATTGGAGCTGCCGGAGGAGATTGCAGTGCGGAATGAAGTTGAATAATTTTAATGAAGACCTTCTGTTCGCAGGAGGCCTTTATTTTTGGGCAGAAATGCCGATACATAGGTTAGAATGAGAAGGAGAAAAAACATGGAAACGTTAACCATTCGACAGATAGAAGAAAAGATGAAAACAATTGAGTTAGAGGATGATCCGTTCCTTCACTCAATTAAACAGGACGACAGAAAAGGTGTGCAAGAACTTTTAGCAAAATGGCATTCCCGCCAGCTGCTTCAAAAGAAGATATATGAGAAGCATAAAGAAATGACCCGGTATGAACGCCAGTGCAGAAGCCGGGGTTTTCAATTAATTGCCGGAATAGATGAAGTCGGCAGAGGGCCGCTTGCGGGACCGGTGGTAGCTGCAGCAGTTATTTTGCCTGAAAACTTCTATCTGCCGGGATTGGATGATTCAAAAAAAGTGTCTGAACGAAAAAGAGAAGAATTTTTTGAAATCATTAACGCTGAGGCTGAGGCTGTCAGTGTAGGGATCATTGAGCCAGAGGAAATTGACCGCATCAATATTTTTGAAGCGACAAAGAAGGCAATGCTGTCAGCAATTGAAGGCCTGAATCCAAAACCGGACTTCCTGCTTGTTGATGCCGTAAAACTATTAACACCTTATCCAATGGAAGCAATCATTAAGGGGGATGGCAAAAGCGTAACAATTGCTGCAGCCTCGATCATAGCAAAGGTTACAAGAGATAAAATGATGGCTGAAATAGGCAAAGAGTTTCCGCAGTATGGATTCGGGAAAAATATGGGTTATGGGACTAAGGAGCATCTTGAAGCGATAACGCTTCATGGAATTACGCCTTATCACCGGAAAAGCTTTGCGCCAATAAAAGATTCTTATTGAAATAGAATAGAAGGTGAATGTATGAAGCCGTCTGAAATAATTCAAAAAATCATAAGACATGACCAGAGCAATGCAGGAAGGACGACTGCGTTCAGGTCAGGGCAAATTGTCAGCGGAAAAGTAGCAAAGCTATTTCCGAATCAGACGGCAGAGGTGCAGATCGGGTCACATAAAATGATTGCACAGCTTGAAATCCCTTTGTCAGCGGACAATAGATATTGGTTCAGAGTAGAACCTGGTGAAGGGCTGCTGCGCTTAAGAGTTATGGAAACTGTAAACGGCCAAAGTAAAGGAGCTCCTGCTGAAAGTCTTTTAAGCCAGCTGGGAATGAAACTGTCCCGGGAAAATAAAATGCTCATTCAATATTTTCTTAAGGAGCAGCTGCCGATTACAGGTGAAACTTTAAGAATGGCATCGGAATGGATCTCTGAAAGCAGATCTGCTGCGGAAGGCATGAGGACGGTAAAAGAGATGATATTAAGGCAGCTTCCCTTTTCGAAGGATATTTATTCAGCGCTATCTTCAGTTTTAAACGGTGACTCTATGTCTTCGATTATGGGAGAATTGCTGGAAGAGTTAAAGAGAGCAGATTTATCATCCAATGGGCAGCAAATTTACTCCTTGTTGGGGTATATGACAAAGACTTCAAAGGATAAACTTGGCCAGCAGGCAGTTGTAAGACTGTTTTCAGAGTGGGTGAATGGAAAAAATCAGGCAGGGTCCCTTTCAGCTTTTCGGCTCCTGAAAGCAGTGGGGATGTTTCCGGGTGACGCTTCCGAGGTTGCTGCTGTAAAACAGCTTGTTAAGGACGGCATGGAAAATAGACCGATTATTCAAACACTGAAAGAGCTTCTGAAAACAAGTGAATCAGGGAACAGGCAGCAATTTATATTGAATTTGGCCAAACTCAATGGAGTTATCGTACAAAGTTCTAAAAGCAGCGGAAGAGCTCCGGTCCTCCAAAACTTACTCAATGATTTCCGGAAGGGCAGTTTATCTTTTCCTCCAGAAAAAAATATACTTAACACCATTTTTAAATTGGCTCTATCACTTACAATTAAAGATAATATAGAACATTTATCAGATGGAGACAAGTTCAGGATGGCTGCTGTTCAGGCGGGGAAATTATTGGGCGGTGAAAAACTCTTCGCTTCAGCTGCACTCGGCCCTCAGGAAATCACAATGCTGGAAGAAATGAAATATAGTCTGCGTCCCGAATCTCATTTCCCATTTGATCAGCGTAATATACATAGTGAACTAAAGAGAATAATCACAGCTTTAGGTTTTTCTCATGAATATGACGTCTTAGAGTTATTAAAACAGCATGATGACGGAGCCGTCAAAAAGCTGGATGCTCTCAAACCGCTTCTGATGGACTTCTTAACCGAGGAACCAGCAAATGCAGCTAAAGATGCTGCGGAACGGCTGCTGCATAAAATAACCGGCTTTCAGGCTCTCTCGCAGGAATCAGGGCCACTGCAGCACTTTATCTTTCAGCTGCCGGTTTCTTTATGGGGAAAGATCACTGATATGACAATGCAGTGGAGCGGAAGGAGAACAGAAGGCGGAAATATTGATCCAAACCATTGCCGTGTTATCTTTTATTTAGATTTGGAGCACCTTAGTGAAACGATTATCGACCTTCAGGTCCAAAACAGAATCATCAACATTTCAGTTATTAATGGGAACAGCGAAATAAAAGATTTAACAGCTCCATTTGCAGCTGAATTAAAAGCAAATCTATTAAAATTAAATTATATGCTGTCCTCGGTTTCCTTTCAGAAGCCGGAGCATGCAGGTAATTCACTTATAGCAGGAGAAACCATGACATCATTTGTACAGGCAAATCAATTCAGCGGAGTAGATATTAGAATATGAAAAAAAAGCGTGTTGCACAAAGAAAAGAAGCGGTAGCATTAACATATGATTCTGATAGTCATGGAGCACCCAGGGTATCTGCAAAGGGGAAGGGCCTGACAGCGGAAAATATCCTTGATAAAGCTAAGGAACATGGCATTCCGGTTCAAGAGGATCCTGCCCTTGTTGAGCTTCTCGGCAAGCTAAATATAAATGAAGGGATTCCAGAAGAACTTTATCAGGCTGTTGCTGAGGTATTTGCTTTCATCTACAGAGCTGATCAGGAGGCTGGAAAGAGGGAAAATAGTAAATAATCTATTCTGGCAAACCAATATGTTTCTTTTAAAGGGAACTTTACGAGTAGAAAAAAACGGGATAATACTTAAATCAATTAGAATCGAAAGCTGTCGAAAGACAGTTTTTTTCTTTATTTTAATAAAATATTTACCAATGGTATCATGGTCAAATCTACTATCGTAATAGGGTTTTTGAACTGCCTAATATTTATAATTTTTAAAGAAATATAATATTTTAGAGTAAATGGTGGACAAGGGGTGTGTCATTTAATAAAATGAAAGCGCAGTCTATTTTTTTGAAGAGTTAGATAGGAGGATGGGAAATGAATATACATGAGTATCAAGGTAAAGAAGTCCTCAGACAATACGGGGTAGCAGTTCCGAACGGAAAAGTTGCATTTACAGTTGAAGAAGCTGTTGAAGCTGCGAAAGAACTTGGCACTGAGGTGTGTGTGGTTAAAGCGCAAATCCATGCCGGAGGACGCGGAAAAGCTGGCGGTGTAAAAGTTGCCAAAAACCTTGACGAAGTTCGTACATATGCAGGTGAAATCTTAGGAAAAACACTTGTTACACATCAAACAGGCCCGGAAGGCAAGGAAGTAAAACGTTTACTTATTGAAGAGGGCTGTGACATTCAGAAGGAATATTATGTGGGCCTGGTACTGGACCGAGCAACATCACGCGTAGTATTAATGGCTTCAGAAGAGGGCGGTACAGAAATTGAAGAAGTGGCTGAACAAACGCCAGAAAAAATCTTCAAGGAAGAAATCGATCCTGTTCTTGGCTTAACAGCATTCCAGGCTCGCAGAATCGCTTTTAATATCAATATTCCATCAAAGCTTGTCGGACAAGCTGTTAAATTCATGATGGGCTTATACAGAGCTTATATTGAAAAGGATTGTTCTATTGCTGAAATCAATCCATTAGTTGTAACTGGCGACGGCAAGGTTATGGCCTTGGATGCTAAGCTGAACTTCGATGGAAATGCCCTTTACCGTCAAAAAGACATCATGGATCTTCGTGACCTTGAAGAAGAGGATGCAAAGGAAATCGAAGCATCTAAATATGACCTAAGCTATATTTCCCTTGATGGAAACATCGGCTGCATGGTTAACGGTGCAGGTTTAGCAATGGCTACTATGGATATCGTTAAGCATTATGGCGGAGACCCGGCCAATTTCCTTGATGTTGGGGGCGGAGCAACAGCTGAGAAGGTAACAGAAGCTTTCAAAATCATCCTTTCTGATAAAAACGTAAAAGGTATTTTTGTAAATATCTTTGGAGGAATCATGAAGTGCGACATCATCGCCAATGGTGTGGTGGAAGCGGCGAAGCAAGTGGGCTTGAATGTGCCATTAGTTGTACGTTTGGAAGGCACGAACGTTGAAATGGGCAAGAAAATTCTTGCTGAATCCGATATCGATATTATCGCAGCTGAATCCATGGCTGATGGAGCACAAAAAATCGTTTCTTTAGTAGGCTAAGAACTAAAAATGAGCGGCCGTTCAGCATCAAAGGAATATAGCGGAAACCGATCTTCAGTTTCTGATTAAAGCCTTTGGTCATATGATGGCACTCTTTAGACCAGGAAGGAGAATTAATGTGAGCGTATTTATTAATAAAGATACTAAAGTTATAGTTCAAGGGATTACAGGCTCAACAGCCCTCTTCCATACAAAGCAAATGCTCGAATACGGAACGCAAATTGTCGGCGGTGTAACTCCGGGTAAAGGCGGTACGGAAGTAGAGGGTGTTCCTGTCTTCAATACTGTGGAGGAAGCAGTTAAGGCTACAGGTGCAAATGCCTCCGTAATCTATGTTCCGGCTCCATTTGCTGCAGATGCTATTCTTGAGGCTGTAGATGCAGAATTAGATCTTGCGATTTGTATCACTGAGCATATTCCTGTATTGGATATGGTTAAAGTTAAGCGTTATATGGAAGGCAAGAAGACACGCCTTGTAGGTCCTAACTGTCCGGGTGTTATCACTCCTGAAGAGTGTAAGATCGGCATTATGCCTGGATACATCCACACTAAAGGCCATGTTGGAGTTGTGTCACGTTCCGGAACATTGACTTATGAAGCTGTACATCAACTAACACAGGAAGGTATCGGCCAATCTACTGCTGTTGGAATCGGCGGAGACCCGGTTAACGGAACAAACTTCATTGATGTTTTAAAAGCGTTCAATGAAGATCCTGAAACCTATGCTGTCATTATGATTGGTGAAATCGGCGGAACTGCTGAAGAAGAAGCTGCAGAATGGGTTAAAGAGAACATGACTAAGCCTGTTGTAGGCTTCATCGGTGGGCGCACTGCACCTCCAGGAAAGCGTATGGGCCATGCCGGCGCAATTATTTCAGGAGGCAAAGGAACAGCTGATGAAAAAATCCGTGTTATGAATGAATGCGGTATTCAGGTAGCTGACACTCCATCCGTAATGGGTGAAACCTTGATAAAGGTTCTTAAAGAAAAAGGCCTTTATGACCAGTGTAAAACACATTAATCTTTTCAAATAATTAAAGAGTAGTCCCTCATTTTGAGGGACTATTTCTGCATTGCCATATCCGTATCCCCGCACATACCCCGTTTTCTCAAAAACATTTCAGGAGGCTTCCATGAAGGAATTTAATATGAGGCTCACCCATCTCCATCACTGCAGAGGAATGAGCTGGAAGATGATTTATAACATTCTTAAGAAAGACCCCGAATTGAAATTTCTGTATAATGATGCACCCCGCCAAATAATTCCCCAGGTAATGACTGCTCAGGATACCCATTCCAATGTACTCCAGGATCTGCATTCTGATCGAATCCTGGAACAAATTCGCCTATACTCACAAAATGGCATTAGGGCCATTACAATTTTCGAAAAGGAATATCCAATTTTATTAAAAGAAACATACCAGCCGCCATGGGTATTGTATGCCCGAGGCGATACCAGCCTTTTAAATAGCGGGACTCATCTGGCTGTTGTCGGCTCCAGGCAGGCAACAGATTATGGCGAGAAAGCCATTCAGCTCATTTTCCCCAAGCTTATTGAACAGGGGGTAATTATTGTAAGCGGTCTAGCGGCTGGGATTGATGCCATTGCGCATAAGGAAGCAATAAAAAATAAAGGAAAAACAATTGGAGTCATAGCCGGGGGGCTGTTTCATATTTATCCGCAGGCAAATCAGAAGCTTGCTTATGAAATGATGAAAAATCACCTGGTTATATCTGAATATCCGCCGTACACAAGGCCCTCAAGGTGGCAGTTTCCAATGAGAAACCGAATAATAAGCGGCATTAGCAAAGGGACACTGATAATCCAGGCGAAGAGCAAGAGCGGCTCTCTTATTACTGCTAATTATGCAGTGCAGGAAGGAAGAGAAGTGTTTGCAGTACCAGGGAATATTTTTAGCCCATTCTCAGGCGGAACGAATGAATTAATTCAGCAAGGCGCTAAACTGGTAAAATCGGCTGAAGAAATCCTAGAGGAGTTCCCTTATTAATGACAATGAAAAAGGAGCCATGATATTTAAGGATCCTTCACTTAAATCACACATAGTAAATTTGTTTATTTAAAGGATTTTTTACAAAAAGGTTGAAATTCTATTAAAACTGTTATACATTTTGCAACAGGTATGAAGGAAAAGTAAGAGAATGCTTATCTAGTTAATTTAGGATCTTTTCTTGGAAACGGTTGCGGAAATATTTCCGATTAAGTTTGACAAACTTGAATAGAATGTAGAATAATAATGAATATTTCAATACACATGCAGTTAATGCGCTGTTTTATTGGTAATAGATAATGAAAGCAGGCAAGTTTAGCAGGTGAAAAATACCGCATTTCAAAAAGATTTTGCCTGAATGTATTAAAATTCCCTCTCAAGGAGGACTATTGATGTCAGAGTTTCTTGTTATCGTTGAGTCACCTGCAAAGGCAAAAACGATTGAGCGTTATTTAGGAAAAAAATATAAAGTAAAAGCTTCCATGGGACATGTTAGGGATCTTCCCAAAAGCCAAATGGGCATTGATGTGGAAAATAATTTTGAACCCAAATACATAACGATTCGCGGAAAGGGTCCTGTTTTAAAGGAGCTTAAGACAGCGGCCAAAAAAGCTAAGAAAATTTATCTAGCGGCTGACCCCGACAGAGAAGGGGAAGCCATCGCTTGGCATTTGGCACATAGCCTGGATATGGATGTTACATCAGATTGCCGAGTTGTTTTTAATGAAATTACAAAAGACGCCATTAAGGAATCTTTCAAGCATCCAAGGCCAATCAACATGAATCTGGTTGATGCACAGCAGACAAGAAGGATGCTCGACAGACTGGTCGGCTATAATATCAGCCCCTTACTATGGAAGAAAGTGAAAAAAGGATTAAGTGCGGGGAGAGTACAGTCTGTTGCAGTCCGATTGATCATCGACCGTGAAAAGGAAATTAAGGACTTTATACCAGAAGAGTATTGGTCAATTGATGGAGAGTTCCTTAAAGGAAAAACAGCCTTTGATGCATCATTTTACGGATTTAAGAATGAAAAAATGGAATTGAAGTCGGAAAGCGATGTTCAAAATATTTTAAGTAAAATGAAGGGTAATAAATTCAAGGTAGAATCGGTTACCAAGAAGGAAAGAAAGCGGAATCCTGCTGCTCCTTTTACTACTTCATCTCTTCAACAGGAAGCTGCCAGAAAATTAAATTTCCGTGCAAAAAAAACCATGATGCTTGCCCAGCAACTTTATGAAGGAATTGAACTCGGCAAGGAAGGAACTGTCGGTTTAATCACCTATATGAGAACTGACTCAACACGCATATCCGAAGTTGCTCAAAGTGAAGCTGCAGACTACATTCAAAACTCATACGGGAAAGAGTTCCTGCAGGGTGAAAAGAAAAAAGAAAAGAAAAACAGCAATGCCCAAGATGCGCATGAGGCCATCCGGCCGACTAGCACATTAAGGTCGCCTGCAAGTTTAAAAGAATACTTGTCACGGGATCAGCTTCGATTATACAGGCTTATTTGGGAACGCTTTGTTGCAAGCCAAATGGCACCAGCGGTTATGGACACCATGAGTGTTGATTTGAAAAATGGTGAAGTGATTTTCCGGGCAACAGGCTCAAAAGTAAAATTCCCGGGATTCATGAAAGTATATGTTGAAGGGTCTGATGATCAGTCTGAGGAAAAAGATAATATGCTTCCTGATCTGAAGGAAGGGGATGAAGTCCTTAAAAAAGACATCGAACCTAAACAGCACTTCACACAGCCCCCCCCAAGGTATACTGAGGCAAGGTTGGTAAAAACACTAGAAGAGCAGGGAATCGGGCGCCCATCCACTTTCGCTCCGACACTTGATACCATCCAAAAACGGGGCTATGTTGCACTGGATAATAAACGTTTTATACCGACTGAACTGGGTGAAATTGTCCTGGAATTAATCATGGAATTCTTCCCTGAAATCCTTGATATCGAGTTTACCGCGAAAATGGAAAAAGACTTGGACTATGTGGAAGAAGGCAAAGTCAACTGGGTAAAGATCATAGATGATTTCTATGTGGATTTTGAAAAAAATCTTAAAATAGCGGAAAAGGAAATGCAGGAAGTAGAAATTAAGGATGAACCTGCTGGTGAGGATTGCGAACAATGCGGTAATCCTATGGTGTTCAAGATGGGGCGCTATGGAAAGTTCATGGCCTGCAGCAATTTCCCTGATTGCCGCAATACTAAGCCGATTGTCAAGGATATCGGTGTGAAATGTCCAAAGTGCGAAGAAGGAAATATAATTGAAAGAAAAAGCAAAAAACGCCGGATCTTCTACGGTTGTGACAGGTTCCCTGAATGTGACTTTATTTCTTGGGATAAGCCTCTGCCAAGAAGCTGTCCAAAATGCGATAAACTGCTGGTTGAGAAAAAACTCAAAAAAGGTGTTCAAGTACAGTGTGTTGAATGCGACTATAAGGAAGAAAAGCAAAGTTAAGGGTGGGCTTAAATGCTCACTCTTTTCTATTGAAGGACGAGCACCCAAAATACTTCCAGTCTGGCTATTTTTAAAGGAATTAGTACTTGAAACTTTTTTATTTTTAAATCGTATTGTAAAATGGCAAAATGAATAAGAACAGGGTAAAGTAGGATAGACTGTTTTAAAAAAATATAAATTATTCATGATATCGTCATCATAAGTATGTATGGAGGTTTAATTTATGAAAGATACAGCAGTGAATGTAATTGGCGCTGGACTGGCAGGCAGTGAGGCCGCTTGGCAGCTTGCCAGCAGGGGAATAAAGGTAAATCTCTATGAAATGAGGCCGGTAAGGCAGACTCCTGCTCATCATACAGATAAATTTGCAGAACTTGTCTGCAGCAACTCTCTGCGTGCAAATACTTTAACAAATGCAGTCGGGGTATTAAAAGAAGAAATGAGGAAGCTGAATTCTGTTATTATCCATTCGGCTGACAGCAGTGCAGTTCCTGCTGGCGGAGCTTTGGCAGTTGACCGCCATGATTTTGCAGCTCGTGTAACTGAACAAGTCAAAAAACATTCGAATGTAACGGTAATAAACGAAGAAGTGACAGAAATTCCCGAAGGGCCAACTGTAATCGCCACTGGACCGCTCACCAGTGAAGCTTTATCCGCAAAATTAAAAGAGCTGTCCGGAGAAGATTATTTATATTTTTATGATGCGGCTGCTCCAATTCTCGAAAAAGATTCAATCGATATGAACAAAGTTTATTTGAAATCACGTTACGATAAAGGTGAAGCGGCATATTTGAATTGTCCCATGACAGAAGAAGAATTTGAACGATTTTATGCCGCTCTTACCTCCGCTGAAACTGTTCCACTAAAGGAATTTGAAAAGGAAATTTTTTTCGAAGGCTGTATGCCAATAGAAGTAATGGCAAACAGGGGAAAGAAAACAATGCTTTTTGGTCCGATGAAGCCTGTAGGTTTAGAAGATCCGAAAACAGGAAAAAGGCCTTATGCAGTTGTTCAGCTACGCCAGGATGATGCTGCAGGAACACTTTATAATATTGTAGGTTTTCAGACACATTTAAAATGGGGTCCGCAAAAAGAAGTAATCCGCTTGATTCCTGGTCTTGAAAATGCTGAGATAGTAAGGTATGGCGTTATGCACCGGAATACATTCATCAACTCTCCAAAAGTACTTCGTGCCACATATCAGTTTAAGAATAGAGAAGATTTATTCTTTGCAGGGCAAATGACCGGGGTTGAAGGCTATGTCGAATCTGCTGCCAGCGGACTTGTGGCAGGCATCAATGCTGCAAGGCTTGTTAAGGGAGAGGATCCAATAGAGTTTCCTCATGAAACGGCGATTGGAAGTATGGCGCGTTATATTACCACAGCTAATCCAAAGAGTTTCCAGCCTATGAATGCTAATTTTGGATTATTTCCTGATCTTCCTGAAAAAATCAGAGGGAAAAAAGAAAGAAATGAAAAGCATGCAGAAAGAGCACTGGGAACAATTCAGAACTTTATGAAAAATTTGTAAATTATGTTGCGTGGGCTGCTGAGTTGTGTTACTATTTAGTAGCCCATGCGAGGTGAACAATTAATGTCTGAAAATGTGAACGTTTCTTTAAAGTTGTTTATTGAATATTTACAAATCGAGAAAAATTATTCACAATATACTATTGAACATTACCAGCATGATATAGGTGAGTTCTTTATGTTCATGTCTGAACAAGCCATTTCAGATTTAACAAAAGTCGAGTATCAGGATGTCAGGATATATCTTACTAATCTTTTCGAAAGAAAGATGTCACGGAAGTCTGTTGCCAGAAAGATATCAAGCCTAAGGAGCTTTTTTAAATTTTTGCTAAGAGAAGAGATAGTAGCTGACAATCCATTCGCACTTGTTTCCATTCCGAAAGCACAGAAAAAGCTGCCGGAATTTTTCTATGAAGAGGAAATGAAACAGCTTTTTGAAGCTTGTGAAATCAGCACTCCTCTTGGGCAGCGAAACAAAGCCCTTCTTGAATTATTATATGCCACCGGCATTCGTGTAAGTGAGTGCAGCCAACTCCGCTTAAAAGACCTGGATATGCATTTATCAACGGTACTTGTACGGGGAAAGGGCAGGAAAGAACGATATGTTCCTTTCGGCAGCTTCGCTCAGGATGCAATTGACACATACATAAACCATGGACGTAAAGAATTGCTTGCAAATGGGAACGTGCAGGAAAATTTGTTTTTGAACGCCCGGGGCGGTCCTCTTACAGCAAGAGGAATCAGGACAATTCTTGACAGGATCATAGAGAAATCATCTTTAACAGGCAAAATTCATCCCCATATGCTTCGCCACACATTTGCGACGCATTTAATGGCTAATGGGGCTGATATGAGAACAGTCCAGGAATTACTTGGACACGCATTTCTTTCTTCGACCCAGGTGTATACACATGTTACGAATGAATACTTGAAAAAAACGTATATGGCCCACCATCCGCGGGCATAGCGAAAAAACAGCCATTATCGAATAGTCTGCAGAAAAAATCAAAGGCAATATGCTCCAAAGGAGGAGTCTTTCATGTCCGAATTTCATGCAACAACAATATTTGCTGTGCATCATAATGGAGAATGTGCAATGTCTGGCGACGGCCAGGTTACCTTTGGAAATGCAGTTGTAATGAAACACACTGCAAGAAAAGTCAGAAAGATTTTTAACGGTAAGGTGCTTGCTGGATTTGCAGGTTCAGTAGCTGATGCATTTACGTTATTCGAAATGTTTGAAGGAAAGTTAGAAGAGTATAATGGCAACCTTGAGAGGGCAGCTGTAGAGCTTGCAAAAGAATGGAGAAGCGACAAAGTTTTGCGAAAGCTTGAAGCAATGCTCATCGTTATGAATAAGGATAGCCTGCTGCTTATCTCCGGTACAGGTGAAGTTATAGAGCCGGATGATGGAATTCTGGCTATTGGATCAGGAGGCAATTATGCGCTTGCAGCCGGACGTTCTTTAAAAAGGTTCGCAGGAGAACACTTGTCAGCAAAAGAAATTGCCAAGGCTTCCCTTGAAATGGCTGCCGAAATATGTGTATATACAAACCACAATATCATTGTGGAAGAACTCTAATAAAGGAGTGCTGTTGAATGGGTAAAGGAACAAGCTTAACTCCGCGCCAAATTGTTGAGCGCTTGGATCAATATATTATCGGTCAAAAGGATGCAAAAAAAGCAGTTGCTATAGCTCTTCGGAATCGTTATCGCCGCAGCTTGCTCGAGGAAAAATTGCGGGAAGAAGTAAATCCTAAAAATATATTGATGATCGGCCCAACTGGTGTTGGAAAAACTGAAATTGCGCGCAGAATGGCTAAATTGGTAGGTGCACCATTTGTAAAAGTGGAGGCAACCAAATTCACTGAAGTAGGATATGTGGGCAGGGATGTTGAATCCATGGTCAGAGATCTTGTGGAAACATCCGTCCGTCTGGTAAAAGAAGAGAAGATGGTCAGTGTAAAGGAAAGAGCAGAAGAAAGTGCTAACCGCCGCATACTTGAACTGCTTGTACCTGGTGCGAAAAAAGCCGCTAATTATAAAAATCCGCTTGAAATGCTATTTGGTGGAGGTAATGATCAGCAGCAGGAGACGTATCAGACTGAAGACTTAAACCTCCAGGAAAAGCGCAAGATTGTAAAAGAAAAGCTTGCACTAGGCGAATTGGAAAATGAAGTGATTACCGTTGAGGTGGAAGAACAGCAGCCTTCCATGTTTGACATGTTGCAGGGCTCTGGGATGGAACAAATGGGCATGAATATGCAGGATGCCCTCAGCAGCCTTATGCCAAAGAAAAGGAAAAAGAGAAAACTGACTGTAAAAGAAGCCAGAAAGATCCTGACCAATGAAGAAGCCCAAAAGCTGATTGATATGGATGAAGTCAGTCAGGAGGCTGTATTCCGTGCTGAACAGTCAGGAATAATTTTCATTGATGAGATCGATAAAATTGCCAGCAAAAATAGCGGCGGTTCTTCAGCAGATGTTTCAAGAGAAGGAGTTCAAAGAGATATTTTGCCGGTGGTGGAGGGTTCAACAGTAGTAACCAAATATGGTTCTGTAAAAACTGACCATGTATTGTTTATTGCTGCAGGTGCTTTCCATATGGCAAAGCCTTCTGATCTTATTCCTGAATTACAGGGACGTTTCCCGATCCGTGTGGAGCTCACTAAGCTGACTGTAGAAGATTTCTACAAAATACTTGTGGAGCCCGATAATGCATTAATTAAACAATATGAAGCATTATTGGTAACTGAAGGTATACAAATTGAATTTTCTGACGATGCTATTCGTAGGATTGCTCAATTTGCTTTCGAAGTTAACCAGAATACCGATAATATCGGCGCAAGACGTCTTCATACAATCATGGAAAAGCTGCTCGAAGATTTATCGTTTGAAGCACCGGACATCACTATGGAAAAAATCACAATTACTCCTCAGTATGTTGAGGAGAAACTCGGCGCTATTTCCCGCAATAAGGATTTAAGCCAGTTTATTCTGTGACCTATAGTTTAAAGAGTTAGGGCACAGGGTATCGGAAAGTGAATGCTTAAAAAAGTCAAAAATAGCAATAAGTTATTTATTTTTAACAAAATATATGTTTATGGGTTGCAGCAAATAGGAGGAAATACAATGGATTTATTAACTAAAACAAGAAAGATTAATGCAATGCTTCAAAGAGCAGCCGGAAAGCCGGTTAACTTCAAAGAAATGTCAGAAACACTTAGTGATGTAATTGAAGCAAATATCTTCGTAGTAAGCCGCAGAGGCAAACTTCTTGGATTTGCAGTAAATCAGCAAATCGAAAATGAGCGTATGAAGCAAATGCTTGAAGATCGTCAGTTCCCTGAGGAATATACGAAAAACTTATTTAACATCCAGGAAACTTCATCAAACCTTGATATGGAAAGCGAATATACTGCATTCCCAGTTGAAAACAAGGACCTCTTTGCAAGCGGATTGACTACAATTGTTCCAATTATCGGCGGCGGTGAGCGTCTCGGAACACTTATTCTTGCGAGATTGCAGGAACAGTTCCATGATGATGATTTGATTCTAGCTGAATATGGTGCTACTGTAGTCGGCATGGAAATTCTTCGCGAAAAAGCGGAAGAAATTGAAGAGGAAGCGCGCAGCAAAGCTGTTGTTCAAATGGCAATCAGTTCACTTTCTTACAGTGAGCTTGAAGCGATTGAGCATATCTTTGAAGAGCTTAACGGCAATGAGGGACTTCTTGTTGCATCAAAAATTGCTGATCGTGTAGGCATTACGCGCTCTGTAATCGTTAATGCTTTAAGAAAACTGGAAAGTGCAGGAGTTATTGAGTCCCGTTCTTTAGGAATGAAGGGTACCTATATCAAAGTCCTAAATGACAAATTCCTGTTTGAATTGGAAAAGCTTAAATCAAACTAATAATCCTGAAAAACCCGTCATAAAAATGACGGGTTTTTTGTTACAGTTTTGTTACGTTTGAAATTGGTAAATATATGTATTTTAAACATTTTTTAAAAGTTCTATAGTCACGAATTACATATATTTCAAATAAAATAATAATTTATTTAGTTCAAATGAACTATATTGCTGAATGTCTATAAAATTCATAAGGGACTAAGGTTGATGTAGTTCTGGAAATTATTACTAAATAACTTATATAACTTTCAGCATATTTAAAAGATTTGTCGAAAATAGGCCAAAAGAATCATTAAAAACAAGCTTAAGTACATAGACATATTATTTCATATTCATTACAATAATGTTTATGATGACATAATATGTCCATTATCACCAAATTTCAACAATAATTACCATGTAAAAATTTGTTTTTATACGAGGTGTAATGATTGAAACTGTTTTCCAGCACTATATCGACATTAGAACAAGCATTAAATTATTCTTCGCTTAAACAAAAAGTAATTTCACAAAATATTGCAAATGCTGATACTCCAAACTATAAAGCAAAAGATGCCAGCTTTAAAGCTGCTTTCAAGAACGCTTTAAATGAATCAATGGATGCTAACAAAAGTGATTATAGACATTACGATTTTAAAAATGGTTCATTCTCAGGGAAAAGTATAGTGACCAGAGCTGATACTTCTTACAATCATAATGGCAATAGTGTGGATTTAGATAAGGAAATGGCGGATCTGGCTACAAACCAGATTTACTATAATGCAGTTATTGAACGGGTAAGCGGCAAGTTTTCCAGTCTGCAGAATGTATTGCGGGGAGGCAATTAGTAATGTCTATGTTTCATAGCATGAACAGCACAGCATCGGCACTAACTGCCCAAAGGCTCCGCATGGATGTAATTTCTTCAAATATGGCCAATGCGGATTCTACAAAGAGTATAAATGGAGATGGACCCTATAGAAGGAAATCAGTTGTACTGGAACCGAAAGAAGGGCAGTTTTCATCCTTTTTAAATATGGCCATGAGCCGAAATGGAGGCAGTTCGGCAGGTAATGGGGTAAAAGTGTCAAGAATTGTAGAAGATCGGGAGACCCCAACTAAAATGGTTTATGATCCTTCACATGTCGATGCGAATGAAGATGGATATGTTGAAATGCCAAACGTGGACCCTTTACGGGAAATGACAGATCTTATTAGCGCCACGAGATCATATGAAGCGAACGTAACAGTTTTTAATGCCTCTAAAGGGATGATGATGAAAGCATTGGAAATCGGCAAATAAGGAGAACCTTAAATGAATAACGTAACGTTTATGCCAGTGAATGCTTTAAAGCCTGCTGAAAATCAAAAGACTCATACATATACATCATTCGATGCTCAGCAAAGTTTTTCGTCGGTCTTAAAGCAATCAATAGAAAAAATAAATAATGCACAGATTCAGTCAGATGTTATGACTGAGAAACTTGCAAAGGGAGAAAATGTGGATCTTCACCAGGTGATGATCACATCACAAAAAGCGAGCATCACAATGCAGGCTGCACTCGAAATTAGAAATAAAGTAATTGAAGCTTATCAGGAAGCGATGAGAATGCAGGTATAATATTACAGCAGTTCCTTTGAAAAACTTAGAAAATTGAAAGAATCTACTGATTGGTGAGGTTTTTTCAATTTTTTAATGAAAGAAAATGATTAAAGCTAAGAACTAGTCATGGCGGTTATTAGCTAAGACAGAATAACCGGAGGATTGTGATGAAAGAGACGCTACAGAGATATATAGGCAATTTGAAAGAATACTGGAGCAGCAGATCAAAAAAACAAAAGACTATTATGATTAGTGTCGCTGCATTTTGTATAGTGCTGATTGCAATTGCAGCTATCATAGGTACAAGAACCAATCTCGTTCCTCTATACAGCAACCTGACACCTTCTGAAACGGGAACGATAAAAGAAAGTCTCGATACAAGAGGGATTGCATCAGAAATAGCAGATAGCGGTACAACTATTAAAGTTCCAGAAGAATCAGTAGATACACTGAAAGTAGAACTGGCAGCAGAAGGGATTCCAAAATCAGGAAGCATTGATTATGCATTTTTCAGCCAAAATGCAGGGATTGGCATGACTGAAAACGAGTTCAATGTGCTAAAGCTGGAAGCAATGCAGACCGAGCTTGCGAATTTGATAAAAGGGATCGATGGAGTTAACGATGCCAAGGTAATGATTAACCTTCCGGCGAAAGGCATATTTGTAAATGATTCTTCAGAGGAAGCCTCTGCTTCTATTGTTCTTAACACAAAACCAGGGCACCAATTTGAAGAGTCTCAAATTCATGCCCTTTACCACTTGGTTGCTAAAAGTATACCCAGCCTTCCCACTGATAATATCGTCATTACCAACCAGTTTTTTGAGTACTTTGATCTAAAAAATAAACAAAATGCTTCACCTGAAAGCACCTTTGCGGCACAGCATGAAATCAAAAAAGATATTGAGCGGGATGTACAGCGTCAGGTGCAGAATATGCTGGGCACTTTAATGGGACAGGATAAGGTGGTTGTATCTGTAACCGCCGATATTGACTTTACACAGGAAAACAGGGAAGAAAACCTCATAACACCTGTAGATGAGGAAAATATGGAAGGTATAGCTATTAGTGCTCAAAAGATAACGGAAACGTTTACTGGAAACGGTAATGCTGCAGGCGGATTTACCCCGGCGGGCGGAAGCGATGAGCCTGCCGGCTCTGATGCAGATTCTTATCTTGAAAACAGAAATTCCAATGGGGATTATGAACGAATAGAAGAGACTATTAATAATGAAGTTAATAAAATCCGCAGAGAGATTGTGGAAAGCCCTTATAAAGTCCGGGATTTAGGAATCCAGGTAATGGTGGAACCACCGACAGCGGATGATCCCGCATCACTTCCGCAGGAAAGAATAAATGATATTACCCAGATATTGGGGACTGTTGTACGTACGACTATTAATAAGGATGCGGCAGCTGCAGAGTTAACAGATGAGGTAATTCAGGATAAAATTGTCGTCTCAGTACAACCTTTCAACGGAAAAGTTGTGTTCCCTGAAGAGACAGACACCAGTCTTCCTTGGTGGATTTATGCAATAGGGGGAGTGCTGCTTTTAATTATCGCTCTATTAATCTTCCTTTTTGCAAAAGCAAGACAGAAGCAGAAACAAGAAGAGGAGATGGAATTAGAAGCACAAGAGACTTTCAATCTTCCGGATGTTAATGACGAGCATGAAACAGAGAGTACAATGAGGCGCAAACAACTGGAGAAAATGGCAAAGGAAAAGCCTGAAGACTTTGCAAAGCTTCTTCGCACATGGATCGCAGAAGATTAAGGAGGATGAAAAATGCCAAAAAAAGAACAAAGAGAACTCATAGGTAAGCAAAAAGCGGCTATTCTTCTTATTTCACTTGGTCCGGATGTGGCATCCTCTGTTTATAAACACTTAAGTGAGGAAGAAATTGAAAAATTGACACTGGAAATCTCAGGGGTCCGAAAAGTAGATTCGTTTGCAAAAGAAGAAATTCTTGAAGAATTCCATCAGATTGCTCTGGCGCAGGATTATATTACGCAAGGAGGAATCGGTTACGCAAAAACAGTTCTCGAGAAAGCACTCGGTACTGAGCAGGCTTCAGTCATTATTAACAGGCTGACTTCTTCTCTTCAGGTAAGGCCTTTCGATTTTGCGAGAAAGGCTGATCCGGCACAAATTCTTAATTTTATTCAAAATGAACATCCGCAGACTATCTCCTTGATATTGTCATATCTTGATCCAGTGCAGGCCGGGCAAATTCTGTCAGAGCTGCCGCAGGAAATGCAGGCGGATATTGCAAGAAGGATCGCTGTTATGGAAAGTACATCTCCTGAAATTATTAATGAAGTTGAACAGATTCTTGAAAGAAAGCTGTCTTCTACTGTAACTCAGGATTATACTCAGACCGGCGGCATAGAATCGGTGGTCGATGTTCTAAATGGAGTTGACCGTGCAACAGAAAGGACTATTCTGGATGCACTGGAGATTCAGGATCCAGAGCTTGCTGAGGAAATTAAGAAGAGGATGTTTGTGTTTGAAGATATCGTAACCCTGGACAGCCGCGCT
Organism: Cytobacillus firmus; assembly: GCF_023715565.1. Classification (GTDB taxonomy): domain Bacteria; phylum Bacillota; class Bacilli; order Bacillales; family Cytobacillaceae; genus Cytobacillus; species Cytobacillus firmus_C. The sequence goes on along the minus strand of NZ_JAMBOJ010000001.1, from coordinate 111,831 downwards.
ATACAGCGCATTATCCGTGATTGTGAAAGTGAGGACCTCATGCTTTCATTGAAAGTGTCGAGTGATGAAGTAAAAGAAATCGTCTTTAAAAATATGTCTTCAAGAATGGTTGAAACCTTTAAAGATGAAATGGAATATATGGGTCCTGTGAGATTGAGAGATGTTGAAGAAGCCCAAACAAGAATAGTTGGCATTATCCGCAGATTGGAAGAATCAGGGGAGATCATCGTCGCTCGCGGCGGAGGAGATGATATTATTGTCTAGGCTAATAAAATCATACTCTAGCGCAGTGCCGAAAGAAGAAAAGAAAGTCATTTCTATTAGGCTGATGCAAAGCAATTCAAATCAAATTGAAGAGGCAGTGGAGCAGAGTGCGGCGAGACCCCATGAAGAGCTTCAAGCCATGCTGAACAGCGCCCGTGAGGAAGCTGAGAGGATTGTAAACGCAGCAAGAACAGATTCTGAAAATAAAGCCCGGCAAATGGACGAACAGCTCTTGGCACTTGAACAGGAAAAACAAAAAATTTTTGAAGAAGCAAGAATACAAGGATTTGCTGATGGAACTGATGAAGGCAGACAAAGCGGCCTAAGGGAATACAGTGAACTGATTCATATGGCACGGGAAGTTGTAAACACAGCCAAACTTGATTATCAGCAGCACATCGAATCATCTGAACGGACCATTCTGAACCTCGGATTAAAGGTTGCGGGGAAAATACTCAGCGAAGTTCTTGAACAGAATAGTGAACAATTCCTTTCTATAGTAAAAAGGGCTTTAAAAGAAGCGCGAGAATATACTGAGGTTCAGCTCCATGTACACCCAATGCACTATGATTTGCTTCTATCCCATAAAGAAGAACTAATTCGCGTATTTCCTAAAGAGACAGATTTATATATTTATCCAGATGAGGAATTAAGTAATACAAGCTGCATAATTGAATCAACCAATGGACGAATTGAAGCCAGTGTTGACAGCCAGCTTGAAGAAATAAAAAGAAAACTCTTTGAGCTGCTGGAGAGTGAACCAAATTGAATCTTGAACGGCTGATCAGTGAGATAGAAAAAATTGATAGCTTTAAGCGTTTTGGAAGAATAAAGAGAGTAGTGGGTCTGATGATTGAGTCGCAAGGCCCGGAAAGTTCTATTGGAGATGTATGCATTATTCATATCGGCAAAGGAAGCACAAGAAAGATCCAGGCGGAAGTAGTCGGATTTAAGAATGAGAATGTGATACTTATGCCTTATACAGATGTACAGGATATTTCACCAGGCTCTCTTGTCGAAACAACCTCGAGACCTCTTGAAGTGAAGATAGGACCGGCTCTAATTGGACAGGCAATAGACTCACTGGGACAGCCTCTCGATGGGGCCATGCTGCCAAAAGGGCTAACGCCAGTCCTAACAGAGCAAACTCCTCCTAATCCTCTGAAAAGACCGCAGATCTCTGAACCTATTGAAGTAGGTGTAAGAATGATCGATAGTCTGCTGACAGTAGGAAACGGACAACGTGTCGGGATATTTGCAGGAAGCGGAGTTGGGAAGAGCACTCTTCTTGGAATGATAGCCCGCAATACTAATGCAGATCTAAATGTGATCGCTCTTATTGGCGAGAGGGGCAGAGAGGTTAGGGAATTTATTGAGAGAGACCTGGGGCCGGAAGGTTTGAGAAAATCCATAGTGGTGGTCGCTACGTCTGATCAGCCGGCACTCATGAGAATTAAAGGGGCATACACAGCCACGGCAATTGCTGAATATTTCAGGGACAAAGGCTTAAATGTCATGTTAATGATGGATTCAGTAACCAGGGTGGCAATGGCTCAGCGGGAAGTCGGCCTTGCAGTCGGAGAGCCGCCAACAACTAAAGGGTATACGCCATCTGTTTTTGCTGTACTACCTAAGCTTCTTGAAAGAACCGGTACAAACGAATACGGCTCTATAACGGCATTTTATACCGTACTGGTGGATGGGGACGATATGAATGAGCCAATTGCTGATACTGTTAGGGGAATATTGGATGGACACTTTGTTCTTGACCGGTCATTAGCGAACAAGGGGCAGTATCCAGCTATTAATGTCCTGAAAAGTGTTAGCCGCGTAATGAACCATATAGCAGATGCATCTCATGTTAAATCAGCTGAAAAGGTTAGAGAAATGCTGAACACATATATCAATGCAGAGGATTTAATTAATATTGGAGCCTATAAGAGAGGGTCATCAGTGGAAATTGATGAAGCCATACGATTATACCCATCAATCATCTCTTTTTTGAAACAAGAAACGAACGAAAAAATTTCTATCTTGGAAAGCATTGGCCAATTAAAGGGATTAGCTGGAAAAGGGGAATAAAAAATGCACTACCAATTTAAATTCAATAAAATCCTGACGATTAAAGAAAGAGAAAAAGATCAGGCATTTGATGTATATAATCAGGCTTTAAAACGATTTGAAGAAACTGCAAAGAAACTATACGATCTGCTGAAAAAGAAAGAAGATCTGGAAGAATATCAGCTATCAAGATTGGCTGAAGGACTACCGGTTCAAGAAATCAGGCATTACCAGCACTTTGTGAGCAGTCTTGAGAAAACAATTGACCATTATCAAAAGATGGTGGTAAATGCAAGAAGCCAAATGAATTTCCAGCAGGAAAAACTTATGGAAAAAAACATTGAAGTAAAGAAATTTGAAAAAATGCAGGAAAAAGATTTAGCAGGATTTTTAGAAAGCATGAAGCACGCAGAAGGAAGGCAAATGGATGATATCTCAATTCAGCTGTATATGAATCGGGGAAATTAGGTGGTTAAATGGAAAAAATACCAGAAGAACAAGAGACACGCAAAACTAGCCGGTTTCAATGGTTTCTCTTTGCTTTTTTAATTCCGATCCTGTTCGGAATAACTGTAGCCCTGCTGGTTTTCACGCTATCAGGAAACAATATTTTTGAAACAGCCAAAAAATATAGCCGGGAAATGCCATTTATAGCTTCAATTTTTGATGATAAGAATTCCCGTTCACAGGAAGTTATGGAAGAGAAGGTCATCGGAATGCAGGCAGAAGTTAAAGATCGGGAAGCAAGAATATCTCAGCTGGAAAGCGAGCTTGACAGCAAAGAGCTGGAAATAGAAAGAGCAGGGCTCGAAAAGCAAAGGCTGGAGGAAGAAATTAGTGAGCTTACGGCTATAAAGGAAGAGAACAAGCGGGCCTTTAAAGATATCGTAAAGACTTATGAAAACATTTCTGCTAAAAAAGCAGCACCCATTTTAACTGAGATGAAGGATGAAGAAGCGGTAAAAATCCTAGCCAATGTTAATTCCGATACGCTTGCTGGCATCATGGAAAAGATGAATCCGAAAGATGCTGCACGTTATACGGCACTCCTGACTGCTGCAAAAGCAGAAAGCGGATCTGATAATTAAGAGAAGTCTTGAAGGGAGGTGAAATAGGTGCAAATCGGAGGATTAGGATTCATTCAGGCACAATATTCATCCGAAGATAAATTATCTCTGCAAGATACAGGCAGCAATGGCTTTGGAAATCTTTTCTCCACTTTAATCGGAATGGCCAAACCGCTAGAGGAAACCTTAACTACAGCTGCAGATAAGAATAAGGTCGAACAGTTAAAGGAAATAAATGAATTTCTTAAAGTAAGTGAGATTACCGAATTAGAAAATGGAAGCGAGCTGCTGGAGAGAATTTCTTTTCAAAAAGAAACTGACATCTTTGAGATCGTTTCGGAACAACTGGATCTTTCACAGGAAGAAATAGTGCAGATGCTTGAGGATTTTATTGAACAGGTTATGCCGGACGTAAAGCTTAAAGGTGTATATCCTGATGAAGATATAGATGCAGAAAATAAAATCAGTTTGCTAATTTTTTCTTTAACAAATCAAAAGACAAACATTAACTTGCAGGACAAAGATCTTAGTGGGGCATTAAAAGCTCTGAAATTGTATGAATTGCTTTCTGCGAAACAAGATTTTCACACCAGTAAACTAAGCGTGAAAGATTTCTTGAAGGATGTTCAATTGAAAATTGAGAGTCTGATAAACAATAGAGAGGGTATTTTACAGAAGACTTTTACCCCGCTCGTAAACGAATTAAACTCTATAAAACAACTAAATAATGCTGCTAATGAACCTGCGGGTCAGACTGCTGCTAAAATCGTACACACAGCAGAAACAGGGTTACAGGGATTTATTCACGTTCAATCCTTTTCAAAACTTGAACAGATGGCTCTCCTGAGTCCTCAGGGAAAGACGGTAAGTGCAGACCAGCTTATGCAGCAATTTGAAAACATATTATCAAGGAGCAGTTTTCTCAAAATGGGAGGGACACAAAAGCTATTTATCAAGCTGAACCCTGACCATCTTGGTGCTCTGAGGATAGAGCTTATTCAAAAGGACTCGGCGATGATTGCGAGGATAATGACTTCCTCTGGAGCAGCTAAAGAAGTTCTGGATTCACATATTAACGGATTGAAGCAGGCCTTCAGTTCACAAAATATCCAGATTGAGAGAATAGAAATCTCTCAGCAAATGACGCAGCAGGAACGATCATTTAACAAAGATCCCCAGCAGCAGGAACAGAGGCAGCAGCAGAACAAGGATGAGCAAAATCCGCAGACTGAAAGAGAAATTAACAGCTCTTTTGAAGAAGCGCTTCTTAATACAGAAGCATAGGAGTGATAGTAATTGGCAAACAAAATAGATTCTTCTTTAATGCTATCAAACTATCAAAGCCAAACCCGAAAAACAGGCTCAGATATATTAGGGAAAGATGATTTCCTGAAGATTCTAATGACACAGCTGCAAAACCAGGATCCCATGAATCCAATGGAGGACAAGGACTTCATTGCGCAAATGGCAACCTTTTCGTCTTTGGAGCAGATGACCAATATGAATAAGACGATGGAGAAGTTATTGGTTTTTCAGGAGCAGAACCAGCTGATGACCTATAACAATTTTTTAGGAAAAAATGTAACCTGGCATAAATTAACCGAATCAAGTGAACCAAACCAGTCTCCCATTATAGAAGAAGGAACTGGAAGAGTAGTCTCCATCCAGTATAAGCATAATACTGCAATATTTATTTTGGATGATGGAACGGAGCTTGAACCGGCAAATATTTCTCAACTAAATGAATAAAAGGAAGTGAGTGGGTGGATAAACTTATTTTTCATCCGATCCACACCCAGCCGGTAATTAAACCAAATGGGAATGCCGTTCAAACTTCAAAGCAATCAAAAAGTACATTCTCTGCCCACATCCAGACAGCCTTGCGAACCGATTCCCAATTAATAGTCAGTAAGCATGCGAAACAGAGACTCCAACAGAGAGGTATAGATATTAGTGCAGAGCGATGGGGGAAAATTGAAGAGAAAGTACAGGAAGCCAAGCAAATGGGTGTTAAAGAATCCCTGGTATTGCTCGAAGAAGCAGCACTTATAGTTAGTGCAAAGAATAATACAGTGATTACGGCGATGGATCGTAAAGAAGCTCAAACCCAAATATTCACAAATATCAATGGAACCATAATACTGGATAATTACTAGGCTGGACCGTATAAGGAAGCTTAAGCTGCGGACTGACAGAAGCAGCATAAAGAGAGGAGCAACAACTAATGTTACGTTCAATGTATTCAGGAATAAGCGGAATGAAAAACTTTCAGACAAAGCTGGATGTTATTGGGAATAATATTGCAAATGTTAATACTTTTGGTTATAAAAAAGGTCGGGTTAATTTTAAAGATATGGTGAGTCAGACAATTTCAGGTGCAACGGGCAGTGGTGATAATTCAGGTGGTATTAACCCTAAGCAGGTTGGCCTTGGTTCCCAATTATCTTCAATAGATACAATTGATACACAGGGTAGTTTACAGACTACTGGACGAGTATTGGATATAGGAATTCAAGGTGATGGCTATTTAATGGTTCAGCGAGGGAATAACACCTACTACACCCGCGCTGGAAATTTATATCTGGATAATGATGCAAACTTAGTTACAGCATCAGGGGATAAAGTAAAAGGAGCTGATGGTTCATCTATCCAATTAAATGGAGGGAACGCGACCGTTATTAAGAGCTTAAGTATATCGAATGATGGAACTATAAACTTCTTAATAGACGGGGACGATACACTGAAGACTGCTGGACCAATTGGAATAGCACGCTTTAATAATAATGGCGGACTTGAAAAAATTGGAGACAATCTCTATAAGGATACAGTAAACTCAGGTGATCCTGTCCCATTAACCCCTGGTGAAGACGGTGCTGGAGTGCTGATTTCAGGCACCCTGGAAATGTCCAACGTAGACCTATCAGAAGAATTCACAGAAATGATTACAGCTCAGCGCGGTTTCCAGGCAAATACCCGGATTATTACAACATCTGATGAAATCCTGCAGGAGCTTGTTAATTTAAAACGTTAATCTAAAGGAGGGTCAGGGCTGAAGGCACAGGATCTTTAGCCCTGAAAAAACATTGATTAAAGTATCTCGATTGAACGGCAAAACTTTTGTATTGAATGCTTTGTACATAGAAACAGTAGAGTCTTTTCCAGATACGACAATTACGCTCACGAATGGGAAGAAGTATGTTGTAAAGGAATCTGAAGATCTAGTCATGCAATTGATTTTAAAATTCTATCAATCTGTTAATCTACTGGTGCAGCAGCTGGCGGAGGGAAATGAAAATGAAGAACAATAAGCTGTTAATGATGCTTGTAGCAATAACGCTTATAGGAGCTATTGCCCTGGTGCTTATAACGAAGTTTTCGGGTGATAATGAGACAAAAGAGCCAACCATTGATGAAGTGCTGGAGTTCTCTGTGGATATTCCGCAAGTTACAGCCAATTTAGCGAGTGATGATTATATCAGGATTTCCTTTAAAATCCAGACTGAAAACAAAAAAGCAAAAGAGGAACTGCAAAAAAGAGATTTTCAGGTTAAAAACCTCATCATTCAGGAATTGTCCGAAATGAAAGCAGAGGATATACAGGGGAAAGATGGCCAAATCAAGCTGCAGGAAGATTTGAAAACCAAGATAAACGGTTTAATGCAAGAAGGAAAGATCGTTCAGGTGTACATAACTGAATCTCTCCTCCAGTGAAAACCAATTAAATAACTGCAATAAATGGAGGTGAGGATTCATGTCAGGTGAAGTCTTATCGCAGAGCGAGATTGATGCCCTGCTTTCGGCTCTCTCTACCGGAGAAATGGATGCAGATGAGCTGAAAAAGGAACAAACGGAGAAAAAAATAAAAGTTTATGATTTTAAGAGAGCATTAAGATTTTCTAAAGATCAAATACGAAGCTTAACAAGAATTCATGAGAATTTTGCCCGGCTTTTAACTACCTTTTTTTCTGCCCAGCTGAGGACATATGTTCAGATTTCGGTTGCTTCTGCGGACCAGATACCATATGAAGAATTTATCCGGTCTATCCCGAAAATGACCATATTGAATGTCATTGAAGTGCCCCCTCTGGATGGCAGGATTCTTATGGAAGTGAACCCAAACGTCGCCTATGCCATGATGGACAGGCTTATGGGCGGCAGAGGAACAAGTATTAATAAAATTGATAATTTAACAGAAATTGAAACAAATATCATGTCAGCAACATTTGAAAGGGCCTTTGAAAACCTAAGGGAAGCCTGGAGTACAATCGCTGATATTGATCCGATATTGTCTGATTTTGAGGTAAATCCGCAATTTCTGCAAATGGTCTCTCCAAATGAAACAGTTGTTGTAATCTCACTAAATACGATAATTGGGGAAACGAGCGGAATGATTAATATATGTATACCGCATGTCGTTCTTGAGCCCATTATCCCGAAGCTGTCTGTACATTATTGGATGCAGACTGATAAAAAGGAAAGGGAGCCGGAAGTCATTGCCCGGCTTGAACGAAACATTCACAAAGCGGAAGTTCCGCTTATATGTGAACTCGGCAGTTCTGATATAGCCATTCAGGATTTCTTAACACTCGATATTGGAGATGTCATAGAGTTGAACCAGGGGATTGACAAGTCACTTACTATAAAAGTCGGCAATATCCCAAAATTCATCGGACAGCCAGGAAAGTTGAACAAAAAAATGGCTGTGCAAATTTTAGACACTGTGAAAGGGGGAGATGAGGATGATGAGTGATGATATGCTTTCGCAAGATGAAATTGATGCTCTTTTAAGGGGAGCAGTTGATGACAGCGACGAAACAGAAAGCTATAATGAGGCGTTTTTTCAAACTGAGGATTATTTATCCCATATGGAGCAGGATGCACTGGGTGAAATCGGCAATATCTCTTTTGGAAGCTCCGCAACAGCATTGTCCACGTTATTGAATCAAAAAGTTGAAATCACAACTCCAGCTGTTTCAGTGGTTTTGCGCAAGAAATTAGCTGATGAATTCCCGCATCCTTATGTAGCAATTCAAGTGAGTTACACGGAAGGTTTTTTCGGAAGCAACCTGCTTGTAATACAGCAATCAGATGCAGCCATTATCGCTGACTTAATGCTTGGAGGCGACGGAACCAGCCCGGCTGACCTAATGGGAGAAATTCAGTTAAGCGCTGTTCAGGAGGCAATGAACCAGATGATGGGTTCTGCAGCTACTTCGATGTCGACCATCTTTGGAAAAAAGGTAGATATTTCACCGCCGGCAATCGACATTCTTGATTTGCCTCAGGGAGAAGGTGCCGACCGAGTCCCGGATGATGACATGCTTGTAAGGATTTCGTTCCGTTTGAAAATTGGAAGCCTGATTGACTCGAATATAATGCAGCTGCTTCCTTTGGAATTTGGAAAAAGCCTTGTAAATGAATTATTAAATCCGGGTCAGGATCTCCCGGATAATAACGCTGTCTCTGAAGAAAAGCCAGCGGCGCAAATACAGCACGATTATCAGGAAAGCCAGCATTCGTTTGATCATAAGCCTGAAGTACATACAGGCGGATTAGATCAGTCTTATACTCATACGAGTTATTCCGGAGAGCAGCCGACATATTCGCAGCCGGTTACGAGTCAGGCATCAAACCGTCAAAGCTATCCGCCTGCTCAAAATCAGGCTCAGCATTCCGGACCGCAGCATTTCGGAGGGGCTTATGCAAATGGAGTGCAGCCGAATGTACAGCCCGCAGCTTTTTCGAGTTTTGAACCGTACCATATGCAGGAGACTGAAACAAAAAATTTGGACATGCTTTTGGATATACCGCTTCAGGTAACGGTCGAGCTGGGAAGGACCAAACGTTCCGTAAAGGAGATTCTCGAATTGTCTTCCGGTTCAATTATAGAACTGGATAAGCTGGCAGGTGAACCTGTTGATATTCTGGTGAACAACCGGTTAATTGCACAGGGGGAAGTGGTTGTCATAGATGAAAACTTTGGTGTGAGGGTTACAGATATTATCAGCCAAAGTGACCGTATAAAAAAATTAAGATAAAAAGTGGGGTTATTAGAATGGCACATAAAATTTTAATAGTTGACGATGCAGCTTTTATGCGAATGATGATCAAAGATATTTTATCCAAGAATGGGTATGACATTGTAGGCGAAGCAGCTGACGGTGCACAGGCTGTTGAAAAATATAAGGAAACACAGCCTGATCTTGTCACAATGGATATAACCATGCCGGAAATGGATGGAATTACAGCTCTGAAAGAAATTAAAAAAATAAATCCGGGTGCAAAAGTTATTATGTGTTCTGCAATGGGCCAGCAGGCGATGGTCATTGATGCAATTCAGGCTGGAGCAAAAGATTTTATTGTAAAGCCGTTCCAGGCTGATAGAGTACTGGAAGCAATCGGGAAAACTTTGGGCTAGTCATTATTCTATTTAGAGGGTGCAAAATAGTGTGGAATGTAAAGAAAGTGATTTCTTTACTGCTGTTGTTTTCAATTGTGGTGCTGGGCGTGCAGACGCAGGCCCAAGCGGAGCAATTGAATAATAGTGTTAAAGAATGTATAAAAAATCCTGAGTGCGGAAAGCAGGATTTAAAAGAATCAAAGGATTTGAAATCAGCAGAAGGACAGACTCATCAAGATGAAAGCGGCAAAATTGGTCTTACTTTTTGGGATTTTATAAAGATGATTTTAGCAACAGGCTTCATGGTTGGATTATTGTATGCTCTCCTAAAGTTCATCAATAAAAAAAGTAAGGTATATAACAGGTCGCAATTAGTTGAAAACCTGGGAGGAACAGCTTTAGGTGCAAACAGGTCAATTCAGTTGATTAAAGTGGGAAAACGCATTTTGGTAGTAGGGGTAGGAGAAGACATTCAGCTGTTAAAAGAAATAGACAACTCAGAAGAGTACAGCCAGATCATCGAAGCACATAATGACAAACTGGAACAGCTTATCCGTCCAAGCGACATTGTGACAAAGGTGATGAAAAGAACACAGCAAACAGAGAAAAACAAAGAAGGCAGCCAAAACTTTGCTGCACTGCTCGGGACTCAGCTGGATGATATGAAAAGGGGCAGAAAAAAACTGTTTGATGAGTTAGAAAGAAAGGGCCAGAAGAAAGATGAATGAATTCATGGAGTTTTTTAATAGCAGCTCTCCTGAAAATGTATCTACATCTGTGAAGCTTTTTTTATTGCTGACGGTACTTTCTCTCGCACCGAGTATTCTAATATTAATGACATGCTTTACAAGGATTGTCATCGTTCTTTCCTTTGTCAGAACGGCGCTTGCTACTCAGCAAATGCCGCCGAACCAGGTTTTAATTGGCCTATCCTTATTCCTTACATTCTTTATTATGGCTCCAACTATGCAGGAAGTGAACGAACAGGCTTTAACACCTTTATTCAATGAAGAAATAAATTTGGAACAAGCGTATGAAAAAGCATCAATACCCTTCAAGGAATTTATGAGTGCACACACAAGGCAGAAGGACTTGGCACTATTTCTGGAATACTCCGGGGCAGAAGCACCGGCTTCAATTGAAGATATTCCGCTTACGAGTCTTGTTCCGGCATTTGCCATAAGTGAAATTAAAACAGCTTTTCAAATTGGCTTTATGATTTTTATTCCTTTTCTGGTTATCGACATGGTTGTTGCGAGTGTGTTGATGTCCATGGGGATGATGATGCTTCCACCGGTTATGATTTCGCTTCCGTTCAAAATATTATTATTTGTTCTGGTGGACGGCTGGTACTTAGTTGTTAAATCCCTTTTACAAAGCTTTTAAGCAGGTGAACATTCAGAATGACTCAAGAAACAGTTATATCCATTGCAGAAAGAGGGATCATCACTGTATTGATGATTTGCGGTCCCTTGCTAATTCTGGCACTAGTAGTCGGTTTGGTTGTCAGCATCTTTCAGGCAACAACGCAAATTCAGGAACAGACATTGGCTTTTATTCCTAAGATCGTAGCGGTTCTTGTCGGTGTTGTTTTCTTTGGACCATGGATGCTTAGCCATATGCTCTCGTATGCAAATGAGATTTTTTCTAATTTGACCAGGTTTGTAGGCTGATGAGATGTTAGATTTTCTGCCTTTTTTTCCTGCCTTTTTACTTATTTTTGTAAGGGTGACATCTTTCTTTTTAATGATGCCCCTTTTTTCATACAGATCCATCCCAGCATCACACAAAATTGGCCTTGGCTTCTTTTTGGCATGGATTATGTTCCTCGGAATGGATGTCCCGGCTCTTGAAATTGACGGCACGTATTTTCTTTTAATAATAAAAGAAGCATTGGTAGGGGTGATGGTTGGATTTATTGCCTATTTGATCCTATCAGCCATTCAAATTGCCGGAGGATTTATTGATTTTCAGATGGGTTTTGCCATTGCGAATGTAATTGATCCGCAGACAGGAGCACAGAGCCCCTTAATGGGACAGTATTTGTATACGGTCGCTCTCTTCTTTTTATTAACTGTCAATGGCCACCATCTCATGCTGGACGGAGTGTTTTACAGCTATAATTTTATCCCGCTTGATCAAGCATGGATTTCTTTCGGGGATGAAAATATGACTGAATATGTCATTAAAGCTGTGAATACGATGTTCCTTATCGCCTTTCAGATGTCTATCCCTGTTGTCGGAAGTCTTTTTCTTGTCGATGTCGCATTAGGAATTGTCGCCAGGACAGTTCCGCAGCTAAATGTCTTTGTCGTCGGACTTCCTTTAAAGATAGGCGTCAGTTTTATTGTTCTGATCATCGTTATGAGTGTATTAATATATGCTTTTTCCTTAGCAATTGAAACGATGCTGCAGACAATGAGAGGGCTTATGGAGCTTATGGGAGGTTCATAGAATGAAGTTATTGCTTTCTTTAGATCTCCAGCTGTTTTCCGGAGAAAAAACAGAAAAAGCCACTCCGAAAAAGAGGCAGGATTCCAGAAAAAAAGGACAAGTAGCTAAAAGCCAGGATGTTAATACAGCCATCGTCTTATTAGCGGTGTTTCTGTTTTTGCTGTTTGCCGGATCGTATTTGAAGAATATCATCCTTTATATATTTACGCATTCATTTAATGATTACATGATGATGCCCCTGACAGAGGTGAATGTTCAGGTGATCTTTCTTGATGTTTTAAAGGAGCTGGTGCTTTTTTTAGGTCCGATCATGCTGATTGCTATGCTTGCGGGTGTAGCTGCTAACTTTATGCAGGTAGGTACTCTTTTTTCAACAGAAGCCATACAGCCTAAATTGGAGAAACTGGATCCAATAAAAGGCTTTAAACGCATTTTTTCGATGAGGGCGATCGTAGAGCTGCTGAAATCAATGCTTAAGATTGCTTTTGTAGGTCTCGCTGCGTTTACGGTTCTTTGGTTAAGAATAGATGAAATATTAATTCTTTCTCAAAAATCAGTTGGAACGGCAATGGCCACAATTGCCAGCCTGACCGTTCAAATGGGATTAATTGCTTCAGCGGCACTTCTAGTTTTATCCGTCATGGATTATCTGTATCAAAAATACGATTTTGAAAAAAACATCCGCATGTCAAAACAGGACATTAAGGATGAACACAAAAATATTGAAGGTGATCCGTTAATTAAATCCAAGATTAAGCAAAGACAAAGGGAAATGGCAATGAGAAGAATGATGCAGGAAGTTCCCAAAGCAGATGTGGTTATCACAAACCCAACGCATTATGCCATAGCTCTGATCTATGATGAAACAAAAAGTGATGCTCCCATTGTAGTGGCGAAAGGTGTGGACTTTGTTGCCCAAAAGATTAAATTAATCGCAAAGGAGCATGATGTGATTGCTGTAGAAAACAGGCCGCTTGCCAGGTCTCTTTATAGTCAGGCTGAAATAGGCCAGGCCATCCCAGAAGAATTTTTCAAAGCTGTTGCAGAGATTTTAGCTTATGTATACAGAACCAAAAACAAAATTTAACCAGAGAAATATGAAATAGCTGGTCTTAGGAAGCTGTTGAATGGGGCTGCCAAGGCGCCTTCCGCTTTTCTTGTAAGGAGAGAGTTTCAATGCAAGTAAGAGACTTATCAGTATTGATGAGTGTAATTCTAATAGTAGCCATGCTTATTATTCCTTTCCCGCCCTGGCTTTTAAGTGTACTGATAATCATTAATATTGCGCTTGCACTCATGGTATTGCTGACGGCCATGAATATGAAGGAAGCGCTCGAATTTTCTATTTTCCCTTCCTTAATCTTGTTAATGACATTATTCAGGCTGGGATTGAATGTTTCTACTACCAGATCAATTTTATCCGATGGGGAAGCGGGCAAGGTCGTTGAAACATTTGGTTCATTCGTAACCGGAGGCAATGTCATAGTCGGCCTCGTAGTATTCCTGATACTCATTATTATTCAGTTCATCGTCATTACTAAAGGGTCTGAGAGGGTTTCTGAAGTGGCGGCGCGTTTTACACTTGACGCAATGCCGGGTAAACAGATGAGTATTGATGCAGACTTAAATGCAGGGATGATTTCTGAGCATGAAGCCCGTGAACGCCGTGAAAAAATTAGCCGTGAATCAGATTTCTACGGTTCAATGGACGGTGCGAGCAAATTTGTAAAAGGTGATGCCATAGCAGGAATCATTATCACACTTATTAATCTATTATTTGGTATTGTCATTGGGATGATGCAGCTCGGACTTCCGTTTGCAGAGGCTGCCGTTAGGTATTCAACGCTGACGGTTGGGGACGGAATTGTCAGTCAAATTCCGGCACTGTTAATTTCAACTGCAACCGGTATTGTTGTAACAAGGGCGGCGTCAGATGGAAATATTGGTAAAGATATTACTTCCCAGCTGTTTGCTTATCCGAAAATGTTATATGTTACTGGCGGAACTATCATTCTGCTGGGAGTGTTGACCCCAATAGGCCTAATTTTAACCCTGCCGATTGGCGGCTTGATGATATTTGGCGGATATTCGATAGCTAAGACTCCACAGCCGGATAAAGACCAGCTTCTCGAGCTGGACGAAGAAATTGAAACAGATGAAATGAAAAGTCCTGAAAGCGTGGTTAACCTATTAAATGTAGATCCGATAGAATTCGAGTTTGGCTATGGGTTAATACCTCTTGCTGATACAAATCAGGGCGGGGACCTTCTGGACAGGATTGTAATGATCAGAAGACAGCTGGCAATTGAACTGGGTTTGGTCATTCCGGTAGTTAGGATACGTGATAATATTCAGCTCCAGCCAAATGAATACAGATTGAAGATTAAAGGAAATGAAATGGCTCGCGGGGAGCTCCTTCTCGATCATTATTTGGCAATGAGTCCCGGTATTGAAGATGAAAGCATCGAAGGAATAGATACGATTGAGCCTTCCTTTGGCCTGCCGGCAAAATGGATAACAGAAGAAATGAAGGAGCAGGCAGAAATTTTCGGCTATACAGTCGTTGACCCGCCATCCGTTGTTTCTACTCATATAACAGAAGTAATAAAAAGCAATGCTCATGAATTATTAGGCCGCCAAGAAACGAAACAGCTAATTGACCATGTTAAGGAGAGCTATCCGATTCTTATTGAAGAAGTTACACCAAATCCATTGTCCGTGGGTGAAGTTCAAAAGGTGCTTGCAAAACTATTGAGGGAAAATGTTTCTATCCGGAACTTACCGGTTATTTTTGAAACACTTGCCGATTTTGCCAAATCGACAAGTGATACAGATTTGCTTACAGAATATGCCCGTCAGGCATTAGCCAGACAAATTACCAACCAGTTTTCACAGCAGGGTGACTCTATAAAAGTTGTGACCCTTTCAGGGAGAGTCGAGAAAATGGTTGCAGAAGGTGTTCAGCAGACAGAACATGGCAATTATTTATCCATGGATCCAACAGTATCGCAGAATATTCTTGAATCCATTGCTTCCCAGGTTGAACAGCTATCATTAATGGAGCAGACGCCAATTGTCCTATGTTCTCCAGCTGTCAGAATGTATGTCAGGCAGTTAACAGAAAGGTATTTTCCGCAAATACCGATCCTTTCCTATAATGAGCTGGAAGCGAATGCAGAAGTTCAAAGTGTCGGGGTGGTGAATATAGATTGAAGGTAAAAAAATACATGGCAGCTTCCATGCCTGATGCAATGAAAAAAATACGCGCGGAACTGGGTAAAGAGGCCGTAATATTAAATTCACGAGTAGTATATACCGGAGGGGTTTTAGGTTTCTTTAAAAAAAGAAATATAGAAGTGATGGCAGCAGCTGATCCAAATCAGGAAATAGAGCAAAAACCCGCTGTTAAGCCCACATCAATTCCTGCCGCTTCAAGTCAATTCAAAGCAAACACTGAAAAGTATCAATTTCCCGGGTCCGGAACATCAGATGAGCTGATTAGAGAGATAAGCAGTCTGAAACAAATGATGTCCTCATTGACCGGCGGACAGCAGATGAGTACTGTGTACCCTGAAGTGATAAGAAAAGTCATTCACTTTATGAATGAACAGGGAATTGACAATTCTATTCAGGCTCAGCTACTTCAAGTATTGCTGGAAAAATGGTACCTGGGCGGTGCCAAAGCTAAAGCTGCTGAAGTGGAAGCCTGGCTGCATGAGGAACTTAAGAAGCAAATTGAGGATTTACAATTCAGCGGGATTTCATTCACCAAAAAATATATCAATGTAGCAGGACCTACTGGCGTAGGGAAAACAACTACCTTGGCGAAGATGGCAGCGGAGTGTGTGATTAAACATAAGAAAAAGGCTGCATTTATCACTGCCGACACCTACAGGATCGCGGCGATCGATCAATTAAAAACATATGCAGGCATCCTGGATATACCATTAGAAGTTTGCTATACAATGGATGACTTCAGGCAGGCAGCAGAGAAACTGAAGGAATATGACATTGTTTTAATAGATACAGCCGGAAGGAATTTCAGAAATCGGCAGTATGTAGAAGATCTAAAGAATGTGATTGATTTTGAGAAGGAAATGGAAACCTTTTTAGTACTTTCTCTTACGGCAAAACAAAAAGATATGGAAGAAATATACAATCAATTTTCAATTATAGACATTGATAAGCTAATCTTCACAAAGGCAGATGAAACGTCAACTTACGGAGCCATGTACAACATAATCCATAAGTACAAAAAGGGTGCAGCTTATATTACAAATGGTCAGGATGTTCCTGATGATATCCTCATGGCAGAGCCGGAAGCTATTGTGACACAACTAATGGGGAATAAGAAATGATCGATCAGGCAGAAAGGCTAAGAGCAAAGCTGAAAGAAGAAGTAAGCCAAAGTCATCCGTTTAAAACAATAGCAGTGGTAAGCGGAAAAGGGGGAGTGGGGAAATCAAATTACTCTTTGAATTTCTCTATTTCCCTATGCAAAAAGGGCCACAGAGTATTGTTATTTGATTTGGATATCGGGATGGGGAATGTCGAGATTTTAATGGGAAGATCAGCTCAATACTCCATAGCTGATTTTATAAAAAAGGATATACCTTTAAAAAATATTATTTCAGAGGGACCATTTGGACTGAATTATATTGGCGGGGGGACTGGTCTTTCACATATTCTGAAACTCGATGATATGCAAATTTCAAGATTTACCGGAGAACTTTCCCAGCTCATCCGTAACTATGATTATATCATTCTTGATATGGGCGCAGGCATTACAGAGGAATCGGCAAAGTTTATACTCTCAGCTCAGGAGGTTGCGGTCATTACGACACCTGAGCCGACGTCTATCACTGATGCCTACTCAGTAATGAAGCATATACATCTTATGGATGATAGTATTCCATTTCATTTGGTCATTAACCGGTCTGATGGAGAGAGAGAAGGACAGGAAACATATAAGAGGATTGCTGCTGCTGCATCTAGATTTTTAGGCAGGGACACTGATCTCTTAGGAATTATCCCGGATGATCGCAGTATACAGCAGGCTGTTAAACGGCAAATCCCTTTCATTATTTATCGGGAAAATTCAGCCGCATCAAAAGCGATTCGGACTATGACTGAGAAAGCTGGAGCTGAGCCGGGCGAACAGGCTGGTGAGCATCATCCTTCACAATTTATTTCAAAGCTAAAAAAATTTCTTTTTAATAGGGGGTGAATCAGCATGAACATCGTTAAAGTGCTTGTGATAGATGATTCAGCCTTTATGAGAAAACTGATTTCGGATCTCCTGTCTCAAGATGAGAGAATTCAAGTTATTGGGACGGCAAGAAACGGAGAAGAGGGCTTAAAGAAAATAAAAGAATTAAACCCTGATGCAGTTACCTTGGATGTTGAAATGCCGGTCCTAAACGGACTGGAAGCTCTCAAAATAATTATGAAAACTATGCCAGTCCCTGTAGTTATGCTTTCAAGCACAACGAAGGAAGGTGCTGAAAACACCTTTACAGCTATGGAATATGGGGCAGTAGATTTTATTGCGAAGCCATCTGGGACAATCTCCCTGGATCTGCATAAGATAAAAACTGAATTGACAGATAAAGTCGTGCAAGCAAGCAAAGCGAATATTAAAGAGCTGGCTGATTTTTCAGGTATTGGAAAAAAAACTGCCGAACTAAAGATTAATTATAGTAAAATAGAACCATGTCGATCTATTCAGATTAATCATTCTGATAAAGCGAACCTTAACGTCAAACAGCTTATCTGCATAGGAACTTCTACTGGAGGACCGCGGGCACTTCAAAAAGTGCTGGTTGACCTTCCAGGTAACCTAAATGCACCGGTTCTGATTGTACAGCATATGCCTGCCGGATTTACGAAGTCATTGGCAAGTAGGCTAAATGGATTATCGGCGCTATCGGTTAAGGAAGCCGAGGAGGGGGATATTCTTGAAAACGGTACAGCCTACATTGCTCCTGGCGGCTTTCATCTGACAGCAGCTAAGTCAGGAAAAGATCTTGTTATTCATCTGAATGAATCACTGCCAAGGAATGGACACAGACCTTCGGTTGATATGATGTTGGAGTCTATAAGTGAAATTAATGGGTTCAGAAAAATTGCTGTCATAATGACAGGAATGGGAGCAGATGGCAAAAAAGGCTTGATGGCACTGAAGAAAAGCGGTGAAGTAAAGGCTATCGCTGAATCAAAAGAATCATCCATAGTATATGGAATGCCAAGAGCAGTGATTGAGTCTGGCCTGGCGGATGATGTGCAGCATATTGAACGTATTGCAGAATCCATATTGAAATTTGTATAAAGCCGAGGGGGCAGGCACATGGAGATGAACCAATATTTAGAGGTGTTTATCGAAGAAAGCAAGGAGCATTTGCAGTCGTGCAATGAACAGCTTCTTGAATTAGAGAAAAACCCTGATGATATAAAAATAGTTAATGAGATTTTCAGGTCAGCTCATACGCTGAAAGGCATGTCGGCCACTATGGGCTATGAAGATCTCGCAAGTCTAACTCATCAGATGGAAAATGTTCTTGATGCTATCAGAAATCAGAAGATTAAGGTAAATGCTGAAATTCTCGACGTCGTTTTTCTGGCTGTTGATGATCTTGAAGCAATGGTCCAATCAATTGCAGAAGGCGGAGATGGCAAAAGGGATGTTTCCATAGCTGTTGATAAGCTGATGCTCATTGAAAAAGGGGAAAGCCCTGCATTATCAAAAGGAAGAGCCGAAACGGCAGCAGCTATTTATGAACCGCAGGGTCTGGTCAAAAGTACATATGACGATTTCGAATGGACCGTGATTCAGCAATCGAAGGAGCAGGGCTTTGAAACCTATGAAATATCCATAGCCTTGCGGGCTGATTGTCTGCTGAAAGCAGCCAGAGTCTTTATGGTTTTTGAGGTCCTCGAGAAAAGTGGTGAAGTGATCAAAGCCACTCCTTCTGTTGAGCTGCTTGAAGAAGAGCAATTTGATCAGGAATTCTCTGTAACAATTGTAACCCAAGAGACACCCGAAGTTCTCCGTCAGAAACTTCTAAAGGTCTCAGAAGTCGACAGGATAGATGTGCTTGAGGTTTCTATTGGAGATTACATCTCCCGGGAAGCTGTGAAGGAAGAAGGTACTCTGCAGCCTGAAATGGAAGAGA
Organism: Cytobacillus firmus; assembly: GCF_023715565.1. Lineage (GTDB taxonomy): Bacteria > Bacillota > Bacilli > Bacillales > Cytobacillaceae > Cytobacillus > Cytobacillus firmus_C. Next base: position 92,413 of record NZ_JAMBOJ010000001.1, on the reverse strand, counting down.
AGACAGATCGTGCTTCAGATATGCCAAAAGATGAAAAGAAGACGCCTGCAGCAAAAAACGTAAGCAACAAAACCATTAGGGTGAATATCGAGAGACTGGATATCCTTATGAACCTGTTTGAAGAATTGGTTATTGACAGGGGCAGACTTGAACAAATATCCAAGGAATTGAACAATCAGGAACTTCATGAAACTGTTGAGCATATGACAAGGATTTCCGGAGACCTGCAGAATATTATTTTGAATATGCGCATGGTCCCAATAGAAACAGTATTTAATCGTTTTCCTAGAATGGTCAGACAATTAGCAAGAGATTTAAACAAAAAGATCAATCTCGAAATTGTTGGTGCAGATACCGAGCTGGACCGAACGGTTATCGATGAAATTGGCGACCCTCTTGTTCACTTAATCCGAAATGCATTGGACCACGGTGTTGAAACACCGGAAGTCCGTAAAGCCAATGGGAAAGGTGAAGAAGGAAATGTCATTCTAAAAGCTTATCACAGCGGCAATCATGTATTCATTGAAATAGAGGATGATGGCGCAGGCATAAACAAGGATAAGGTTATAAAGAAAGCAATAAATAATGGCATCATTACAGAGCAAACGGCTTCAACACTAACGGACAAACAGGCATATGAACTTATCTTTGCCTCAGGGTTTTCAACTGCGGATAAGATCTCGGACGTTTCAGGACGGGGTGTAGGTTTGGATGTTGTCAAAAATACAATTGAGTCATTGGGAGGATCCGTTTCAATTGATTCAAAAGTTGGACAGGGATCCATATTCTCCATACAGCTTCCTTTAACTTTATCCATTATTTCTGTGATGCTAGTTGAGATTGAAAAGGAAAAATATGCTATTCCTCTATCCTCTATTATTGAAACAGCTATTATCCGAAAAGAAGACGTCTTAAGTGCACATAATCAGAAGGTTATTGATTTCAGAGGCAAGGTTGTTCCGCTCCTTTCATTGAAAGAAATCTTTGAGGTGCCATCTGACAATCATGAGGATGAATTCATTTCCGTTGTCATCGTCAGAAAAGGGGATAAGATGGCCGGATTAGTGGTGGATTCCTTTATCGGCCAACAGGAAGTCGTTTTAAAATCACTTGGAAACTACTTAACAAGCGTGTTTGCCATTTCCGGAGCAACTATATTAGGAGATGGACAGGTTGCCCTGATAGTGGACTGCAATGCATTGATTAAATAAATGAATTTTGACGAGGAGTGAACAGGATGAGTGAGACGACTGCGGACTTAAAATTGATTGTATTTCAGCTGAAAGATAAGGAATATGCAATTCCGGTTAATCAGGTGCGTTCCATTGAAAAAGTTGAGCATATTACCCGGGTTCCTCAAACAGTCGGTTTTGTTAAAGGAGTAATCAATTTAAGGGGTGTTGTGACACCTATCATTAGTCTCAGAAGCAGATTTAATCTTAAAGAGGCTGAATATAATGAGCATTCACGAGTCATCATCGCAGTATTGAACGATATGGAAGTCGGATTGATTGTAGATTCTGCAAATGATGTGATTGATGTGGCGCCTGAATCTATTGAACCCCCTCCGGACGTAATCGGTTCAGAAGAGGCGGATTTTATCAAGGGTGTTACAAAAATCGAAAAACGGTTATTTATTCTAATAGATTTGAAAAAAGTCTTGAATCCTGAAGAATTAACAGCTCAGGATGAAAAAGGATTAGCGGGATGAATTTTTTAGAAAAAAATATCAGCAGCATGCAATTGGATATTCTTAAAGAAATCGGGAATATTGGTGCGGGTCATGCCGCTACTGCATTATCAACGCTGCTTAATAAAAAAATTGATATGTCTGTCCCTGATGTAAGAATTGTTTCTTTTAATGAAATGATCGACATGGCAGGAGGTCCGGAAAATGTTGTAGCAGGGGTGTTTCTAAGGATAGAAGGAGACGCCCCTGGCAGCATGTTTTTTGTCCTTCCTCTTACACAGGCTGAAATCTTTATTCGGGAACTGCCTGGAAACATTCCATTCTGTGCAGATGAGCTGACATATGATGAACTTGCTCTATCCGCGCTTCAGGAGCTTGGCAACATTCTATCAGGTTCATATTTATCTTCGTTATCGGATTTTACTAAGCTGTCACTTTTCCCTTCGGTGCCGATGATAAGCATTGATATGGTGGGGGCAATTATCGGAACGGGTCTAATGGAAATTTCGCAGATGAGCGATTACGCCATCGTAATTGATACAGCTTTAAATGATGAGCTTCAAAATACGGATGCTGTTAATGGCCATTTCTTTCTGCTGCCAGATCCTGAATCATTTCAAATAATCTTTAAGGCATTGGGAATTCATGATTATGAATAGTATTCTAGAAATTATAAAAGTGGGCATAGCAGATATGAATATTGTTAAGACCCCTGGATTAATCAGGACATCAGGCCTTGGTTCCTGTGTCGGTGTGGTTCTTTATGATCTTGGTTCAGAAATTGCCGGGATGGCACATATTATGTTGCCTGATTCATCTCTTGCAAAAAATACAAGCTTCAATTCAGCTAAATATGCTGATACTGCAATTCGGAATTTAATGAGCCTGCTGGAGAAAAAAGGTGCAAAAACTTCTCGATTAAATGCCAAAATTGCCGGCGGAGCCCAAATGTTCCAATACTCCTCCGGAAGTGACTTAATGAGAATTGGCCCTAGAAATGTGGAAGCAGTTAAAAAGGAACTAAATTCCTTAAAGATTGCTCTTTTAGGTGAAGATGTTGGCGGGCATAGCGGAAGAACAATCGAATTCAATCCTCAAACAGGGGACCTGATGGTACGGACTGTTAATAAAGGCCAAATTGTTATTTAAACTTTCGTTTCAGTGTGGGCAGATACAGCCTTATATAAATCGTCTTAAAAATCTTAGATGCTGCAGAATGACTCAGCCAGCCATACAAGCTGATTTCTCTCCGGCTTAAATATTGATCTCACCAATTATTTCTTCGTAAGACCCCCTTATTTTGGAAAAGAACTGAGCAGTTTAGAGTGAAAGTTAATATTTTTATAGAAAAATTTTGATATACTAACAATAATTAATAGAAATGGAAACGTTTGAGGAGGATGGCCGTGGCAGACATGATAACCGAAGAAAGCACATACTGGGCTAAATGGGTCGACTCTCGTGATGCTCAAGCGGGGAATTTTCTTGTGAAAAAATATTTGCCTCTTGTAAGCTATCATGTTCAGCGAATATCCGCTGCCCTGCCGAAGAATGTTTCAAGAGACGATATTCGCAGCCTTGGGCTAATGGGTTTATACGATGCGCTGGAAAAGTTTGAGCCTGCAAGAGATTTGAAGTTTGATACATATGCTTCGTTTCGAATTCGCGGTGCCATTTTAGATGGATTAAGAAAAGAAGATTGGCTTCCCCGAAGTACAAGGGAGAAGGCGAAAAAAATTGAAGCTGCCACTGAGAAGCTGGAGCAGCGGCTGATGCGCAATGCAACAGTTTATGAAATTGCTGAAGAAACTGATATGCAGGAAGAAGAAGTATATTCTGTTATGAACGAACATTTTTACGCAAACATCCTCTCAATTGATGAGCAGCCTGATTCAGAAGAAAAAGATGCCAGTTATTCAATTAAGGATGAAAAAGCAATCATTCCAGAAGAAAAGGTATTAAGAAATGAAATCTTGGAAGAAATGGCTGAAAAAATCTTACAGTTAAATGAAAAAGAGCAGCTTGTGCTAAGTTTATTTTACAAAGAGGAATTAACTCTTACAGAAATTGGCGAAGTTATGGGCCTATCAACATCCCGTATATCCCAAATCCATTCAAAGTCAATTTTTAAGCTTAGGCAGCTGTTGGAAAAAGCCATATAGTCTTATGCCATTTCTTTCTTCAAAGGAAGGAATCAGCATGGAAAACCAATTTCAACTTTTAGTTGATGCTCACGGTTTATCTGCATGGATACAGCCGGTAGATATTGATGAACTGGATGGAACAGTCCAATCTGAAATGATCCATAAACTGCTTGCTGACGAAAAGGTCATTTTCGGTGTTAGCGAAGAAGTAATCCAGAGAATCTGCAGAGATCCGTTCTCAGTGGAATATCCCATTCAAATAGCCAAAGGACTTCCTGCAGAAAATGGCAGTGATGCATATCTATTAAATGAAGTCTCTTATGACCGGAAAACGGGCAGAAAGAGATTTAATTTTAGAGATGTTCTCCATATCCCATCTGTTACACAGGGTCAGCTTCTGGCCTCTGTTATTCCTGCTACCCCCGGTGCTTCCGGAAAGAATATTTTTGGTGAGCTGATACCGGCAATGGATGGAAAGTCTTTAAGAGTCAAGGCCGGTGAAAATGTTATTGTAAATGGCGGCAAATATTATTCGCTATTAGATGGACAGGTTAGTTTCACTCAGAACAGCATTTCAGTTAATCCTGTGTATGAGGTTAAAGGAGACCTTGACTTGAAAACAGGCAATATTAATTTTGTCGGGAATGTTGTGATACGCGGAAATGTTCCTGCCGGTTATGAGATTAAAGCTGGAGGTGACATCATTGTTGCCGGTATAGTTGAAGGCTCTTTCCTGCAGGCGGATAATAACGTCCTTGTTACTGGCGGAATTTCAGGCAGACATAAAGGTTCAGTAGTTTCGGGAGGTTCTGTTCATGCAGCATACCTGAATCAGGCAAATGTGAAAGCGGAACAAGACGTAATTATCCAAAAGTCAATCCTGCACAGCCATGTTCAAGCTGGCGGAGCCATTAGATGCAGTGGTGCATTGGCTATTGGAGGAAAGCTTCAGTCCGGGTCCGACATTGAAATCAGAGAACTGGGCAATCACTTATTTACTAAGACAGAACTTTTTGCTGGAATGGACTCTAATTCCAATATGGATAGCATCCAAAAAGAACTAGTAAATGAAACAGCCAAACTTCACGAATCAATCAAAAAACTTGATAGTATCGAAGGCAGACTAACAGAAATGGCAAAGCTGACAGGAAAGCTGACAGATGAACAAAGAATAATTATTCTCAAGCAACGGGCTACAAAAGCTCATTTGCAGAATAAATTAAGCAAAATAAATGAAGATCTGGCTGTATTGGAAAGAGAAAAAGAAGAAAAAATGAATGTTTCAATCCTTATTTACGGGCAGATCTATCCCAACACTTCAATTCATTTTGGAAAGTATTCAAAAGTGATTCGGGAAACTGTCAAATCTTTAAAGTTTCATTTTCTAAAAGGAGAAATTAGAAGTGAACCGTTATCAAGGATGTGATCTGGGATGAGTTTGAAATCAATAGAACTTCAGATAGCACTTCCCAGAACGTTCGAAGCTGGTAAAATTCAGGATCAGCTTCAGCAGAGGGGACAGACCATCAGTGGGTTTGCTTCCGACAGTACACAGGAAAATGCTGAAAAGCAGCGGAAAACTGTGGTAAAACAGGAGCATAAACAAAATGTCAAGCTTGGCCACGATGACAGTGAAAGTCACAAAGAGGCTGGAGAACAAGATCGGAAAGAAGATCAGAAAAAAGACAGCAATGACAGACAGAGCCATCCATACAAAGGGAAGGTTATTGACTACAGCGGATAGAGGGATATCATGACAGCTTTTCTATTAGCTATAAGCCTGCTATTAAATATTGTAGCCTTATTAGCCATTATTCTACTTTATTTGCGTCAGAATAAACTAATGGATACAGAGAAGAAACAGGAAAAAGTGCTTATTGAAATGGAAGAGGTTATATCGGCGTACCTTGTTCAAATGAAAGAAGAAAACGATGATTTTATTAGCAAGCTTTCGAACATTAATGTGAAAAACGATCCTTCTATAAAAGAGAAAATCACTCCAGTAAATTTGGACATTAAAAAAGATCAAGTTATATCTAAAGCAGATGATAAATCAATGCCATTAGCCAGAGCGTCCATTTACCAGGCATCTGCAGCCTACAAACAAAATTTGAGGGCAGCTGAGGATAAATTGAGTGAAAAGGAAAGATTAAAGGAGCCTGAATCTGTCACGCGGTCAGATAGAAGTCACTCAATTAAGGAAACAAATCCTTCATCAATAAATGATCAAGTATACATTCTGAAAAAACAGGGATTGAGTGTGGGGGATATTGCCAAAAAATTAGGCAAAGGGAAGACTGAAGTCGAGTTAATGCTGAAATTTCGTCAAAATCAGCAAGAATAGCTTGATTGTGAAAAACACTTATGCTATATTAACAAATGGTGTTAATACACACGCTTATGGATTTAGCCGGATGGTGCTGTTTACATGCAGTTGCCGGCTGAAAATGATATAGGCGGAGGAAATAAAAACCATTAGGAGGAAACACAAATGTCAGTAATTTCAATGAAGCAATTGCTTGAAGCTGGTGTACACTTCGGACACCAAACACGCCGCTGGAACCCAAAGATGAAGAAATATATCTTCACTGAGCGTAACGGCATCTACATCATCGACCTTCAAAAGACTGTTAAGAAGGTAGAAGAAGCTTACAACTTCGTTAAGGAGCTTGCTGGAAACGGCGGTACTATCCTTTTCGTAGGAACTAAGAAACAAGCTCAAGATTCCGTTAAGGAAGAAGCTATCCGTTCTGGTATGTACTATGTGAACCAGCGCTGGTTAGGCGGAACTTTAACAAACTTTGAAACAATCCAAAAGCGTATTTCTCGTTTGAAGGATATCGAAAGAATGTCTGAAGATGGTACTTTCGAAGTTCTTCCTAAAAAAGAAGTTGTTCAATTGAAGAAAGAGCAAGAGCGCTTAGAGAAGTTCTTGGGCGGAATCAAAGACATGAAGGGCCTTCCAGATGCCCTATTCATCATTGATCCTCGCAAAGAACGCATCGCTGTTGCAGAAGCACACAAATTAAACATCCCTATCGTTGGTATCGTTGACACTAACTGTGATCCGGACGAAATTGATGTTGTTATCCCTGCAAACGATGATGCTATCCGTGCTGTTAAATTATTAACAGGCAAAATGGCAGATGCTATCCTTGAAGCTAAACAAGGTGAAGAAGTTACAACTGCTTAATAGAAAAACGGAAGCGCTATGTAGTGCTGGGGCTATACAGCTCTAAGTTGCTTTTTTCTTGATTTAAAGAAGGTGATAAGAGGGAGCACCCTTTATCACCTTTTTTTAAAGAAAAAGGCAACGTTTAGTTTTCTATATAGTAATAAATGGTAAAGATAATATTACATAACTTATTAAGGAGGATATCATAATGGCAATTACTGCTCAAATGGTTAAAGAACTTCGTGAAAAAACAGGCGCAGGCATGATGGACTGCAAAAAAGCACTTCAGGAAACTGAAGGTGATATGGAAAAAGCAATCGACTTCCTTCGTGAAAAAGGAATCGCTAAAGCTGCTAAAAAAGGTGACCGTATTGCTGCAGAAGGTCTTACAACTGTTAAGGTTGACGGAAACGAAGCGGTTATCCTAGAAGTAAACTCTGAAACAGATTTCGTTGCTAAAAACGAAGGCTTCCAAACACTTGTTAAAGAAATCGCTGATCATTTACTTGCAGCGAAGCCGGCTTCAGTAGAAGAAGCAGTTGGCCAGACAATGGCTAACGGTGCAACTTTAGAATCACACATCAATAGTGCAATTGCTAAAATCGGTGAGAAGCTTTCTCTTCGCCGCTTCGAAATCAAAACAAAAACTGACAGCGATGCTTTTGGTGCATACCTTCACATGGGCGGACGCATTGGTGTGTTAACAGTTCTTGAAGGAACAACTGACGAAGATGCAGCGAAAGATGTTTCAATGCATATTGCAGCCCTGAACCCTAAATATGTATCCCGTGACGAAGTGTCACAGGACGAAGTAGAGCGTGAGCGTCAAGTATTGACTCAGCAAGCTCTTAACGAAGGCAAGCCTGAAAACATCGTTGCTAAGATGGTTGAAGGCCGTCTTGGCAAGTACTTCGAAGATGTTTGCGTAAATGACCAGGCTTTTGTTAAAAACCCTGATCAAAAAGTTGGCAAATTCGTTGAATCTAAAGGCGGAAAAATCCGTGAGTTCGTTCGTTATGAAGTTGGAGAAGGCATCGAAAAGCGTGAAGACAACTTCGCTGAAGAAGTAATGAACCAAGTTAAGAAGTAATTTTAATAGTAATTAATCAGCTATAATTCAGGGAACACTTTGTGTTCCCTGTTTTTCAAGAATGAGATAGATTATAAATGCAGCAAATAGCGCCTTTAAGCGCTTGAGCTTTTTATACTACATATGGAGGTTCTTATGAGCAGCCCAAAATTCAAACGCGTGGTCTTGAAATTAAGTGGAGAAGCTTTAGCAGGAGAGCAAGGTTTCGGAATTAATCCTTCAGTGATTAAATCAATTGCTTCACAGGTTAAGGATCTGGCTGAACTGGGTGTCGAGGTTGCTGTTGTAGTTGGCGGCGGAAACATTTGGCGAGGAAAGATCGGAGAAGAAATGGGTATGGACAGAGCAAATGCAGACTATATGGGTATGCTTGCAACTGTAATGAACTCATTGGCATTACAGGATAGCCTCGAGAATCTTGGAGTAGAAACGAGAGTTCAAACTTCAATCGAGATGAGACAGGTTGCTGAACCATACATCCGCAGAAGAGCCATCCGCCATCTCGAGAAAAAGCGGGTTGTAATCTTTGCTGCGGGAACCGGAAATCCTTACTTCTCTACTGATACTACAGCAGCATTGCGAGCTGCAGAAATTGAAGCAGAAGTAATTCTTATGGCGAAAAACAATGTGGATGGCGTCTATTCAGCTGATCCTCGTGTTGATAAAAACGCAAAGAAATACGATGAACTTTCCTATCTTGATGTATTGAAAGAAGGATTGGCAGTTATGGATTCAACTGCATCATCTTTATGCATGGATAACAACATTCCGTTAATAGTATTTTCAATCATGGAAAAAGGCAATATTAACCGCGCCGTAATGGGTGAAACAATCGGAACAATCGTTAGGGGGAAAAAATAATGCCAAAACAAGTTATTTCAGATGCACAAGAAAGAATGACTAAAGCAATTTCAGCTTATACAAGGGAGCTTGCGAGCATCCGTGCAGGTAAAGCCAACGCTTCTTTGCTTGACCGCATTACTGTTGATTACTACGGTGCGCCGACTCCTGTTAACCAGCTTGCCGGGGTGGCCGCTCCTGAGGCCCGCCTTTTAGTAATAACGCCTTATGACAAAACCATTCTGGGAGAAATTGAAAAAGCCATCCTTAAATCTGATATCGGCTTAAATCCCTCAAATGACGGCAGTGTAATCAGACTGGCTATTCCGCAGCTAACAGAAGAGCGCCGTAAAGAGCTTGTTAAAGTTGTTAAAAAGGAATCAGAAGAAGCAAAAGTTGCCATCCGCAATGTTCGCCGCGATGCTAATGATGACCTGAAAAAGCTTGAGAAAAATGGGGAGATCACTGAAGATGATCTTCGCGGTTTTTCTGATGATATTCAAAAACTTACTGATGATCATATCAGCAAGATTGACGATTTAACAAAAGAAAAAGAAAAAGAAATCCTTGCAGTCTAATTTATTCTATAGTTAGAACCCTCTATCAATAGGGGGTTCTTTTACTCTTTAGGAGCATACATAATCTGATCAGGCACTAACGCGCCAACTCTGCTGTTATATACGAAGTAGGAAGATTCCTAACCTGAATTAACTTTCTGGTAACATACTCTTTTATAGAGATATATTTAATTATTTTTGGTATGATATTATCATGCGGAAAGAGGCAATATCATTATTTTACCATTAGAATAATCTCTAAAAGATACTATGACTGAAATTCAACTATCAATCAGCGGGAAAAAGCCCCTGCCGATTGAAGTTTCACACTTTGTCTTTTATCGGAGGATTAACCTATTTTAAAGGAGCAGACTTATGTTTGATAAAATGAAGTTATGGAAGTCCCAAAACAGTTCTTCCAATCTCCGAGAGAGAGTTGAAAAAATAAAAGAATTACAAATACCTGAGCATCTTGCCATCATCATGGATGGGAATGGCAGATGGGCTAAAAAACGAGCGCTCCCGAGAATTGCCGGCCATCATGAGGGAATGAAGGTCGTCAGAAAGATCACCAGATTTGCAAGCGATATTGGAGTGAAGACTCTAACCTTATATGCATTCTCAACTGAGAATTGGAAACGTCCTAAAATGGAAGTGGACTTTCTTATGAAGCTGCCAGAGGAATTTCTGGGAACTTTCCTTCCTGAATTGATAGAAGAGAATGTACAGGTAAGAATGATTGGTTATTTTGACCACTTGCCTGCTCATACACGCAATGCAGTTTCCAAAGCGATGGAAGAGACAAAAAATAACACCGGCTTGGTGCTGAACTTTGCATTAAATTATGGGAGCAGAGCAGAAATACTTGAAGCCGTCAAGCGTGTCTTAAATGATTGCAAAAGTGGTATAATGAATGAAAATGAATTGAATGAAGAAAAATTCTCATCTTATCTTATGACAGGCGGTCTAAAAGATCCTGATCTTCTGATACGTACAAGCGGTGAAATCAGATTAAGCAATTTTATGCTCTGGCAGCTTGCATACACGGAATTCTGGTTTACGGATGTCTTATGGCCGGATTTCAATGAAGAACAAATGCTTGAAGCGATCGAAGTATTCCAAAGCCGCCAGAGGCGTTTTGGAGGAGTACAATAAAGGTGTTGAAAATTGAATGAAACAGCGTATTATCACAGCTATTATATTTGGAGCAATCCTCCTGCCGATCATTATCCTTGGAGGCATGCCAATCATCATCCTGGCATATTTGCTGGCATCCATTGCCCTATTAGAATTATTGAAAATGAGAAATTTAAGTTTATTCTCGATTCCAGGCATTATTTCTTTATTATTATTGTGGATTTTCCTTTTGCCTAAAGAATTTCAGTCAATCCTGGATGATATGAATTATACAAAAATTGAGGTAGCTCTTTTTGGAGTGCTTCTTTTCTTAACGTATACAGTCGCGACAAAAAACAAATTTACTTTTGATGATGTGGCTTTTTCGATTATGTCAACTTTATATGTGGGCATAGGGTTTTACTATTTTATGGAGACCCGCTTCGCCGATCAAGGCCTGACCTACCTCTTTTTTGCACTTTTCCTTATTTGGGCCACAGATTCAGGTGCCTATTTTATAGGGAAAGCTATGGGGAAGAAGAAGCTTTGGCCTGAAATCAGTCCAAATAAGACTGTTGAAGGTTCTCTTGGCGGTGTAGTCTGTGCTCTGGCAGTAGCGGTGTTATTTATTATCTTTACAGATATTGATGAATCTCTGCTTGGGTTATTAGTAATTACAGCAATTCTGTCATTGTTTGGTCAAATAGGGGATTTAGTGGAATCAGCATTAAAACGTCATTATAATGTAAAAGACTCAGGAAATATTTTGCCTGGCCATGGAGGAATTCTAGACCGTTTTGACAGTTTATTATTCGTCCTGCCATTGCTCCACTTTTTTCACCTGCTGTAATCCTATTGGCAAAAAAATTATACATTAGGATACTAGATAATTGTTCAGCTCCGGCGCCAGCCACTCCGATCATAAGCCGTGCCTGCATAAATGCAAAGAACGCCTTAAGTGGGCGTGGCTTATCTATGCTTGTCGGGGTGGGCAAGGCGCTTCCGCTTTTCTTATAAGGAGGAGACTATGAAACATATCAGTTTGATGGGGGCAACAGGGTCTATTGGAATACAGACCCTCGATATTATTAAAGAGCACCCCGAGGATTTTAAGCTGGCAGCCATGTCTGCCGGGAGGAATATTAATCTAGCCAGGAAGATTATATCTGACTTTCAGCCGGAACTTGTCTCCCTATCTGAAAAAAGTTCCGCAGATATTCTTAAAACAGAGTTTCCCGGCATAACATTTACATATGGACATGAAGGTTTGATTGAAGTTGCCGTTTACAAAAAATCAGACATACTGGTTAATGCTGTATTAGGCAGTGTAGGCCTTAATCCTACCCTGCAGGCGATTGAGGAAAAGAAGACAATCGCCATCGCGAATAAGGAAACCCTTGTAACTGCCGGCCATTTGGTCATGGAAGCAGTAAAGCGGAATGGTGTACCCCTGCTTCCTGTAGATAGTGAACACTCCGCTATTTTTCAATCTATACAGGGGGAAAAAGAAAAAAATATTGACAGGCTCATATTAACAGCTTCTGGAGGCAGTTTCAGGGACCGCTCCCGCAAGGAACTGGAAAATGTGACTGTTGAAGAGGCGCTTAACCATCCGAATTGGTCAATGGGAGCAAAAATCACCATCGATTCTGCCACTATGATGAATAAGGGACTCGAAGTTATTGAAGCACATTGGCTTTTCTCCGTGGACTACAGTAAAATAGATGTCCTTCTTCATAAAGAAAGCATTATCCATTCCATGGTGGAATATCATGACAGCAGTGTAATCGCACAGCTTGGCACACCGGATATGAGAGTACCAATACAATATGCTTTAACATATCCTGACAGGCTCCCGCTGCAAACAGCAAAACGGCTGAATCTTGCTGAGATTGGCAAGCTCCATTTTGCAAAAATGGACTTTAATCGTTTTCGTTGCCTGAAATTTGCCTATGAAGCCGGAAAAGCTGGCGGATCAATGCCAGCCGTATTGAATGCTGCGAATGAAGCTGCTGTTGCTGCATTCCTGGATGGAAAGATTACCTTCCTGCAAATAGAAGATTTCATCGAAAGAGCAATGAGCAGCCATGACATCATCTCAAATCCAAGTCTGACTGAAATTCAGGAATCAGATCTGGAAACGAGGAGATTTGTCAGCTCGCTTCTATAAGCTTGTGTTCAAGTGCTGAAAAATGTGTAAAAGCTGATAAATTAATGCACTTACCAGCGGCAGTTGAACAACCTCTAAAAAAAGGTGGTTAAAACTTGAGTACAGTAATAGCCTTTATTGTTATATTTGGGGCACTGGTATTTTTTCATGAACTCGGACATTTAATATTCGCAAAAAGAGCAGGAATACTCTGCCGGGAATTTGCAATTGGATTTGGGCCAAAGGTGTTTTCCTTTAAAAAAGATGAAACAGTATACACAATTCGTCTTCTGCCCATCGGCGGGTTTGTCCGCATGGCCGGTGAAGATCCTGAAATGGTGGAAATCAAACCAGGCTACCGCATCGGCTTAATCCTTGATAAGAACGAGGAAGTAAGCAAAATTGTATTAAACAACAAAGATAAGTATCCTGATGCAAGAATCGTTGAAGTTGAGAATGCTGATATTGAACATACCCTTGCAATAAAAGGTTATGTTGAAGGAGAAGAGGATGAGTCCCTCCAAATTTTCAAAGTCAGCCGTTCAGCTGTACTGGTTGAGGACGGGACTGAAACGCTCATTGCTCCGTATGATCGTCAATTTGCATCAAAGACCTTGGGTCAGAGAACAATGGCGATTTTCGCGGGTCCAATGATGAATTTTGTTTTGGCTTTTATCGTTTTTGTTCTAATAGCCTTATTGCAGGGCATTCCAACTAATGAACCTGCCCTTGGCAAGCTGACGCCTGATGGTGCAGCATATGAAGCTGGGCTAAAGGAAGGCGATATGGTTCAAAGTGTGGATGGAGCCGAAATTTCAAGCTGGTCAGATGTAGTTGAAATCATTAGAAAGAACCCAAGTGAAGAACTCGAATTTTTAGTGGAAAGAAACGGCCAGGAACATACTATAACGGTAACACCAAAGGTTCAGGATGTAGAAGGCGAAAAAATTGGAATCATTGGTGTTTATAGCCCGATGGAAAAATCGCCATTAAAGGCTATTACCTACGGAGCTAAAGAAACGTATTTCTGGACAAAAGAAATTTTTGTTATGCTGGGCAAGCTTGTCACTGGACAGTTTTCAATTGATGCATTATCTGGCCCGGTAGGCATTTATGTTTCAACAGACACTGTAGCTAAATCCGGCATCTACTACCTGATGAAATGGGCAGGAATCCTAAGCATAAATCTGGGAATTATGAACCTGCTTCCTATTCCGGCTCTTGATGGCGGAAGGTTAATGTTCTTTGCAGTCGAGGCAGTAAGAGGGAAGCCGATTGACCGCCACAAAGAGGGAATGGTCCATTTTATTGGATTTGCCCTTTTAATGTTACTAATGCTTGTGGTTACTTGGAACGATATTCAGAGGTTTTTCCTTTAAACAAATCAGTGCAGCGCAACATTCCTGCATGAAAAATATGTGCAATATCATTTAATTCAGACAAAAAACGGGTTCCAAAATGGAATCCGTTTTTTCAATCACTATTTCATACGATATGTTATAATTAAGTCCGTCTGTTTTTTTAAAAAGGCTGTTTGCGCAGTTGTTGCTTTTGGATATTGGCTGTTTTCGCAAAGTTTGTTGCTATATTATATTTACTGAGTTGATTGTAGTGGGAGGTGCGAGACTCCTACGGGAGTAGCGGGACAGGTGAGACCCCACAGACGCGTAGCGTCGAGGAGGCTCACCGGACGCCCCGTGGAAAGAGAGCATCCTGGAACGGAAATCAACGGACAACATTGATAAGCGAAAAACAACAATTTATACGAAAAGAGCCTTGATATTATTTTCTGAGTTGATTAGAGCGAGCAGCAGAGCGGAAGCAATGGACACCAGCGAAAAACAAAAGTTATATAAAAAAAGCTCTTTATACTTACTTCAAAAAAGTGAACTTAAAATAGAAATCAAGATTATTGGATGGGAGAGAGAAAGATGAGCGAACCTTCTAGATTTCAGCTCTTGCTCCAGCAGATGCAGCTAACTGAAGATGCCTTTGTGCAGCACTTTCATGATGCCCAAATCGAAAGGGTCGTAGTCGAAAGACAGTCACGGAAATGGCATTTTTATTTTGCTTTTCCAAAGATTTTGCCTTGCAGTGTATATAGCCGTTTCAAAGATCAGCTGGAAAAAACATTTTCCCATATAGCAGAAATTTCATATAGCATTTCTGTCAGAAATCAGGATTTTACTGAACAGCTTGTACTTGAATACTGGCATAACTGCATTAAAGAAATGGATGGCATGGCGCCGCCGCTATTAAAGCTTCTGAATGAGCAGGTTCCTTCTGTACAGGGCAACAAACTTATCATTAAAGTCCGTAATGAATTGGAAGGGTTGTCTATTAAGAAGAAGTATGCCGGCATTATGTCAGATGTGTTTCAAGTGTTTGGCTTTCCGGCCTTAACAGTTGATACAGAGGTTTCCGCTGATGGTTCCAATGAAGAATATGAAAAATTCATGGAAGCCAAACGCAAAGAAGATCAGGAGCGTGGTCTCCAGGCAGCAATCGAAATGCAGAAGAAAGAAGCTGAAGCTGAATCTGCAGATCACACAGCACCCAAGGGGCCGCTTACGATTGGTCTTACCATTAAAGATGATGCTGATTACCGCAAATTGATTGATATAGTAGATGAAGAACGCCGGGTGGCCGTTGAAGGTTACGTGTTTGCTGCCGAGACTAGAGAGCTCCGCAGTGGCCGGACACTCTTAACTTTTAAAATTACGGATTATACCAGTTCCATTCTAGTAAAAATGTTTTCACGGGATAAAGAGGATGCCGCATTATATCAGCATATTAAAAAAGGGATGTGGCTAAAGGTCCGGGGAAGCATTCAAAATGATACTTTTGTCCGGGATTTGGTAATGATCGGAAACGATATTAATGAGATTAAACCGATCCAAAGACAGGATACATCGCCTGCTGAAGAAAAAAGGGTTGAACTTCATCTTCATACTCCGATGAGCCAAATGGATGCTGTTTCATCTGTCAGTGCGTTGGTTTCCCAGGCGAAGAAATGGGGTCATAAAGCAGTGGCCATTACAGATCATGCTGTTGCTCAGTCATTCCCTGAAGCCTATGGTGCCGGGAAAAAGAATGAAATTAAGATCCTGTACGGAATTGAAGCAAACCTTGTGGATGATGGTGTGCCGATTGCTTATAATGATGCGCATCGCAAGCTTACTGATGATACGTATGTTGTATTTGATGTTGAGACAACCGGCTTATCAGCTGTATATGATAAGATTATTGAGCTTGCCGCAGTTAAGATTCGTGATGGGGAAATCATTGATCGGTTTGAATCCTTTGCAAACCCTCATCACCCTTTATCCGCAACTACCATTAATCTAACTGGAATAACGGATGATCAGGTGGAGAATGCACCGGAAGTGGAAGAAGTTCTTAAGAAATTCCATGAATGGACAGGAGATGCTGTTTTAGTAGCACATAATGCTTCATTCGATATGGGATTCCTGAATGTCGGCTATAAAAAAATCGGTATTGGCAAGGCTCCAAATCCTGTAATAGATACTCTTGAACTTGCACGTTTTTTATATCCCGATATGAAAAATCACCGTCTGAATACCCTTGCCAAAAAATTCGATGTTGAACTTACCCAGCATCACCGTGCTATCTATGATGCTGAGGCGACAGGCTATCTGCTGCTTAAGATGCTAAAGGGTGCAGAAGAAAAAGGGATTGAATATCATGATCAGTTCAATGACAATATGGGGCAGGGAAATGCTTATCAGCGTGCAAGACCAGCCCATTGCACCCTGCTTGCACAAACAGAAACAGGTCTGAAGAACCTCTTTAAACTCGTATCCATCTCGCATATGGAATACTTTTACAGAGTACCGCGCATTCCCAGGTCAGTCCTTCAAAAGCATCGTGAAGGAATACTGGTTGGTTCCGGGTGCGATAAAGGGGAAGTCTTTGAAGGCATGATGCAGAAATCTCCGGATGAAGTCGAAGATACTGCACAATTCTATGATTATCTTGAAGTACATCCAAAAGCCGTTTATGCACACCTTTTGGAGCTTGAACTTGTAAGAGATGAAAAAGCGCTGGAAGAAATCATCACCAATATTGTAAAACTGGGAGACAAGCTTGGTCTGCCGGTAGTTGCTACAGGAAATGTCCATTACCTGAACCCTAATGATAAAATCTACCGAAAAATCCTTGTTAATTCACAGGGAGGAGCGAACCCACTGAACCGCCATCAGCTTCCGGATGTTCATTTCAGGACTACCAATGAAATGCTTGACGCTTTTTCATTTCTCGGAAAAGACAAAGCCAAGGAAATTGTGGTAGAGAATACGAACAAAATAGCAGATATGATTGAAGTAATAAAGCCGATTAAAGATGATTTGTATACCCCGAAAATCGAAGGCGCAGATGAAGAGATGCGGAGCATGAGTTACGGAATGGCAAGAAGAATCTATGGTGATCCGCTTCCTGAGATTGTTGAGGCGCGCCTTGAAAAAGAACTTAAGAGTATTATCGGACATGGTTTCGCGGTTATCTATCTGATCTCTCATAAACTTGTAAAAAAATCATTGGATGATGGCTATCTGGTTGGTTCCCGGGGATCTGTCGGATCCTCCTTTGTTGCGACGATGACCGAAATAACAGAGGTGAATCCGCTGCCGCCGCATTACGTTTGCCCGGAATGCAAAACATCCGAGTTTTTCAATGACGGGTCAGTTGGCTCCGGTTTCGACCTGCCTGATAAAGATTGTCCGAGCTGCGGAGCTAAATTTAAAAAGGATGGACATGATATTCCGTTCGAAACGTTCCTTGGTTTCAAGGGAGATAAAGTTCCCGACATTGACTTGAACTTCTCCGGGGAATACCAGCCTAGAGCCCATAACTATACAAAGGTGCTATTCGGCGAAGATTATGTATACCGTGCCGGTACGATCGGTACTGTTGCCGATAAAACAGCTTTTGGTTATGTCAAAGCATATCAGAACGATAATAATCTGCAAATAAGGGGTGCGGAAATTGACAGGCTCGCTTCCGGCTGTACAGGGGTGAAGCGGACAACCGGACAGCATCCGGGCGGTATCATTGTTGTGCCGGACTACATGGATATATATGACTTTTCGCCAATTCAGTTCCCTGCAGACGACCGGACATCTGAATGGAAAACAACCCATTTTGACTTCCATTCCATTCATGATAATTTATTAAAACTAGATATACTGGGTCACGATGATCCGACTGTTATTAGAATGCTACAGGACCTGAGCGGAATTGATCCAAAAACCATTCCCACAGATGACCCTGAAGTAATGAAAATTTTCAGCGGACCGGAATCACTTGGTGTAACAGAAGAGCAAATCATGTGTAAAACCGGTACACTTGGCATACCCGAATTTGGTACGAGGTTTGTCCGCCAGATGCTCGAAGATACAAAACCGACCACATTCTCAGAGCTTGTGCAGATTTCAGGTCTTTCTCATGGTACAGATGTTTGGCTCGGAAATGCCCAGGAATTAATTCATAATAATATTTGTAACCTAAGTGAAGTAATCGGCTGCCGTGATGATATAATGGTTTATTTAATCTATCAGGGCCTGGAGCCTGCTTTTGCTTTCAAAATCATGGAATCGGTCCGTAAAGGTAAAGGGCTGAGCGATGAGATGGAAGAGGAAATGAGAAAGAATGAAGTGCCTGAATGGTACATTGATTCCTGTAAAAAGATTAAATACATGTTCCCTAAAGCCCATGCGGCTGCTTATGTATTAATGGCTGTCCGGATTGCCTACTTTAAAGTGCACCATCCGCTTCTCTACTATGCAGCATACTTTACTGTTCGCGCAGAAGACTTTGATGTTGATGCAATGGTTAAAGGATCCCAGGCGATCCGTTCACTCATCGAAGAAATCAATGCAAAGGGACTTGATGCTTCAACGAAAGAAAAGAACCTCTTAACTGTAATGGAATTGGCTCTTGAAATGAATGAAAGGGGCTTTAATTTCCAAAAGGTAGACTTATACCGCTCAAGCGCAAGTGAGTTTATCATTGATGGAGATTCTTTGATACCGCCGTTTAATTCCATTCCGGGGTTGGGTACAAATGCTGCATTCAATATAGTAAAAGCAAGGGGAGAAGGGGAATTCCTCTCGAAGGAAGACCTGCAGCAACGCGGAAAAGTGTCGAAGACGATTATAGAGTATCTCGATAATCACGGCTGCCTTGAATCTCTTCCGGAACAAAACCAGCTGTCTCTATTCTAAAAATTTGACGAGCGAATGGTTCAAACCCTACTGCTGACAGCTATTCCATTTGCATAAAAAAATTGGTTATGGTATAGTTTTATTGGAAATACTAAGAATAACTCTCGCAAAAGGAAGAGTGGGGCAACCCACTCTTTCGTGTTGTGTACGGTTTTTTCTTAATATCGGATCTATGTTAAAACTATATGTTAATTAAGTTTAGCAGAGCCAATTTCTGATTTATTGATTGAAAAACAGCGCTTTAGATTCCATGAAAAAGGAGGGATATGAATGAGCAAAGTGACTGAAACGGTGGAACAACTGGTCACCCCTATTGTGGATGAACTTAATTTAGAATTAGTCGACATTGAATATGTAAAAGAAGGGAAAGACTGGTTCCTTCGCGTATTTATTGATAAAGAAACGGGTGTTGATATCGAGGAATGCGGAATGGTCAGTGAAAAGCTAAGCGAAAAGCTTGATGCTGAAGATCCGATTCCATACAACTATTTCTTGGAAGTTTCATCGCCGGGAGCTGAACGCCCTCTTAAGAAAGACAGTGATTTTATTAAAGCAGTCGGCAAGAATGTTTATATTAAAACATACGAGCCCATTGATGGTGAAAAGACGTTCGAAGGTGTTTTAACCCAATTTGACGGCGAGACCGTTACGGTAGAAATGAAAATCAAAACAAGGAAGAAAAACATTGAAATTCCTTATGAGAAGGTAGCAAATGCCCGTTTAGCCGTTGTATTTGATTAACAGCTGATTGCGGGCTTGCTTATTAAAAAAAGCAAATTGCTGCTTTGAAGTTGATTATTTTTAAAAGAGAAATAAAAGGGGGATATAAATCTCATGAGCAGTGAACTTTTGGATGCTCTGACATTGCTTGAGAAAGAAAAAGGCATTTCTCGCGATGTGATTATCGAAGCCATCGAAGCTGCATTGGTGTCAGCCTACCGCAGAAACTTTAATCAGGCACAGAATGTGCGCATTGATTTAAACTTAGGGAACGGAACGATGAGAGTCTTTGCCCGCAAAGAGGTAGTGGATGAAGTATTTGATCCGCGTCTTGAGATCTCTGTGGAGGATGCACAAAAAATCAACCCGAACTACCAGGTGGAAGATGTCGTTGAAATGGAAGTAACACCTAAGGACTTTGGGCGTATTGCTGCCCAGACTGCAAAACAGGTAGTTACACAGCGTGTCCGTGAAGCGGAGAGAGGCATCATTTACTCTGAATTTATCGACCGTGAAGAAGATATTATGACGGGAATTGTTCAGCGTACAGATCCTAAGTTCATCTATGTGAGCCTTGGAAAGATTGAAGCGATCCTTCCGGCGAACGAACAAATGCCAAATGAGCGTTATCAGCCCCATGACCGCATTAAAGTCTTTATTACAAAGGTAGAAAAGACAACAAAAGGTCCACAGATTTTCGTAAGCAGGACCCATCCTGGCCTGCTGAAGAGATTATTTGAGATCGAAGTTCCTGAGATTTATGATGGAACTGTAGAAATCAAATCCGTTGCGCGTGAAGCAGGGGACCGTTCTAAGATCTCGGTGCATTCTGACAATGAAGAAGTTGATCCGGTAGGTTCATGTGTAGGTCCTAAAGGAACACGTGTTCAGGCGATAGTCAATGAGCTCAAGGGTGAGAAAATTGATATCGTTAAATGGTCTTCAGATCCAGTAGTATTCGTCGCAAATGCACTAAGCCCTTCAAAGGTGCTTGATGTAATCGTAAATGAAGATGACAAAGCAACAACTGTTGTAGTTCCTGATTATCAGCTTTCTCTGGCAATAGGAAAGCGCGGACAGAATGCCAGACTTGCAGCAAAGCTTACAGGCTGGAAAATAGACATCAAATCAGAAACAGATGCCCGTGAAGCCGGAATTTATCCGAGGGATGAAAAACTGTTGAACTTTGATAATGATGATTATGAAAACGAAGACTATGAAAATGATGCAGACTTCGATTTTCAGGATGAACTTTTAGAGGAAAAAGAATAGGGAAGAGGTGAATGATCGTGAACAATCGTAAAAAAGTTCCTTTGCGAAAATGTGTCGCTACCGGTGAAATGAGGCCGAAAAAAGAACTCGTTCGCATCGTTCGCTCCAAAGAAGGGGAAGTTTCTGTTGACCCGACAGGAAAAAAATCAGGTCGCGGGGCTTATCTTTCCAAAGAAAAGGAAGCAGTTTTGTTAGCAAAGAAGAAGAATATCTTAGCCAATCATTTAGAAGTTTCCATAGATGATGCTGTCTATGAAGAACTCTTGGAGTTAATAGAGAAGGAGAAACGGCAATCCAAATGAACTCAAATCAATGGATGTCATTGCTTGGCTTAGCCAATCGGGCACGGAAAATTACTTCGGGAGAAGAGCTTGCTGTTAAAGAAATCAGAAACGGCAAAGCAAAGCTTGTTTTGCTGTCTGCAGATGCATCCGCAAATACGGCAAAAAAAGTTACAGATAAATGTAAATCATTTGGGGTTCCATATAAGCTGATTCAAAACCGGGAAATGCTCGGAAAGGCTATAGGGAAGGAAGCCCGCGTTGTGGTGGCAGTGTTAGATGCCGGATTTGCAAAAAAGCTGTTAACGTTGCTCGATTAATACTAGCGGGGGTGAAAGTATGAGTAAAATGCGCGTTTATGAATATGCGAAAAAACATAACATTTCAAGCAAGGATGTTATTACAAAATTAAAAGACATGAATATTGAGGTTTCCAATCATATGACTACGATTGAGCCGGCAGCAGTCCAGAAGCTTGACGGTATTTTTATCAAGAATGGCAGCCAGGCTCAAAACCAGAGCAAACCTCAAAACCAGCAGAAGCCTCAGGGAAATCAAAAACCGGCTTCAAATAATAGTGCCGGCAATTCCGCAGCTGCTCAAAGCAAGCCTCAAAATAAATCCGGTGACAACAGAAGCCAGGGACAGGGCAGCCAGTCCGGCAAAAGTTTCTCCGGCAATAACAGAGGCAATAACAACAACAGAAACAATAATAACAATAGAAACAATAACAATAACCGAAACAACAATAAGAATAAAAACAACAAAGGCAAACAGCAGCAGACGCATGTGGCCCCAGCTCCTAAAAAGGTGAAGGAGCTTCCTTCAAAAATTACTTTCAGCGAATCACTGACAGTAGCGGAACTGGGAAAGAAGCTTCACCGCGAGCCTTCTGAAATCATTAAAAAGCTATTTATGCTTGGTGTTATGGCAACCATTAACCAGGAGCTTGACAAAGATGCGATTGAGCTGATTGCAGGTGAATACGGTGTTGAAGTGGAAGAAGAGGTTCTGGTTGATACAACCGATCTTGAAGTATACTTCACTGAAGATGAAAGTGCCGAAGTGGTGGAACGTCCATCTGTTGTAACAATCATGGGACATGTTGACCACGGTAAAACAACATTGCTTGACTCCATCCGCAACACGAAAGTAACTGCTGGAGAAGCAGGCGGAATCACTCAGCACATCGGAGCTTACCAAGTTGAAGAAAATGGCAAAAAGATTACTTTCCTTGATACTCCTGGACACGCTGCGTTCACAACTATGCGTGCCCGCGGTGCGAAAATTACCGATATAACAATTCTAGTTGTAGCAGCAGATGACGGTGTTATGCCGCAAACAGTTGAAGCAATTAACCATGCGAAAGCAGCAGAAGTGCCAATCATTGTGGCTGTTAACAAAATGGATAAGGAAGCAGCAAATCCTGATCGTGTTATGCAGGAATTGACTGAACATGGCCTGGTTCCAGAAGCATGGGGCGGAGACACGATCTTTGTTCCAATTTCAGCTATTAAAGGCGAGGGAATTGATGAACTGCTTGAAATGATTCTTCTGGTGGGTGAAGTGGAAGAATACAAAGCAAATCCTAATCGCAATGCCGTTGGTACAGTTATCGAAGCACAGCTTGACAAAGGACGCGGTTCAGTTGCGACGCTGCTTGTGCAGAACGGTACATTGAAGGTAGGAGATCCTATCGTTGTCGGTAACTCATTTGGACGTGTCCGTGCAATGGTTAATGATCTTGGCCGCCGTGTGAAAACTGCCGGACCTTCAACTCCTGTAGAGATTACAGGTCTTAACGATGTTCCTCAAGCCGGTGACCGCTTCGTTGTTCTTGATGATGAGAAGACAGCCCGCCAGGTTGGAGAAGCCCGTGCGCAGCAGGCATTGCAGGCTCAGAGAAATGAAAAAACGCGCGTAAGTCTGGATAACTTGTTTGAACATATGAAACAAGGGGAAATGAAAGACTTAAACATCGTAGTGAAAGCGGACGTTCAAGGTTCTGCGGAAGCTTTGACTGCCGCTCTTCATAAGATCGATGTAGAAGGTGTTAATGTTCGTATCCTTCATACAGGTGTAGGTGCCATTAACGAGTCTGACATCACTTTAGCTGCTGCTTTCAACGCTATTGTGATTGGATTCAATGTACGACCTGACAACAACGCAAAACGTGCAGCAGATGCAGAAAATGTTGACATCCGCCTGCACCGCATTATCTACAAAGTAATCGAGGAAATCGAATTGGCGATGCAGGGTATGCTTGATCCTGAGTTCCAGGAAAAAATTATCGGCCAGGCTGAAGTGCGCCAGACATTCAAAGTTTCTAAAATCGGTACCATTGCAGGTTCTTATGTTACAGACGGAAAAATCACCCGTGACAGCGGTGTGCGTTTAATCCGCGATGGAGTTGTAATTTTTGAAGGTGAAGTTGATGCTCTTAAGCGATTCAAAGATGATGCAAAAGAAGTAGCCCAAGGATATGAATGTGGTATTACCATCAAAAATTTCAATGACGTTAAAGAAGGCGACGTAATTGAAGCATATATTATGGAAGAAGTGGAACGTTAATGATAATTGGGCTCGCTGCCTGTGAATGTATCATTTATGACACACATTCTTTGAAAGAAAAACGGGCTGTCTTGCAGCGTATTCTAACCCGGCTGAAACAAAGATACAATGTATCTGTATCTGAAGTGGACTATCAGGACCTATGGCAGCGGACTAAAATTGCCATTGTGGCCGTTTCGTCCACCCAGGTTTCAACTGAGCACGAGCTGCAAAATGCGCTCAAATTAATTGATTCGTTCCCGGAAATTGAGCGGACAATTACAGATTTAGAGTGGCTTTAAGAAGAGGTGATATAGAATGAGCCTTAGAGCAAATCGAGTTGGGGAACAAATGAAAAAAGAACTGGGCGAAATCATCAGCCGAAAAATCAAGGATCCGCGGGTTGGTTTTGTAACCGTCACTGATGTTCAAGTTACCGGGGATCTCCAGCAGGCAACTGTGTTTATCTCAGTTCTGGGTGATGAGGAACAGAGGGAAAATACGCTTCGCGGGCTGGCTAAAGCAAAAGGCTTTATCCGATCTGAAATCGGTCAGCGAATCCGGCTGCGGAAAACACCGGAAATTCTATTCGAGTTTGATGAATCAATCGACTACGGAAACCGTATCGACTCATTGCTTCATCAAATCCAGGACGAAGGCCGTTCCAAAGATGAGGAACGCTCCAAAGATGAAGAATAATGGAATGGATAGACACTTTGTCTATCCATTTTTTTCTAAAAACAAATAGACAAGGTGGTACATATAATGGAAGGGATTTTGCCGCTTTTTAAACCTAAGGGAATGACTTCCCATGATTGTGTGTTCAGGCTGCGGAAGATTCTGCGAATGAAAAGAATCGGCCACACCGGAACACTGGACCCTGACGTGACAGGAGTACTTCCCATCTGCCTTGGGAGGGCAACGAAGGTGGCCGAATACATAACAGCAGCAGGGAAATCTTATGAGGGAGAAGTAACAATCGGCTTTTCGACAACAACAGAAGATGCATCTGGTGAAGTGGTAGAAAGGAAAGAAGTTTCATCACCTATTTCCAGAAATCAGGTGATGAAAGTGCTCCAAAACTTGACCGGGGAAATCACACAGACTCCTCCCATGTATTCAGCAGTAAAGGTAAATGGGAAGCGGCTCTATGAATATGCAAGACAGGGAATAGAAGTGGAACGTCCGTCGCGGAAAGTCACGATCTACTCAATCGAACTTCTCGATGACAGAGAGATATTCGAGGGTGAGAATATTACCTTTCGTTTCCGTGTAGCCTGCAGCAAAGGTACATATATTCGTACGCTTGCGGTTATGATTGGATATGAACTGGGATATCCCGCCCATATGTCTGACCTGGTAAGAATCCAGTCGTCCTCACTTACACTCGATGATTGCCTGACATTTGAAGAAATAGAAGACAGGGCCGAGAAGGGAACAATGGCCGAGGTTCTTCGGCCTATGGAAGCGGCGCTTTCTCATTTGCCGAAATATCAAATAAGTGATAAAGTAGCAGAGAAAGTTAAAAATGGGGCTGTATTAACTATCCCTGATCATTTGCTCGACACTAAAGGCCCAATCGCAGTAGAGGAAGAGGAAGGTCTTGTTCTGGCGATTTATGAGCATCACCCACGTAAACAAGGGTTAATGAAGCCAGTAAAGGTGTTAAGGAATGATCAATAAGCACTTGTTAAAAAGCTGTGCATTTATATAGGTCCAGGCTCTGTAGAGAAAAGGTGAATTATTCATATGGAAATTATTCATATACATCATCCCCATCGAATGGATAAAAACGAAATGCCTGAATTGGCAATAGCACTTGGCTATTTTGATGGTGTTCATCTGGGTCATCAGAAAGTCATCCGTGAAGCAAAGTCGATAGCTGAACAAAAAGGATTAAGAAGTGCTGTCATGACATTTGATCCTCATCCCTCGGTCGTTTTGGGGAAAAGCGTTCAGCATGTGAAGTATATTACGCCTCTTGAGGACAAAATAGGCATCATAGCAGATCTAGGTATAGATTATTTATTTGTTATCAATTTCACAAGGGAATTTGCTAATCTGCTGCCACAGGAGTTTGTAGACCAATACCTGATTGGTCTTAATGCAAAACATGTCGTGGCAGGCTTTGATTATTCCTATGGACGAATGGGGCGCGGCACAATGGAAACATTGCTGTTCCATTCTAGAGATCAATTTGATTACTCTGTCGTTGCAAAGCTGGCAAAAGAAGACGAAAAAATCAGCTCTACGCTTATAAGGAAATATATTCGTGAAGGGAAAACCGGTGAGCTTTCCGGCCTTTTAGGAAGATATTATAAAACATCCGGAATCGTTATTCATGGTGATAAGAGAGGCCGGACAATCGGCTTTCCTACAGCGAATGTTGACGTTTCTGATGATTGCATCATCCCCCCTCCCGGTGTATATGCTGTAAGATTCTCAGTAGATGGCAGCTGGTATGAAGGCGTCTGTAATGTCGGCTACAAACCTACTTTTAATCAGGAAAAAGGGGACAGGCCATCAGTTGAAGTCCATATTTTTGATTTCACTTCAGATATTTATGGCAGAAAGGTTACCGTTGAATGGCATAAGCATCTTAGAAGCGAACGGAAATTTGCGGGCGTTCAGGAGTTAATTGCGCAAATCGAAAAAGATAAACAGCAGACTGAGCAATATTTTGAGAAAAACAGGATTTAGCCTTGCTTTTTGTCATAAAAAGTTGTATTCTAAGTAACGTACCAAATGAACCTTTGCTTGGCAAGTCGAGTCACCGACGCTTGCTCAGTAACAGGGGATTGAAAATTTAGGAGGTGAACCGGATGGCAATCACTAAAGAACGTAAAAATGAGCTAATCAATGAGTTCAAAACTCATGAGAGCGACACTGGATCTCCAGAAGTTCAAATCGCTGTCCTTACTGAAGAAATCAACAATTTGAACGACCATTTACGTACTCACAAGAAAGACCACCATTCACGTCGCGGTCTTTTGAAAATGGTTGGTAAGCGTCGTAACCTATTAACTTACCTTCGCAACAAAGACGTTGCACGTTACCGTGAGTTAATCAATAAGCTTGGCTTACGTCGATAATCAACAGAAGCGGGATTTTTTCCCGCTTTTTTATTAGCTTTAAAAACTTGAATTTTGTTCCTGATCATGTACATACATACTTATCCTATTTTAGCAAACGGGAAAATTGTGCATACTATAAGATGCCTAATTTTAATATGATTAACGAGCATTTCATGCTTTTATATAAAACTGGACTGCGGGCAATGCAAAGCCATGAACATTTGCTGCTTTAGCAGAAAATTAACAATTAAACGGACCAGGCAGAAGTGACGCCTGTCCTTAAGTGAATGCAGAGAGGGGTACAATTATGGGACAAGATAAACATGTCTACAGCCTTGATTGGGCTGGGCGCAAATTGACCGTAGAGATTGGCCAGCTGGCTAAACAGGCTAACGGTGCAGTATTAGTGCGCTATGGTGATACTGTAGTTTTAAGTACAGCTACAGCATCAAAAGAACCAAAAAATCTGGATTTCTTTCCTTTGACAGTTAACTATGAAGAACGTTTGTATGCTGTTGGTAAGATTCCAGGCGGTTTTATTAAGAGAGAGGGCCGTCCAAGTGAAAAAGCGATTTTGGCAAGCCGTTTAATTGACAGGCCTATCCGTCCATTATTCGCTGACGGTTTCAGAAATGATGTTCAGGTTGTAAGCATGGTGATGAGTGTGGATCAAAATTGCTCATCAGAAATGGCTGCAATGTTCGGTTCATCCTTAGCCCTTTCTGTGTCGGATATTCCATTTGGCGGACCGATTGCTGGTGTCAGTGTAGGCCGCATCGATGGAGAATTTATCATTAATCCTTCTGTAGAACAGGCTGAAAAAAGCGATATCAATCTTGTTGTAGCGGGTACAAAAGATGCGATTAACATGGTTGAAGCAGGCGCAGAGGAAGTGCCTGAGGAAACTATGCTTGAAGCCATTATGTTTGGTCATGAGGAAATTAAACGCCTTATTGCTTTCCAGGAAGAAATTGCATCTGAAATCGGGAAAGAGAAGATGGACATTGTTTTATACCAGGTTGACCCGAACTTAGAAGCGGAAGTTCGCGGCATCTGTGAGAAGGATATGATTCAAGCTATCCAGGTGCAGGAGAAACATGCACGTGAAGCAGCCATAAAAGCGGTTAAAGAAGAAATCACAGCTAAATATGAAGGTGAAGAGGCAGACGACGACAAGCTTAAGCAAATCAGGAAGATCCTTGATAAAATTGTTAAAGCTGAAGTTCGCCGCTTAATAACAGAAGATAAAGTTCGTCCTGATGGACGCGGATTGGATGTTATCCGCCCGCTGTCCTCAGAAGTAGACATTCTGCCGCGCACACATGGTTCAGGTTTGTTTACACGCGGACAAACTCAGGCATTGAGCATTTGTACATTAGGAGCTCTTGGAGATGTACAGATTCTGGACGGACTGGGAATTGAAGAAGAAAAAAGATTCATGCACCATTACAACTTCCCTAATTTCAGTGTAGGTGAAACTGGTCCAATCAGGGGGCCGGGCCGCCGTGAAATCGGGCATGGTGCTCTTGGGGAACGTGCTCTTGAGCCGATAATTCCTTCTGAAAAGGATTTCCCTTATACGATTCGTCTTGTATCAGAGGTGCTGGAATCAAATGGTTCAACATCACAGGCAAGTATTTGTGCAAGTACTCTGGCTATGATGGATGCAGGTGTGCCTATTAAAGCTCCGGTTGCGGGTATAGCAATGGGCCTAATTAAATCAGGCGAGCATTATTCAATCCTGACAGACATTCAAGGTATGGAAGATCACCTTGGAGATATGGACTTCAAAGTGGCGGGTACCGCTAAGGGAGTTACTGCTCTGCAAATGGATATTAAGATTGAAGGTCTGTCCCGTGAGATTCTGGAAGAAGCACTGCAGCAGGCGAAGAAAGGCCGCATGCAGATTCTGGATTCCATGCTGAGCACTATTGAACAGCCAAGAAAAGAGCTGTCTGAATATGCTCCTAAGATTCTGATGATGTCAATCAACTCTGACAAAATCCGTGATGTTATTGGGCCGAGCGGAAAGCAGATCAATAAGATCATCGAAGAAACAGGCGTTAAGATTGATATTGAACAAGATGGAACAGTATTCATTTCATCTGTAAATGAAGAAATGAATCAAAAAGCGAAGAAGATTATTGAAGATATCGTACGTGAAGTTGAAGTTGGACAAATGTATCTGGGTAAGGTAAAACGAATTGAAAAATTCGGTGCATTTGTTGAAATCTTCTCTGGTAAAGATGGGTTAGTTCACATTTCAGAACTTGCTGAAGAGCGTGTTGGGAAAGTGGAAGATGTGCTTTCCATTGGTGACGAACTTCTAGTAAAAGTTACTGAGATCGATAAACAAGGCCGCGTAAATCTTTCCCGCAAAGCCGTATTGCGTGAACAGCGTGAGCAAAAGGAAAAAGCACAGCAATAATACTAACCTCTATTTAAAAGAGAAGCATTTTGCGTGGCGATTTTCCTAAAAGCCAGGGGAAACCCTGGCTTTTTACATATGCAAATTTCCATGGGCTCTTGCCTTATACTGCATACCTTTGTTACTGGGTTCCGTTCTACCTTGTCCCTTCAAATCATACTATGAATTGAAGGAGGCATGAAGAATGAGAAAGTTTATCCATATTATCATCATGTTTGTAATGGCACTTGTTTTTATCAATAATCCTTTCACTGATGAGTATGTATCAGGCCTTAAACAAGAAACAGATGCCATAACTGTTTCCAAGCCAAAAGATTCCCTATATGAAGAGATTACAGCAAAAAAAGAAGAATTCCGCATTCCCCCACAGGATGCAAAAATAGACCCCGTATGGAAAGCCATTCCCGGCCTTAACGGAATTGAAGTAGATGTTGAGGCGTCGTATAGGAAGATGAAGTCATCCAAAAAGTTCAATGAAGATAAGCTTGTATTTAAACAAATTGAACCAAAGTTGAAGTTAAAGGACCTGCCTCCGTCACCAGTATATAAAGGCCATCCTGATAAACCGATGGTCAGCTTCATCATTAATGTAGCATGGGGTAACGAATATTTATCCGGTATGCTGGCTACTTTAAAGGAACACAATGTGTCAGCAAGTTTTTTTCTTGAAGGAAGATGGGTAAAGAATAATCCTGAACTTGCCAGAATGATTATGGATGCAGGCCATGAAGTAGGCAACCATTCGTACACTCATCCCGATATGAAAGTAATCTCTTCCGCAAGGACAAGGGAAGAAATACAAAAAACAAATGATGTGATTGAAGCCACAATGGATGAAAAGCTGAGTAAGCCTATTACATGGTTTGCTCCTCCAAGCGGCAGCTATAGAGATGAAACAGTGAAGATCGCTGCCGAGAAAAACCTTGGCACTGTCATGTGGACTGTTGATACAGTGGATTGGAGGAAGCCCTCCCCGGATGTACTGATAAACAGAGTGTTATCAAAGGTCAACAATGGAGCACTGATCCTGATGCATCCAACAGATTCCACCGAAAAATCACTTGATAAACTTATAACAGGGCTTAAGCAGAAGAACCTGGAGATTGGAACAGTATCCGAGCTGTTAAGCGAGAAGAGAATCCTATATAGAGAAAATAATAATCAGGATTTTGGTAAAAATACCAATAATAATATAAACTAGTGTAAGCATAGGTCTTTGCGTTTCAGAACAGGAGGAATTTACTTGATCAAGAAATATACATGCCAAAACGGGGTTAGAGTCGTACTAGAAAACATTCCAACTGTCCGTTCTGTAGCGATAGGAGTATGGATCGGAACAGGTTCAAGAAATGAGATACCAGAAAATAATGGGATTTCACATTTCCTTGAGCATATGTTCTTTAAAGGAACGAAAACAAGATCAGCCCGGGAAATTGCAGAAAGCTTTGACAGCATTGGCGGGCAGGTGAACGCCTTTACTTCAAAAGAATATACATGTTATTACGCAAAAGTACTGGATACCCATTCTGATTTTGCTCTTGAAGTGCTTTCTGATATGTTTTTTAACTCCACGTTTGTGGATGAGGAATTGAACAAAGAAAAAAATGTTGTGTACGAAGAAATCAAAATGTATGAAGACACGCCTGACGATATTGTTCATGATCTTTTAAGCAAAGCAATCTACGAGAACCATTCACTTGGCTATCCGATTCTTGGCACGGAAGGAACGCTGGCTGCGTTTAATGGAGAAACATTAAAACAGTATATGCATGAAACGTACACGCCTGAAAATGTTGTAATTTCCATTGCCGGAAATATTGAGGAGTCCTTCATCAAAGAAGTTGAAAAGTACTTTGGAGCCTACGAAGGCGGTAAGAGAGAACGTACTGAGCAGAAGCCTGAGTTTCATTCAAACCATCTTGCCCGTAAAAAAGATACCGAGCAGGCTCATCTTTGCTTAGGCTATAAAGGCCTGCAGGTAGGGCATGAGGAAATATACAATCTGATTGTTTTAAATAATATTTTGGGTGGAAGCATGAGCAGCCGCTTATTCCAGGATGTCAGGGAGCAAAAAGGATTGGCCTATTCAGTTTTCTCTTATCATTCTGCCTTCCAGGATAGCGGAATAGTGACGCTTTACGGCGGAACTGGAGCAAAACAGCTGGATGTTCTTTTTGATACGATTCAGGATACCCTTGCCACTCTTAAAAAAGAAGGCATCACAGATAAAGAGCTTAATAACAGTAAAGAGCAGCTCAAAGGAAGCTTAATGCTAAGCCTTGAAAGCACAAACAGCAGGATGAGCCGCAATGGCAAAAATGAACTGCTTCTGGGCCGTCATCGGTCTATGGATGAAATCGTGGATGAAATCGACGCAGTTTCCATGCAGGGTGTGAATAATATGGCGAATTCCATTTTCACAGATCATTATTCAGTGGCTTTAATAAGTCCGGAAGGAGAACTTCCGAAAAACCTTTAAAATTTAGTTCAATTGCTAAATTGGAGAAACAGCCTGTATTATGCAGGCTGTTTTCTTTTTGGCCTGGACTTCTAAAACTTCAGGATGAACGATAAGAATATAGAGAAGAGAAAAGGAGGGCAGATGATGAGATTAAGTGAGCTGAGCGGAAAGGAAATTGTGGATGTGAAGCGTGCAGAACGGCTGGGAGTACTTGGGCAGACAGACCTTGAAATAAATGAAAAAAGCGGGCAGATTCAGGCATTGCTCATCCCTTCATTAAAGTGGTTCGGCTTCATGCGCCAGGGGGATGAAATCCGGGTCTCATGGCAGCATATCCGGAAAATAGGAAATGACATGATCATTATTGATATCCCGGAATCTGAAGATCAGCAGGAATAGTTTTGAAGGAAGGGCCGGTTAGGTCCTTTTTGTTTTACCAGGATGTTTATCGCAGTCAAACGGGCAGTATGACCCCCACTGATTGGAGTTTCATATTATCTCCTCAATCCCTTAATAAATCCCTTCCAACTTTGCCACAGTTTCTTTTAAGTGGAAAACTCACCTATTACCCCGTTCATACATAAGATGTTGAAGTAGTTCATTACAACAATTCCCTTATGGTTATTAATTGATTTGCCGGCCCAATTCTAACGCCATTTCTTTTAAAGATAAAACTGTTTGCAATTGCTGGCTTTTGCAACTGCTTAGTAAAGCGGCGTTGCCGGTGCGAGGATACTTTTTACCAGGAGTCATGAAGTTGTTGGCTTCAAAAATAAATGCTTTCTTAAAAAGAAAGAAAAAAGAAGGTGAGTGTTGCATGCTGACAGGAACCCAAATTGCAGTCATCGGTGGTGATGCAAGGCAGCTTGAAATCATCCGTAAACTGACCGAGCTTGATGCAAAGCTGGCATTAATTGGTTTTGAGCAACTTGATCACGCGTTCTCAGGCGCGGTAAAAGAAAAAATAGATGAAGTGGACTTTACCAATATAGACGCAATTATCCTGCCTGTTCCCGGAACGGGTCTGGAGGGGCAGATTGAAACGATTTTCTCCAATGAAAAAGTAACTTTTGAAGAGGAAATCCTCTCCCAGACTCCGGCCCACTGTACAGTTTATTCGGGCATAACCAATTCATATTTAACCGGAGTAACCAAATCGGCGGACCGCCGTCTTGTTCAATTATTTGAACGTGATGATGTAGCTATTTATAATTCCATTCCAACAGTTGAAGGAACCATTATGATGGCAATCCAGCATACAGATTTCACTATTCATGGTTCTAACATTGTCGTTATTGGCCTTGGCAGAGTTGGAATGAGTGTTGCAAGAACCTTTCATGCACTTGGTGCAAAAGTAAAGGTGGGGGCGAGAAAAAGTGAGCACATCGCCCGGATAACGGAAATGGGCTTAACTCCATTTAACCTGAAGGAAATTGAGGATGCTGTAAAAGATGTTGATATTTGCATAAACACAGCTCCCCATTTAGTTGTAACAGCGTCCGTTATATCGAAGATGCCGACACATACGCTTATCATTGACCTGGCTTCAAAGCCTGGAGGAACCGATTTCCGCTACGCAGAAAAACGGGGAGTAAAAGCACTGCTCGCTCCTGGCCTGCCAGGAATCGTTGCTCCTAAAACAGCCGGGCAAATACTGGCGAATGTTCTTTCTCAATTGATTAAGGAAGATTTGCAAAAGAGAAAGGGGAATACAATATGAGTTTGAAAGGAAAAAGAATCGGATTCGGATTAACTGGATCGCATTGCACATATGATGCAGTGTTCCCGGAAATAGAAAGGCTTGTTCTTGCCGGGGCTGAAGTGCTTCCGGTCGTCACCTTTACAGTAAAGAGCACTGAGACCAGATTCGGAAAAGGGGAAGACTGGGTTCAAAGAATTGAAGACTTGACTGGACATAAAGTGATTGATTCGATTGTGAAAGCGGAGCCGCTGGGACCCAAGATCCCTCTTGATTGTATGGTGATTGCCCCGCTTACCGGAAATACGATGAGCAAATTCGCCAATGCGATGACTGACTCGCCTGTTCTGATGGCGGCAAAGGCAACTTTAAGAAACGGTAAACCAGTCGTGCTGGGAATATCCACAAATGATGCATTGGGTTTAAATGGAGTAAACTTAATGAGATTAATGGCAACGAAAAATATTTATTTTATTCCATATGGCCAGGATGATCCTGTGAAGAAACCGAACTCAATGGTGGCAAGAATGACAGCATTATCTGATACAGTGCTTCATGCCATGGAAGGTAAACAGCTTCAGCCGGTTTTAGTTGAAAGATATAAAGACGATAATTAGCCCCCCCTATTTTTTCTAGCAAAAATTTTAGTCCTTTAGTGAACGAATATGTTAAAATAAAGATTATTATGATAACCAACCTCTAAGGTCTGTTTAAAATAATGTTAACCTCTTGGAGTATGAACAATATGCTGTTAATATAAATGGAAGCCTGCCATCTTTATAATCAGGCAGGAAAACGGCTGCCAATTGATTTTGGCTGCCGTTCTATTGAATTTTGGGCTATTGTTTTTCACTAAAAACTAACTTTGCTAGAAAAATATAATGGTATTGGAAGGGGAAAAGAAATTTGGAACAGAAAAAAGGATTTCATGTCGCGGTAGTTGGAGCAACTGGTGCAGTTGGCCAGCAAATGATTCAAACACTTGAAAACAGAGATTTTCCGATCACTCAATTAACCCTCTTATCATCTGCCCGTTCCGCCGGATCAAAGGTAGCTTTCAAGGGCCAGGAGTATACGGTTCAAGAAGCGAAGCCAGAGAGCTTTAAAGGCGTGGACATCGCACTATTCAGCGCAGGAGGAAGCGTTTCACAGGAACTGGCCCCACATGCTGTCGAACATGGTGCCATTGTGATTGACAACACAAGTGCTTTCCGTATGGATCCAAATGTGCCTCTTGTTGTACCTGAAGTAAACGAAGATGACCTTCATAAGCATAATGGCATTATCGCCAATCCAAACTGTTCAACAATCCAAATGGTTGTTGCGCTAAAGCCGGTAAAAGAGAAATTCGGCTTGAAAAAAGTAATTGTTTCTACTTACCAGGCAGTTTCAGGTTCTGGAGCAGCTGCAGTTCAAGAGCTTAATGAGCAGACAAAAGCCATTTTAAATAACGAAGAGTATGAGCCGTCAATTCTTCCTGTAAAGGGCGATAAAAGACATTATCAAATTGCATTCAATGCAATCCCGCAAATTGATAAATTTCAGGATAATGGCTACACGTACGAAGAAATGAAAATGATCAATGAGACAAAGAAAATCATGCATATGCCGGAGCTTCAAGTGGCTGCTACATGCGTGCGTCTTCCAGTGGCAACCGGACACTCAGAGTCCCTATATTTTGAAGTGGAATCAGACAGTGTTAAGGCAAACGAAGTAAAGACCCTTCTGGAAAACGCACCTGGAGTTGTCCTGCAGGATGATCCGGAAAATCAAATTTACCCAATGCCAGCTGATTGTGTCGGTAAAAATGATGTGTTCGTCGGCCGTATTCGCAAAGATCTGGATGAAGATAAAGGCTTTCATATGTGGGTAGTTTCTGATAACCTTCTTAAAGGGGCAGCATGGAATTCAGTGCAGATCGCCGAAAGTTTAATTAATCTGGGAATAGTGAAATAGTTATCGTATTCTCTTCATGTTGAGAGGTTAGAGGTGTTTTAATGAAAATCATCGTTCAAAAATATGGAGGCACATCAGTCCGTGACGAGAGTAGCCGTGAGCATGCTGCTAGGCATATCAAAAAAGCGCTGGCAGATGGATACAAAGTTGTTGTCGTTGTTTCTGCAATGGGACGAAAAGGAGATCCATATGCAACCGATACACTGCTTTCGCTGGTAGAAGGCAATAATACCAAAATCAGCAAACGCGAAACGGATCTGCTCTTATCCTGCGGCGAAGTCATCTCCAGTGTTGTTTTTTCAAACATGCTAAATGTGCATGGAATCACTGCAGCCGCTCTGACTGGAGCTCAGGCAGGGTTTAGAACGAATAATGATCATACTAACGCAAAAATTATCGATATGAAATGCGACAGGCTTTTGAAAGAGCTTGAAAATCATGATGTCATCGTGGTTGCAGGATTTCAGGGATCATCAAAAACTAGTGATGTCACAACAATCGGCAGGGGCGGCAGTGATACCTCTGCAGCGGCTCTTGGAGCAGCCCTTAATGCGGAGTATATAGATATCTTTACTGATGTGGAAGGCATTATGACCGCTGATCCGCGTATTGCTGAAAATGCTCGCCCATTATCAGTGGTCACTTACACAGAGGTCTGCAATATGGCGTATCAGGGTGCCAAGGTCATTCATCCCCGGGCAGTCGAAATTGCCATGCAGGCCAAAATTCCGATCAGAATCCGTTCAACATACTCCGACAGTCTCGGCACGCTTGTCACAACTTTGAATAAGAACAGACGTGGAACAGATATTAAAGAGCGTTCGGTAACTGGAATAGCTCATGTTTCCAATGTGACACAAATAAAGGTCCTTGCTAAGAAAGACCAATACGATCTGCAGTCTGAAGTCTTTAAAGCCATGGCTAACCAGGGAATCAGTGTTGACTTTATCAATATATATCCAAATGGCGTCAACTACACGGTTACCGAAGAAATGACCGATAAAGCCATTAGTATTTTAAAGGGCCTTGGTCATGATCCGCTGGTTGAAAGAGAGTGTGCGAAAGTATCGGTTGTCGGAGCTGGGATGCAGGGTGTTCCCGGGGTGGCCTCGCGGATCGTTACGGCATTGTCCGAGCAGGGAATCCGTATTCTGCAGTCAGCAGACAGCCACACAACAATCTGGGTCCTGGTAAAGCAGGCAGATTTGATAAAGTCTGTTAATGCATTGCACGATGCTTTCCGCCTGGAAGAAGATTTAGCTGAATACGAGAGAACAGACATTTAAATATTGAAAAATAACATGTTTAAAAAGGGGAAGAAAGCCATTCAGCGGTTAACGACGGGTTTTGTATCCTATGCGGCAGATCCGCCCGTTCCTTCCTGATCTTTTAAACATCTGCAAGGAGTGTAAACATGGTTCTATTTGGCCGAGTATCAACAGCTATGGTAACACCATTCGATAATAAGGGACATATTGATTTCCCTAAGACGACACAGCTAATCAATCATCTTATTGAAAACGGTACAGATTCTTTAGTTGTTGCCGGGACAACAGGGGAGTCGCCAACACTGACAAAAGAGGAAAAGCTGGCATTATTCAAACATGCAGTGAAAGCAGCAGACAAACGGGTGCCTGTAATTGCCGGCACGGGAAGCAATAACACGTATGAATCGATTGAATTAACGAAAAAAGCAGAGCAAATTGGTGTTGATGCGATCATGATCGTAGCACCATATTACAATAAACCAAATCAGGAAGGGCTTTACCGGCATTTCAAGGCAATTGCGGAAAGCACGAGCCTCCCGGTAATGGTTTATAATATTCCGGGACGATCTTCCGTGAATATTCTGCCGGAAACAATCATCCGCCTTTCCGAAATCACTAACATCGCTGCAGTGAAAGAAGCAAGCGGAGATCTGAATGCAATGGCCAAAATTATTGCTAATACGGATGATGACTTTATGCTATACAGCGGTGATGACGGGCTTACTCTCCCATGTATGGCAATTGGCGGAACTGGAATTGTGTCTGTTGCTTCTCATGTAATAGGAAAAGAAATGCAAGAAATGATCACAGCTTACCTGAATGGCGAAAATGAAAAAGCAGCGAAAATCCATCAAAAAATTCTTCCGATCATGGAAGGGCTTTTTGCTGCCCCAAGCCCGGTGCCTGTTAAAACAGCACTGCAGCTTAAAGGGCTGGATGTCGGATCTGTCCGTCTCCCGATGGTTCCGCTAACAGAACAGGAACGCAGTGCAGTTGCTGCCCTATTTAAATAATTGTAAGCTTGCCAACCAGTGTACTGCTGGTTGGTTTTTTATTTTTTATATGAGGGACTTATGACGCCCAAAACCAGAGATTATTATTATAAAAAGCATCGGGAATGCTCAAAAAAAGCCTATGTATAAATTTGGTTGTCATGGTTTTAAGACTTCAAGTATAATATGGATAACTGATCTTGATCGGCTGAACATGCATGGGAGGATAATACATTGAAAAAAAGACAGAATGAAAGCATCAAGCTGGCAGCACTTGGAGGAGTCGGAGAACTTGGGAAGAATATGTACTTGGCAGAGGTGGACGAGGATATATATGTTATCGACGCCGGGTTAATGTTTCCTGAAAATGAAATGCTCGGAATTGATATCGTGATACCGGATGTTACATATCTAGTTCAAAACAAGGAAAGAGTAAAAGGGATTTTTCTGACACATGGACATGAGGATCATATTGGTGGACTGTCTTATGTGCTTGCAAAGGTCAATGTACCTGTTTACGGAACAAAGCTGACTCTGGCGCTGGCCAAAGCAAAAATGAAGGAACAGGAATACAAAGGCAAGGCACATTTTATTGAAATCAATTCAGATACCAGAGTTGAATTTGATTCGGCAGATGTAACCTTTTTTAGAACGGGCCATAGCATACCGGATAGTGTCGGTGTTGCCATACATACATCAGAGGGTGCAATTGTGTATACCGGCGACTTTAAATTCGATCAGGCAGCGACTGAGTTATACAAACCTGAAATCGGCAAAATGGCGCGCTTAGGGGAAGAAGGAGTTCTTTGTCTTCTATCTGACAGTACCGAAGCAGAAAAACCAGGCTACACCAGTTCGGAATCGAAGGTGGCCAGAGAGATGACAGCTGCATTTTATGCTGCTAAAGGGAGAGTCATTGCGGCCTCCTTTGCATCTGACTTAGTTCGAATACAGCATATTTTTGATGCAGCGATTGAAACAGGCAGGAAAGTGGCAGTGGTCGGCAAAAGTCTGCAGAGAATCTATGACATTGCTCTGCAGCTCGGATATTTACAGGTAGGAGAAGATTTGATTATTCCTGTTGCCGAAATCAGCAAATACAGTGATGACCAAATCGTGATTCTTACCACGGGTACACAGGGAGAGCCGATTGAGGCACTTCAAAAAATGGCGAAGCAGTCTCACAGACATGTCAATATAAAACACGGCGATACTGTTTTGCTTGCTGCATCACCATTAAGAGGCACTGAGGTATTTATTTTCAAAACGATTGATATGCTGTTTAGGGCTGGTGCTGAAGTAATTTCAGGAAAGGGAACCTTTAATACATCGAGCCATGGCAGCCAGGAAGAACTTAAATTTATGATTAATCTGATGAGTCCCAAATTCTTCATACCTGTTCATGGGGAGTACCGAATGCTGAAAGCTCATGCAAAAGTTGCTTTAGAGTGCGGAATATCAAGCGAACAAATTTTTATCCCGAATAAAGGCGATATAGCAGAGATCAAGGATGGCACAATCGGACCTGGAGGGAAAATTCCATCAGGTAATGTCCTGATTGACGGAATTGGTGTCGGCGATGTCGGTAATATTGTCTTAAGAGACCGAAAGCTGCTTTCTCAGGATGGTGTTTTATTGGTGGTAGTTACTCTTAATAAAAAAGAGAAGAAAATCTCAGCTGGCCCTGAAATCATTACAAGAGGATTTGTGTATGTCAGGGAATCAGAAAAGCTTCTTGAGGAAGCTGTAAAAATAGTAAGAGAAGCGGTAGAGCAGAACCTTGCCAGAGATGTATTTGACTGGTCAGGAATTAAGCAGGATATGCGTGACAGCCTGAATCAGTATCTTTATGAAAAAACAAAAAGAAGACCAATGATCCTTCCGATTCTTATGGAGGGATAACAGTCAGAACACAGCCCGCATCGACTGATGGGCTGTGTTTTTTGCTTTTGAACCTCAGGCAATAATGCGCATGAAAAATGTTCACGCGTTCATACTAACAATATATTGCTTGAAGGGAGAACTAAGGATGGAAAACGATTTGAAAAATACCAGTAATGAGGGAGGAGAAGGGCAAGAACAGCCGAAAGAGGATAAACCTTCTGCCCTTATGGAAAAAATTCAGCAGCTTGGACAAACAAATGTGCCGCAGCTGTCACAGGATTCCAAAATTCACTGCTTGACCATTGTCGGACAGGTGGAGGGGCATCTTCAGCTTCCACCTCAAAATAAAACAACAAAATATGAGCATTTGATCCCTCAGATCGTTGCGATTGAGCAAAACCCAAAAATAGAAGGTCTTCTGGTTATCTTGAATACTGTTGGCGGCGATGTGGAGGCCGGGCTGGCGATATCAGAAATGCTTGCCTCACTGTCCAAGCCAACAGTCTCTATTGTACTTGGAGGTGGCCATTCAATTGGTGTGCCTATTGCGGTATCATGCGATTATTCCTTTATTGCTGAAACAGCTACGATGACCATCCACCCTATTAGGCTGACCGGCCTGGTAATCGGTGTGCCGCAAACGTTTGAGTATATGGATAAAATGCAGGATCGGGTAATTAATTTTGTAACAAAGCATTCCAATATATCAGAACAGAAATTCAAAGATCTGATGTTTGATAAGGGTAACCTAACCAGGGATATAGGGACGAATGTGGTCGGCAGGGATGCTGTTGAATATGGACTCATTGATGAAGTAGGCGGTGTCGGGCCTGCGCTCGGAAAGCTGAATGAGCTGATTGATATGAATAAACCAAAAGAAGAAGTGATGGTTCAATGATCCTTTATACAATGATGCCGCAAGAACTCATTTACCAAAATGAGCAGGACGATTTCAGCAAGCAGAAAATTGTCTCATATGAAGGAATCCCTCTTCTGGTTGAAATGAATGCAGGACAGGAATGTCGCATTTTAAGAATCATGAGCAGTGATCCCACCCATTATATGGATGAAAGATACACTCCAGGTTCCATGATCACTTTAACGCAGTTAAGCTGATAAATCCTTTCAAAATACAACTTAATTTAGAATCGTTATGATATAATAAAAGTAACTTTAGAAGCAGCCAAAAAATGGCTGCTTCTTCTTTCATAATAGACATGATGTATTACATATTAGAATTTGGATGATGCTGTTAATAAGTACAATGATAAGGTGATAATATGGCCAAAAGAAAGAAAAGAAAATCTAAAAAGAACGAAACGTTGAAACGGACAATGAAATTTGAACTAATTGCCTTGATTTTGCTGGCACTTGCGGTAATATCAATTGCCAGGCTCGGAGCGGTAGGGAATGCAATGGTGCTTTTTTTCCGTTTTTTTATGGGAGAATGGTACATGCTCAGCCTGATTGGACTTGTTATTTTTTCAGGCTATCTGATGTGGAAGAGGGCACTTCCCTATCTATTCCACACGAAATTAATCGGTATTTATCTCATCATAAGCTCCCTGCTGCTGTTGAGTCATGTAACATTATTTCAGCTTCTCTCAAATGGAGGAAAGTTTGATGATCCGAGTGTAATAGCCAATACGTGGGAGTTATTCCGGATGGAAGTCCGGGGAGAAACAAGCACAACCGATTTAGGCGGAGGAATGCTAGGGGCTATTTTTTTCGCCCTCTTTTATTATCTTTTTGATGAAGCAGGATCAAAAATTGTAGCTTTTTTATTAATTATTATCGGTTTTGTTCTTATCACTGGAAAAACGTTTGGAGATGCAGCAGGGAAAATGATGGCTGCAGTTCTTAATTTCTGCAAGAAACAATGGGCTGCTTTTATAAATGATATGAAAGAATGGAAACAAAAAGGCAGAGAAAGACGAGAAGAAAGGCAGTCAAGAAGAGAAGAAGAGCAGCATGCTCTTCAGCAGGAAGAAGAAAGTGAAACGGTAATAACGATCAATAATTCTACCGAACAGGTATCTGAACCAACTCCCGAACCTATTATTTCAAGCTTTGCCGAAAGAGCATATCAGGAGGATCCCCGGGCTGCGGCTGCTGATCAGCCACAGGAAAAGGCTGTCACAGAGCCGGAGGACGAAAATGCGCCACCTATCACGTTTACAGAAGTGGAAAACAAAGACTACGAGCTGCCTCCTATCAGACTTTTAAAACTGCCAAGGCAAACTGATCAAAGCGGTGAATATGAGCTAATCCACGCGAATGCTGCTAAACTTGAAAGAACATTTCAGAGTTTTGGAGTAAAAGCAAGGGTGACACAGGTTCATTTAGGTCCGGCTGTTACAAAATATGAGGTTCATCCGGATGTTGGAGTAAAGGTAAGCAAAATCGTTAGTCTGAATGATGATTTGGCATTGGCACTGGCAGCTAAGGATATCCGGATAGAAGCACCTATTCCGGGTAAATCAGCTATTGGTATAGAAGTCCCTAACTCAGAAGTGGCAATGGTTTCTCTAAGAGAAGTAATTGAATCCAAACAAAATGACAAGCCGGACTCCAAGCTTATGATCGGGCTGGGCCGTGATATAACCGGAGAAGCTGTCCTTGCAGAACTCAATAAAATGCCCCACCTTCTTGTTGCTGGCGCGACAGGCAGCGGAAAGAGTGTTTGTATTAACGGAATCATTACCAGCATTTTGATGAGGGCAAAACCACATGAAGTAAAATTAATGATGATTGACCCTAAAATGGTCGAATTGAATGTTTACAATGGGGTGCCTCATTTACTGGCACCGGTTGTGACAAATCCGAAGAAAGCTGCTCAAGCGCTGCAGAAAGTTGTCAGTGAGATGGAAAGGCGCTATGAGCTGTTCTCACATACTGGCACAAGGAATATCGAAGGCTACAATGAGTATGTAAAAAGGCATAATGCAGAAGAGGAGGCGCAGCAGCCACTCCTGCCGTATATTGTTGTTATTGTGGACGAGCTTGCAGACTTAATGATGGTGGCATCCTCCGATGTGGAAGACGCAATCACTCGCCTTGCTCAAATGGCACGGGCGGCAGGCATCCATTTAATAATCGCAACTCAACGTCCGTCAGTGGATGTTATCACAGGTGTAATTAAAGCAAATATACCTTCAAGAATTGCGTTTGCTGTTTCATCAATGACAGATTCAAGAACCATCCTGGATATGGGCGGAGCGGAAAAACTGCTGGGAAGAGGAGATATGCTTTTCCTTCCTGTTGGTGCTTCAAAACCAGTCCGTGTACAGGGAGCCTTCCTGTCAGATGAAGAAGTTGAAGAGATAGTGGACTTCGTCATCGGCCAGCAGAAGGCGCAATATCAGGAAGAAATGATTCCGGAGGATATTCCGGAAGCTACAGGAGAAGTGGATGATGATCTTTATGAAGAAGCTGTTGAATTGATATTGGAAATGCAGACTGCTTCTGTCTCCATGCTTCAGAGAAGATTCAGAATTGGCTATACGAGAGCAGCAAGGCTGATCGATGAAATGGAAGCAAGGGGGATTGTCGGTCCTTATGAAGGCAGCAAGCCAAGATCTGTGCTCCAGGGCAAACCTTCAGAGGAAGCAAGTTCTTAATATTAATAAGCATGGCATATTAAAAAATGGCCTGTCTGCGGACGGCCATTTTTTTATGTACCTAGAAGATAATGCCTAAAAAGAAAGGATGATAAAAAAACAGTTGAATATGCCATACTACTAAAAGCGCTTACATAAAATGAAAGAGGTATGGTACTTTCAACTCATTGCAAAACAGGGTTTTTTAACCGGTGAATTCGGTACAGAAACCTAAAATGTAATCGTTTTCAAAGTAGTATTATACCAGAAAAAGATAATTGGTATAGAGGGATTCACAAACATTTTTATCTTTTCACCTTTTTTCGACAAATTGATAAATTTCTATTTCTTTATTGGGTAAAAAGTGTTATAGTATTTTCGATTAGTAGGAATGATTGAACATCAGAGGTCTGATGTCTTGAGAACTGAAGTTGGAGGAACCCTGCATGTCTATTAAGTCAGATAACCGGCATTTATATTTGCAAGTCATCGATCGATTAAAACAAGACATTGAAGATGGAGTTTATAAAGAAAAAGAAAAGCTTCCGTCTGAATTTGATCTTGCCAAACAGCTTGGTGTAAGCAGAGCTACACTGCGGGAGGCGCTGCGCATTCTTGAAGAAGAAAACGTCATCATACGCCGTCACGGTGTAGGCACCTTTGTCAATGCAAAGCCGCTGTTTACATCCGGCATCGAACAGCTTAATAGTGTCACAAACATGATTTTGCAGGCAGGGATGAAGCCGGGAACCGTTTTCCTGAGTTCTGTAACTTTGGGACCGACTGAAGATGATATCCGCAGATTCTCATGTGCTGTAGACCAGGAAATTGCCGTGATTGAGCGGGTTAGAACAGCCAATGGTGAACCGGTCGTTTATTGTGTGGATAAAGTTCCTGAGAATATTCTTCCGGATACATTTTCCCACGAACAAGAGTCGATCCTCAACATGCTTGAAGAGGAGGCAAACCGGAAAATCACTTATGCTGTGGCCCAAATAGAGCCTATTGGCTATCACGAGAAAATTTCCCCTATTCTGGAATGTGACCCGGAAACTGCACTGCTTGTTTTAAAGCAAATGCATTTTGATGAATCGGATACACCGATTCTTTATTCCGTTAATTATTTCAGAGCTGATAAGTTCAGTTTCCATGTTCTCAGGAAGAGAATTTAGCTTTTTGGGATGCACGAAAACAAAATCATTCATTCCGCTAATGCAAAAACAATTTCTTAGGGGGTACCAACCTTGAAAAAGCGTAAATTTGGATTGGCGCTATCTTTAGTTCTTGCTGCCGGAACAATTCTGGGTGCTTGCGGCAAAAGTGAAGAAAAAGGCGGAGAAACAGCTGGCGGAGACGATAAAGAAAAAGCATTCTCTGTAGCGATGGTAACAGATGTCGGTGGTGTAGATGATAAATCATTTAACCAATCTGCTTGGGAAGGTTTAAAAGCATTTGGTGAAGAAAATGGACTTGAAAAAGGAAAAGGCGGATTTGACTATCTTCAATCACAGTCAGATGCTGACTATTCTACAAACCTTAATACATTAGCACGTCAGGACTTTGATCTTGTTTTTGGAATCGGTTTCTTAATGGAAGGTGCA
Source organism: Cytobacillus firmus (assembly GCF_023715565.1). Lineage (GTDB taxonomy): Bacteria > Bacillota > Bacilli > Bacillales > Cytobacillaceae > Cytobacillus > Cytobacillus firmus_C. Next base: position 47,625 of record NZ_JAMBOJ010000001.1, on the reverse strand, counting down.
ATCAATGAGATTGCTCAGCAGCAAAAAGATTCTCATTTCGGAATCGTTGATGCGGTCGTAGATCAGCCGAACGTAGCAAGCATCATGTTTAAAGAGCAGGAAGCTGCATTCCTTGCAGGTGTTGCTGCAGCAAATGCAACTAAAGAAAACAAAATTGGTTTCATCGGCGGTATGGAAATTCCGGTTATTGAGCGTTTTGAATCTGGATTCCTTGCTGGTGTTCAAGCGGTAAACCCTGATATTAAAGTAGAGGTACAATATGCTGGAGCATTTGATAAAGCTGAATTAGGTCAGACAATTGCTTCTAAAATGTACTCTTCTGGCGTTGATGTAATCTTCCACGCTGCCGGCGGAACTGGGAACGGTCTTTTCAAGGAAGCCCGTGACCTTAAAAAGAAAGATCCGGCAAGAGAACTTTGGGCAATTGGTGTTGACTCAGATCAGACAGCTGAAGGTGTAGTTGAAATCGATGGCAAAGAGCACAATGTAATTCTTACATCTGCTCTAAAGCGTGTAGATAATGCTGTTAAGGACCTTTCTACTAAAGCTAAAGACGGCAATTTCCCTGGTGGAGAAACAACTACTTACGGATTGGCTGAAGACGGTGTAGGCCTTGCTCCTATCAACCCGGAAGTATCAACAAAAGCAGAAATCGAAGGTGCAGTTGAAGAATGGCAGGAAAAGATTAAGAATGGTGACCTGACTGTTCCATCTTCAAAAGATGAACTGGCTTCCTTCTCAGTTGAATAAATAAAATTAAGGAATAAGCAGGGTGCACTGCGGCCTCTTATTCCTTTTTTATAGAAATTAAAAGTTTAATTGAAGGACAGAATAGTTTCTGTATTTCACTTAGAGTTTTAATGCATTAATAATTTTTTATATTATTTAGGAGCTTGGCCTTTGGGCCAAGTTTTTCTAAGAAATTCCAAGGTCTGACCTCTTACTACTAATGATTTCCTTATATTTTGAGCAAGGAGTGAAACAAATGGATTATATTATTGAAATGCTCAACATTCGCAAGGAGTTTCCTGGAATTGTTGCGAATGATAATATCACGCTTCAGCTGAAACCAGGTGAAATTCATGCGCTGCTTGGCGAAAATGGAGCAGGCAAGTCAACGTTGATGAACGTCCTTTTTGGCCTATATCAGCCTGAAAAGGGTGAAATCAAAGTTAAAGGAAAACCTGTGCGCATTACAGATCCTAATATAGCAAACGACTTGGGCATCGGAATGGTCCACCAGCATTTCATGCTCGTAGACCGTTTCACTGTCACTGAAAATATTATTCTAGGAAAAGAAACAACCAAAGGTGGAAAAATAGATATTAAAAAGGCTGAAAAAGAAGTGAGGGAGATATCCGAGCGATATGGACTTGCTGTTGACCCTCAGGCTAAAATTTCAGATATTTCAGTAGGAATGCAGCAGCGGGTGGAGATCTTAAAGACTCTCTATCGGGGTGCTGAAATCCTTATTTTTGATGAACCTACTGCTGTTCTGACTCCTCAGGAAATTAAAGAGTTAATCCAGATTATGAAAACTCTGATTCAGGAAGGCAAATCTATTATTCTGATTACTCATAAGCTGAAAGAAATAATGGAAGTGTGTGATCGGGTAACAGTTATCCGCAAAGGAGTTGGAATCGGAACAGTAAATGTCACTGAAACCAACCCGAATGAACTTGCCAGTTTAATGGTGGGAAGGGAAGTTACTTTTAAAACAGATAAAACAGACTCTAACCCGCAGGATCAGGTGCTTGAGATTCAAGGATTAAATGTGAAGGATTCACGGGGACTGGGTGTAGTTAATAATCTAAACCTTAATGTGCGCGCAGGTGAAATTGTCGGTATTGCCGGTGTAGACGGAAATGGACAGTCAGAGTTAATTGAAGCGATTACCGGTTTGAGAAAGTCTGAAAGCGGTTCAATTAAATTGAATGGCAAAGAAATCGCGAATATGACTCCGCGTAAAGTTACGGAGACAGGTGTAGGGCATATTCCTCAGGACCGCCATAAACATGGACTAGTTCTCGATTTTCCTATCGGGGAAAATATGGTTTTGCAAACCTATTATAAAGCTCCTTTTTCTAAAAAAGGTGTTCTAAACTTTAAACAAATCTACAGTAAAGCAACAAAGCTTATTAAAGAATTTGACGTCAGAACACCAAGTGAATATACACTTGCAAGGGCACTTTCCGGCGGTAACCAGCAGAAAGCCATAATCGGACGTGAAATTGACCGCAATCCGGATCTCCTGATCGCTGCTCAGCCGACACGTGGCCTTGATGTTGGTGCAATTGAATATATTCACAGGCGTCTGATTGAACAGCGTGATCAGGGGAAAGCAGTGCTGCTTATTTCATTTGAATTGGATGAAATAATGAATGTCAGCGACCGTATCGCTGTTATTTATGAAGGTGAAATTGTAGCAGTAGTTGACCCGAAACAAACTACTGAACAAGAATTAGGTTTATTGATGGCTGGTTCTAAACGGAAGGAAGCAGGTGGCGAAAACCATGTCTAATCGCATGAAGAATATTGTCGTACCTCTAGTTGCCGTTCTCCTCGGTGTATTAGTAGGGACAATCATTATGATAGCAACAGGGTATAATGCCGGATCTGCATTTATTGCCCTATGGAACGGTGCTTTCGGAGAAATCTACTATACTGGTGAAGTAATCAGACAGGTGACTCCTTATATCCTTGCCGGTTTGGCGGTTGCATTTGCTTTCCGTACAGGCTTATTTAATATCGGTGTTGAAGGACAGCTGATAGTTGGTTGGCTTGCAGCTGTTTGGGTAGGGGTTGCATTTGAACTTCCAAAGTTCATCCATTTGCCGCTAGCGGTTCTCGCTGCTGCAGCTGCTGGCGCTCTATGGGCATTTATACCAGGCCTTTTGAAAGCCAAGTTTAAAGTGCATGAAGTAATTGTCACGATCATGATGAATTACGTGGCTTTGCATGTAACCAACTATATAATACGTACGGTTCTTTCAGAGAAAAGTGACCGGTCCGAGATGATTGCAGAGTCTGCATCATTGCGTTCCCCTTTTCTTGAGGGGTTAACCGATTATTCTCGTTTGCATTGGGGAATTTTAATCGCTTTAGCATGTGTGTTTATTATGTGGTTCCTATTAGAAAAAACGTCTAAGGGATACGAATTGCGTGCTGTAGGCTTTAACCAGCATGCATCTGAATATGCAGGCATGAGCGTCAGCAGAAATATCATCCTATCAATGGTCATCTCAGGAGCATTTGCAGGACTTGCGGGTGCGATGGAAGCGTTGGGTACATTTGGCTATGCAGCCATAAAGGGCGGCTTTACCGGAGTAGGTTTTGACGGAATCGCGGTAGCTCTCTTAGGCGGAAATGGTCCAATTGGAATTATTTTTGCAGCATTGCTATTCGGTAGCTTGAAGGTCGGCGCCTTAAACATGCCGCTTGAAGCTGGAGTTCCAAATGAACTAGTTGATATTATCATTGCTCTTATCGTGTTCTTTGTAGCAGCAAGCTATATGATTCGCATCTTTATTGACCGTATTAGCAAAAAGGGGGTGAAGTAAGTGGGCTTAATGGAAATCTTATTAATTATTATTCCATCAACTTTGCTTTGGGCAGCCCCGCTTATTTTCACTGGATTGGGCGGAAACTTCTCAGAAAGCTCCGGTGTTGTAAATATTGGATTAGAAGGCTTAATGGTAATTGGTGCTTTCACTGCTATTGTTTTTAACCTTACATTTGTTGATATATTTGGCAGCATGACACCTTGGGTTGCATTACTCGCAGCTATGGTTGTTGGAGCTCTGCTATCCATCCTGCATGCTGTTGCTTCTATCACCTTTAGAGCAGACCAAGTTGTGTCAGGGGTTGCGATTAACCTTCTGGCAATAGGTGCAGCACTGTTTCTGGTTAAATTCATTTATGGAAAAGGCCAGACCGATATCATTCAAAAAGGATTCAGCAAAGTGGATATTCCATTTTTGAGTGACATACCTGTTATTGGTAAATTGTTCTTCTCAAACACATATTATACTTCATTCGTGGCCATTGCTGTTGCATTCCTTGCCTGGTTTGTGATGTTTAAGACTCCATTCGGATTAAGGCTTCGGGCGGTTGGTGAACATCCAATGGCTGCGGATACAATGGGTATCAATGTAACAAGGATGAGATATATTGGGGTTTTAATCTCAGGAGCACTTGCAGGAATTGGCGGCGGCGTTTACGCACAATCGATTTCTTCGGACTTCGGGCATGCAACCATCAGCGGCCAAGGCTTTATGGCTCTAGCAGCACTGATCTTCGGTAAGTGGCATCCGCTAGGTGTTATGGGCGCAGCTTTGTTCTTCGGATTTGCGCAAAGCTTAAGCATTATCGGCTCCAGCCTTCCATTCCTTGAGAATATTCCAAATGTCTATCTTCTCATCGCGCCATATGTTTTAACGATTCTGGCATTAACTGGTTTCATCGGGCGTGCGGATGCCCCGAAAGCATCTGGTACACCTTATATCAAGGGAAAACGTTAATACAAAAAGCCCCATTTCTTTTTGGAAATGGGGTTTTTATTGTACATATTATTATTAAAACCATCACTTATAAAAAAATATATAAACCTTCCAATACAGCCAATAACTTGAAATAAAGAAATAGGGCAAGGTATAGTAAGAATATGATTTATTACAAAGGATATTATAGAAGATAGCAGTAAAGTGTTTACATACAGGGGATGCTCCCTCTATTTACAATTGACCTTACTTTTGACTCATCAATCTACTGACAGGAGGAAAAGACATGGCCATAATCTCTGAATCCGTAAAAGCCATGAATGGCTATAACCTTCACGTGGTTAAAACAGAGAAATATAAAACCAATACCCTGGTTTGGAAAATGAAAGCCCCACTTAAAAAGAATACAGTTACATTAAGATCCCTACTGCCTCATGTATTGCAGAGCAGCAGTTCGTCCTACCCTTCAACCGGAAAGCTTCGGGCTTACCTTGATGAATTATATGGTGCAACGCTTTTTGTCGATTTGGCGAAAAAGGGCGAGTACCATGTCATTACCATATCAGTTGAAATCGCGAACGAAAAATTCCTTTCAGATCCAACTCCTCTTCTGAAAAAGGCATTCCAGTTTTTAGCGGAAATTCTGACAAAGCCAAATGTGCATGAAGGCGCTTTTGACGAGGATACAGTTGAAAAAGAAAAAAGGACACTTATACAGCGTATTCAATCAGTTTATGATGATAAAATGCGTTATTCCAATTTCCGCCTGGTTCAGGAAATGTGCAAAGAAGAGCCGTATGCACTGCATGTGCATGGCGAGAAAGAAGATGTGGACAATATTACTCCTCAAAGCCTTTATGAATATTATCAGCAGGCATTGGCGGAGGATGAGCTTGATTTATATGTTATAGGTGACGTGGAAGAGGCAGACGCCGAAACCTACGCAGGGGAGCTTTTAACCTTTGAGAAGAGAACACCACAGACAGCGCCTGCATCCTCTGTTAGAACGAAGGATTCTGTAAACGAAGTTCGGGAAGAACAAGATGTGAAGCAGGGAAAACTAAATATCGGCTACCGGACAAATGTCGTTTACGGTGATCCGGAATATTATGCGCTTCAGGTATTTAATGGAATCTTCGGAGGGTTTTCTCATTCAAAATTGTTCTTGAACGTCCGGGAAAAAGCTAGTCTCGCATACTACGTAGCCAGCCGTCTGGAAAGCCATAAAGGGCTAATGATGGTGATGTCCGGAATCGATAACAGCAACTATGACCAGGCAGTGAGTATTATTAAAGAGCAACTGGATGCTATGAAGAATGGTGACTTTACAGAACAGGAAATGGAACAGACCAAAGCAGTCATTAAAAATCAGCTTCTGGAGACTGTTGATACAGCACGCGGGATTGTCGAGGTCCTTTACCATAATGTTGTGTCAGGGAAAGAAATTACCCTTCAAACCTGGATGAATGAAATGGATAAGGTAACAAAAGAGGAAATTGCCGCAATAGCCAAGAAGGTCAGTATGGATACTGTGTACTTTCTGACAGGAAAGGAGGCGGGCAAGTAATGGAAAAAATCAATTTTGACCAGCTTCAAGAAGAGCTGTATCATGAAAAACTTGAAAATGGGCTGGATGTATTTATTCTGCCGAAAAAGGGTTTTAACAAGACCTATGCCACCTTTACGACAAAGTATGGCTCAATCGACAATCATTTTCTCCCCCCCGGAAAAGAGGAATTTGTAAAAGTTCCCGATGGGATTGCACATTTTTTGGAGCATAAGCTATTTGAGAAAGAAGACGGGGATGTGTTCCAGCAATTCAGCAAGCAAGGAGCTTCAGCTAATGCTTTTACATCTTTCACAAGGACAGCTTATCTATTTTCCAGCACGTCCAATGTAGAGATGAACCTTGAAACGCTGATTGATTTTGTGCAGGATCCATATTTTACAGAAAAGACTGTTGAAAAAGAGAAAGGCATCATCGGCCAGGAAATAACCATGTATGATGACAATCCTGACTGGCGCTTATATTTTGGACTGATAGAAAATATGTTCAAGAACCACCCTGTTAAAATCGATATCGCTGGTACGATCGAGTCCATTTCACATATCACGAAGGATATGCTTTATGAATGCTATGAGACTTTCTACCACCCTAGCAACATGCTGCTGTTCATTGTCGGTCCCGTTGATCCTAATCAGATTATGTCTCAGGTGAGGGATAATCAAAGCAAGAAGGATTATAAAGAGATACCGGAAATCAAACGCCAATTCGAAGAAGAGCCTTCTGAATCGGCCAAAAAGAAAAAAGTTCTTGAGATGAATGTACAGACCTCAAAGTGCCTGGTCGGGATAAAGAGCAGTACTGCAAATCAGTCCGGCAAAGAAATGTTAAAAAATGAGCTGAGCCTAAATGTGCTGCTGGATATCTTTTTCGGTAAAAGCTCTGAGCATTACAGCTCACTGTATAGTGAAGGTTTAATTGATGACACATTCTCCTTTGATTATACACAGGAGCAAGGCTTTGGATTTGCCATGGTTGGCGGAGACACAAACGATCCTGACCGCTTGGCTGAAGCACTGCAAAAGATGCTCCTGGACGCCAGGGAAAAGGGAGCTATTTCACAGGAAACACTTAATCGGACAAAAAAGAAGAAAATAGGTGCATTCCTGCGGGCTGTCAATTCACCGGAATATATCGCTAACCAATTTACCCGGTATGCTTTTAACGAAATGGATTTATTTGATGTTGTGCCGACTCTTGAAAGCATCACACTTGAGGATGTGGAAAAAGCGGCTGGTAATTTGATAAGTGAAGAACGGTTTACGGTTTGTCAGGTTGTCCCTAAGAAATGAAAAGCAGTTTCAGCAGAGCGCCTTTAAATGGCGCTTTGCTTTTTTCGGGAGGATATGAAATGAGGAAATTTGCATTAATTACTGGAGCGAGCGGGGGAATCGGCCAGGCAGTCAGCGTTAAACTGGCAGAAGAAGGCTATTCGCTTTATTTGCATTACAATCAAAATGAGGAGGGGATCAACAGGCTTCTGGACCGCCTGCAAAGCTTTGGCGGAGAATTTATTCCGATTCAGGCAGACCTGTCTGTACCAGGCGGGTATAAAAAAGTTATTTCTAATATATTTTCACTTGATACTATTATCCATAATAGCGGAACAGCTCAATATGGACTTCTTACTGAAATACAGCAAACGGAAATGGAAGCTCTGATGAACATTCATGTGACCTCACCAATTCTCCTGACGAAAGAGCTTCTGCCGAAACTTTTATCAAAGGGCAGCGGAAATATCGTATTAGTATCTTCGATATGGGGCCAGACGGGTGCCGCTTGTGAAGTTGCTTATTCGGCTGCAAAAGGTGCACAAATTGCATTTGCAAAAGCTTTAAGCAAGGAGGTTGCCCTGAACGGGGTGAGGGTTAATGCTATTGCCCCGGGTGCAGTTGAGACGGATATGCTGAAGGATTTTACTGAAGAAGAGCTAGAAACTGTAAAAAGTGAAATTCCTATGGGCAGGCTTGCCCTGCCTGCAGACATAGCCAATGTCATTTCCTTTCTTCTTTCTGAAAATGCCTCTTATATTACCGGGCAGGTCATGGCAGTTAATGGAGGCTGGTATACGTAACTGCCGATCGTTCTAAGAAGTGTCACATATTTTTTTAGTCATGTCTATGTGTATGCATATTTTATTCAGGCCTTAAGCACAATATAATTGTACAACATTTAAAGGAGGCAAAATTATGTCTGTACTAGATAACTGGCAGCAATGGAAAGATTTCCTTGGCGATCGTCTTCATCAGGGAATCGATCAGGGATTGAATAAGGAAACAGTAAATGACCTTGCTTATCAGATCGGCGATTATTTAGCCAAGCAAGTAGAGCCAAAAAATGACCAGGAAAAAATCCTGGCTGATCTCTGGTCTGTAGCAAGCCCTGAGGAGCAGCATGCCATTGCCAATATGATGGTAAAGCTTGTTCAAAACGATGGTACCCACTAAGAAAATAATAGTAATCAGTGAAAAGAGAGGATTGCCTCTCTTTTCGCTTTTTCTCCAGGAAACATTTCCTTTCCGTCCAAACGGTTTTTCCTTTCCTATTGGCAAAAAATCATATATTATAGTACCTAGATGAAAATTTAGGATAAGTTTAATAAAATTTTACATACAAAAATGAGTTGCATATACATATAAAATGCGCTGACACATGCGCATCGTGCAGGAGGAGGTTTTCCGGTGGAGAAAACAGAATGGTATTTGGAATATGAAATCCAAAAGAATCGTCCCGGCTTGCTTGGTGACATTTCTTCCCTGCTAGGTATGCTTTCCATTAATATTGTCACGATCAATGGAGTGGATGAAGGCCGCAGAGGCTTGCTGATTTTGGCTAAAGACCATGAACAGATTGAACGTCTGAAGTCCATTCTTAATACCATGGACACTATTAAAGTGATCAAGCTGCGTGAGCCTAAGCTAAGGGACCGTCTGGCCGTGCGCCATGGAAGATATATTCAAAGGGATGCCGACGATAAAAAAACGTTCAGATTTGTCAGGGACGAGCTTGGGCTATTAGTTGATTTTATGGCCGAATTATTTAAACAGGAAGGGCACAAGCTAATAGGGATCAGAGGCATGCCAAGGGTTGGAAAAACAGAATCCATAGTCGCTTCAAGTGTCTGTGCGAACAAACGCTGGCTATTTGTTTCATCCACGCTGCTTAAGCAGACGATACGAAATCAGTTGATTGAGGATGAATATAATGAAAACAATTTGTTTATAATTGACGGAATTGTCTCAACCAGACGTGCCAACGAAAGGCATTGGCAGCTCGTCCGGGAAATTATGCGCCTCCCGGCAGTTAAGGTAGTGGAGCATCCGGATATTTTTGTGCAAAATACTGAATACTCTCTTAATGATTTTGATTATATTATTGAGCTTCGTCACGACCATGAGGAAGAGATAACATATGATGTGGTAGAGAAGAACAATATGTTCTCTGAATCTGATTTTGGAGGCTTTGATTTTTAGTAAGTTGGAAGGTGTTGTAAATTGACAGAACTAGGCAATCGGTTAAAAGAAGCGCGGCTGGCTAAAGATATGAGCCTTGACGATCTGCAAAAGGTTACAAAAATACAAAAACGTTATTTAGTGGGAATTGAAGACGGGGATTATAGCATGATGCCCGGAAAGTTTTATGTCAGGGCATTTATAAAACAGTACGCTGAAGCGGTCGGAATTGAACCGGAAGAAATTTTCGAACAGTATAAAGATGATATTCCAACACAAATGAATGATGATATTCCCGAAAAGCTATCACGTGTACAATCCAGGAAAGATTTTTCCGGCAGGACTTCAAAAGTATTCGATATTCTTCCAAAGGTTCTCATTGGTGTCTTCATTGTTGGCCTAATTGCGGTCATATACAATTTTCTTGGGGCCAAAGATCAGGTGGATAAAGATGAGAAGCTCTCAGATTTGACTGATGAACAAACAGTTATAAAAGAGTCTGAAAACCTTGCCGAAAATAAAAAAGATGAATCAGCAGAAAAGGAAGAAGAATCTGCTGACAAAGATAATGAGGAAAATGGCAAGGACCAGGAAGCTGAGGATGAGCCAAAGCAGGAGGTTGCTGTGGTTCAATCGAGCGGAAATGGAACCGTCTATGAATTGAAAAATGCGGACAAGTTTGAACTCGAGGTTTTGTCTACAGGAGAAACTTGGGTGAATATCAAGAACGGCAAAGGTGATTCCCTCTTCCAGGGAATGCTGACTGAGGACGGCACGAAAAGCCAAAAGATAGATTTTTCAAAGGAAACGGAAGCTTTCATTGTAGTCGGAAATTCGGCACAAACTGAAATCTATGTTAACGGCGAAAAAATTGAGTATAAGGTGCCGCCTTCACAATCCGTTAGGCAGGATATAACCATAAAGTATGCGCCGAAGACCGAATAGTCATCTTTAGATGACTATTTTCGCTTTTTATGTAAAAATTATCAGTAAAAGGATTGCAGGGAATGTCATATACTTTTTCTGCAGGAAGCTTCATTTAATATACTTGGAGGTAAAACATGAATCTGCCAAATAAAATTACAGTGTCCCGTATCTTGCTGATACCAATATTTCTGCTCGTCATGCTCGTTGAGCTTTCATGGGGAAATGTAGAGTTGTTAGGAGCTGAAATGCCCGTTACCCATCTGATTGGAGCTCTTATTTTTATTATTGCTTCAGTTACCGATTGGGTTGACGGTTACTTTGCCCGTAAATACAATCTGGTTACAAACCTGGGCAAGTTTCTTGATCCGCTTGCTGACAAGCTTCTTGTCTCTGCAGCCTTAATTGTTCTGGTTGATCTTAACCTTGCTCCATCATGGATTGTCATTATTATAATCAGCCGGGAATTTGCTGTAACAGGTTTAAGGCTTGTTTTGGCAGGGGATGGAGAAGTAGTCGCAGCTAATCAGCTTGGCAAAATAAAAACCTGGGCTCAAATTGTGGCCATTTCTGCACTGCTTTTACATAATATTATTTTTGAAATGGTTTCAATCCGTTTTGACCTGATTGCCCTGTGGGTTGCGATGTTCTTTACAATCTGGTCCGGCTGGGACTACTTTGCTAAAAACAAGCAGGCCTTCATAAACTCAAAATAATTACTTTACCTGGAAGGGGCTTTGAAATGAATGCTGAAATTATTGCTGTCGGGTCTGAGCTTTTACTTGGACAAATCGTTAATACAAATGCCCGCTTTCTTTCCCGGCAGCTTGCTGAACTGGGCATTAACGTTTTTTACCATACAGTGGTTGGAGATAACCCGGAGCGCCTGAAGTCGGTAATCAAAATAGCCGAAAGCCGTTCTGAATTAATCGTCTTCACGGGCGGCCTGGGTCCTACAAAGGATGATTTAACAAAAGAAACGATTGCCCGCCATTTTGGCAAAGAGCTCGTCATGGACGAACAGGCAATTGAATCTATACAGCTTTATTTTAAACGCACCAACAGAGAGATGACGGAGAATAACAAAAAGCAGGCTCTGGTTCTTGAAGATGCACAGGTGCTGCCTAACGAGCATGGAATGGCACCAGGAATGATTGCCGATAGTGGCGGGCATGTTTTCATGCTTTTACCGGGACCGCCAAACGAGATGGAGCCGATGTTCCTTAAACATGCCTTTCCGGCCCTTCAATCGAAGCTCGGCACCGAGGATGTAATTGTTTCCCGGGTGCTGCACTTCTTCGGGATTGGAGAAGCCATGCTTGAAACGGAGATTGAAGATATTATCGATGCTCAGAGCAATCCAACCATTGCCCCGCTTGCATCTGATGGGGAAGTTACTCTTAGGCTCACAGCAAAGCATAGTCAACCTAACACGGCCATGATGCTGATTAATGAAGCTGAAACTAAAATTCTGGATCGTGTCGGCGAATACTTTTATGGCTATGATGATACTTCCCTGATGTATGAGCTCACCAAGCTGATTAAGGAGAGCAGCATGACTATTTCCGCAGCGGAGAGTTTAACAGGCGGCATGTTTCAGGAGGAGTTTACATCCATTCCCGGTGCCGGTGGACTTTTAAAGGGCGGAGTGGTCTGCTACACAAACGAAGTTAAGGCTGAAGTATTAAAAGTCCGCAAAGAAACGATTGATAACGACGGAGTCGTAAGTGCACAGTGTGCCGCCGAGCTTGCTGAAAATGTAGCAAGCCTGACAAATGCCGATATCGGAATCAGTTTCACAGGTGTTGCCGGTCCGGATGAATTGGAAGGAAATCCTGTCGGTACAGTGTATATAGGCATTTGGATTAAAGGAAGACCGGTGCAGACCGAAAAGCTGAACCTTGGAAGAACCAGGGCAGCCAATCGGGTTCGTACAGTAAAATACGGCTGCCATTTTCTTATTAAAGCATTAAAAGAAACTCAGAACGCATAAAATGTGTTCTGAGTTTTTATTAGCCAAAACAATAGTCAGACTTCTTGTTGAAATGCAATCTCCTCTACTGATTGCCCCTTAAAAAACCTCACTTTTCCCGGCATTCCTGAAATTTTCGGGCATAATGTGCAAGAGAAAAAAACGAATGGATGTTCGACTTTTTGCTCGACAAATGTATTGAAAAGGTTTATAGTAGAGTTAGGTTTTGAGATGAGACAAAACGAATCTGATCAAAAGACAGATTCGTCTATATAAAAGGAGGAACTATTAGTGAGTGATCGTCAAGCAGCTCTTGAAATGGCGTTAAAACAAATAGAAAAGCAATTTGGTAAAGGTTCTATCATGAAACTCGGGGAACAGACTGACCGCAGGATTTCAACTGTACCAAGCGGATCTCTTGCACTTGATGCAGCTCTTGGGGTAGGCGGCTATCCAAGAGGACGTATTATTGAAGTTTATGGACCGGAGAGCTCCGGTAAAACAACAGTAGCCCTGCATGCTATTGCAGAAGTTCAGGCAAGTGGAGGACAAGCAGCGTTTATCGATGCCGAACATGCCTTAGACCCTGTTTACGCGCAAAAACTTGGTGTAAATATTGACGAGCTGCTTCTTTCCCAGCCGGATACCGGAGAGCAGGCGCTTGAAATTGCAGAAGCCCTTGTTCGGAGCGGTGCTATTGATATTCTCGTAGTTGACTCTGTGGCAGCCCTTGTTCCCAAGGCTGAAATTGAAGGAGAAATGGGTGATTCCCATGTGGGTCTGCAGGCCCGCCTAATGTCACAGGCACTTCGTAAGCTATCAGGTGCAATCAACAAATCAAAGACAATCGCGATTTTCATTAACCAAATTCGTGAAAAAATCGGAATTATGTTTGGAAACCCTGAGACGACTCCAGGGGGACGCGCATTGAAGTTCTATTCTTCCATCCGACTTGAAGTTCGCCGTGCAGAAACTCTTAAGCAAGGCAATGAAATGGTCGGTAATAAGACAAAGATTAAGGTTGTCAAAAATAAAGTCGCTCCTCCATTCCGAGTGGCGGAAGTTGATATCATGTATGGTGAAGGAATTTCCAAGGAAGGTGAAATCATCGATCTTGGCTCTGAACTGGATATTGTTCAAAAGAGCGGTTCATGGTACTCATTCAACGAGGAGCGCCTTGGCCAAGGTCGTGAAAACGCCAAAGTATTCCTAAAAGAAAATCCAGAAATTCGCCTGACTATTCAAAAACAAATTCGCGAACATTATGGACTAGATGAAGAAAAAGTAGCCAGCGGAGACGAAGAGCAGGAAGAATTAAAACTGATCGATTAATACTAAGGAAAAGCAAAGTCCTGAGTGGCTTTGCTTTTTTTAAAGGTTGTTTTTCGCAAAGTTTGTTGCTATTTGTAGTATATATTGTGAGTTGATTGTAGCGGAAGATGCGAGTTCCTCGAAAATGCATTCGCATTTTCTTCGTGCGGTGTTTACTCAAGGAAGCTTATTCATAGTCCTGCGGGAGTAGCGGGAAAGGTGAGACCCCGCAGACGCGAAGCGTCAAGGAGGCTCAACGCCCAATCAACGGGCAGCAATGAAAAGCGAAAATCAATAATTTACAAGAAAAGAGCCTCTTCAAAAGTGTTCAAACCAATCGAAATATTAAGAAAAGCCCTTAAGACAAACCCTTGACAATAAAATTCCACAGCTTTACAATTAAAAATGTATATTTTACATTTTATATGTAAAGAAATTCTTATTGAGTCAGACTTTGTCCGGCTCCAGGCTCCATTGGCATTTCATACGTTAATTAACTGCCAGTCGTCAGATGGATGCCCAGTGCTTTTTTAAGATTGAAACGTTTAAAAGCCTTAGTGCTGTATATTGAATTGGACAATGTACATGCCAACACTTTAAAAAACGTAACACAAACAAGTTCATAGCAAGAGGAGGTGAAATGATGGATCTAGTAACAATCATCTCCATTTTGCTTGGCCTAATCGTCGGTGCTTTTGTTGGCTATTTTGTTCGCAAATCTATTGCCGAAGCTAAAATCGCAGGAGCTAAAGATGCTGCTGAGCAGATTTTGGAAGACGCAAAGCGAGAAGCTGAGGCTACGAAGAAGGAAGCCCTGCTTGAAGCGAAAGACGAAATTCACAAGCTCCGCACAGATGCGGAAGGTGAAGTTCGTGATCGAAGAAATGAACTGCAAAAACAAGAAAATCGCTTAATGCAAAAAGAAGAGAACCTTGATCGTAAAGATGAAACGTTAGATAAACGTGAAGCTCTTTTAGAAAAGAGGGACGATTCTCTTAGCAAAAGACAACAGCATATTGAAGAGATGGAAAGCAAAGTGGAAGAGTTGATTAAAGAGCAGCAAGCTGAGCTGGAACGCATCTCAGGCTTGACTCGTGAAGAGGCAAAGTCCATCATTTTAGAGCGCACTGAGCAGGAAGTGGCTCACGATGTCGCCATTATGGTAAAAGAGAGCGAGACCAGAGCGAAAGAGGACTCGGATAAGAAGGCGAAGGAAATCCTGTCACTGGCTATCCAAAGATGTGCAGCTGATCATGTGGCAGAAACTACTGTATCAGTTGTCAACCTGCCAAATGATGAGATGAAAGGACGCATTATTGGCCGTGAAGGCCGTAATATCCGTACTCTGGAAACCCTGACCGGAATTGATCTTATTATCGACGATACGCCGGAAGCGGTTATTTTATCCGGCTTTGATCCAATCCGCCGTGAGACTGCACGCTTAGCTTTAGACAAATTGGTTCAAGACGGTCGCATCCATCCAGCCCGGATTGAGGAAATGGTTGATAAGGCTCGCCGTGAAGTAGATGAACACATCCGCGAAATCGGCGAACAAACCACTTTCGAGGTTGGTGTTCACGGCCTGCATCCAGATTTAATCAAAATTCTTGGCCGCTTAAAATTCCGTACAAGCTACGGCCAGAATGTTTTAAAGCATTCAATGGAAGTGGCTCAGCTTTCAGGCCTTCTGGCTGCCGAACTGGGGCAGGACGAAACATTGGCACGCCGGGCAGGATTGCTTCATGATATTGGTAAAGCAATAGACCATGAGGTAGAAGGAAGCCATGTTGAAATCGGTGTTGAGCTTGCCACTAAGTATAAGGAGCATCCTGTTGTCATAAACAGTATCGCTTCCCACCATGGTGACACAGAGCCAACATCAATCATTGCCGTACTTGTCGCTGCAGCTGATGCTTTATCAGCAGCAAGACCTGGAGCAAGAAGAGAGACACTTGAAAACTATATTCGCCGTCTTGAAAAGCTTGAAGAGATTTCCGAATCCTATGATGGCGTTGAAAAATCATTCGCTATTCAAGCTGGACGTGAAATCCGCATTATGGTTAAGCCTGAACAAATTGATGACCTTGAAGCTCATCGTTTGGCAAGGGATATCCGTAAGAAGATTGAAGAAGAACTTGATTATCCAGGCCACATTAAGGTCACGGTTATCCGTGAAACAAGGGCCGTTGAATATGCAAAATAAAGCGATGCACATGCATCGCTTTATTTCTTTTTCAGGGTGTGCTTTAAATAGAGTCAGGAAACTGTGTTACACTAATAAAAAGGGCTGAAAAAGTATACATATAACTTTAAAAACAGAAAGGGATATGACATGAATATATTGTTTGTCGGAGATGTAGTGGGATCCCAGGGACGGGATATGATCACTGAATATGTACCCAAGCTAAAAGAAAAATACCGGCCGCATATCACAATTATTAATGGGGAAAATGCAGCAGGAGGAAAAGGGATTACAGAAAAGATTTATCGGGGATTTCTTGAGGCAGGTGCACAGGCGGTGACTCTCGGGAATCATACTTGGGATAACCGGGAGATTTTTGAATTTATTGACCGCGCGAAATATATGGTTCGCCCAGCTAATTTTCCTTCTAATAATCCTGGCAAAGGCATGGTTTTTCTGAAGTTTAATACAGAGGAAGTAGCAGTTATCAGCCTTCAGGGCAGAACTTTTATGAATACAAGTGACTGCCCTTTCCAAAAGGCAGATGAATTGATAAAAGAAGCCCGGGAAAGGACTCCATTTATTTTTGTTGACTTTCATGCAGAAGCAACAAGTGAAAAACAGGCGATGGGGTGGTACTTGGATGGAAAAGTATCAGCAGTTATAGGAACGCACACCCACGTGCAGACTGCCGATAACCGCATTTTGCCTGGCGGTACGGCCTTTATGTCTGATGTGGGGATGACAGGCCCTTATGACGGTATCCTTGGTGTGGAAAAAGAAGCAGTGATCAAAAGGTTTATCTCAGGGCTCCCGGTTCGATTTGAAGTTCCGAAAGAAGGCAGAAATCAGTTAAGCGCAGCGGTCATTGAACTGAATCCTAAAACAGGGTTGGCCAAAAAAATTGACCGGATCCTAATTAATGATGACCATCCTTTTTACTCATAAACAGATAAAAGACTGCTTCCGGATGGCCGG
Source organism: Cytobacillus firmus (assembly GCF_023715565.1). Taxonomy (GTDB): domain Bacteria; phylum Bacillota; class Bacilli; order Bacillales; family Cytobacillaceae; genus Cytobacillus; species Cytobacillus firmus_C. Next base: position 30,743 of record NZ_JAMBOJ010000001.1, on the reverse strand, counting down.
TTTGCAGTCTTTTTGTATTAGCGGAAACAAGACGTCAGGTGCGTTTTCCTTGGAAGAGCAGAACTCCTTTAGAAAATCTGCCTGAAACCCTGCTTTTTTTGTCCAAGCTGGAATATGTGAATTCCAAGCTGAATATAGTAGCAATGGAATGATATATAGACCTGGTGCTAAATTCCATCAAAGCGGTTAGTGTAGGAATGGAAAGAAGTGGCCTGACTGAAGTCAGGCGGCCATTACAGATGGTAAATCTGCGCTTTGAACAATGCATACAGGAGGGGTAAAACGAGGAGGAGCTAGGAATGGAAATATTAAAAGTTTCAGCAAAATCTAATCCTAATTCTGTAGCTGGTGCGCTTGCTGGAGTTCTGCGCGAAAGAGGAAATGCGGAAATCCAGGCAATTGGTGCGGGTGCATTGAACCAGGCTGTTAAGGCAGTAGCGATCGCAAGAGGATTCGTAGCGCCTAGCGGAGTGGATTTAATTTGTATCCCTGCATTCACGGATATCCTGATCGACGGCGAAGAACGGACTGCCATTAAGCTGATTGTGGAGCCGCGTTAACCCAAAAGCATCAGAATGGGAAATCATCCTTTGTTATATGCATAAGTCAGTAAAATATAGATTCTCACAATAACAATAAAAACCTGTTTGCATCATAGGCAAACAGGTTCTTTTTTTAATAAGATGGTGCTATGGAAATAAAGAGGGAGGAAGAACTCTTGAAAATTTTTGATGCACATTGTGATGTATTATATAAAATGTTTATGGACAGAAGGATTGACTTTCAAAATTCAGGCAGTCTTCAGGTGAATTTGGAAGCGCTTCAGGTATCAGGCTTTAAGGTTCAGTGCTTTGCCATATTTGTTCCGGAATCCGTTCATACGGAAATGAAGTTCAATGCAGCTTTATATATGGTCAATCTGTTTTACGAAAAAGTGCTTAAACCCAATCCGCAATTAAAGCTCATTAAAAGTATCCAGGACATCGACATGCTGAAGGATAATGAGACTGGAGCGATATTGACCCTGGAGGGATGCGACGCGGTTGGCTGCGATCTGCTTAAATTAAAGACGCTTCTCAGGCTGGGAGTATCTTCAGTGGGGTTAACCTGGAATTATGCAAACTGTGCAGCTGATGGAGTGCTTGAAGAGAGAGGGGCAGGCTTATCTTCTTTTGGCAAAGGGGTGGTACATGAATTAAATGCCAGTAAAGCATGGTGCGATGTTTCCCATCTTTCTGAACGGGGGTTTTGGGATGTGATGGAATGGGCCGACTATCCCGTTGCCACTCATTCAAACTGCTATTCCTTGTGCCCGCACCCTCGCAATTTAACGAACGAACAAATTAATGCACTGATTGACAGGGGCAGTGTAATGGGCATTACATTTGTGAATGAGTTTTTATCTGGCAAACCAACAGCTGCAATTACTGATGTTCTAAGGCACCTGGAATATGTATGTTCACTCGGAGGAGAAAATCACGTCGGATTCGGTTCGGATTTTGATGGTACAGATGGGAAAGTTACAGATTTGGAGGATGCAAGAAAATACGATAACCTAATAAATGAACTGTTAAAATACTATTCTGAAATACAAGCTGAAAAATTTATATTTCGAAATTTTTATAACAGGTTTCCAAGGTGAAAATGGTGAGAAATAGATATATCAAGGTGTGAGAGGAATCTCAAAAATTTGCGATTAAATTATCTTTTTAGCATTTTTCAAAAAATAAAAAAATATTCATCTTTTAATCCGATAAATATAGGGAAAGGGTTGCTTTTTTAGACACATAGGTCTAGAATTGAAAGCGTTTAGTACCCATCCATCTCCCAGAATATAGCCTCAATTACATGTTGAAATAGCGGAGTGACTGGACAGTACTACACTGATATAAACAAAGCGTTTTTACATAATTTTTTAACGTATCTAAAGGGGTGTAAGAGATGATCAATCAACTTTCATGGAAAGTTGGAGGACAGCAAGGGGAAGGTATTGAAAGTACCGGAGAGATTTTTTCCATTGCGCTAAATCGTTTAGGCTACTACCTGTACGGTTACCGCCACTTTTCATCACGAATTAAAGGCGGGCACACGAACAACAAGATTCGCGTCAGCACGTCACAAATCCGATCTATATCAGACGATTTAGATATTCTGGTAGCTTTCGACCAGGAAACAATCGATTTAAACTACAAAGAACTTCACGATAAAGGGATCATGATTGCAGATGCGAAATTTGATCCTAAACAGCCAGAAGATACGAATGCAGTTTTGTTTGCAGTGCCTTTTACAGAGATTGCTACTGAGCTTGGAACATCCCTGATGAAAAACATGGTTGCTGTTGGTGCGACATGTGCAGTTCTAAATCTAGATATTAAAGTATTTGAAGAAGTAGTTCAAGAAATTTTTGGACGTAAGGGACAGCAGGTTGTAGATAAGAACATGGAAGCTATTCAGGCCGGCTTTGATTTCATGAAGGAAAAGCTTAGTGATAATGTGGAATTAATGGAGCTTGAAAAAGCAGACGGAATGAAGCGTCTATTTATGATCGGCAATGATGCGATCGCTCTTGGCGCACTTGCAGGCGGCTGCCGCTTTATGGCCGCTTACCCAATCACACCTGCATCCGAAATCATGGAATACCTGATTAAAAAGCTTCCTGGCCTTGGCGGTTCTGTTATTCAGACTGAAGATGAAATTGCCGCAGTCACTATGGCAATTGGTGCAAACTACGCAGGTGTCCGCTCACTTACTGCATCTGCCGGTCCTGGACTTTCCCTTAAGATGGAAGCAATCGGCCTTTCAGGGATTACTGAAACACCTTTAGTTATCGTGGATACACAGCGTGGAGGACCTTCCACAGGACTTCCGACAAAACAGGAGCAATCTGATTTAATGGCAATGATTTATGGCACTCATGGCGAAATTCCAAAAATCGTCCTTGCTCCAAGTACTGTACAGGAAGCATTCTATGATACAGCGGAAGCATTTAACCTGGCAGAAGAATACCAGTGCCCGGTTATAATCCTATCAGATTTGCAGCTTTCTCTTGGTAAACAGACAGTGGAGCCGCTGGATTTCAGTAAAGTTGAAATCCGCCGTGGAAAACTTGTTACAGAAGAACTTCCTGAAATTGAAAACAAAGGCTACTTCAAGCGCTTTGAGGTTACAGAAGATGGAGTTTCTCCACGTGTAATACCTGGCATGAAGAACGGAATCCATCATGTAACGGGTGTTGAGCATGATGAAACAGGAAAACCTTCAGAATCAGCTGCAAACCGCAACGCGCAAATGGATAAGCGTTTCCGCAAGGTTGAAAATATTAAGTTTAATACACCTGTTCACAAGAATGCTCCGCATGAAGAAGCAGACCTGCTCATCGTTGGCTTCAATTCAACAAGAGGTGTAATTGAGGAAGCTATGGGCAGGATTGAACAGGACGGCATTAAAGTAAATCATGCACAAGTTCGCCTGATTCATCCTTTCCCAACTGATGAATTATTGCCGCTTGTTAAAACAGCTAAGAAAATCGCCGTAGTTGAAAATAATGCTACAGGACAATTAGCGAACATCATGAAGATGAACGTCGGACATGCTGAGAAAGTATATAAGCTATTGAAGTACGACGGAAATCCATTCTTGCCGCATGAAATTCACACAAAATGCAAGGAGTTGTTCTAAATGGCCACATTTAAAGAATTTCGAAATAATGTAAAACCAAACTGGTGCCCGGGCTGTGGAGACTTCTCCGTGCAGGCTGCGATTCAGCGTGCGGCAGCAAACGTTGGTTTAGAGCCTGAGAACTTAGCAATCGTATCAGGCATCGGCTGTTCCGGACGTATTTCCGGTTATATCAATTCATATGGTTTTCATGGCATTCATGGACGTTCACTACCAATCGCCCAGGGTGTTAAAATGGCTAACCGCGATTTAACAGTTATCGCTTCCGGCGGTGACGGTGATGGATTCGCAATCGGTATGGGCCATACAATCCATGCAATCCGCCGTAATGTGAACATCACTTACATCGTAATGGATAACCAAATCTATGGTTTAACAAAAGGACAGACTTCACCTCGTTCTGCGGCTGGCTTCAAAACTAAGTCCACTCCGCAAGGTTCGATTGAGCAGGCGATTTCTCCAATGGAAATGGCATTAACTGCTGGTGCGACGTTCGTGGCGCAGAGCTTCTCTACTGACCTTAAAGATCTGACTGCGTTAATCGAAGCAGGAATCAAGCATGATGGCTTTTCTTTGATTAACGTGTTCAGCCCATGTGTTACATACAACAAAGTAAACACATATGACTGGTTTAAAGAAAACCTGACAAAGCTAAGCGATGTGGAAGGCTATGACCCTTCCAGCCGTGAACTGGCTATGCAGACTCTTATGAAACACAGCGGTCTTGTAACTGGCTTAATCTATCAGGACACTGAGCGAAAGTCATACCAGGAACTTCTTTCAGGTTACTCTGAAACACCATTATCACAAGCAGACCTTGAACTTGATCAAGCTCACTTTGATAAACTTGCAGCTGAATTTATGTAATAGACTAGAAGCTCGGGGCATCCGGGCTTCTTTTTTGAGTCAAATGTGACACTTATCACACACAAAACACTAAATGTGGTCTAGTATTAGTGATTGTGCGGGATTAATATTATCCCTGATCGTACATACAAGTAATAGTTTCTGATAAGTGGCAGAGCGGTTTTCTATTGTTTTAACTATCAGAAAGCCTTATACTATAATAATGTGCACATGTATATTGCACAGCATAATATTAGCTGAAAAATGAGTTTAAATGATAGATGATGCTCTGGAAAAAGAGAAAGGGGATAAATGATGAACGAAAAACAACGTTTAGAAAGTCAGCAAGTGCAAACAGCAAATCCTTCGGACAAAAAATCCGTAAAAGATTACAGCAAATATTTTGAAACTGTTTACACTGCACCTTCCTTAAAGGAAGCGAAAAAACGCGGTAAAGAAGAAGTGAAATATCATAAAGATTTTAACATCCCTGAAGAATTTTATGGCATGGGAAATGGCCGCAAATTCTATATCCGCACATACGGCTGCCAGATGAACGAGCATGATACCGAAGTCATGGCCGGCATTTTCCTCGGTCTTGGCTATGAGCCTACAGACTCAGTGGAAGATGCGAATGTCATTTTGCTTAATACATGTGCCATCCGGGAAAATGCAGAGAATAAAGTGTTTGGAGAACTTGGCCATCTTAAACATTTAAAAAAAGAAAAACCGGATCTTCTGATTGGGGTCTGCGGATGTATGTCCCAGGAGGAATCGGTTGTTAACAAGATTCTTAAAACCTATAACCAGGTAGATATGATTTTTGGAACACACAACATTCACCGTCTTCCTAACATTCTTCAAGAAGCCTATATGTCAAAGGAAATGGTTATTGAAGTATGGTCTAAGGAAGGGGATGTAATTGAAAACCTTCCAAAAATACGCCGCGGTAATATTAAAGCATGGGTTAATATTATGTACGGCTGTGATAAATTCTGCACGTATTGCATTGTTCCTTATACACGCGGAAAAGAGCGGAGCAGACGACCTGAAGATATTATTCAGGAAGTTCGCCAGTTAGCGGCACAGGGCTATCAGGAAATTACCCTACTTGGGCAGAACGTAAACGCATACGGAAAAGATTTTGAGGATATCAAATATGGCCTTGGCGATTTGATGGATGAAATGCGCAAGATCGATATTCAACGTGTACGTTTTACAACCAGCCATCCTCGTGATTTTGATGATCATCTGATTGAAGTGCTTGCAAAAGGCGGAAATCTGGTAGAACACATTCACCTTCCGGTTCAATCCGGTTCTACGGATGTCTTGAAAATCATGGCGCGTAAATATACAAGAGAACAATACTTGGAGCTGGTTCGCAAAATTAAAGCGGCTATTCCAGGGGCAACCTTTACCACTGATATTATTGTTGGCTATCCTAATGAGACAGAAGAGCAATTTGAAGAAACAATTTCCCTATACAGGGAGGTAGGCTTCGAAGCTGCTTATACGTTCATTTACTCACCTCGGGAAGGTACACCAGCTGCCAAAATGGTGGATAATGTACCAATGGAAGTAAAGAAAGAGCGACTTCAGCGTCTGAATGCAATAGTGAATGAATTATCTGCAGAGGCTATGAAACAATATCAAGGCCAGATTGTAGAAGTTCTTGTGGAAGGTGAAAGCAAGAACAATCCTGAAATTCTTGCAGGATACACAAGAAAAAATAAGCTTGTAAACTTTAAGGGGCCGAAAACAGCAATCGGCAAGATTGTAAAAGTAAAAGTAACGGCTGCAAAGACATGGTCTTTAAACGGAGAAATGGTTGAAGAACTAGATGCGGTAGAGGTGAATCAGTAATGGCTAAATACACAAAGAGTGAAATTGTTGAACGTGCGAAAGATTTGGCACGTATGATTGCAGAGACAGAAGAAGTTGATTTTTTCAAACGTGCAGAAGCACAGATTAATGGTAATGAGAAGGTTAGTGCAACCATCACAGCCATCAAAGGTTTGCAAAAGCAGGCTGTTAATCTTCAGCATTATGGAAAAGCTGAAGCATTAAAGAATACGGAAGAAAAAATAGCCAAATTGGAGCAGCAGCTGGATGAGATTCCTGTTGTACAGGAATTCAAGCAATCCCAGGTGGATGTTAATGAATTGCTTCAAATTGTGGCAAATACCATTTCCAACACAGTAACAGACGAAGTCATTATGACTACTGGCGGAGATTTGCTGAGCGGCGAAACGGGATCTAAGATCAAGAACAGCAGCTGTTCACATTAATTACAGAAACGGAAACACCCTGCACCAGAGAGTGCAGGGTGTTTTTTACGCTCTATATTAAAGGGAGGAATTGGTATTGGCCATGGGTTGTGGGGGCCATTTATTGGTTTCGCAATAGTTCTACTGCCTTTAAAAATTCTTTTCTATACTCCTGCTGTTCGATAATCGCAGCATTTAAAGTCGACAGCAAGGATTGATTAAGCATTTTAGTTCCTGCATCATCAGACTTTTTGTCCAAAAAGTTAAGAAGGAAAGTATATACAAGGAGCAATGTTGAGTAATTATCCACATATGTGAGATTAATAGCCCGTCCGCCCTTTCCGCCGGCAGCATGGTTATTGATGGACGGTATTCCTGCTTCTGCAGCCATATCAATGAACTCCTTTGGAATACCCAGCTGCTTGAGGACTTCCGGATCCAGATCCAGATTTTGTATATTTTGACTTAGCATGGTACTCCCTCCCTTCTTTTTGGACATTCTAAGACTCTGCATAGAAAAAGGCTTTATTTTAATATTACGCTTTATTGCTTTGCTGCTGAGTTGTAGTGTTTACAGAAATAGCAGTGGAGTCTCCTCCATTTGCAATATTGTATTGAGCGGAAAGAATCGGAATGTTGATCAGTGCAGCATTGACAGCAAATCCGCCTCCTGAAATCGGCAGTTGTCCGTTCAGGTTCGTTTGCGGAAGATTGGCTTGTGCAGCGAAAGTAAAAGCTTCAGCTTCGTTGCCGCTGTCTGCTCCATTTACTGCTCCTCCGCTTGGCAATACGCTATTGTCATTTTCGCAATCGTCGTAGTATCTTGATAGCATGGTTTTCACCTCCTTCAATTGATTGAAGTGGCTGATGTCCAGATTATGAATCTTTCTTCATCATATCGGTAAGATCTAAATCCAAAAGTTTTTTTCCATTTACAGATAGTTTTACCTGTTTATAATCTTCGGATGTTTCCACAACAGGCAGCAGATTTTTTAATGCTGGAATCATATTCCCGATCCCGGAGGAATTTTTTGTGAAGAGACCTTCCAAGTTTTTCAATGGCTTAAGAGATTCCATTAGATTTCCTTTTAACTCTTCTGACTGAATTTTTTCTAATCCTTTTGAATAAATTCCGCCCAATGATTCAGTAAATTTGGCAACCATCTGTTCTGCATATTGTTTTGCTTCTTCCCCTGTCAGCTCTTTTCCATTGATTGAAACTTTATAGCTGGAGTTCTCCTTGTCTGCCATTCCTGTTCACCTCCTTATCGATAGTTTATTATATTGATTCATTAGCCAAGCTGTCTCCGCAGGTGTAATAGGACAAACGTGCATTTTTCAATTACTTACCTGCTTGGGGGTAAAGCCTCTTATTTATGGCAGCCATGATACATATTTAATCTCCGTCAGGATTTGTTCAGACCGGAACATTCGCCCGCTTTCGGCATACTATAAATCATGCCAATACTTTTGCCTAACATTCATAAAAATTATCGCACACTAGTCTAATATCCCGCATAGGATGAATTGAAAATGAATGAGGAGGGTTCGCTCGCAATGGGAGATTACAGAGAGATTATAACGAAAGCGGTCGTTGCGAAAGGACGTAAATTCACACAGTCCAATCATACGATCTGCCCGTCACACCATCCGTCAAGCATACTTGGCTGCTGGATCATAAACCATACGTACGAGGCGAAAAAAGCCGGAAAAACAGTGGAAATCTGCGGCCATTATGACATTAACGTTTGGTACTCTTTTAACAATAATACAAAAACCGAAGTTGTTACCGAACGGGTTGAGTATAAAGATGTCATTAAGTTGAAGTACCGTGATCCGGACTGTTTGGATGATCATGATATCATCGCCCGTGTTCTGCAGCAGCCGAGCTGCTGTGAAGCTGTCATTTCTCCAAACGGCAACAAAATCATCGTCACAGTGGAAAGAGAGTTCATGGTCGAGGTAATCGGCGAAACAAAAGTGTGTGTAGCTGTCTACCCAGACAAGTGCGAATGTGATGATGACGCTTGGGGGCTTGATGTGGAAGATGAAGAATTCGAAGATTTAAATCCGGATTTCCTGGTGGGAACTGAAGAAGAGTAATGACAAACTAGGAGGTTTTACTTCCTAGTTTTTCTTTTTATACTTTCTTCTGAAATCAAGCGAAATAACTACTGCACCTTCCATCTTTAGTCTGAATCCATTTGAATAGTATTTACTTAGAATGGAGGTATCAGATGCAAAGGGGAGAGGCGAGGATGAAAATATTCCAAGTGAATTTAAAGTGCCATGATATGCACAGAATGAAAGAATTTTACACAAAAGTGCTGGAGATGGAGCTGCTGACAGAGACTGAGAGTTATTTTACGATAATGGCCGGCACAACAAAAATTCTTTTTGAAAAAGACGATGCGATTCCTTATTATCATGTTTGTTTCCGAACAAATGCCGAATACTTTGATCATATGTATCAGAGGTTAGGGGCTGAAAGTGTGCTGGTTCCAAATCAGAAAGGCGAGTACAGCATGTTTTGGAAGGGCAAGCAGGCATATTTTATCGATCCGGACGGAAATATTCTGGAGATGCTGGAGCGTCCTTTAGAGGGAACTAGACAGAAGGAGATCCGATGGCACGATGTCGGAGAGGTTGGTTTGCCTGTTAATGATGTTACATCAATGGAGAAGGAATTAGATCAGTACCTGAAAAATGAACAAATGGATTCGAGTGAGACGTTTGCCTTTTACGGGGACAGCAAAGGGGTTTTTGTCCTGGTGAAAGTGGGGCGGAATTGGTATCCAACTGAAAGGGCTGCCGTTATTTCTCCTGTTAAAATATACGCATCAGGACAAAGGGATGCCAGGTTTAAGCATCAGGAATATCCATACGAATTGATTGTGAGAAAAGAATGGGAAGGGAGTATCCCTGCTGTACAATTTCGCATAGCACGTCCGACAAATCAGCTTGATCGGCTTATTGCCTTTTACGAAGAAGGATTGGGTCTTAAGAGAGTCGGCGAATTTTGGAACCATGAAGGCTATGATGGGATTATGTTTGGTCTGCCTGACAGTCAGTATCATCTTGAATTTACTCAATCCAAGGAAAAAATGGAGCTTCCGCAGCCTGCTAAAGAGCATCTATTAGTTTTTTATGTGGGGGACCTTCTGAAGAGAGATAACATCGCCGACAGGCTTGCTTCTCTTGGATATCTGGAAACAGAACCGGAAAATCCATACTGGAGCAGAGGCGGATTGACCTTTGAAGATCCTGATGGATGGCCGATTGTATTGATGAATACCCCGGGCATATGAGACTATCGGTTTGCCGGAGTATTTTCTTTGTTGCTTTTAAAGACTTCGGCTATGTGATTAACAAACATTAATAACTAAGAATCCAAGTAGCTCTCCATTGGGGAGCTGCTTTTATTTGACTTAATAATAAGAATTAGCCAAGGCAAATATTGCACATCTGAGTCCGCTAATAATCTATGATATAATGAGAAAGACGTTTTTTAGAGGAATCCTCTAAAAGTAAATTGATAAAAATTTAAAGATCGTTGGAGGAAGTTATGGCAGCAGCATACACGCCTATGATACAGCAATATTTACGAGTAAAGGCAGAATATCAGGATGCCTTTTTATTTTTTCGCCTTGGCGACTTTTACGAAATGTTTTTTGATGATGCACTTAAAGCATCACAGGAACTTGAAATCACATTAACAAGCCGCGAGGGAGGAACGGAGGAACGGATTCCCATGTGCGGGGTGCCATATCATTCAGCACCGGTTTATATTGAACAGTTGATTGAAAAAGGTTATAAAGTGGCAATCTGCGAGCAAACGGAAGACCCAAAACAGGCAAAGGGCGTTGTGAAGCGGGAAGTCGTTCAGCTTATTACGCCTGGAACAATGATGGAGGGCAAAGGTCTTCAGGAAAAAGAGAACAACTATATTGCATCGATTTCTGCTTTTGAAGATGAAACCTTTGGATTTATCACCAATGATTTATCCACAGGTGAGACGAAGGTAACGATGTTAAGCAACGGGTTTGAGGAGGTTCTGAACGAGCTGTCCATGTCAGGAGCAAAGGAAGTAGTCATCGCTCACGACTTTGATGGTGAATGGCAGCGGAGAATGAAAGAACGCTCCGTCATGGCGATCTCATTCGAGGATGATTGTGAAGTCCGGGACTCCTTTGAAGGACTTCTGATTGATTTAAATCAGGATAAGCTAAGGAGAACATCTTCCAGATTAATTAATTACCTGTACCGCACGCAGAAGAGAAGTCTGGATCACCTTCAAAAAGTGGCGACTTATCAAGTAAACCAATACATGAAAATTGATTATTTCTCGAAAAAGAATTTAGAGCTGACAGAGACCATCCGAAGCAAAGGCAAGAAGGGCTCGCTATTGTGGCTTCTTGATGAAACAAAGACGGCCATGGGAGGGCGTCTATTGAAGCAATGGATCGACAGACCGCTTATCGATGAACAGGAAATCAAGCGTCGCCATTCATTGGTTGAAACTCTGATAGGCTCTTTCTTTGAACGCGAAGAAATCCGGGAAAAGCTGAAGGAAGTCTATGATCTGGAACGCCTTGCAGGAAGAGTGGCATTTGGGAATGTAAATGCCCGCGATCTTGTACAGCTTAAGAAATCTCTTCAGCAAATACCAATATTAAAAGAAATGGTCTCAAATCTGCCGAATGAGGAAGCAGTGAGGCTGGCTGAGCGCCTGGATGCCTGCGAAGAGGTCACAGATACTTTGGAAAGCGCCATAATGGAAAACCCGCCGCTGTCTTTGAAGGATGGAAACATTATTCAGGACAACTATCATGAAGAGCTTGATAAATATCGCGATGCCAGCAGAAACGGGAAGACTTGGATTGCCCAGCTAGAGAAGCAGGAACGTGAAAAAACGGGCATAAAATCTTTAAAAATCGGTTTTAATCGTGTGTTTGGCTATTATATAGAAGTAACCCGCGCCAATCTGCACCTTCTTCAGGAAGGACAATATGAGCGGAAGCAGACCCTTACAAATGCGGAACGATTTATTACACCCGAATTGAAGGAAAAAGAAGCACTTATACTGGAAGCGCAGGAAAAGTGTGTGGAGCTCGAGTATGAATTATTTACGAATGTCCGTGAATATGTAAAAGAATATATTCCGAGATTGCAAAAGCTGGCGAAAACGGTTAGTGAGCTTGATGTTCTTCAGTGTTTTGCAGTCGTCAGCGAACAGAGACATTATACAAAACCAAGCTTTTCTAATGAAAGACGGGTATATATTAAAGACGGCCGCCATCCAGTAGTTGAAAAGGTGCTGAACGCACAGGAATATGTGCCTAATGACTGTCATATGGATGCAGACAGGGAAATGCTGCTGATTACAGGGCCAAATATGTCCGGTAAAAGTACGTATATGCGTCAAATCGCACTTACTGCGATTTTAGGGCAAATCGGATGCTATGTGCCTGCTGAAGAAGCAGTACTCCCTATTTTCGACCAGGTATTTACCAGAATCGGTGCCGCTGATGACCTTATTTCAGGCCAGAGTACGTTCATGGTCGAGATGCTTGAAGCGAGAAATGCCATTGTGAATGCCACACAAAATAGCTTAATTTTATTTGATGAAATCGGACGCGGAACTTCCACATATGATGGAATGGCATTGGCACAGGCAATCATTGAATATATACACAACCGGATTGGTGCGAAGACATTGTTCTCCACCCACTATCATGAATTGACCGTGCTTGAAGAAGAACTGCCAAAAGTGAAAAACATCCATGTCAGCGCTGTCGAACAAAATGGACGGGTTGTGTTTCTTCATAAAATTAAAGAAGGAGCAGCAGATAAGAGTTACGGAATCCATGTTGCCCAGCTTGCAGATCTTCCGAATGAACTGATTGTCAGGGCAAATGAAATTTTAACAGGGCTTGAATCGAACGACCCTCACCCAGTGAAAAAAGAGATTCCTACTGCAGAAAAGATTGCAGAGCCTGCTGCACAGTTATCCTTCTTTGAGGAACCTGAAGACGTGAAGAAACCTTCATTGGGATCTAAAGAAAAGAAACTCATTGATAAAGTCAGAGTGCTCGATATCCTGGATATGACTCCAATGCAGGCATTAAATACATTATATGAGCTGCATAGGAAATTGAAGAATTGATAAACAGGGGGTGACGAGATGGGGAAAATCATTCAGCTGGATGATTCGCTTTCAAATAAGATTGCTGCCGGCGAGGTGGTGGAGCGGCCTGCATCAGTGGTAAAGGAATTGATGGAGAACTCAATAGATGCAGGAAGCACGATTATTGAAATTGAAGTGGAAGAGGCCGGCTTAGCTAAGATCCGCATTATTGATAATGGGGATGGCATAGAGGAAGAGGATGTTCTAAATGCCTTTCATCGCCATGCTACCAGCAAAATAAAAGACGAAAATGACCTTTTCCGCATCCGCACGCTTGGATTCCGCGGCGAGGCCTTGCCCAGTATTGCGTCTGTATCCAGAATTGAGATGAAAACTTCAACTGGCGATGCGGGTACACGCGTAGTCATTGAAGGCGGAAAAGTGGACGTGATGGAAAAGGCACCCGGGAGAAAAGGGACTGACCTCACTGTAACGGATTTATTTTTCAACACCCCGGCACGTCTCAAATATATGAAAACAATCCACACAGAGCTTGGCAATATTACAGATGTGGTTAACAGGCTGGCACTTGCACATCCTGAGGTCGCCATCCGCCTGATCCATAATGAGCGGAAGCTTCTGCAGACGAACGGGAACGGGGATGTCCGGCAGGTGCTTGCAGCTATTTATGGGCTCAATATCGTGAAAAAAATGGTGCGGATTGAAGCAAGCTCACTTGATTTTAAAATCAGTGGGTTTGCGGCACTGCCGGAAATTACAAGAGCGTCAAGAAACTACATTTCCACTATGATTAACGGCCGCTTTATCAAGAATTACTCATTGGCCAAAGCCATACAGGATGGGTATCATACCCTGCTTCCTATTGGGCGCTACCCGATAGTACTCCTGAACATAGAGATGGATCCGCTCCTTGTCGATGTTAACGTTCATCCTTCGAAAATGGAGGTACGGTTAAGTAAAGAGCATGAATTAAATGATTTGGTATCTGGTACTTTAAAAGCTGCATTTAAGAAAGAGGAACTGATTCCTTCCGGGTTTACACAGCCGAAAAGCCTAAAGCCCAAATCAGAACAGACTGCTCTAGAACTGGATCATTTGCCAGAGCAGCAGGAAAATAAGCCTTCCTCCTTTGTAAGGGAAACGAGAGAGGAAGAGGGTGTCCGGCAGTATCCGGCTGATGCAGTTTCCCAATTTAAACAAAGCCATTATGCTGAGCCGGCAGGAGAAGACTTAGCTGACAAGCAGGGTGCTCCTTCTGTTGGTTTAAGCACTTCATCTGAAAAATCATCTGATGAAGATTTGCATTTATTCCAGCCGGAAGAGCCAAGAGCCGCTGGGCTTGGACAATTTTTCGCAGAATCTCCCACAGTTGAGGAGCCATCGCGGGTTCCTCCACTTTATCCAATCGGACAAATGCATGGGACGTATATTTTTGCACAGAATGACCGTGGCCTTTATATCATTGATCAGCATGCTGCACAGGAGCGGATTAAGTACGAGTATTTCAGAGAGAAGGTCGGGCAGGTTGAAAGCGAATTGCAAGAGATGCTCCTTCCGCTGACATTTGAATACTCAACTGATGATTATATAAAAATCGATGAATACAAAAGTGAACTTGAAAAAGTGGGAGTGTTTTTAGAACCGTTCGGGCATAACAGTTTTATCGTCCGCTCCCACCCGCAATGGCTGCCTAAAGGCGAAGAAAAGGAAATTATCGAGGATATGATTGAACAGCTCTTAGCTATGAAGAGAGTAGATATTAAAAAGCTGCGAGAGGAAGCTGCGATTATGATGAGCTGTAAGGCTTCCATTAAGGCGAATCATTATCTGCGCAATGATGAAATTCAGGCGCTGCTTGATGAATTGAGAAGGTCTTCTGATCCGTTCACATGCCCGCATGGACGGCCAATCATCATTCATTACTCTATTTATGAGATGGAGAAAATGTTTAAGAGAGTAATGTAGAAAATAGACGCTGAACCAAATTGGGTTCGGCGTCTATTAAATATAAACGATAATTATATTATGTAAACTGGGTGTCTTCTAATTTTATATTTATGATCTTAGACCTGATTATCTCAGATTACATTCTTTTTGACCTACCAAATTGCGGCGCTTGTGGTGCAACTAAAAAAAGATGTGATCTTTCAGTATAAAAGGAGCCCCTTAAATGCGATCTATGATAGATTTTTAAAATGGGGGGCGATAAATTTTCAAGATTTGATGAAGTTTAAAGGGTATTATATATTTAAACAAATTGTTTGAACCAGAAGAAGGTTCACTGAGAATCCTTATTGATAGGTGTAAAGTCAATAATAAGGATCAGGATGCTGTGAGAATTACAGATGAAGTGGAAATAGAAGCATTTCCTATTGAAGTAGATGACAATTTGCCAGTTCCACAATTGGACTTTGAAACGTATGTTGCTTACTCCATAATTAATGAGTCTTTTACTGTAATGGATGACTACCAAATCTTCGAGGGCAATATCTTTAGAATTTACTCCGAATCAGGGTATATGGATTTTACTAAGGAAGGAACAATTGCCGAAGATGTATTTCCTGAAAAGCAGTTAGTTCACTACCAAATTCCTTGTTTGGATCATATAGTTGATATTATTTCATATGAGGAACCGAAAATTACTGAGACGAAAAGAATGGATATTTATGAAAAAGAGCATCGATATCGATGCTCTTTTGTGTGCTAATCTAAAATTTTAGATGAGAGTGATAGTGTTAAAATTGTTGAAAAAATTTATGTGTTTTTAAGGTAACACCTCATCAAGAGATCCCATTACCTTACAAAGTAGCTGCGATTTTACTGCTTATCTTACTGCCGTATGCAACTTATCAATAAATTGCAGCGCTTTTCCTGTTCCGACTGCCACAGATTCAAGCGGGCTTGGGGCAAGGTGAACAGGCACAACGATCTCATGTGAAAGCCATTCCTGCATGCCATTTAAGAGGGCACCGCCGCCGGAAAGGATTACCCCGCGGTCTACGATATCTCCGCTAAGTTCGGCCGGGCTGTCCTCTAAGGTTGCACGGATTGCTTCAAGAATATGAAGCAATGATTCTTTGATTGCATCACGGATTTCATAGGAAGACAGTGTAATAGTCTTTGGCAGGCCGGTAACAAGGTCGCGGCCGCGCACTTCCATTGTCAGTTCTTCATGGTCAATCAGCGCGTAGCCAATTTCCATTTTAATATGCTCGGCTGTTCTTTCTCCTATAAGTACATTGTATTCTTTACGGACATATTGAATAATGTCATCGTCAAGTCTGTCCCCGCCAATTCGAATTGAATTGCAGGCAACTACACCGCCAAATGAAATTATTGCCACTTCAGTTGAACCTCCACCAATATCAACAACCACGTTGGCAACAGGCTCATCAACAGGCATGCCTGAACCAATCGCTGCTGCTACAGGCTCTTCAATCAGATGAACTTTTTTCGCTCCAGCATTGCGTACTGCATCATGGATGGCTCTTCTTTCAACACTGGTTGAACCTGATGGCGTACATACAACGACATTAGGCTTTCTGATGGCAAACCCGACTTTTTTCGATGCTTTTCGCATTACCTGGCGAAGCATTTCAGTTGTTGTGTCATAGTCAGCAATAACTCCGTCTTTAAGAGGGCGGATGGCAACGATCCGGCCTGGTGTTTTACCGATCATCTCTTTTGCTTCTTTACCAACTGCTAACACTTTTTTCGTTTCTGTATCAATTGCTACTACGGAAGGTTCATTGATAATAATGCCTTTTGTTTTGCTATATACAAGAATATTAGCAGTTCCTAAGTCTATTCCAATTTCAGATGTATTTAACATGAATTCTTCACCTATTTTCAAATTTATATTGTCACAATATAACCTTCTAATAAATTAACATGATTTTGGGGGTTAGCCTTTATTTGTTATGGAATCGTTAATAAAATGTAATTTTATAAGAAAATTTTAGGGGAATTGTCGAATAGGAAATAGAAAACTTGTTTATAATGCATAAATGTTCTGTTTTTGTGAAAAGAATGGTAAGATGATACCTGAAAAATTTTCCTGCTAAATGGCAGGATAAAAATTAAGATGCAGTAAAGGCAGTGAACAGATGAGTGAAAAAGAAAAGCTTGCGGTGCTGATTGGCCCTACAGCTGTTGGTAAAACAAAAATGAGCATTCTTCTGGCAAAAAGATTTAATGCGGAAGTCATCAGCGGAGATTCAATGCAGATATATAAGTGCATGGATATCGGCACGGCCAAAATTAAGGAAGAAGAAATGGAAGGGATTCCACATCATTTAATCGATATCAAAAATCCTGAGGATCCATTTTCGGCGGCCGAATTTCAGCAACTGGTCCGAAGCAAAATCACAGAAATAACTTCTCGCGGCAAACTTCCAATGATTGTTGGGGGGACAGGATTGTATATTCAATCTGTTATTTATGATTATCAATTTTCTGATGCTCCTTCAGATGAGAAATTCAGGAAAACATTGGAGGAGCGCGCCGAAAGGGAAGGGATCACTGTACTTTATAAGGAGCTTTTGGACATAGACCCTGAAAGCGCAGAAAAAATTCATCCCAATAACATTCGCAGAGTGATCAGGGCGCTGGAAATTTACCATTGCACAGGAAAAAAGATGTCCCAGTACCAGGAGCAACAGGAACCGGCACTTCTTTATGATGCGGTGCTGATTGGGTTAACGATGAATCGGGAAACTTTATATGACCGCATTAACCAGAGAGTAGAGATCATGATGCAGGAGGGCTTGCTTGAAGAGGTAAGAGCTTTGTATGATCAGGGTTTAATGGATTGCCAGTCCATACAGGCCATCGGTTATAAAGAGCTGTATGAATACTTTAATGAGCGTGTCTCACTGGAGGATGCAGTAGAAAATCTTATGCAAAATTCAAGAAGATACGCAAAAAGGCAGCTAACATGGTTTCGAAACAAGATGAAAGTGGAATGGTTTGATATGTCCGATACAGCTGACCCTCAGGAGTTTGAAAAAAAATTCGCTGAAATTTCTGCTCATATTGAAGGAAAGCTGAAAATAAAATCGAATACATAATGATAGAGATAAAAGAGGAGGATTATAATGAAATCAGCAATCAATATTCAAGATCAGGTACTCAATCAGCTTCGCAAGGATAATATTAATTGTACTGTATTTTTGTTGAATGGATTCCAGATTAGAGGCCAGATTAAAGGCTTTGATAATTTTACAGTATTATTCGAATCAGAAGGGAAACAGCAGCTTGTCTATAAGCATGCCATTTCTACCTTCGTTCCACAGCGCAATGTTCAGCTGGATATGGAAAACCAGCAATAATATAAAGGCAAGAAAAGGGGCTGGGACAAAAGCATTTCGACCAAAGAAAAAAACGAACTATTATTCGAAATTCTGATTTAGAGTTTCGTAATAGTTCGTTTTTTTTATTTTTATTACTTTTTAAAATAGAAATCATTCGGCTTTAACAACGGACAATTTAGTTCTGTCCCAGCCTCTATTTTCTTATGCAAAGACAAATATTTTTAATGAAATGGATGATGGATGAATACATATAGATATGAGAATTTAATGTGGATAAGAGTTGGTGGGTGTGCTACCTATGATCTGGGAGTATACTGTCAGTTATCCGCACTCTCTAAAGCGGAGAAAAACCCGTTATTTCTCGGGAAACCGCATGTACCGACACTCCTGCATTGGCGTTTGTTGAAAATGGCAGGACCTTGTCGCATTTTAGCCTAATAACCATATTATCGGGCATCATATAGGCTTTTGTCACAACGATTACTTCTTTGTGTATACTGTGCTAAGAATGTGAGGTGATAGCTTTTGGACCAGCCGATTCGCCTGAAAAATAATGGCCAGATCAGCATCGTGCTCAATTCACAAAAGCGTAAAACATATACAAAAGAGCTTCCCGAATCCCAAGCGCCTCCAAAAGCCATTCCGGCTGAGCATACCGCTCTCAAAGAAATCGAAGAAGAACTTGGCGCTCTTGTTGGAATGGAAGAAATGAAGAAAATGATCAAGGAGATTTATGCCTGGATTTATGTGAATAAAAAGCGGGAAGAAGCAGGTCTCAAAGCTGGAAAGCAAGCATTGCATATGATGTTCAAAGGGAATCCCGGCACAGGTAAAACGACTGTTGCCCGCTTAATAGGCAAGCTTTTTCAAAAAATGAATGTGCTGTCAAAAGGACATTTGATTGAAGCGGAGCGGGCCGACCTTGTCGGTGAATACATTGGCCATACAGCTCAAAAGACAAGGGATCTGGTTAAAAAAGCGATAGGTGGAATTCTGTTTATTGACGAAGCATACTCGTTAGGCAGAGGAGGAGAGAAAGATTTTGGAAAGGAAGCCATTGACACTCTCGTCAAGCATATGGAAGACCGGCAGCATGAATTTATCCTGATTCTTGCGGGTTATTCCAGAGAAATGAATCATTTCCTGACCTTGAACCCGGGGCTTCATTCCCGTTTTCCCCTTGTTATTGACTTTCCTGATTACTCGATAGAACAGCTGATGGAAATTGGTCAGAGGATGTTAAAGGAAAGGGAGTATACATTAAGTCATGAATCCGAAAAGAAGCTGAGGGAGCACTTGCATTTTGTTAAAACCAATCTCAGCCCTAACAGCTTTTCGAACGGGCGCTACATCCGAAACATCCTTGAAAAATCTATCAGGGCACAGGCCATGCGTCTATTAATGCAAAACAGCTATGACAAGCATGATCTGATGACTCTCAGAAGCAATGATTTGGTGTTTGAAGAAGCGGATTAAGGGGATATTGAAATAAAGTAGACAGTGTCAATGAACATTGGCATTGTTTTTTACTGGAGGAGGAATGTAAAATGAATGAAATTACAGTTTATACTACAAATACTTGTCCTTACTGTACGATGGTGAAGAACTTCCTGGATCAGCAGGGTCTGGATTATAAAGAGGTTAATGTGCAGAATGACCAGAGAGAGGCGCAAAAACTCGTTGAAACCACAGGCCAAATGGGAGTGCCTCAAATTAATGTGAATGGAAAATGGGTCATTGGCTTTGATCCGAATACGATCATGGCGAACGTGGAGCAATAATAAAAGGCCTGCTCAGGTTTGAGCAGGTCTTTTTAAAGGATAGCAATATAAAGCACCGGCTTACGCCGATGCCTTAGTTCCCAGCCTCTTAACCGGAAGCTTCCAATTATATGTGTAAGATAAAACCCGTAAAGCGGTAATGATGATAAACAATGCATATAGCTCAAACGGCGCTGACGCAAGTCCGAGTCCGATAGTAAAACCACAAAGGATAGCCCAGACAGCATAAATTTCAGATCGCAATACCAGCGGTTTTCTTCTTGCAAGAAGATCGCGGACTATTCCGCCGCCGCTTCCTGTTAATACAGCTGCTACAATAACAGCGCTTAGTGGGTGATTCATTTCCGTTGCGTAAAGAGCTCCTTGGATTGCAAACGCGGATAATCCGATGGCGTCAGTGAAATTGCCCCATTTTTGCCAGTGTTTCAGCAGGTTGTTTGGGAACAGCATTACTGCTGTGATGGATAGAAGGGCAATTTGAAAAAATAACCCCTGCTCCCAAAGGGCAGAGACAGGAACGCCTATTAGCAGGTTTCGGATGGCTCCGCCGCCAAAAGCAGTAACAATCCCGAGTATATAAACGCCCAGAATGTCATATTCTTCTTCCATGGCTACAATTGCACCGCTGACAGCGAAGGCAATAGTGCCAATCATACTTAAAACTTCCCATGTCATATGCCATTTCTCCTCATGATGAAAATCTCAAAATCTATTATTGTCCAAATTAATTGCAAACGTCAATTCTTTCCAAACAATATGATTTTAACATGGAAAAAAAGAATTACAACCTTTTTTATGCAATTTAAAAGAAAGGTTTCAAAAGCCTTTAGTTAGCGAGGAAATTAGTATTTGACCATGTTTTTTGATATGATCAATTAAAATAAGAATATGAAAGAGGGATGCTGGTTGGAACATAAGCCAGATTATGAAAAAGTCATTCTTGTCGGCTGTCATACTGAAGAAGATGATCAGCGGTTTGAGTATTCAATGGAAGAATTGGAATCCTTAACGGAAACTGCAAATGGGAAAGTTTTGGCTGCAGTGACTCAAAAAAGGGACCGGGTTCATCCATCTACATATATAGGAAAAGGAAAAGTGGAGGAACTGGCTGCTCTTCAGGAAGAAATGGAAGCGGATATTATTATTTTTAACGATGAGCTTTCACCTAGCCAGGTTAGAAACTTATCTGCAGAGCTGGATGCAAGAATCATTGACCGGACACAGCTGATATTAGATATCTTTGCACAGAGGGCACGCTCCAAAGAAGGAAAACTGCAGGTTGAATTAGCCCAATTGCAGTATCTTCTGCCGCGCCTTTCCGGTCAGGGTATCCAACTTTCAAGGCTTGGAGCAGGGATTGGTACAAGGGGACCGGGTGAAACCAAGCTGGAATCAGACCGCCGGCATATACGCCGCCGCATTGATGATATTAAGACCCAGCTTTCCGTCATTGTACAGCACCGGGACAGGTACCGTGAACGGAGAAAGAAAAACAAAGCATTTCAAATTGCGCTTGTCGGCTATACAAATGCTGGAAAGTCCACAATCTTCAACAGGCTGTCTGAAGCTGATTCATACGAAGAGAACCAGCTGTTTGCCACTCTTGACCCAATGACCCGCAAGCTGATTTTGCCAAGCGGTTTCATTACACTTGTGACAGATACAGTTGGATTTATTCAGGATTTGCCGACTACACTGATTGCGGCCTTCCGATCCACCCTGGAAGAAGTAAAGGAAGCGGATCTCCTTCTTCATATAGTTGATATGTCCAATCCGGATTATTACCAGCATGAGCAGACGGTAAATAAACTAATAGAAGATTTGGAAAATGATAAAATACCGCAGCTGACGGTATATAATAAAAGAGATCTAAGGCATCCTGATTTTGTCCCGACCGCCAGGACAGAAACGATTCAGATCAGCGCCTTCGAAGAAGATGACCGCAATGAGCTGAAACGGAAAATTGAGCAGATAATCCTGGGGATGATGAAGCAGTACCATGTTGAAGTGCCTTCAACAGAAGGTAAACTGCTATCCCAGCTTAAGAATGAAACCATCCTGAGGGAATTAACCTTTAATGAAGACAAAGAACTCTATATATGCAAGGGTTATTACCTCGAAGATCATCAAATCTCAGGACCTTTAACGAAATATACTGTATAGTTAGGAGAACATCATGTTTCAACAGTTATCACAAGGAAAAAAGCTGCAGCCGATAGTAAAAGAAGTAGGGCAGCAAATTTCAGGCGTATTAAAGAACATTGAAGAGCGGATTGATGAGAACCAATTCCGGGTATTAAAAAGCTTTCAAAATTTCAAAGTCAGCGATTCTCATTTTATGCCATCAACCGGCTATGGTTATGATGACATCGGCAGGGATACGTTGGAAAACATTTATGCCGAGGTATTCGGCGGGGAAGCGGGACTAGTACGTCCTCAGATTATTTCCGGCACCCATGCCATTTCAATTGCACTCTTTGGTGTATTGCGGCCGGGTGATGAATTGCTGTACATAACAGGCAAGCCGTATGACACACTTGAAGAAATTGTGGGAATCCGTGGAACAGGCAACGGCTCGCTGAAAGAGTTCGGGATTGGATACAATAGCATCCCGCTGAATGAAGATGGAAGCATAAATTATCCTGCAATCGAAAAAGCCATCAAGCCCAACACGAAAATGATCGGCATTCAGCGCTCTAAAGGATACGCAACAAGACCATCTTTCACAATTGAACAAATTAAAGAAATGATTAAGTTTGTAAAGGAAATTAAGCCGGATGCGGTTGTTTTTGTTGACAATTGTTATGGGGAGTTTGTAGAGGACAGAGAGCCGTGCCATGTTGGGGCAGATTTGATGGCCGGATCGCTGATTAAAAATCCTGGCGGCGGCATTGCTAAGACTGGCGGATATCTTGTCGGAAGGAAAGAATGGGTGGAAGCCTGCTCTTATAGAATGACTTCTCCGGGAATTGGTTCAGAAGCGGGTGCGTCCCTATACAGCCTTCAGGAAATGTATCAGGGCTTTTTTCTTGCTCCGCACGTTGTCGGCCAGGCGCTGAAAGGGGCGGTTTTTACAGCAGCTCTGCTTGAGCAGCTTGGAATGAACTCCAATCCAAAATGGGACAGTAAAAGAACTGATTTAATCCAATCTGTCCAATTTGATGATAAAGAAAAAATGGTTGCCTTTTGCCAGGCGATTCAGTTTGCATCACCAGTTAATTCCCATGTAACAGCCTACCCTGCATATATGCCGGGATATGAAGATGATGTCATCATGGCAGCAGGCACTTTTATCCAGGGTGCAAGCATTGAGCTGACTGCAGACGGTCCGATCAGACCTCCCTACGTAGCCTATGTACAGGGCGGTCTTACTTATTCGCATGTAAAAATGGCTGTATGCATTGCGCTGAACCAATTGCTGGAAAAGGGTTTAGTTCAAATAAATTAGGTAAATATAAAAGGGACAGCTGCTTAGTCAGCTGTCCCTTTCTTTTGCTTAACTGAGAATTATATGAAAATATGAAAGGTGAAAATTTTTTGAAAAAAACATGTTATAAAATCTAACATATCATTGACATATTTTCTGACATTACATATAATATGATCAAGAAGTAATTGAAAAGGGGGAGAAATAGTTGACTGGAAGCGAGATTCGACGTTCCATGCCGCTTTTCCCAATTGGTACTGTCATGCAGCTGACTGACCTGACTGCCAGGCAGATTCGCTACTATGAAGAACACCAATTAATTTCTCCAGCAAGAACTGACGGAAATAGAAGGCTGTTTTCCTTAAATGACATCGATGTCCTTTTGGAAATTAAAGATTTAATAGATCAAGGTGTAAATATGGCCGGGATCAAGCAGCTTTTTTTCGTCAAACAACAGCAAGCACTGACTGAAACTATGAATAAGCAAGCTGAAAAAGCGAGGCGTGATCTTTCGGATGAAGAAATCAGGAAACTTCTTCGGAAGGAAATTGTGCAGGCAGGGCGTTTTAATCGCTCTTCATCACATCAGGGCAACATCCACCGCTTTTTCCATTAAGAAAGCCTTTTTAGCTCGTTGATAATGTCTTGGATTTCCGGGCGCACATTAACAGAGCCAAAAAATAAATCACTCATGTATATTAAGGGAGGAACTACCAATGGCGAAGTTTACCAAAGAAGATATTAAACGTATTTCAGAAGAGGAAAATGTCAAATTTGTCCGTTTGCAATTTACGGATATTCTTGGAACAATCAAGAATGTGGAAATTCCGATCAGCCAGCTTGAAAAAGCACTTGATAACAAAATGATGTTTGATGGATCTTCAATCGAAGGTTTCGTGCGCATTGAAGAATCAGATATGAATCTATATCCAGACCTTGATACTTGGGTAGTGTTTCCTTGGACTGCTGAAAAAGGCAAAGTGGCACGTCTGATTTGTGACATCTATAATCCGGATGGAACTCCATTCCTTGGTGATCCGCGAAGCAACCTGAAACGCATCCTTCAAGAAATGGAAGACCTTGGCTACACAGATTTTAACTTAGGGCCGGAACCGGAATTCTTTCTTTTCAAGCTTGACCATGCAGGAGAGCCGACTCTTGAACTGAACGACAATGGCGGGTACTTCGACCTTGCTCCAACAGATCTTGGTGAAAACTGCCGCCGTGACATCGTACTTGAGCTGGAAGAAATGGGCTTCGAAATTGAAGCATCTCACCATGAGGTTGCCCCTGGGCAGCACGAAATCGACTTTAAATACGCAGATGCTTTAACAGCTTGTGACCAAATTCAGACATTCAAGCTGGTTGTTAAAACAATTGCCCGCAAGCATGGCTTACATGCGACATTTATGCCGAAGCCATTATTCGGTGTCAGCGGATCCGGAATGCACTGCAACGTTTCACTATTCAAGGATGGCAAGAATGCGTTCTTTAATGAAACTGGCGATCTTCAGCTAAGTGATGATGCCCGCCACTTTATTGCTGGCATCGTAAACCATGCAACTGCATTCACAGCAGTGACAAATCCTATCGTTAACTCATACAAGCGTTTGGTTCCTGGCTACGAAGCACCTTGCTATGTTGCCTGGTCTGCTCAAAACCGTTCACCTCTAATCCGTATTCCTGCTTCCCGCGGTGTAAGTACACGTGTTGAGGTGCGAAGCGTTGACCCAGCAGCTAACCCATACCTTGCGATGGCCGTATTATTAAAAGCTGGTCTGGACGGAATTAAAAATAAAATGACTCCGCCTGCTCCAGTCGATCGCAATATCTATGTAATGACAAAAGAAGAACGTGAGGAAGAGGGAATCAAGGACCTGCCTCCTACATTGGCAGCTGCACTTGAAGAGTTAAAGAGAGATGAAGTTATTGTTTCTGCTCTTGGAGACCACATCTTCGAACATTTCATCGAAGCAAAAGAAATTGAATGGGATATGTTCCGTACGCAAGTTCATCCTTGGGAGCGCGAGCAATACTTGAGCATGTATTAAGAATTATTAAAACCCCTGGCTGATAGAGCTAGGGGTTCTTATTATGGAAATGCAAAAACCCCGTTCTCAAATGAACGAGGTATTAATAAATAATTTCTATCTCTGCTGCATCTCTCTATTCTTTATGTCTTATTTTTAAGAAGTCGAGACATGTCAGTAATGCATCTCCTCCAAATCCTGCAATCACCGCTAGGAGAACTACCTTTAAGGCGGAGTCAGGATCTGAAGTTACGACCAGAAAAACAGCCGCTAAAGCCCCCATGATTACTTCTTCAAAGACCCCCAGATAGATGAATTTTTTTGTCCTTCTGGGTTTAACCATTTTGCCTTCTTTCCGAATATGTCCAACGACACCAACCAGCCCACCAATCAACAAAGCGAAGGTAATGTTCAAAAACATTTTTTCTTCACACTCCTAAAGTCGAGATTTTGGAAAAGCGACCTTAGGTTGATTCTCGGTGTATTACCATTATATAGAAAATGATTATAAAATAATATGCATAAAAATACCGAATTTTCTGAATTATAAATTAGTCATACATGACTGTAACCTTATGCAAACAGAAAAGTATCAGTTACTTTCGTATCATTTCACTGATAGTACCAGGTAATAGGAACTGCTAACCTGCTTAAAATAGGAACAAATAAAAGCAGGCAAAGGATGCCTGCTTTTTAACAATCTATTAATGCATATGGCGGTATACACCAATTACCTTTCCAAGAATAGAAACATTTCGGAGGATAATTGGTTCCATTGTCGAGTTTTCCGGCTGTAGTCGAATAAAGTCTTTTTCTTTAAAGAATCTCTTGACAGTTGCTTCGTCTTCCTCTGTCATGGCAACCACAATATCTCCATTATTAGCAGTGCTCTGCTGTTTAACGATTACATAGTCTCCATCAAGGATTCCTGCTTCAATCATACTTTCACCCATGATTTCAAGCATGAAAACATGCTCGTCAGCAGGTGCCATTCTTTCCGGCAGCGGGAAGTATTCTTCAACATTTTCAATTGCAGTTATCGGCTGCCCTGCTGTTACTTTACCTACAATTGGAACATTAACTGCGCTGACCTTGGGAATGTTAGAAGCCTCGTCCAAATCTAAAATTTCAATAGCACGAGGTTTAGTAGGGTCCCTGCGAATCAGCCCTTTACTTTCAAGCCTTGCGAGATGGCCGTGAACGGTCGAGCTTGAAGCCAGACCGACTGCTTCCCCAATTTCCCTTACAGAAGGAGGATATCCTCTTAATTTAACTTCTTCTTTTATAAACTCCAATATATCTTGCTGTCTTTTAGATAATTTCACCATCTTTACGCACCTCGTATGTGTTTTTATTGTCTCAATTATAGCATCAATTACCATATGATACAAACATAAGTTCGAATGTTTATTGACACAAAACAAATGTTCGGTCTATAATAAAAACATAAAATACGAACATATATTCTTTAAGAGGTGGTATATCATGCTGAACAAATTGTGGAAATCATATTCTTATGCTATTATTCTCTTCGCTTTAAGTGTGGCAGCAGCATTTATAATGCTCATGCAAATAGAAACGCCTGACAAGGAAAAGTTTGTGAAAGTCACAGTTGCAGAGGGGGATTCTTTATGGAAGATTGCTGAAACATTTTCTGCTGAGCATTCTCTGTCTACAGATCAATTTATTAATTGGGTGGAACGAAATAATGGGATAGCAGCAGGAAGGATTTTTCCCGGTGATGAAATTGTTATTCCAGTTAAAGCCCTGGATGACCAGCCATATAAAGAGCTTGCCAGTTCAAATCTTAACGAATAAGGAGAAGTTATGAAAGCAATTATTTACTGCAGAGTCAGTACTACAAAGGATACTCAGGAAACATCCCTTTCAAGACAGGAAGAAGAGCTTTTGAACCTGGCAGAAAAGCATGGCTTTGAAGTAGTCAAGGTCATCCGCGAACAGGCCAGCGGATACGATCTCGAAAGAGACGGCATATTGGAACTTTTAGACTTAATTAAACAAAAGAATATTAAGGTTGTTCTCATCCAGGATGAAACAAGGCTGGGGAGGGGAAATGCAAAAATTGCGATTCTCCATTGCATCTTTAAAGAAGAAGTCCAGTTATACAGCATCTCGAATAATGGCAAGCTGGAGCTTTCGGAATCAGATTCGATGGTGCTGAGCATTGTAGGAATGGTAGAGGAGTATCAGCGAAAGCTGCATAATATCAAAATCAGACGCGGCATGCAGCGGGCTGTTGATAACGGATACAGGCCCGAGAAAAACCTAAGTAATCAGGGCGCAAATGGCGGAAGGGAAAGAATAGAAGTGCCGATAGAGGAAATTGTCCGGCTAAGGAAGAACGAGTTAACATTTGCTGAAATAGCTGCGACTCTTAGGGGGTTTGGCTATAATATTTCTAAAGCAACTGTTCATAGAAGGTATAAAGAACATATTGATTCACTTGCTGAGTAGAGCACTTTTCTTGTAAAAGGTGCTCATTTTTAGTATGATGGCATATGAGTTTCAGTATTGTTCCACATCTGAAGCTGCTGTATAATAAAAACTTCCCTCAGAAATATTCAAAGGTAATCTTTTGATATAAAGGAGTTTTACTAAATGCTGCCTAAACAAAAACTTGCCCGAATTAATGAATTGGCAAAGAAGGCCAAGGAATCCGGACTGACAGAAGCAGAAGCGAAAGAACAGACGTCTTTGCGCAAAGAGTATTTGGAGACTTTCCGCTCTGGCATGTTAAACACGCTGAAGGGTGTTACAATCGTTGACCCGAAAGGAAACGACGTAACTCCGAAAAAGCTGAAAGAATTCCAAAATAAAAACCGCCTTCACTAATAATATAATTGCAAGGGATACACTGCGTTGTATTCCTTCTTTTAATAGAGGAGATGGCATAGGGATCTATCTCCGTTTTTTTACATAAGCCGGGTCTTTTTGTGTCAATATAGTAACAAACCGGCTTTTTTGGTCTCTTACCTGACCCTATTAGTTGTGAAAAAAAGAGACACCCGATAATATTAAAAGAGTGAAGAATTACTACTCGAAAGGATGTATTGAATGTTTAATCACACAGATGAACTATCCATCAGTTCCATTCGTACTTTATCAATTGACGCCATTGAAAAGGCGAACTCCGGCCATCCTGGCATGCCAATGGGGGCTGCTCCAATGGCTTATACACTTTGGACACGCTTCATGAACCACAATCCGAAAAACCCGGAATGGTTCAACCGTGACCGTTTTGTCCTTTCTGCAGGACATGGCTCTATGCTTTTATATAGCCTTCTTCATCTTTCAGGCTATGATGTTTCCATGAATGATATTAAAGAGTTCAGACAGTGGGGAAGCAAGACTCCAGGTCACCCTGAATTCGGCCATACACCTGGTGTTGACGCAACAACAGGCCCATTAGGACAAGGTATTGCTATGGCTGTCGGAATGGCTATGGCTGAACGCCACTTAGCTGCAACATACAATAAAGACAACTTCAATGTTGTTGATCATTATACATACAGCATCTGCGGTGACGGAGACCTTATGGAAGGCGTTTCTGCTGAAGCTGCTTCTCTTGCCGGTCACTTGAAGCTGGGCCGATTGGTTGTTCTTTATGATTCAAATGATATCTCACTCGATGGAGACCTTGATAAATCTTTCTCTGAAAGTGTTGCACAGCGCTTCAAGTCATACGGCTGGCAGTACATCCGTGTAGAAGACGGCAATGATCTTCACGAAATCGCAAAAGCCATTGAAGAAGCGAAACAGGATGAAATCCGTCCGACAATGATTGAAGTGAAAACAGTCATCGGCTATGGCTCTCCAAACAAATCAGGTAAATCTGATGTTCACGGCGCTCCACTTGGTGCTGATGAATTGAAATTAACAAAAGAAGCTTATAAATGGACATTCGAAGAAGACTTCCATGTTCCACAGGAAGTATATGATCACTTTAAACAGCAAGTTGTTGATCACGGTGCGAAAAAGCAGCAGGAATGGGAAGAACTTTTTGCACAGTATAAAGAAGTATATCCTGAGTTAGGAAAACAGCTTGAGCAGGCGATCAACGGCGAGCTTTCAGGTGGCTGGGATAAAGACATCCCCGTATATGAAGAAGGAAAGAGCCTTGCTAGCCGTGCTTCTTCAGGAGAAGTGCTAAATGCTATCGCTCAGAACCTGCCTTCATTCTTTGGCGGATCCGCAGACCTTGCAGGCTCCAACAAAACAATGATTAAAGGGACAGGTGACTTTACGGCTGAATCATTTGATGGCCGCAACATCTGGTTCGGTGTACGTGAATTTGCAATGGGTGCTGCATTGAATGGAATGGCGCTTCACGGCGGACTAAAAGTATTCGGCGGAACATTCTTCGTGTTCTCTGATTACCTTCGTCCGTCAATCCGTCTGGCGGCACTTATGAACTTGCCTGTAACGTATGTTTTCACACATGACAGTATCGCTGTCGGTGAAGACGGCCCTACACATGAGCCTGTAGAACAGCTAGCTGCTTTGCGTGCAATGCCAAACCTGTCTGTTGTCCGTCCCGCTGACGGAAATGAAACAGCAGCTGCCTGGAAAACAGCAATTGAATCAACAAACAAGCCAACTGCATTAGTATTGACACGTCAGAACCTTCCTACATTAAAAGGAACGGATTCAACGGCATACGAAGGCGTACAAAAAGGCGGATATGTTGTATCACCAGCTTCTAACAGTAATGCGGATGTATTATTGCTTGCTGCGGGATCAGAAGTCAGCCTCGCAGTTGAAGCTCAAAAAGTTCTTGAAGGTGAAGGCATCCATGCATCTGTAATAAGCATGCCTGCCTGGGACCGCTTTGAAGCTCAATCAAAAGAGTACAAAGAAAGCGTAATTCCTAAAACAGTCAAGAAACGTCTTGCCATTGAAATGGGATCTTCACTTGGCTGGCACCGCTATGCAGGAGACGAAGGCGATGTTCTAGCAATTGATACCTTCGGCGCATCTGCACCAGGTGAAAAAATTATGGAAGAATACGGATTCACAGTAGATAACGTTGTAGCACGTGTAAAAGCGCTGCTGCAGGGATAATGATATCAGGAAGGGGCTGGGACAAAACTAGCTTCAGATAGTAAGAAAGGTGAATTTGAGTGCGCTCAAATTCACCTTTCTCTTATTTCAGGGTATTAATTCTTTAAATTCTTATTTTTTGGCAGTGAATTTCCTTAAATTCACTGCCATTAACGCGAGACCCATTTCGTTT